>NZ_JBQFRE010000007.1:0-162906 GCF_056537245.1 Ruegeria sp. CG11
TGTCCATTTCAGCAGTTCGCTGAGCTCGCCACCTGACTCACAAGCGATTGCTGAAACAACTCAACGGGCTCAAATCTTTGCAACAAAACCGGACGAAGTGGTCGTCCCGATCAACGGTCGGAAATGCTGGCTCTGGCGGGCGGTGGATGCGAACGGCGATACTCTTGATATCCTCGTTCAATCACGGCGGAGTGCTAAGGCAGCCCCGCGCTTTCTGAAGCGACTGGTTTCGCAGTTCGGCGAGCCCCGTGTTGTGATCACGGATTAGTTGCGAAGCTATTTCAAGCCGGTCCGCGATCTTGCGCCGGGTGCAGATCACCGAGCACACAAAGGGTTGAACAATCGGATCGAAGCATCACACAGACCCACTCGAAAGCGTGAAAAGCTCATGGGACGCTTCAAGTCGCCAAGGCAAGCGCAACGGTTCTTTGCCGGTCACAACCAGATCAACACCGTCTTTCGACCCCGCCGCTATCAACTCTCCAC
Source organism: Ruegeria sp. CG11 (assembly GCF_056537245.1). Lineage (NCBI taxonomy): Bacteria > Pseudomonadati > Pseudomonadota > Alphaproteobacteria > Rhodobacterales > Roseobacteraceae > Ruegeria > Ruegeria sp. CG11. Next base: position 487 of record NZ_JBQFRE010000007.1, read on the forward strand.
CGTCTCATACCGTCACGCCAGAACCGATGCTTTCGGTCTATGGGACGTTTACGCTTTCGAAATGACCGCCTGACGGGCGCAGACCAAACCGCCGTCAGCCGCGTGTAAACAAGTTGGCAATGCCATTTGCCGAGATCGCAGGATAGGTGTGTCCAGTAAATCGCTGGCGGTGGCTACTCCAAAAGTCTGCGACATAACCCCAGATCCTCGCTGGCACTGGTTCTTCAAATAGTTTGCGACACAACTAGGCGAGCCTCCCAAATGTAGACGACGCACTCATCTGATCCAGCGGTGCAAAACCTTCAGAACCAGTTAGCTGAAAATTCAAAATAAATATCCGCTATCTGCACATTCTCAGTGACAGGAATACGAAATGCTCATAAAAATTCTGGACAACTTGCGAAAAGCGTAGTTCAATGATGTTTGTTATGACGGATCAGCGCCAGCTGGTGTTAGCACATACCAAAATCTCAGTCGTCCAGCTTTTGGGGAGGAAACGTAAATGGGTGACATGCAGAAGATTCTGTCTCCGTTTTTTGAAAACAGCGGTCTGAAACACGGGCTGCCAGCTGCCGCGTATACCAGTCAGGATTTCTGGGAGGCGGAATGCCAAACCGTGTTCCACCGCAATTGGGTATGCGTTGGGTTTGCGCATGAGCTGAAGGAAAGTGGTGATGCCGTTCCTGTCACCATTGCTAACAAGCCATTGCTGCTAGTGCGCAATACTAAAGGCGAGATCAATGCATTCCACAATATTTGCCGCCACCGTTGCCTGACCCTGGTCGATGAGCCGAAGAACGTCGGCAAACTGATACGATGCCCCTATCATGCCTGGGCCTATGACCTGGATGGTGAGCTGCGCGCGTCCCCGCATTTTGGCGGTCCCAATCAGCACAACCATGAAGATTTTGACAAGAAAGCCAACAGCCTGATCCCGGTTCAGACCCATGTTTGGAATGACTGGATCTTTGTGAATATCGATGGCACCGCCGAACCCTTCGAAGAATACTCGGCCACGTTGCTGGGACGTCTGGATGGGATGGATTGGGACAAAGTCGATTGCGTTGCGACGCTGGATTTCGGCGAAGTGGCCTGCAACTGGAAGTTCATCATGGAGAACTTCATCGAGCCTTACCACGTTCAGTTCGTTCATCCCACCACAACTGACCAGCCGCTGGAAGATCACTACACGATTATTGACGGCAACTGCATGGGCAGCGCCGTGGATTTGGAAGAAGAGGCCGGCACGTCGGGCAGTCTTGGTGTCAGCTCGCGCTATCTGGCGATGTATCCGAACTTCATCCTGGGCCGCTATTTCCCGGATCAGCTGGGTGTCTATCTGAACATTCCGACCGGTCCTAGCACGTTGTTGCAAAAGCGGGCGATCTATACGACCGAAGGCCAGTTACTGGACGGTCAGGACGTTGAGGAATTGAAAAAGCTTTGGTGGGATGTTCACAAGGAAGATCACGAAATGACAGAGCGCCTTCAACTGGGGCGGGCGTCACCGATCTCGGATGCGGGCGGCGTTCTTTCCCCGGCATGGGAAGACAGCGTCCGCCATTTCCAAGACATGATCGCCAAAGATGTCTCAACCGCAAATTCGTAAACACAGGAAAAGCCAATGGCCAACAAAATCAACGAGGGCTTCCGCCTTGCCCATACCATGATCCGCGTCGTGGATCTTGAGGCGAGCCTGAAATTCTACTGCGATATTCTGGGGATGCAGGTGCTGCGTCGTACGGATTATCCCGAAGGTAAGTTTACCAACACTTTTATCGGCTATGGCCCGGAAGAAAGCTTTCCGACGCTTGAGCTGGCGCTGAACTGGGGCCGTGAAGAGCAGTATGAAAAAGGCGAGGCCTACGGTCACATCTGCATCGAAACCCCGGATGTCTACAAGGCCTGCGAAGAGCTTGCCGCGGCAGGTGTCAACATCACCCGTGCGCCTGGCCCGATGAAAAACGGAACCCGCGTTATTGCGTTCTGCGAAGACCCTGACGGGTACAAGGTCGAGCTGAACGAATCCATTCTGAAACACTTGGCCAACGAAGAGGCATGATCAATGGGTGAAGCTCCGAGACTGATGAAATGGGACCTTGTCGAGGACCGCTATAACAAGATCGGTGAAGGTGACGGTGACACCTATATCAAGCCGATGGTGACCAGCGAGTTCTCAACTTCGATGTGTGGTGGCATCAATGTTCTTAAGAACATCAAGATCCCATGGGATCTGACCTGTGACGAGATCATCTATGTTCTGGAAGGTACGTTCCGGCTAGTCTGTGATGGCCAGGAGTACATCTGCAACCGTGGAGATGTGCTGTTCATTCCCAAGGACAATCACATCTCGTATGAAGCCGATGACCGCTGCGTGATCTTCTATGCCGCCTATCCACACAACTGGAAGCAGTTGGCAGGCATAACCGAAGTTCCGGGAATTGACCCGAACGACTTTGTGGCGGGCTGAGAGCCCGTCACATAATAGAATGCGGGCGGCTGTCCTCTCCCTGAATTTCCGCCCGCTTTCTTCGTCACAACAAACACTACACCCCGGTCTGCGATTCGTTGCATCGAGAAGGAGCCGGGTGGTGTCTGACAGGAGGAACCAAATTGCCCAAAGATAACACCAACAGCAAGATCTACTACGAGAGTTTTCAGGACGCGGTTGAGCGAAACCGATCGAAGATTCCCGAAGTCAAGAAGCAGCTTGAGGAAGCTGGTGTAAAGTACGTGATGGGTGCCTGGATCGACCTGCATGGCATCCCCAAGACCAAACCTGTCCCGATGAGTGATTTTGAACAACTCTGTCTGGGCAAAGGTCCGCAATTTGCAGTGCACTCCATCTCGTTTGTGCCCGAGCTTAGCCCAGCTGACAGTGATCAGGTCGTGGTGCCAGATCTGGATGCGGTCTATATTTGCCCTTGGGACCCATCGATGGCAATCATCTTCTCGGATCTTTACTGGGAAGACGCGCCGTATAACGTCTGCTCACGTCAGGCGCTGAAACGCGCGATGCAGGAAGCCGCGCAGGATGGGTACACCGGTTACGCTGGGGTTGAGCCCGAGTTCATCGTCATGAAATATGACGAAAACGGACTACCCGTAAAAGCCTTTGATGACGATCTGGGCAAGGCTATCAGCCCGCGCCGCCAAGCCTTTGGCTATGATGTGGAATATTCGATCGATTCGATGCCTTTCCTGAAGGACATGATCGACATCATTGAAGGTCTGGGTTGGAATCTGCACGACGTGGTAGCCGAAGGGGCCTATTCGCAGTTCGAACTGGACTTCCACTATGCCAACATGCTGGAAATGTCCGACCGGCTGGCGTTTCTGCGGATCGTGCTGAAGGAAGTCGCCAAGAAGCACGGCATGTTCGTGACCTTTATGCCTAAGCCTACCGTGGGTGACTGGCGATCGGGTGCGCATATCAACATGTCCATGCAACATGAAAGCCGTCCGGGCGAGAACATCTTTGAAACGCCCGAAGGCGAATGGTCGGATGAAAGCCGCTGGGCCGTTGGAGGCCTGATGAAGCACGCCGAGGCGATCACAGCGATCACCTGTCCGACCGTGAACTCGTACAACGGTCTGGTCCCGCGCGTTGGTGGATTTGAAGGTGGTACCGTTACTTGGGCACCGACCAACATCACTTACGGGTTCAACAATCGTTCGGCTCAATTCCGTCTGCCGCAGAGCCGTCATTGCATCGAAAATCGCGCTTGCGACATGACCATGAACGTGTATCTGGCGATGGCGATGCATCTGACCAGCGCGGTGCAGGGCATCAAGAACAAGATCGACCCGGGCAAACCGACCGACTTTGATTTGTATTCAAAGACCGAAGCAGAACTGGTCGAACTGGGTATCCGCCGCCTGCCACGGACGCTTTTCAATGCAATTGAAGCGTTGCGTCATGACGACATGGCCAAGCATGTTATGGGACCCGTGATGCGAAATTCCTATCTGGAATACAAAAACGACGAATGGGAACGCTATCACCAGTCGGTCACAGACTGGGAGGTTCAGGAATACCTGCGGCTCTATTGAGTTCACAAAAGGAGAGGGGCGCCAAACAGTATTTTGGTGCCCCGATCCGCAAAAGCCATCGGTCCTCCCGCACCTTGATGGCCGCCTGATCAATCATTGCAATCAGACCCCTAAGGAAACCTCTCATGTCCGCAGAGTACGATGTTTTTGAGCTTGGCGATCTCCCCCTTCGCAAAGGCGGGGTGCTAAAGAACGCCCGACTGGCATACAAAACCTACGGGACACTGACGCCGGCTGGGGACAATGTTGTCGTTATGCCGACCTTTTACACCGGCACACATGACCGGAACGAAGGGTTCTTTGGTCCGGGCCGCGCGCTTGATCCGGCACGTCATTTCATTGTGTCGATCAACCTGTTTGGCAACGGTGTGTCCTCTTCACCCAGCAATACTGAGGGCTCGCAGGGTGGGGGCAACTTTCCCGCAATTACGCTGCATGACAATATAGCCGCCCAATATCGTCTGCTGACCGAACGTCTGGGTGTCACGCAGATCGAACTAGTCATGGGCTGGTCGATGGCAGGGTGCCAATCTTACCAATGGGCAGTGCAGTATCCCGACATGGTCAAAGCGATCCTGCCGTTCTGTGCATCTGCTCGCACATCTCCGCATAACTTCGTCTTCCTCGAAGGGGTCAAGGCCGCGCTCTGCGCCGACCTGGTCTGGAATGGCGGGCATTACGAAACGCAGCCTGTAGAAGGTCTGCGCGCGTTCGGTCGCGTCTATTCCGGATGGGCCTTTTCCCAGACCTTCTACCGCCAAGGACTGTACCGTCAACTGGGTTACGACAGCCCAATGGCGCTGATGGATGACTGGGCCGAAGATCACGCTGACAATTGGGACGCCAATGATCTGCTGTGTAAGCTTGCCACTTGGCAGGCAGGCGATGTCAGCAAAGGGCCGCAGTTCAACGGCGATTTCAAATTGGCGCTGGGGTCGATCCGCGCCCGGTCAATCCTGATGCCCTGCACGCAGGACCTGTATTTTCCACCCGAGGACAACGAGATCGAGGCGGCGCTTATCCCGGGCGCGGTCTTTGCACCTTACAACTCGGACTTCGGCCATTGCGCCGCCAATCCCGGCAATGACGCTGCTTTCACCAAACAGCTGGACGCGCATATCGCAACGCTGCTGAGCGCGTAAGCCTTGTAACTGCGCCAATCCCCATCCGGTCAAAAAATGAACAATACAATCAAGATTAACTCACACGTGATGGCGCAGTCTCCACCCCGCAGACAAAAGGGAGGAACCAAATATGTCTGTAAAACCCCCCATTACCGAGCTGGATATTCAAACCGCCGATAGTGGTTTCTACTCCGGTTTCAACCAATTCGTATCAGTCCTGTCCAAGGTGCTGATCGGCCTTTTGATAGTCTGGGCCGCCGCCTTCCCCGAGTGGGCCGGGTCGGTTCTGACCAGCATCAACGGTTTTCTGAGTGCAAACTTTGGTGCCTGGTATATGTATATCATGGCGCTGTATGTTGTCGCATGTTTCGCGCTCGCGCTGTGGCCCTCAACGGGTCGAATAAAGCTGGGTCAGGCGGGTGAAAAACCCGAGTTTTCGAACTTCTCATGGTTCTCTATGATGTTTGGTGCGGGTATCGGCATCGGAATGCTGACCTACGCTACGGCGGAGCCGATCTATCACTTTGAGACTAACCCGGACATCATCAAGGGCCTTGCAGAAGGTGGCACCGAAGAAGCCGTTCGCTCGGCCTATCGCTGGTCGTTCATGCACTGGGGGCTGTCGGCATGGGGCTGCTACGCGATCACTGGTCTGGTCTTTGCGTTCTTCAGCTATTCGCGCGGTCTGCCTTTGACCATCCGTTCGGGGCTGGTTCCGTTGTTTGGCAACAAGTTGTCAGGCACGCTGGGCCACTTGATCGACGTCAGCGCCATTCTGGCGACGATCCTGGGAATCTCTGTGACGATTGGGGCTGGCGTGTCCCAATTCTCGTCCGGATTGTTCAACATCACCGGCGCAGGCTGGATGGTCAATCCAGAGGGCGGCCCAACCCTTGCGGCTATGATCTTCTCGCTGGTTGTTGTGATGGCGGCCTCGACCCTTTCGGCGCTGTCCGGCGTCGGGCGCGGGATCAAATGGCTGTCGAACATCAACATGGGCCTGTCGTTCTTTCTACTCGCCTTCTTCCTGATCTTCGGCGCGACTTTGTTCTCGCTCAAGGCGCTGTTTGTTGGCTTGTGGGACTATATCATCGCTTTACCGGCGATGATTGTCACCGTATGGCAGGATGACGGCTCAGAGGTTGGTAAGGCCTTAACTGGTTGGCAGGGTGGCTGGACCATCTTCTACTGGGCCTGGTGGATCGCGTTTGCGCCCTTTGTGGGCCTGTTCCTGGCGCGCATCTCGCGTGGACGTTCGCTGCGTGAGTATGTGCTGGGTGCAATGATCGTTCCGTCGCTTATGTGCTTCATCTGGTTCACAATGGCCGGTGGTACCGCGATCAGCCTTGAATTGAATGGTACCGCGCAGGGCCAAATCCTGAACGCCCCGATTTCGGCGCAGCTGTTTGAAACGATGAACGTGATGCTGTCTCCAGCGCTGGCAACAGCCATGTCGATGATCATCGTGGTTTTGCTGCTAACCTATCTTGTGACCTCTGCGGACTCAGCTGTTTTGGTGATCAAGACCATCACCGCAGCAGGCAACGAAGAACATGAATCCAAGACTCACATTTTGGTTTGGGGTGTCGCTCTAACACTGGTGATCGGCGTGTTGCTCGTGGCCGGTGGATTGTCGGCGATCAACACGGCAATGATCATCGGTGCACTGCCTTTTTCGTTCGTTCTGGGGTTGATGGTCGTTGCACTGTTTAAAGCGGTGATCCGAGACGGCATGCGAGAACGTGCCGCTGACTCGGCACGCAGCCCCGCCGAATAAAAGTAGGGTTGATATCAACCATCCGCCCCGGAACCCGGGGCGGACGAGCTGCTCCGAAAACCACCCATAGGAAATGAAATGCGAAAGATCGTCATTGTCGGCGCCGGGCAGGCCGGGTTTTCTGTTGCGGCCAAGCTGCGCAGTTCGGGATATGAAGGCGAAATTACACTGCTAGGATCTGAGAGCGTGCCGCCATATCAACGCCCGCCTCTGTCCAAGAAGTACTTGATGGGGGCAATGGAACTGGATCGGCTGTTCTTGCGCCCCCGGTCGTTTTACGAGAGCCAGAAGATAGACCTGCGACTGGAACAACAGGTCATATCAATCGACACGCGCGCAAAGACGGTCAGCACCACGAAGCAATCACATGACTATGACGCATTGGTTCTTGCCACTGGCGCGTCACCACGGCGTTTGCCTGCGACCATCGGCGGTGCTCTTGATGGTGTCCACGTGGTCCGTGACATTAGGGATGTGGATGAAATGGCCGATGAGTTTCGCCCCGGCCGCCGTGTTCTGATCGTCGGCGGAGGGTATATCGGTCTTGAGGCGGCGGCTGTGGCGGCGTCGATGGACCTAAAGGTCGATCTGATCGAAGCCGCCGCGCGTATTTTAAATCGCGTGGCAGCCCCCGAAACCGCAGACTATTTCCGTGACCTACACCAAAATCGGGGTGTGACCATCCGCGAAGGGCGAGGGTTAGAAGCACTGGAAGGCAGCGACGGGCGTGTTCACCGCGCGATCATTTCGGACGGTTCCATAATCGACGTAGATTTCGTGGTCGCAGGTATTGGTGTCGTACCAAATTGCGAATTGGCTGAATCCGCTGGTCTAGAGATCGAGAACGGCATCAGGATCGACACGCGCGGTCGTACTTCTGATCCGCATGTTTGGGCCGCAGGTGACTGTGCATCATTCCCGTATCAAGATGCTCACATCCGGTTGGAAAGCGTTCCCAATGCTATCGATCAAGCTGAAATTGTTGCCGAGAACCTTTTGGGCGCAGAAAAGGACTATGTCGCCAAGCCGTGGTTCTGGTCAGATCAGTATGATGTGAAGCTGCAGATCGCCGGGCTGAATACCGGATTCGACAGGGTAGTCACCCGTGCGGGTGAGGGATTGAGCCGCTCGTTCTGGTACTATCGTGATCGCCGCTTGCTGGCGGTGGACGCAATGAATGCGCCGCGTGACTACATGATTGCCAAGCGCATGATAGAGGCAGGGAAATCCCCTGATCCTGGGGCAGTGGTCGATTTGGGAATCGAGCTGAAGTCACTGTTAAGCGCCTGATTCAGCCCACAACACTTTGGAAATACGCTGCCCAAAACTGTAAGAACGATGCCTCGGGCGAGCATTGGAGGCGCTTTACGATCTTCTGGATGATGGCCGATTGAGACAGGAGTTCGAATTTGGCCAACAAGTCGATTCCCGAAACAGGCCCGGCGTTCTCTGTCTTTGGCCTTATGACGTTCGCGTAAAATCTGCATCAAGCATTTGGTGAAATCGCTTGGGCAGTTACTTGTGCTAGGTCCTAGTACGGCACTGCATTGCTGGTAACTCTAAACCGAATGTGTTGCTGGCGATCCTTGCGTGGAGATGCCCCGAATTGTTCGGAGTATTGCCGTGACATCGACGTTGGGTTGGCATAGCCGACAGCATGCGCAATGGCAGTCAGTGAATCTTGCGTATAGAAGACAAGCTGTCGGGCCGCGCGTAGCCGCACGTGGCGATAGTATTCGCCCGGACTTTGTCCTGTCGCCTGCCGAAAACTGCATTCCAGGTGGCGGGCCGAAACACCGACCCGCCGCGCAACTTCGTGCGTTGTGAGTGGAAACTCCAGGTTCTCTGAGAAAAGCGCGATTGCGTGCGAGACTTTGTTGGGCAGGTGGTCAGCCGTATCATCAGTTTGGAAGGTGGGTGTTTTTTTACGAATGTTCGGATTTCGTATTGCCGGGTGCTGAAACCAGCAGGCAACTTCGGCCATGACAGAGTTGCCCAACGTTGTGTCGATTGTGTGCAACGCTAAATCCAATGCTGAGGCTGCCCTAGATGCCGTGCAGCACCTACGGCATATTGCGATCACGCTGTCGCATATCCCGATCTTTGGAAATTCCTTCTCGAATGCGGTCCGGTACAACCAATGTGCCGAGCAGACTTGGTCATCAAGTATGCCGGATCGCGCTAGTGGAAACACGCCGCCACTCACGGCGCACAGCATCACGCCATGCCGGAACAAGTACCGCAATCGCCCCATTGCGATCTGGGGGTTCGAAAATGCTCTGTCCGGCTCTGACAAAATGACCAGAACGTCGATTTCCCGGATGTCGTGCAGAGCCCCTTGCGCCTGAAAGGGAATACGCGCGCTGGACTCAATTGCGGCACCATCTTCGGAATACAAAGCTCAGGAAAAGGTAATGTTTCCGAATACTTCGTTGGAGGCCCGGAGCGGTTCGTTGGTGAGGTCAAGCATGCCATCGGGAAACTCGGCAGCAGAAGTATCCCAATAAAAATCCGGTCACGCCCGGCAAACTGGAGATCCTTCAATGGTGCTGAGATCTGTTGCATGTCATCTTCTCGTATTTGTGCTCAATCTATTTTTGGGCGGCGGCAATACTATTAAAAATTCCCTGCTGTGAAATAAATATTCATAACAGGGCCTGCTACACAATATGGTTGAGCCATGACATAAATCAGTAAGCTGGTATTCAGATTAAGAGGAACCCGATGGCACAGACTGGGAATACTGAAGACACTGCAGTGCTGTCGCAAGACCCGCACAAAATACGGGACAGTGGTGAAAAGAACCTGGAAACTGCGATCGGGCGTGAAATCAAGGCTCTGAGATTGCAGCAGGGGACAACCATTGCCGAGCTTTCTGTCCAGACCGGCTTGTCGATCAGCATGTTGTCCAAGATCGAAAATGGCGCAACGTCACCTTCGCTGACCACGCTGCAATCTCTAGCCGATGCGCTAAGCACACCGATCACGTCGTTTTTTCGCCGTTATGAGGAAACCCGGAACGCAGTGCATACCAAGGCGGGTGAAGGGGTCGAGACTGAGCGGGCTGGCACACGCGCCGGGCATCACTACACCCTTTTGGGCCATTTGGGGGCCAATGCCAGCGGCGTCGTGGTCGAACCCTACCTGATTTCCCTGACAGAGGAGTCGGACAGGTTTCCTACCTTCCAGCATGACGGCATCGAAATGCTCTATATGCTCGAAGGTGAAGTGGATTACCGACACGGCGACAGCATCTATGCGCTCAAGCCCGGGGATACTCTGTTCTTTGATGCCGACGCGCCGCACGGGCCAGAAGTTCTGCTGAAGCTACCGGCGAAATATCTCTCAATCATCTCGTATCCGCAGACAAGCTGAAGCCCAGCAGCATGTTTTGAGAATATGGCGGCTGGCTAAGCCGGGTGTTTCGCTTTGATTTTTCGCTGGGAGATGTTTCCTGTCATGAAAATTTATTTCTTTCTGTTGTTTTTCTGGGTTCCTGCTGTTAGCGTCTGAGTCGACGTAATTTCAGAGGGCAAAAGCTGATGTGTGGAATTGTCGGCCTGTTTCTCAAAGACAGGACTTTGGAGCCCGAGCTGGGCTCGATGTTGACGGACATGCTGGTTACGATGACCGACCGTGGACCGGACAGCGCGGGTATCGCGATCTATGGGGCTGAAACTGACGGGGGTGCCAAGCTGACGGTTCAGTCCGATACGCCCGAGGAAGATTTTGCCACGCTTGCTGCTGATCTGGGCGCGGCTATCGAAGCCGAGGTGACTCTGCGCGCCAATGACACGCATGCGGTGTTGAATCTGGATGGCGCTAAAGTTGAACAGGCACGTCAGGCCGTGCGCGAGCTGCGCCCGGGGCTGCGTGTGATGTCCGATGGTGCGGCGATTGAAATCTACAAAGAGGTTGGCCTGCCCAAAGACGTGGCAGAGCGGTTCAGCGTCTCGACCATGGGCGGCAGCCACGGCATCGGCCATACCCGCATGGCTACGGAATCCGCTGTGACCACCGAGGGTGCGCACCCGTTCAACACTGGCTCGGATCAGTGTCTTGTGCATAACGGTTCTCTGTCGAACCACAATGCGCTGCGCCGCAAGCTCAAGCGCGAAGGTGTTCGGGTTGAGTCGATGAACGATACCGAAGTTGGCGCGGCTTACCTGACATGGAAGATGCAGAACGGCGCAACTTTGGGTGAGGCGCTGGAAAGCAGTCTGGAAGACCTGGATGGGTTCTTCACTTTTGTTGTTGGCACCAAGGACGGGTTCGGCGTTGTTCGTGACCCCATCGCCTGCAAACCGGCGGTGATGGCCGAAACCGACCAATACGTTGCTTTTGGCAGCGAATACCGCGCGCTGGTCAACCTGCCGGGCATCGAAGACGCAAAAGTCTGGGAGCCCGAGCCCGCAACTGTCTATTTCTGGAGCCACTAAGATGCAGACTTACGACGTTGCAGAAAACGGTCTGCGTGGCTTGAACTCGACCCTGCAGGCGCAGAACGCTGAGACCAATCAAACCAACTGGGTGGTGCAGAACCCAAAGGGTAGTCATGCCATCGCGGTTGGTCTGGATGCGCCGATTGAGGTCACGGTCAAGGGCTCGACCGGGTATTACTGCGCGGGGATGAACCAGCAGGCGACCATCAAGGTCGAAGGCTCGGTCGGACCGGGCGTGGCCGAAAACATGATGTCCGGCACAGTGATCGTTGAAGGTGACGCCAGCCAATATGCCGGGGCGACCGGGCATGGCGGTCTGCTGGTGATCAAGGGCAATGCCAGCTCGCGCTGCGGGATTTCCATGAAAGGAATCGACATCGTCGTGCATGGCAATATCGGCCACATGTCTGCGTTCATGGCGCAGGAGGGCAATCTGGTGGTCTGCGGCGATGCCGGCGACGCGCTTGGCGACTCGCTGTACGAGGCTCGACTGTTTGTGCGCGGCTCGGTCAAAAGCCTTGGCGCAGATTGCATCGAGAAAGAGATGCGGCCCGAACATATCGAAGTTCTAAAGGATTTGCTGGATCGCGCTGGTAGCGATGCAAAGCCGGAAGAGTTCAAACGCTACGGCTCGGCCCGCCAGCTTTACAATTTCGACGTTGACAACGCAGCCGCTTACTGAGGACGAAGGGTATGAAAGATATGGATTCAAACATCCCACGCACCATGCCGATTCAGTCGGCAACTTTCAGCAATCCGATCAATGCGGAAATCCGCCGTGCGGCTGCCACCGGCATCTACGATATCCGGGGTGGCGGTGCCAAACGCAAGGTTCCGCATTTCGACGACCTGCTGTTTCTGGGTGCCTCGGTGTCGCGTTACCCGCTGGAAGGCTACCGCGAGCGTTGCGATACCTCGGTGACACTGGGCACGCGCTTTGCCAAAAAGCCGATCCAGCTGGACATCCCGATCACCATCGCGGGCATGAGCTTTGGCGCTCTGTCCGGCCCGGCGAAAGAGGCCTTGGGCCGTGGCGCGTCGATGGCGGGCACGTCGACCACCACCGGTGACGGCGGCATGACGCCCGAAGAGCGCGGCCATTCGTCGAAGCTGGTCTATCAGTATCTGCCGTCGCGCTACGGTATGAACCCAAATGACTTGCGCAAGGCTGACGCGATTGAGGTCGTTGTGGGGCAGGGCGCCAAACCCGGCGGCGGCGGTATGCTGCTGGGCCAGAAGATCAGCGACCGCGTGGCCGAGATGCGCACGCTGCCAAAAGGCATCGATCAGCGCTCGGCCTGTCGCCACCCGGATTGGACCGGCCCGGACGACCTTGAGATCAAGATTCTCGAACTGCGCGAAATCACAGACTGGCAGGTGCCGATCTATGTCAAGGTTGGCGCAACCCGGCCTTACTATGACACTGCGCTGGCGGTGAAGGCCGGGGCCGATGTTGTGGTGATGGACGGGATGCAGGGCGGCACGGCCGCCACGCAGGATGTGTTCATCGAACATGTGGGCCTGCCGACGCTGGCCTGTATCCGCCCCGCCGTACAGGCCCTGCAGGATCTGGGCGTGCATCGTGAGGTACAGCTGGTGATCTCGGGCGGTATTCGCTCTGGGGCGGATGTGGCCAAAGCGATGGCTCTGGGTGCGGATGCGGTGGCCATCGGTACCGCGGCTCTGATCGCCTTGGGTGACAATGATCCGAAATGGGAATCTGAGTACCAAAAGCTGGGCACCACCACCGGCGCCTATGATGACTGGCACGAAGGCCAGGACCCGGCGGGTATCACCACGCAGGACCCGGAACTGGCTGCGCGGCTGGACCCAATCGAGGCCGGCCGGCGTCTGCGCAACTACCTTAAGGTGATGACGCTTGAGGCGCAGACCATCGCCCGCGCCTGCGGCCACAATCAGCTGCATAATCTGGAACCCGAGGATTTATGTGCCCTGAACATGGAGGCCGCCGCCATGGCGCGCGTTCCGCTGGCGGGAACTGACTGGTACCCGGGCAAGGCGGGGTTCTGATCGACACGCGAAACCAAGGCGCGGCCCCAAAAGGGCGGCGCCTTTCTTCTATTGAGACATAGCAACAGGAAAAGGAAAGCCGACCATGACGACAGATCTGGCTGCTTTCGCCAAAGAAAAAGGCGTCAAGTATTTCATGATTTCGTTCACCGATCTGTTCGGTGGACAGCGGGCCAAACTGGTCCCTGCGCAAGCTATCGCCGACATGCAGGAAGAGGGCGCGGGCTTTGCCGGTTTTGCAACTTATCTGGACATGACACCTGCGCACCCGGACATGCTGGCGGTGCCCGACTCGTCTTCGGTGATCCAGCTGCCTTGGAAACCCGAGGTCGCATGGGTTGCGGGGAACTGCGTGATGGAGGGCGAGGATGTCGCACAAGCCCCGCGCAACGTGCTGCGCTGCCTGATCGACGAAGCTGCTGCCGAGGGGCTGCATGTCAAAACCGGGATCGAGGCCGAGTTCTTCCTGCTGACCCCGGATGGCGAACAGATCAGCGATCCCTTTGATACCTCCGAAAAGCCCTGTTACGACCAGCAGGCCGTGATGCGGCGCTATGACGTGGTGCGCGAGATTTGCGACTATATGCTGGAGCTTGGATGGGGTCCGTATCAGAACGACCATGAAGACGCCAATGGCCAGTTCGAGATGAACTGGGAGTTTGACGACGTTCTGAAGACCGCCGACAAGCATTCCTTCTTCAAATTCATGACCAAATCCGTGGCGGAAAAACACGGCTTCCGTGCGACATTTATGCCGAAACCGGTTGAGGGTCTGACAGGCAATGGCTGCCATGCGCACATCTCGGTCTGGGATGCCCCGGGTGCAGAGGCAAAGACCAACGTCTTTGCAGGCGAGGGCGATGGCCCGACAGGTGAGGTGGGCCTGGGTGAGCAGGGCAAATACTTCCTCGGCGGCATCATGAAGCATGCCAGCGCGCTGGCCGCGATCACCAACCCGACTGTGAACAGCTATAAGCGTATCAACGCTCCGCGCACCATGTCGGGGGCTACATGGGCACCCAACACTGTGACCTGGACCGGCAACAACCGTACGCATATGGTGCGTGTCCCCGGGCCGGGCCGGTTCGAGCTGCGCCTGGCGGATGGCGCGACCAACCCCTACCTGCTACAGGCGGTGATCATCGCGGCCGGCCTGTCGGGTATTCGGTCCAAGGCCGACCCGGGCAAGCGCTACGACATCGACATGTACGCCGAAGGGCACACGGTAACCGATGCGCCGAAACTGCCGCTGAACATGCTGGATGGCCTGCGCGAATACGACAAGGACACCGAGCTTAAGGAGATGATGGGGAAGGAGTTCTCTGACGCCTTCCTGAAGATGAAACATCAAGAGTGGAATTCATTCGTGAGCCATTTCTCACGGTGGGAAAAGGAACACACGCTGGATATCTGACGACTTGCGTTTGGCATGAAATATACCGGTCATAGGTGAGCTACCCAGAACGTAAAATGCCAGAGCGCATGTTGCGCTCCGGCGCGTTGTAGGATTGCTAAATCATTGGTCTATGTCGCTTGGTCGACAAGCGGCTTGCTACACTTGGCTCGCCATAATCTAACGGTCCAGAGACAGTGTCTGACTTATTCGACCACCTTGCGTCGGATATGAGTCATCAGCCGCGACGTTTTATGCGTCAGAACTCTCAGAGTTTCCTCGACGGGCGGGGCGCTGTGGATCAAGCCGACCCCTTCGCCAACGGGCTGTTGCAGATCCGGCGTATTCAGGCCGCGCCACCCCCGTAGCGGTATAGAACTGCCCTCCGCGGTTTCCGGGGCAAGAGGCACATCGTCCCCAGACAGCGCCAAAAGTTTTTCGACCTGATCATTCGGCAGTTTTGTTTCCGCGCTGGCCCAGAGGCGGGTGCCCATCATCACCCCGTCTGCCCCCATGATCAGTGCTGCGGCAATGCTGCGCGCATCCGAGATACCGCCAGAGCACAGCAGCAGCGTTTCGGTGTGACTGGCATAGATGACATCCGCCACCTCGGGCAACAGGGCCATGGTCGAACGGCTCATACTGCTTGATCCGGCAGCTCCATTGCCGTGCGCGGCCAGAATTTCAACGCTCGCAGCAATGGCTGTTCGCGCCGTCTCGACGGATTCAACGGCACAGATTACCGGCACTTTGCTGGCTTGAATCTTTTCGACAAACGGCGTGGGGTCGCCGCCATAAAGAAGGATCGCCCGCGGCTGGTAGCCCAATAGTTGATCCAGCACGGCGGGTTCGTGTCGCAGCCGCCGGATGTCTATTCCCCAGCCAACTGCTTCTTTACCGGTGCGGCGAAAACTCTCTTTCAGCGTGTCACGGTTCTGAGCGCCGACATGGATCAATCCCAACCCGCCTGCGTTGCTGACGGCTGCGGCTAGGCACCAGTCGGATGCGGGATGGAACGGGGCCAGAACCATAGGGTGTAGCAGGCCGAACTTTCGGTTGAAATGGGTGTCGATCATGAGCGTAGACTTCTAACGCGGGGCTTGAGTTTGTCGTCGGGTAACTGTGACTTGCGATCGGCTTTAGACCTGCCGTTCGGGCAAGTGAACTACCAGACCGTCGAGTGCTTCGGTCACCTTGACCTGACAAGTCAGGCGCGAGCGAGCCGTATCCGGTTCCCAGGCGAAATCCAGCATGTCTTGCTCCATCTCGTCCTTGGCGGGCAGCTTATCAACCCAGGCAGCATCGACATAGACGTGGCAGGTGGAGCAGGCGCAGGAGCCGCCGCAATCGGCCTCGATCCCGGGCAGGTTGTTGTCCCGCGCGCCTTCCATCACGGTCAGGCCTGCAGCGATCTGCACGTCATGTTGCGTTCCGTCATGTTCGATGTAAGTGATCTGGACCATGATGCCTTACCCCTGGTTTGCACGGTGCCCCTGCCGATCAGATGTTGCTATAGCTGTATCCGGGTGGAGCATGTGGTCCGGATCAGACGCGAAATGAAAGTGTTCGGGCGAAGAATCATCAGTTACATTACGCCCCATTAATTATTGATACAGCAGACACAATTGCGCAATCCGACGAAAACGACAAAATCATGTCGGTTTGGTTGCGCATTCAGCAATTTATTTAAGCCGCCTCACTCTATCAAGAATTTGGATCTGTGGTGGTAAGCTGCAATTAGAATTAGGTTACGAAACCGGGAACCGTAGCGCGGGTTAAATACCGGTTTCGCAGGATGCTGCTGGATTTCCGGTCTAATGCCATAAGAAAAAGCACTAAACGGTTTGCAATGTCCTTTTGGCTCTCGTTATGTTGATTCAGAGCTCTGCGATCAACCGCAGACCGTTATTTGAAGCGGAGCGCGTATATGGAAGTCAGCACTAAGCGCAATGGCCGGGAAAAGCAAAGCCGTCAACGCGGGACACATTCGGTTGAGGAGCGTCTGAACAGCGAAATTGTCAGGATGCTGGAGTTGGATGGCCGTATGGCGTTCTCGGAAATTGCCCAGCGTCTGAAAGTATCCGAAGGCACGATCCGCAACCGTGTGAACGGTATGAAAGAAAGCGGCATGCTGCGCATCGTTGCAATCGCCGACCCGCGGACCTCGGAATACAAGGCCGACGCCATGGTTTGCGTAAAGGTGGCACCCGGCGTAACTCCGCAACAGGTGGCCGAACGGCTGAATTCGGTTGCAAGTGTCGTTTATATCTTGTGGGTTACCGGGCGTTTCGACCTTTTGATCGAGATTGTCTGCGACGAACCGGACAAGATGGCGCAGTTCCTCGAAGAGCATATCCATAGCTGCGAAGATATTGCCGATTCAGAGGTGATGCTGGGGTTGAAGAACTTCAAGAACCAGTTCCTGCTCAAACGGAATTGGGAGCAGTACACTGAGAGTTCTGAATAATGCTTCGCGCGGCGCGCACAGGCTAAAATCAGTAATCTTCGTCGGATTTTCCGGCCTCTGACCGCATCAGCGCAGTAATCTCGCGTTCGCATTCCAGATAGCCGGGAAGATTGATAAGATCTTCTTTGCTTTTCAGGTCAGCACCTTTCTTGAATTCAAGGTCCAGTATGGTCTTCAAGCGGCCGGGATTGGCCGACAGAAATACGATCTTGTCGGCCAGAAAGATCGCCTCTTGAATGTCATGGGTGACCAGCAGGATCGTGGTGTGAGTGGTTTCCACGATTTCCAGCAACATCTCTTGCATATGCCAGCGTGTTTCCGCGTCCAGCGCCCCGAAAGGCTCATCCATCAGCAGGATATCAGGTTCATTGGCCAGCGTGCGGGCAATGGCGACCCGCTGCTTCATGCCGCCGGAAAGGGTGTTGGGGTAGGCATCCCGAAAGCGTGTCAGGTGCACCAGCTCAATGAACTTCTCAGCACGCTCCTTGCGCTCCTCCCGATGCACGCCGTTCAGTTTCATGCCGTATTCGACATTTTCAAACACGGTGAGCCATGGGAAAGAGGTATAGCTTTGAAACACCATCCCCCGTTCGCGTGAGGGGCCGTCGATCAGTTTGCCCTCAAGGCTGACCGAGCCGCTGGTGGGGTCTTCTAGGCCAGCGACGATGTTCAACAGGGTGGATTTTCCGCAGCCTGACGGACCCAGTAGAATGCACAACTCGTTGCGGGCGACAGAAAAAGACACCTCGCACAGGGCCTCAACCGCCTTGGCCTTGCTGCCATAAGTTTTTGAGACATTGGAGGCGGTCAGGATAGTGTCGTCGAGAGGCATGCCGGTCCCTGTGCTTTCGTGGCGGGGCGACTTCTGCCCCGCCCTTTGGTTTCAGTGGTGATCAGCCGCGGTAGCCTTCGTCGTACAGCTCTTTGTGGAGTTCGCATTCGATGCCGGTTTCCGGAGCCTGCACTTCTTTGATCAGGTTGAACTTGACCCACCATTCGCTGACCAGATTCCAGTGATCGTTGATTTGGCCGTTGGTCTGTTCAAATGGCGGGTTGCCCGGGGCCGATCCACAGAATTGCGCGGCTTCCATAAAGTCGTAGACGTAAAGCCCGCCATCGGTACGGCTACCATCCTTGCCCAGAACCAGTTCGACATCCTCGACGCTCATTTTCATGCCGTCAGCGATGATCTGGTTGCCTTCGGTCGGGTTCTTTTGCCACCAGGCGATGGCGTCATACATGGCTTTCAAAGTCTTGCGCGCCGTGTCGTGGCGTTCGGTGACGAACTTTTCCGACATGTAGTGGCCGTCCGCGATCACGCCTTGCTGCAGCCAACCGGGCTCCAGCGACTGCGCCAGAACCGACGAGCCCTCAAGCGCCTTCAATGTGTTCGAGCCATAGGGCTCCCAGAATTCAGAGGCCGCCACGCCGCCACCGATCATCGCGGCAAAGGCGTCATCTGCGATGATGTTGCGATATGTAACCGAGTCATAGGGAACGCCGTTCTGTTCCAGCCACATCGCCACGAAGATCTGCGACAGCCCGCCTTCCAGCACGGCCACCTCTTTGCCGACCAGGTCCTGCGCACTGGTGATGCCGGGTGCCGCGACGATCTTATCGGTGCCGTAAGACAGGTTGCCAAAGGCCACCAATTTGATGGGCAGGCCGCTTTCGACTCCGACCGGAGTGAATTCAGCGGTTGAACTGACCACATCCATCTGGCCCGCCGCGACGAGATTGAAGCTTTCATAGGGGTCTTCGATGGTCTGGTACTGAAGGTCCAGATCCGGCGCCAGACCCTTTTCGATAGCTATGTGCCAAAAACCGTATCCCGGCCAGGTGAAGCCTGAAATCTTTACCTCTTCAGCGGCGCTGACCGCCACCGGGGCACTGGCCATCATGGCCGCTGTGCCCACCGCGCGCAAACTGTTCCAATTCATGATCTTCTCCTTTTCCTGTTGGTTTGGCGCTCCGATCCATTGGACGCACGCGGTTTTGTGCGTGCGGCCGAAGGCCTTTTTTGCTGAGGTACTCAGGTCAATGCCGGCCCTCCAGATAGGGGAAGGCAAAGCGGTAGACCTGACGCAGCAGGAAGTCGAACAGCAGGCCCAGTAGGCCGATCACCAGAATGCCTGCCATGATCTCATCCACATGCAGGAACCGCTTGGCGCGCATCATCACCGCACCGATCCCGGCATCAGCGGCGGTGATTTCGGCAATCACTAGATAAGTCCAGCTGACCGCCAGCATCTGTCGCATGGCGATCGTGATATTGGGCAGTGAGGCGGGCACCACAACCGTCCGCAGCACCTGCCAGCGGTTGCCGCCCAATGTGACGGAGGTGCGGATCAGGTCCGCAGGGACGGATTTGACGTGATCCATGATCAGCGTGATCAGAAACCAGATCACCCCGATGAATAGCAGGGCCAGTTTCTGTGTGTTGCCGGCCCCGAACCACATCAGCAGCAGCGGAATGAAAGAAGGCGCGGGCAGGTAACGCCAGGCCGAGACAAACGGGCTGAAAAATGCCTCGACCGTGCGAAATGTTCCCATGAGGATACCCAGCGGGATTGCCACGGCACAGGCCAGAAGAAAGCTGAGGCAGACGCGCCAGACACTGATCATCACATCGTTCAGAAAGCCGTTGTCGACAAACATCGTGTACAACGCGCTGAGCACTTTGGCGGGGCCGGGTAGGAGGATCTCATTGGCCCATTGCTGCCAGACGGCGAATTCCCAGAAGCCAAAGAACAGTACCCAAACGGAAATACCAAGTGTGATGCTCCGGCTTGCAGGGATGTCTTTCTTGAATTCGAAAAAGCGGCGGCGTGGTGATTTCTGCGGTAGCTTGTGCGTAGCCCGCTGAGCTGCTCCGGGCATATTGTCCGGGGTGGTGGATTGGCCGACGGTTCCGGTCACAAAAACCCTCCTTGATAGCAAATCCCGCACTGTATTCGCCCGGAAAATCAGGGGTCGAAGAGGGGTAGATCAGCTTACCATGCGTAAATTCATGGTATGCTGAATCGGCAATATTGCAATAAAAAAGTTGCCTATATCGCATGTTTAGTTTGTTTCGTATAAAAATCCAGCTTGATTAACGGCATATAGCGGGCTGAATCAGCAGGTTCGGAAATTGGAGCGCTCAGCCCGTCGCACCTTGATCTGCGGATGGGCAGGCTGAAAACGGCAGGGCTGGGAAAATGGCGCAAAGAGAGTGGCTTGATACCTATCTGGAAGGGTGGCGCACGGGCAATCCGGCGCAAAGCCTGACAGCGACCACGTCTGATTTCTACTATGACGACCCCGATACGGGCCGAATCAAACGCGCGGGATTTGTGGCGTTTTTTTTGCCTTCATGGCCGCTGGCGCCGAGATGGCAGGCGGTGAAGTGCCCAGGATCTGTTGCAAATTTTTGGCTGTTGACGAGGTCAGATACTGCGGGTGAATGACTTTCGGTATAATCAGTCGAAAGTCAGTTCATGATCTCCTTCAAAGGCGCGCAATATCCGAAGGATGTGATCCTGTTCGCGGTGTTTTTCTATGTCCGATACGGTGTGTCATACCGGGATCTGGAAGAAATCATGGCCGAGCGCGGTGTTTCAGTGGACCACACCACGCTAAACCGATGGGTAACACGGTATTCTGGTGCAATCGCTGAGGCAGCACGTCGCCGCAAAGGGCCATGTGATCGTTCGTGGAGAATGGACGAAACTTACATCAAAGTAAAAGGTGCGTGGGTTTACCTCTATCGAGCTGTCGACAAACACGGCAAGACCCTTGATTGGTTCTGTTGCAAAGTTTCTTGCTGAGTGCAGGTACCGCGCTGCCCCTGCGGGTTAAGCAGCCAATTCCGCAAATTGACGGAACGGACAGATTCCAGGCGTGAACTGACCTTTGCGGATCATGTGCGACACTTCGATCCCTGCAAGAGTTGCGGATGCAGATGCAAAGGACTTGAAGCCGAGCATCGGGCGTGTTCGCCTTTTGATGAAACGATGGTCCTGTTCTACGATGTTGTTCAGATATTTCTGCCTGACCATCTCTATCGGGATGGGGCAACCAAAGCCTCTGAGCATTTTGTTGATCGCCTTGATGCCAGCTGTGTTCGCCCCGCTTTTGTCGATAACGATCTTTCGCGGTAAGCCGTTGACCTCAAGCATCCGGGCAAAGAACTTTGTGGCGGCTGGCTTGTTTCGCCGCTCGGACAGCATAAAATCCAGGGCTTTGCCGTGTTTATCGACAGCACGATAGAGATAGACCCACGTGCCTTTCACTTTGATGTACGTTTCATCCATTCTCCAAGAACGGTCGCTCGGACCCTTACGGTGACGCGCTGCTTCAGCGATTGCGCCTGCATACCGTGAAACCCAGCGGTTCAGCGTAGTGTGATCCACCGCAACGCCTCGCTCATGCATGATTTCTTCCAGATCACGATATGACACGCCATACCGAACATAGAAGAAGACCGCGAACAGGATGACGTCCCTTGGATATTGTGCGCCTTTGAAAGAGATCATGAACCAGCTTTCGACCATAAATTAGAGCGAGCTATTCGCTCGCTACATCCATGACCGTCAATGGTCAAAACTTTGCAACAGAACCATTAGCACTATAGCAGCGCTCAAGATCGATCGCCGTTTCGGACATTACTCCAACCAAACCGTGTCATGTTCGCGCTGAGCGGTCGTCAGGCCGTTCCGGAAGTAAGCGTCGTAGTATTCGTTTTCCACACGATGCGTCTGCAACCAGATGCCGGGCGCGTGGATTGCCTCGCAATGGGCAGGGAAACGGCCGTGGGTGTCGTAGATATAGGTGCAGATGTCCCGGGCGCATTCGATGATGTCCTGCTCGTATTCGCTGGCCTCTTGTAGGTATTTTCTGCCAAAATCTTCTTTGTAGATTTGCCGGAACAGCGCGTCGTTCTTGTAGATGCCATCGGGGCCGAACTTGCCGGCGACGACGGCATCAACCGCGTCGGACATGGTCGGATGATAGGGTGGGCATTTTCCCTTGATCAGGTGCTCGCCGTGATGACGCAGACCCACCGCGTGGGCGCGGACATGCTTCATCGCGGCGATCGGCAATGTGTGCCAGCGAAACAGATCCATCAACCGCCATTTGGGCGTTACATAGTCAAAGCCCATCATTGTACCGAAGCGATCGCTGAATTTCGGGTCGCCCATCAGAACCGGAGGCGAGATGGCGGCATGTATCCAGCCGCCCAGTCCCAGCGCCTCGGTCACCAGAAACAGGTTCTGGACCAGCAGATCAGCCTCGATCTGAGTGCGCATCTGCCCCAGCACGCCAAGCGGGATTTTGATGTTGGAGTTCAAAAAACCCTTATCGATCCATTTTTTAACACCGGCTGGGCGATAGAAATTACGGTCGTCCACAATGACAGGTCGGGCCTTATCGGGCTGGGTCAGAATATACATCAGCGCATTGATGTACTGGTATGACAGGTCAACAACCGGAAAGAAAATCGTCGATCCGGGCGTGTTGGATAGAAAGCGGTTGGAATCCAGATATGCGGGAAAATCGCGCATGCCTTCGGGCACATCGATCCGGCGATCGAGGATCTGCACCTTCGTCTGCTCGGCACGCTCGGTCAGCACTTCGGGCGTCCAGTTTTCGGTTCCACCTTCCAGCGGGTCAAGATGGCGCAGGAAATAAGTGCCGCTGTCATTGATCATGAAGAAATGGGTGCCCTGCGCATTATCGGGGCTGCCGGCGGTGCGCCCTTCCATCACCAGATTAGGTTTCGACATGATCGGATCGCCACTTTCGTCATCGAAAAACGGCCGGTCCGGCATGGTCAGGCCGGTCGCCCCGGTGGCGGCAATCAGGATCGCCTCCTGCAGAGGGGACAGCGGCGCGCGGTCGTTGTCCGAGGTCCAGCTCAGCGAACCGGCAACCACATCCGATCCGCGGCTGACCCGTTTGGTCCGGCGGTTCCACAGCGTGCGCGCAAGCGGTGCGTTCAGGAAAGAGGCCAGGCCGCTATGGGCTTTGTCCTTTGGCACGGCTCAGCCCTCCTGCACCGTGTGCCAGGGCGCAAAGGCCGTGGCGTTTTTCGGCAGCACCGGCGCGAACTCGGGGAAGTGGCGTAGCAGCAGTGACTTCATGCCGTTCTGCGCAACCCAGTTCATGCCCAGCTGCGTATAGATTTCCGGCCGGAAATCGGTGGTCAGGAAACGGTCGGACTGCAACCGACGCGATGCCATCAGGATGAAAACACGAAAGGCGGTGTCCGAGAACCCGAACCCATCGGGTGGCGTTTCGCCCAGTAGGCCGATCACGGTATCGACCTTGTCAATGTCGCCATACAGTTCTTTCAGAATCCGGTTCGTTTCGGGGTTTGCGGTCAGGTCGTCCCAGTCGGTCACGGGCGGCATGTGCAGGCCTTTGCGAAACTCGTTGTAGCGCGGCACGCGGCGGGCGCGGGTGCGGACGATATCCACCACCGAAAGGTCGATCAGTTCATTAAAACGTTGGAGATTCTGAAGCGATTTTGGGAAGTTGTGCAGGGTGATCGCGCCGGGGTGGGCGATGCCCTGCGAATAAAGGCAGTCACGCAGACCCAGCTTGCGCAATTGTTCGTCCGTCTGTTCCCCCTGAATGTCCAGGAACCCGCGCCGGGCTTTCTCTTTTCCGGATTTGAAATCGTAAAAGATATAGTCGTCCGGGATCAGCGGGTGCATCCGGTAGACGGTCGCAAATTCCTCGGTCAGGGAATAGCGCGCGGTGTGGTGGTCCGGCTCGGTCTGAGGGATGCCCTTCAGCGCGTGCACATCCGTCAGCCAGATGCCCAGCCGGGTCAGCCAGGATTTCGGCGGCCCGTACCAGTTGGTGTTCATGCCAATATCCAGCGCCTCGGTGCCCAGAATGGCAGGGGTCCATTCGACAGTGTGAATCTTGGCAATCAGCGCGGACACGATCAGACGCGCAGTCTGATAAACGCGTTCCTCATCCATCTGCGGGTAAGCGCGCTGCAACTCATCACACAGTACATTGTGCTCACGCGCGAACAGCGTGTGCAGCGTGGACAGGCCCAGCCACCAGCTTTCGTTGAAGCCCGTTAGTTCGAACCCTTTGACGTTCAGGGGCAGGTAGCCTTCTTTGGTCAGTTTCAGCTTCGGGCCGTCGCGCAGCTTCTTCGCCGCCTCGGAATTGACGCCATAGACCTGCGAGCCGTCCCACCAATGGGAGTTTTCGTTGGCAAACAGGAACGGATCATCTGCGCCCTCTTTCGGGATGTTGCCCGCAATGCGCATGTTGCGTTCCGGTTCGCCATCGGGGCGGTTCTTCCAGTCGGGATAGCCCTCGGGGATCGGTACGATGTCATCGTCCTCACCCAGCTCGCGGCGTTCATGCGAAACCCAGTCGTGCACCTGAAACTGAATCCAAGACGCGGCCAGAATGTTCAGAATTTTGGCGGGGATAAAGGCCTGACGGTCCATCAGTTTCCGCGCCACTTCGATTGGGTTGGGGCTGTCACCGGGTTGTACCTGCGGCGGCATGTTGCGCCCGAACGTGGCCCCGGCGGCCCCCATCTGCGGGTCGGACAGGTCGTTATAGCTGCCGTCATGGGTGCGGTACGTGCGATGCCTAGGCCGGGGTTCCGGCGGGACTGCGCGGGCGCCTGGCACCACCTCCTCGGGGTCCGTGCCGATCAGGTTCTTCTGCCTCAGATCATGCCTGAGCGCATCGAGATTGAGCAACTGGACCAAAAGGAACGGTATCTTGTGCCACGGAACGCGCCGGTTCACCATCCGCAGGACCGAACGGGCCGCCGTGCCGAAAATCCGGTTCTGCAACGGGGGAGGGGCCGCCTTGAACCGTTTGCCCTGCCGGTGCGCGGCCGAGGCGTCATAGGCGGCTTTGCGCGCCCGGTTCAGATTACCCAGCGGGCGGAAATCGTCGATCGTGTTCCAGGGATTGAACCCCATTTGCTCGATCTCCAGCGCCTCTGCAAGCGCCTCGGGCGTCGACAGGTCCCGTTTGGGCATCACAAGCTCGGCGACCTTGATCGGGGGGCTGACCAACTCGTCCCATTCATGGGCCGCATCCTCGATAGAGGTCTGATCCTCGGACACGAAACGCTGCACGAACAGGTCGAAGATGATATCGCCGCTGGCCTGCCGCGCGGCATATTCCGACGACAGCCGTGAGGCACCGGCATGGGTGCCCTGAACGCCCGGTGCATCAGGCGCCGGTTTGAAGGTGTAACGCACCGCTTCATTGCCCCAGGCAATGGCACCCCGGCTCCAATAGCTTTCCAATGCAACGCTGTCACAGACCCGCAAGGCTTCCCGCACATTGCCCAGCATCCGCCGGGTTTCTGAGAATCCCAGAACGAAACACAGCCGCACAAGCCCGATCAGTTTCGATATCCGCCCGCCCGCGACGGCATGAGCAAACACCACAAACTGACGCGCGTTTCGGGCGTGGGGAACGGGGAAATTGGTGGCCAGCAGGTCGTGATCAATGCCGTCGGCTTCGCTGACACGCACCGCCAATCCGCGCAGATCCTCGTCTTCGTCGGACTGGGTTTGCGAGGAGGCATTGGAAAATCGCACCGCTGCCGGATACCGCTTGCCGGGCCGGGCAAACCCGATTTGCAGATCGTCGGGCAGGTCGTCGGCAAATCGCAGTTCTGCGCCCCTGCAGGCGGCAATGGCCTTCTTGTGAAAGGCGCGATCAACCTTGCGCGCACCACCCGCCGCCATGGATTTCAGCTGCGCCGCCATCATCATCTCGGCAAGGGCTTTGGTTTCCTTCAGCTCGGCCTCGGGCGAGCCGCCCACATAGATCTCGCGCCATTTCCGCAGGGACTCCGAGCTGCCGTCCATGGTGGCCTCCTGTTTACAATCCAAACCGCGTGCGAATGCCGTCCCAGATCGCGGCCAGCACGCCCTCGGGGTGGGGCGAGTAATTCGGCAGCGCCAAACGGGTGATCCTTGCGTCGATAAGCGTCGGCTTGCCGCTTGCCAGTGCCGCGCCAAACGCCTGTTCAAAGTCATCCAGCTTATTGACCGTATGACCTTCGGCACCGCAGGCGCGGGCGTAGGCGGCGTAGTCCGGGTTATCGAACTCGACCAGGCCGGTCTTGAAGAAAGCGGATAGCTGATAAAGCTTGATCAGCTTGAATTCCCGGTCGTTGAATATGACCCAGACAACGGGAATGTTGTATTGCACGGCTGTCATCAGCTCAAAACCCGTCATCAGGTAGGACCCGTCGCCGACAGCTGCGACCACGGGGCGGTGCATCTCGGCGTATTTGGCACCGATGGCACCACAGACGCCGATACCCATCGGCCCGTAAGTGCCCGGTTTGCGGAAATTCTGCCCTTCCTTCAGTTCAAGATAGTACCCGGCCCATGCCGCATGCGCGCCCGCGTCGGCCAGCACGATCCCGCCGGGCGGCAGCATCTGCGAGATTTTCTGAACCATCTCGCCCGGGTGCAGCTGCTTCTGCGGCGAGATGATAAAACGCTCATCATAATCCTTGGGGCGATAGTCGCGTTCCGGCACTTGTCCGACCGTAGCGTCCAGACGGTCATACAACCCCTGCAAAGCCTGGCCGGCATCGCCCAGTATCACGTGATCCGCCTTGTAGAACTTGTCGAACTCACCGGCGTCAATGTTGATGTGGATCAGGGTTTTACCGTCAAACAGCCCGTCGAAGAAATCAAAAGTCGCGTGCTGGGCAAAGGAATTTCCGACCGCCACCACCACATCTGCATCCGAAAACAGCTCCCAAGCAGCATTGTGCCCTGAATCGCAGTAAAGCCCGATGGCCAGAGGATTCTGTTCGGCAACGATGCCTTTCCCATCCATCGTTGTCAGAAGCGGGATCTGAAACCGTTCAATGAATGCCTTGGTGATGTCATTGGCGCCGGCCAGAATTGCGCCGAAGCCCGCCAGCATGACAATTTTCTTGTCGGCCTTGAGTGCCTGTTCCAGTACACTGGCCACAGCGTCCAGAGCATCGGGCGCGGGTTCCACACCCTTTTGCGGTAGGCGCAGTGGGCGGAAATTAGAAACTTCGATCTTGGGGTCGGTGATGTCCTCAGCCACCGCCACATGCACAGGACCGGGCCGTCCCTCGCACGCGATGTCGATGGCCTTTTGCAATGTGTCGATTAAGTCACCCGGATCGGTGACCAGAAAATCCGCAGGCTCACCGGTTTCCGGGTCCTTCTTGGTGGCGGCGCGGAACATCATGCGGGAATCGGGCGTGCGGGCCAGCCCCGATGTCTCGTTCAGCCCGCCGCGCCCCTGCCAAGCGACCGTCGAATATCCGCTGATCGCCAGCAGCGGATAACTGTCCGTCAGCGCCACGCACATTCCCGATATCAGGTTGAACGCACCGGGCCCGGCAGTGGCGAAACAGACGCCAAGATTGCCGGTGAACATCGCGTGACCACAGGCCATGAAGGCCGCGCCCTGTTCATTCTTTGCAATGACTGGTCTGATTTTTTCCGATGCATCCAGCGCAAGCATAAGCCCTGCGGCGTTTTCGCCCGCTCCGCCATAAGCGGCATCGACCCCGATCGTTTCGAGCGCGGCGACCACCGCATCGTAAACTCGCATCTAATGCCATCCAATAAAGGTCTCAACAATATGCGCCAAACATAGCAGAAATTGACATTTTTAGAAACAGTTTGGAGTTTGACTCGCGCATAAATAGCAAAGCTATTAGTCAAAACCGGAAATTCATACCGCTATCCGAGAGCGTCTGGTGTGCTTGCCGGGCCTTAGTCCGATCCTTTGCGGATCAGGCTCTGGTTCTGTTCGGCGACCTTGCGCACCACGTCCAGCGTGCGTGGCAGGTTTTCGGTGTTGATGCCATCGGGCGCGTTGTCGGCTGATGCCAGAAATTCGAGGAAATAGAGCAGATTTCCCAGCGCCTCACCATTCTCCGGATCGACCGAGATCGCATCGGCAAACCATCTTGCCGGGTCGCGGTAGGGCAGCGTAGGTTCCCCTGCGCAACACAGCATCGCGTCAGCGACACCAAGGGCGTTCCGGTAATAGGTATCGGTGGGCGACAACTCTGCCGCGCGCAGAAACGAGACCCGAGCCGCAGGCCAGTCCTTCATTTCAGCGGCCTGAATGAACCCGGTCAAGCCATGCGCCAGGGCACGTACCCCGGGTTCATCAACGGTCAGTTCGTTGTTCAGGTAGCGCCCAAACGCACCAGCTGCCTGTATCGGGGCGTGACGCGGCGTTGATGGAAATTCCTGAGACGTGCGGGTTTGCTGTAACCTTAGAAAACCCAGAACTCCGTTCAGGAAATCCAGCTCGGGCAGGCTGCGGTGCAGCAGTTGGGACGCCTCCGGATTCACACGAATAAACCCGTGACTGGGGTGACCGCCCAGCATGTCTTCGACCTCGATCCAGCCGGGTGAATCCACGATTCTGATGCTGAATGCCCGTGCCTGATCCGGTTCGAACAACAGTTCTTCGCTGGATGCGTTCACATCGGGGCTGGCGAACATCCGGTTTGCCTCAAGAAACGTGGAATCAATACGGTTGAACAGCTCCTCGGAAACAACACGCGGGGCGAAAGTCACGTCCAGCCACGGCATGGTGATCGACAAAGGCTGATCAGGCGCGCCGACAAAAGCGGGCAGGGTTTCCGCCGCATAATTGGCGGGCAGGGGCTTCACGAATTCGAACTGGCGCGACTGCCGGCGAAAGCCCCTTAGTCTGGATTGCATAAAGATCTGATCATCTTCAATGAACAGGCGGCCCTGCAGGAAAACAAGGATTTGCCCGGTTCGCAGCGGCTGCGATGCCGCCCCCATCATTAACCGTCCAAGCACCTCGTCAGGGTCGCACACCCGCCCCAGAAACATATGTGCCACGACCCCCAGGCTGCCATAGGTCGGCTGATGCCAGCTGTCCAGTTTGAACAACCAAGAGAATCGCTGTGCGGTCGCCTGCAGTCTTTCCAGCCGCTCATTTTCCGAGTTGGATGCGTCCACCGATGTTGCGACATACTCCAGCGGCACGATGTTCGCTGCGGAGCCATCGAAAATAAACGGGCTGTCACAGGCGGTAAAGCCCCCTGCAGCGGCCTGCCGGGCCCCGGCGATAAGGGGCAAAGACAAGGCCAGAATGAAAAGGGCCGCGTATGTCTTCAGTGTTTTGAATGCGCTTTTCATCACTGATCTCCACCTTCCCCGGTCGGTTCGGGCAGCGGGTCGACACAGGCGCCGCTGTCCGATGCGCCGTCACCACGAATTTCCCGCAGAACCGGAAGCGTGCTTTGCACGCCAAATTCATTGATAGAACGCTGATAGACACGCTCGGCACCGTCATGCGCGTAATCCCCGAGCGTTTTCCATTCCGCCTGTTGCAATCCGAAGAAATCAGCCCTCGGCCGTGCGGCATCCAGAGTGCCGATTGCATCGCAATAGAAAGCGCGCGACCGCTCGAGCATTGTTTTCTGTTCGTCTGGCGGGATGGCCGCATCGGCTGCCTTTTCATGCCTCAGACCCAGGGCAAGCGCGGCAAGCAGGTGCAGCTCTGCATTGCCGCGAAATAGTTCTGCCAGCCCGGCCTGAATCCGTGTCTGTTCGTACAGCGCCTCATGATAGCCCGGCATGCGGGGCGGGCGGGCATTGTGAAACTCGTAGTGCCGAAGCGGAACAACAACATAGGCCACCATGATATCATTACCGCTGAATCGCGCTCCGACCTCTAGCAGGACCCGTTCGTCATTCAGTACACCGGTCACGCTTGCATCATAGGTGTTGGGTTCCCGCATCGGTCGCCGCGGGCAATAGATGACCTTTGCAAACGATCCCAGCGAGGCATCGACCTGATCGAAATGCATCTCAAACGCGGCAAGCAGGGTGCGCCTTATCTGTTCGTTGATTGTGCCCACCGGGTCCATCGACCCGATCAGCAGCTTGTCATTCGGCGCGGCCTCGTTTGGGCAGCCCTGCAGTTCCGCACGTGCGTCCTGCACCAAAAGGCATGCGGACAGAAAGCCCGCCAAAGCCACTCGGACCAGGCGCGACCAGCCCTGCGGGGCAGAAAATCGGTTCACCATTTCTTCCACCATGGTTGCACCCTTTGATCTGCGCGTTCGATTTGTGCCAGCGCCGTCTGAATGACACCGCTAAACTCGTTCTGCGAGGCGATCGGCACCCCGGCTTCGGTCAGTTCCGCACCCAGCCGTTTCAGGGGATTCACCGCGTCGCGGCAAGCGACGGTTCCGGCAATCTCGGACACGGCCTTGCGTGTCTGCCAATTGAATGTCTGGGTCGGGTCATCGATCACCCGGACGATGACGTCGCAGGTCTCATCATTTGCGATCAGGCCAGCCTGTTCCAGCCCAAGCTTTCCCCAACCGGTCTGAAACTCGTCACCATGCTCAATCAGCTGAACGAGCGGATAGGCCGCTACACTTCCGAACCCGCCAAGCGCAAGTGCCGTCGCCTTGGCCTTTTCATGTTCGGTCTGAAACTCAGCGCTGTTCAACTCGATCACGAAGGTCTTGAGCTTGTCAGCGGCATCAGCGCTGAACTGCGCACGCTTCAGGTCAAGTTCGACGCTCTTGACCAGCAGAAACCCCAGAAAGAACACCACCGAGGTCTTGATGAGCGACATCAGAAGTTCAGCAAACCACGCGCGTACCGCGCTGTTCTTGGGCTCGGGCTTCGCCGGTTCTGCAGGCGCAGGTCTGCCCCCGCTGCGCGCATAGAGAATGAAGGCTTCTGACGTGTCAGAGGCATCGTCTTCGGGGTTTTGTACTCCGTTGTCGACCATTCTGCATCAGACATTGCGATCCTGAGACTTGTGTAAGCCTATCACAAGACAGCCGAATCCAGAAGGACCCGCGGTATCCGAGGGATCGAACCAGCCCACATGGTCAAGGCAACAGGTGCGACGGCCGCGCCTTTCTTGACAGGTGCCGAATGCCCGGATTTGTGTTACGAATTTCAGTATGGATTTCAGCAACGCAAGAGGTCGGGCGTGTCTAACCGTCGAGTAAAACTGCGTTATTTTGCCATCGCGTTGCTGCCGGTGTGCATATTCGGAATTCATGAGCTGATCCATAGCCATCTGATCGCCTCGGATCTGGATGTGCCGCTGGAGATCCTGAATGAAGACAACATCTGGCTTGAGGCGGTTGGCCGATTCCGGTTTCTTGCGGCCTCTTGGTTCTTTGTCGTCCTTGCCTTGTTGCCGGTGGCGTTGTTGGTCCGCAATTTGCTGCAACCCACCAAGCAGGAGACCAGAATTGCCGCTTGCATTACCGCGCTGATCATCTTCATGTTGGCGCTGGTGCCCTCGATCCAGCAGGCTGTGGCATCAACCGACCCCCGGATTTACCACCAGGTCGGCAAGGCCGTGTTTGAAACGGCTTTGTCGCGCGGGTCCTTGCCGGGGTGTTCGGAACCTGATGGCATGTGGCTGCTGGGCAGGTGCGGCGACATTCCAGTGTTTTCGATGTTCAGACGGGTTCTGGACATCATCAACGCGTTGGCCGGGCTTGCCGTTGGTGCGTTGATCGCGGGAATGATCCTGTGTCTGGCCTCCAAAGAGGGCGACGACATCGAAGAAACCGCCGAAGAACTGGCGCGAAACATGCACCAGATGCGTCAGCAGTTGTATCTGTCCAGCGTCATTCTGACGTTCGGTATGTTTTTCGCCACAAGCTGGATGTACTGGCCCATGCCCTTGATCCTGGATTCCGCCAAAGCCGCCTACAGCTCTTTAGTCACAGCGTCGGCGCTGTTCACCGGGACTTACTTTTGCCTTCTGATGCTCAGCTTTTATCTTCCGGTTGCTTTGATCCTGGACAGCCGGATCAAACGGTTAGCCCGCGTCGCCGGGCAAAACGGGGCGACCGAAGCCGTCTTCGACGTCGAAGACTGGAAGAAGTCCCACGGCCTCAAGGAAGGCGCAGGCGAGGTTCTGCGGGCAGGCATTGCGCTGGCGGCACCGATACTTGCGTCATTTGCGGGTGGCATCACTCCATTCACGCTATAAGGCTTATCTAATACCCGGTCATATCCTCGGGCTGAAACCCTTTCGCCGGTGTCGGCCTGTCGCCCAGAATACTCGTCAGGATATCGTTCATAGTTTTTCGATCATTGTCGAAACCACCATGGCTGTGGCTGTCGGTGATGGACGGTGCGCGCCCTGCATAGTGGATTTCGTGCGCGGATTTGAGCGTCAGACCTTTCGCAAACTGCTCCATTCCAAGAAGCGGCATCTTTCTTCGATCTTCAAACGCGTTTGAAACGAAATAGAGAAGTGATTTCTGATAGGGCCCGGCATGGTCGTCCTGCTCACGCTGGTCGATCAGGTTGTACTGGCTGAGCTTCGTTACTCCGTTTGCTATACCCGATTTGCCGATCCGTGGCTGATAGCTTTTGTTGAAAAGGTCGATCGAACAGGCAGGCGCCATCAGTGAACAGGATTTGACCGGAGTTGTCAGTGGATTCATGGCGTCCATCGCATCCAGCAAATGGGCAAGAAGGATTGAACCTGCACTATGCCCGATCAGATGCACCTGCAGCGGCTTGGACCGCCCGGCATTCCCTTCAAGCAGGATCTTGACGGCCTGTCGCCCGCCACCGCTGGCTTTGAAGCTTTCGTCCGCATCGCGTTTCATGTCGCGCCACACCGCCGTCCCCGGTCCGCGCGCGATGGATTCAAGCATTCTGTCAAAGAAATCCGAAACGCTGCCGACGCGCGCCTCGGCTTTGTTCCGCGAGTTGAAGATGACGTCGGTGAGAGATTCAAAAAATCCCGTCTCCCACATGAAATGGATAGGGTAGATGCCGTTGCGTTTGAACACTGGTTTCATCTTCCGCACGCGGTTGGCCGATTCCTCAGCTGTGTTGAGGCCACCATGGGCATAGAATACCAGATGCTTGTAGTCGCGCTCTGCCGTCAGGGCCTCATCGGCCAGAAACCTTGCTGTTTCCCGGATGGTTGTGACCGGCGTCGGGTAATTCCCGGTTCCTTTTAGCCTGCCGTCATCGAGGTGAATGATATGGCCGATAATGTCCTCATGCCGCGGGGCGCGGACTTCCTGAGTCCCAAACAGGCTTTCAGCTGCGGGCGTCGGCTCTGTGACCGTCAGATCGAACGCGTCAGGCGTCGGTACGGCCAACCGCAGAACCCAGGCATCCATGACCGTGGCCGACCAGTCATCATAGCGCCAATGGGCAATGCCAGGGTGACCCTCAAATCCGCCCCAATCCTCCCCCCACGAGTTCTGAATCAAAAACCCCTTTTCGTCATAACCGACGATGATGAAAGCATGTCCGCCCTCAGTGATATGGGAAGGTTTGATCCGGCCTTTTGATGGCTTTCGCCAGCCGCGGTGGATTTTGGCAGACACGTAGATCACGCCCGCTTCGTTCAGCGCGGCATGGTAATCGATGATTTCCGGGCGCAGCCGATAATATGCGCCCAACCCGATCTTGCGCGCGTCCTTCGCGTGTTCAACCTTGAGAAACCAGTTCTTTTCACCGTCTTTGAATGGCGCGACCGGTTCGCTGCAGGCGCCATTGTTGTAAAATCCCTTGAGCGCGGCGCGGATGCAGGACCCTTCATAGTCTTCGCCGGGCCACTCATCATTGATCTTGGCCAGTTCATATAGCATGCGCGCGCTGGTCATCGGTGGGGTCTGAGGTGGATCGAGCTTTTGGTGGCGCAGCCGGTTCATCAGGGTAATGGCGCTGGATAGTGCAAAGCCCGTACAGGCACCTTCCGTGCCCTGGTCGCGAATGGGGCTGGCCGCCGGGCCCGGCGGGGCCATCGAAAGTTCAAGGTCCAGCAGCGCAGGTTCGTAAATCCTGTCACGAAGATCGGTGGCATCGGCAAGCACGTTCAGAACCCGGTCCCCCAACCGTGGGGCTGCGTCTAGCGTTGTGGAGGGGTCTGCCGCTTTATTGATTTTGGCCGGTTTGGATTTGTGCTTGCTCACGGGGTGGCCCCTCCCAAATTTCCTTGAAACACTCAAGTTTGCTCTGAATTTTCCGAATTGATCTGATGGCTAGTCTAGCTCAAACTGCACAGCCCGCGCAAAGACCCGGTTGGCTACCGGATGAATACCTCCTACATGAACCGCTTGCCTGATCGATAATTGTTTCCAAAGGGGACTGAGAGCGGACCGTCTATGTTGCGTTTGACCGGCTCCAAACTGACTTCAGTCGTATCTGGAAAGAACACCGAGGAAGGTGTCGATATTCGACCGGTTCAGCGTCTTCTTGGCCATGCAAGTATCGCGACGACCGAGATCTATACCAAGGCCTCAGATAACTCACTCAGTTGCGGCTATAGCCGCAGCTGACACACTGGCCAAGGTCGATACTTGTTGAGGCAGTCCAGAGGCTTGCGCTTCGGTCATTCGCTGACAGGTGTTATGCTTGAATGCTCTATCTTAATGCTTGACCATACCATCTGCGGCTCGCTTGAAATGACTTCAAGAATTGGCGAAGCAAACGACCGGGAGAATGGATATCCCATCTCGCGTGTGTCCGGGTAGCGGTCAGTCGCCCCGCAGAAGCTCATCGACCCGCAAGAGTTGTCCGAGGCAACAAGGTCGATGGTCGTATCCGTTACAACGACTGCAATGACATAGTCGGCGCCATCTCCTTCGCCGCCACGCGGCACCAGCAGCGTGTAAGGCCATCCGCAATCGCAGATCGCGCCGGGTGTCTCGCCCGGACCGCTTGGTGGGATGGGGTCGGCTGGATCCTCGGCGGGTTTGTTGATCACCGAAGACGCCGTATCCGCCTGGAAAATGACGTTCACACCCGGGTCGAGGTTGCGCACAAACTTGTCCATCTCGATCCAGTTCCGGGCAGCTTCGCTTCGGTCAGTAGGGCACAGGAACACCCGGAAGGTGCAGGTAACCGCCGCCGGGGCCGTGTTCACCACGCGCACCGCATAGCCAAAGGGCTCATGCGCGAGATAGCGGATGGTCTGCGGCGCGCTTGGGATCGACAGCCCCTCTTCGGGCGCGGGGATCTCCTGCTCGCGCTCTTTGAAGTAGGTCGAAAGGGTGCGTTCTAGAGTCAGGCCAGGCCCTACGTCCAGAACCCCGCCGCCCAGATCGTGATCCTCACCCAAGCCGGACAGCGCGGCTTCGACAGCGTCGCGGTCAATGCCGTCGTGCCCATGGGGCAGCCGGACAAGGCCAAGGTCCGCCGTGCCATTTGCGAATGCCACCGGCGGACGGTCGTCGTAGGCAAAAGGCGGCTGTTGTGCCTGGAAATCCGCGGCCAGATTGTCGATCAGCTTGTGCCAGCGCCAGAACGCGGGGTCCCGGATCGCAGTCTCGGTAGAGCTCATGACACCGCCAGCGGGCCCTGACAGGTTCGAGATCACCCCGTGCCCCACATTATGCAAATTGCCCAACCCAGACAGATCGACCGTTGCGGTCTGGCGGAAATCTGCCGCCTCAATCCCGCGCCCGAAGGTTTCGATGTTCAACGGTGTAAGCGCGCCCGTCGCTGTGTCGGGAACACCGCTTTCGATGGCTTCCTCTAGGCTCAGTGTCCACGATTTCAGCACCGCCCGGCCGTTTTCCTCAAGCGTCGTATTGGCGGGGCGCCCGCTGAAACCAGTGGCCAGTATCACTTCTTCGGAGGGCTGGTAGCCCACGTCGATCTCGCCTGTATCCAAGTTTAGCTGTTCCACCGGCCCAAGGCCCACGGCCCGACGCTCTGCGTCATAGCGGGCGAGCATCTGCTGGTGCATGTATATGAACAACTCCCCGTGACGGTCGTTGAGCACAAAGAGCGCCCGCAACTCCTCGCCCGTGAGGCTCTCATTGAAGATCCTAAAGTCGTTGCCCGAAGCGATAAACTTGTTCACAACCGCCTGCCAACCCACCGGGCCCAGTACGGCCTGCGCATTCGCTTCGTCCAGGATGCCCTGGTTCGGGTAGACCTGATGCCAGTGCTCGTGATGCTCATTGGCAAGGGCATCTTCGCGCCAATAGTCCATCGCGACCTCGGGGTGCGGCGCGATGGTTCCTCGCGCCGCACTGCTGGGAGAGAACCGGGACGGAGACCGGTGCACAGCGCGCGGCGGTGAAAGCAGGCGCCCCAGCGGGTCATGCGTGACAAAGACCGACAGGGCGTGGCGCACAGATTCGGGATCGACTCGGCGCATGTGCCGGCTGGCAAAGCCCAGGGCAGCCCGCAGCCTTTCAGCCTCTGACCCGCCTGAGGAATCCTTGGCCAGGTTCAGCCCCATCTGAAGCCACATGCTTGCCGCGTTGTGGTCGGGATCAAACTGCGAAAATCTCCGGGCCGTGGGGTGCCTAGCGGCGACGGAGCGCGCAAAAGTTGATGGTCTTTTGAGCGTAGAGAACAGACGATCAGCCTCTGCTCGGACCTCGGCTAAGTCATCCGCGACCGGCGCCGCTGGCAAGCGCCCGCGCGGCGTTGGGCTGATCTCTAGTAGTGACAACGCGTCCGGGCGACCGTAGCCGTAGTAGGGGCTATGCCCGTCGGAATTATAATTGCCGCCTGCGGGGTCAATAACCTTACAGGACGTACGCAGGCGATCCTTGACCTCTTGCCAAGTTAGGTTCGGCTCCCTCTCCAACAAAAGCGCGACCAATCCTGCTACGCCGGGCGTGGAGCTTGAGGTGCCGCCGAAGGTGGAGGTGTAGTTGCCCGCCTCGTCCCCTTGCGGAGTCGGCTCCCATCCGAACTGGCGGCCAGGGTTGTAGCCAGCGGTGTTGGAGCGGTCGGTGGTCCAAATCCCATCTGTCAGGGGTTCGGGGTGGCCAAAGGGGGCATGGCCCATGTCACCGCTAGGGAAGGCGCACCAGATGCATTCCCCGAAGTCGCTGTAAACGCTCCGCTTTCCGGTGTCGTTGCAGGCCGCGACGCTAATCACCATGGGACTGCTTGCATAGCCGTCCAGATCGGCGCTTTCGTTGCCGTTTCCAGCAGCCCACACGATGACGCAACCCTTTCCGTTGCGACCCTGTTCCACTGCGTGCCGCAAGGCCAGCATGGTGCTGTAAGGAAGGTCGTAGGGGGTCGTATGGGTGGGGTCGGACGCGTTCCACCACTCCCCATCGGGCGGGCCCCAACTGCATGAGATAACATCGGCCCCGTTGCTGACGGCGTGATGGATCGCCTCTGCCTCCTCCATTGAACCGAGGTTCGACGACAGCCGGATCGGCATTAATATAGCCCCGGGTGCTACGCCGCTGGCCCCGTCAACCCCATCGGCGCAGGCCACGCCCGCACAAGCTGTACCGTGGTCATCGTAGATGTCCCAATTCGCGTAGGGGTCCTTGGGGCGAGGGTCATCCGTGGCAAGGCTCGCATCTCGCGGCGCGGTGATCTTACCGGTCGAGGCGAACTCCACATGGTCGATATCGACCCCGTCGTCAATTACGGCAATCGTGACACCAGCGCCCGTGGCATAGGGCCAAGCCGCCACAACATTAGCGTGGGCATCGACGACCTGCCCGTTTACAATGCTGCGCTTGAGGTGCCACTGACGGTCATGTGCCACGCGAAACTTCCTCTCGCGGATAAGCTCTGGGTGGCTGGCCTCAACATCGCTATGCTCCGCCAATCGGATCGCAATATCAAATACCTCCAGCCCCCGCCCAGTGGCATCCACGAAATAGGCGTTTTTGGCAAAGGGCAATTTGCGCTTGATCGTCAGACCTTCCGAGTTCAACAGTTTTTCGCAGGTCGTCGCCGCCAAATCATCCTTGAACTTGACGAACAGGTTCTCGGTATAAACCACTGGCTCTTTGGTAACCGGATCGCGTAGCGCACGTCCGGCAAACTGGAAGTTTTTTAGGCGCGACAAGGATTTTCTGGCGCTGTCGCGCAGTTCAAGCGCACGTTTCTTGTCTTCCGGCTTCACTTGAAGAACCGTGACGCCGACATCCGGCAACGTGATCTTTTCATTAAACCGGTTGAGTGTTTTGGACGCTGTTTTGTTGGTGACGACATCGCCCAGTAACCCGGGTTTCTGGGTCCGAACAACGATCATGTCGTCGCTGACTTCCAACTCGCGCGAAGCGGCTCCGGCGCCGCCAAAACAATAGGTCAGTCGTTGCATGAAAGAACACTCCCCTATTCATAAACCAATGGGCAAATGCTCGCGTCTGTAGTGTGGTTTTGTCAAGAACTACTGGTGATGCTCAGTTTGAGCCTCCCCAACTGAAGTGGTCCACCGCTATGTTTAGTGAACGGAGGACTAAGAATGGCAAACAAGCGACCAAAGCTGGAAGAGATTGTCTCGAAGTTAAGGCAGGTTGAGGGGATGTGTCGCAAACTTTTGGAACGGCCAGAGTCGGCGACTTACTGGACACACCTATCCTGCGATCTCGGCAAATACCCGAAAGCCAGACGTCGTGGTGCTGGAAAATTGCCGCTTCCGGATCATGTTGGCGACCTCGATGCCGTCCAGAGTAGGCGACGCAGATCCGAAAGATTTGAAACCACAAATGTGCCGAACGCGCCGTTTGATAAAGCTGTGGTCCTGTTCCACGATGTTATTTACGAATTTAGACCTAACCGTCTGCACCTTGGCTGGACAACCGAACCGCTTCAGGATCTTGTTTATCTCCTGAATACCCGCCGCATTGGCCCTGCTTTTGTCGATAACGATCTTGTCTGGGATTCCATTTGAAGACAGCGCTTTGGCAAAGAACTTGGTTGCTGCGGGGCCGTTTCTTCGCTCAGACAGCATGAAATCAAGGGTGTTCCCCGCTTTGTCGACTGCTCGATAGAGATACATCCACTTGCCACGCACACGCAGGTAGGTTTCGTCCATACGCCAGGATTTCAGCGTTGGGCGCTTCTTCGATTGCGCCCGTGCAGCAACTATCGACGAGCACTTCACTACCCACCTATTCAATGTGGCGTGGTCAACTCGTACTCCGCGCTCCGCCATGATCTCTTTCAAATCACGATAGGATACTGTGTACCGCAGGCAGAAATACACGGCGTACAGAACCACATCCTTGGGGAAATGACAGCCCTTCAAAGAGATCATGCTGAAGCCTGTTGGAAAACTATCCGGAGGGAACAAACGCCAGATACCGCATACTCGTAAATTAGCCCCAAAGTTTGCGACACATCCCTATTTCCGCTTGTTTTGACGCCATAACTTCTTTGAAGAAGCCAGTTCCTTGCGCGGCCTAGCCATTACTGTCGAATAGCGAAATAAATTGCAGAAACAACCTGAGGCATTATCGTATTGCTACTTTAAAATGTGTTGGAGAATAAATTGCCCACTTTTACGAGACCTGATGGTTCTAACATCGACATACCTGCGGCTGGAGTTGCTCGCGCAAGACCCACAAACAGAAACGAGATCTTTGGTCACCCTGGTCACATTGGCACCGCCTTATTCAAACCAAAACAGCTGGTGATGGAAACGATAGATGTCGTTGGGCCCGCTCTTAAGACTGAACTGCCCAGTTTTACGATGCTGCACGCGCCGAACGGTGCACATATTTGGTTTGACGCGAAGAAAGCAAAAGATGCTGAACCTCCAAGAAATCACGAAGTTTCTGAAAACACCAACTCAGTCGTCGTTGTGGGCGGCGTACGTCAGCGGGTTTCAGAAACTGTAGCAGAGGCACAATCCACTATCGATGCAGCACGCGCAGGTTCCTAGCCAGCAACGGTCTGCTAACCCGTTGTGCCGATACAAAACGCCCAAACATTCCACGAGGGACCGTGAAAGCCACCCTTCTGCTCAAGATTGTCGATGGACTACGTCCGATCCGCAATCTTGGCGTTCAACTGGAATCTGTCAGGTGAGCCTGCAGGATGCTCACAATGAGAGTGTCAGGTGGGTTTTTGAATGCCCGCCCTCCCTTATCGCGCAAAGGCACCCTTAGGCGCTCATAAATTAACCTGACAATTCCTTTTTTTCGAACTTAATACGCAGGTCTGCTATACCCGATGCACCTTGGTGTGATGCCTTTTCTAACCCGTCTCCTCTTAGTTTTCATAGTCCTGTATGTACGGCATGCTTTCCCGTCAAAATGGTTGGAACGGGTACAAGAATAGCGGGGGAAACCGGGGCGCTAGTTACTGGCTCCACTTGAATCTCTTCCCATCAGGCCGAACGTTGAAACCGCATCGTGGCGGGCCCAATCCGGACTACCTGCTTGCTGCGCATTTTGATCAAAAGCTTGATGTCACCAAAAAACTCCCGAAACAGGACGTTTTCATTGCGCCTAGGTAAGCGCGGCATGGCAGCCCACTAAGATTTGAACTTGCCGATGAACAGCGCGGCAATGATCAGACCAAGCGCGAGGATATCATTCGCCTGCAATCGTTCGCCAAGAAAGGCAATGCCGATGAAAACGCCAACCAACGTGATCAGATAACCGGAAAGGGCGGTAAAGGTCGGGCCGGTTCGACCAACCATATATATGAACAGAACATAGGCGATGCCGCCACAAAAGACGCCCAAACCCAGTAGCGCAGTTATGCCTTGCCATGTCGGGTTCGGCTTCCATGCGGAACTGAGGATCAGAGTCAAAACCATCAGTGCCGCGGATGCAATCATGAAGACATTTCGCATCGCCAGAACGGGAGGTACATTCGACAGGTGTTTCATCATGATCAGGCTTGCCGAGAAACTTAATGCCCCGCCCAGGATCGCCAACTCGCCAATTATGTTTGCCAGCCAACTGCCTTTGATACTTGGAGCTATCAGAACCAGAATGCCGATAAAGCCGACAAGGACACTCAGCGCAGCGACCAAACTCCAATGCTCGTCTTTCACGAAAAACGGGGCCAGTATCAGGGTAAAGATGGGAACTGTA
This sequence comes from Ruegeria sp. CG11, assembly GCF_056537245.1. Classification (NCBI taxonomy): domain Bacteria; kingdom Pseudomonadati; phylum Pseudomonadota; class Alphaproteobacteria; order Rhodobacterales; family Roseobacteraceae; genus Ruegeria; species Ruegeria sp. CG11. Next base: position 41,586 of record NZ_JBQFRE010000007.1, read on the forward strand.
GCGAGGAGGATGGCGGCGATACTGCTGTCGACATGCTGCTGCCCCCAGGGGATCAAAAAGCACGGCAGTAATGCCTCAGCAATTGCGATGAAACAGTAAAGCTGCCAAGGCTGCCTGCCGACCTTTATAGAAGATCCAGCAGAAAAACCGTACATCACAGCGGCAATGATTGTCAGAGTAAGAAAGCCGATCAGCACTCGCCCGGTCGCAACGACCAACGGTGAAAAACTTCGAATGGCCACTTCGTTCAAGACAAACTGAGACCCCCAAATCAGGCTGATCCCAACCAACAAAAGATAGTCGAGTGCAACTGGTCTATTCATGACGAATGTGCTTTCCCGAACAATCGGATCACCGCAAAAATATGAGGTTAGCTATCCCTAACATAACTCGGAACGCCGTGCCTGCGAGTATTAAAATCCAAGAAACTGGTGTAGTTTTGGGGGCAGAAACGGGAGGCACCGGATGTACGAGGATCTCTTACCACACACATTGCCAACAGAAGCAGAGCGGCTTGATCGCATGGCGCATGCGCACGACCCCGATACCTTTGCGACCATCGAAAGACTTAACCTTCCTAAGAATGCACACTGTCTTGATATAGGTGCCGGGCGCGGAAGCGTCGCAATCTGGCTGGCACAGACATTGCCGGGCTCCGACGTGATCGCCAGCGATCTGGACCTGTCTTCTGTCAAGAAAAACACCTTATCCAACCTGTCCCTGAAAAAGATCGATCTGCGATGCGATGACCTTGGATCCGAGGTGTATGATCTGGTTCACTGCCGCGCGGTGTTGTGCTTTCTACCGACTCGAACAGAGGTATTGTCAGCTATCCTGAAGTCACTCAAACCCGGTGGCGCATTTATTGCAACTGAAATGGACTTCAGGCGAATTGCTTCCGGCCCCAGCCGTTTTTGGGCAATGTTCTGGACTGCGTACCTCGAGTTTGCGGCATCCCAGGGGTGGGATCTTGAATTTGGCGCTGCGTTGCCAGGAATTCTTGCCAAATCGGGGTTCACTGAAATTGATGCGCGGCACATTCAGCCCATTCTGAATCATTCCGGAAATACCGCAGGAGCGGCTGAAACCGAAACCTGGTCATTAACATTGGCAACATTAGCGCCTCAGTTGATCGGTGGCGGCTTTATGACCAAAGGCATGCTGACCGACGCACTTTCGATCATCCGCAACCCCGAGGCCTGGACCACAGGCCCCGGTTTTATGGTCACAAGTGCACGGCGGCCGGTCGGTTAACCGGGACAACTTGTTGGCAACAAGAAACGCTTGTGTAAGGCTATTTTTCAAGAGTAATCGCCATTTGCATAATGTGCAGAAAGTGGAACTTAGGGCTCGTAGCGGAACGCGGAGGCGGCGTAGCATCCGCGGTTACAGACTGGAAATGCAAGCCAAGGTCGGCCCAAACCGGTCACTCGACACAATATCGATTTTCTGCGTTTGCAGCCCGCTTTGCAGGGCTCTGTCGCAAACTCTTTAGTCTGTCTGTCGATCTGATCGATGGTCTGGTAGGGGCTTGCCCAAAGCAGAGGGCGGCAGATCGTGACAATTTCATTCAAAGGCGCGCATATTCCAAAGGACGTGATCTTGCACGCGGTGTTTTTCTATCTGCGATACGGTGTGTCATATCGCGATCTTGAAGAGATCATGGCCAAGCGCGGCGTATCGGTCGATCACGCGACATTGAACCGTTGGATCATCAAATTCGCGCCTCTGGTCGCGGAACGAGCACGTCGTCAGAAGCGGGACTGCGATAGATCTTGGCGAATGGACGAAACATATATACGCGTCAAAGGGAAATGGGTCTATCTGTACCGCGCAGTCGACAAACATGGAAAGACCCTTGATTTCATGCTTTCCAAGCGCAGAAACAAAGCTGCGGCGACCAAGTTCTTTGCTCGCGCACTCGAAGTGAACGGGCTCCCACGCAAGATCGTCATTGACAAGAGTGGTGCAAATACGGCCGGCATCAAAGCAATCAATGCCATGTTGAAGCGCTATGGCTGTCCCATCCCAATCGAAATGGTCAGGCGTAAGTACCTCAACAACATCGTGGAACAAGACCACCGTTTCATCAAACGCCGGATCCGCCCAATGTTGGGCTTCAAAGCTTTCACTTCAGCGGAATCCACATTGGCGGGAATCGAAACGATCAGCATGATCCGAAAGGGTCAACTCACGTCAGGAATCTCTCCCTACCAGCAGTTTGTTCAATTGGCAGGATAATCAACCCGAGCGTCGATCCTTCTCAACCTTGCTCAGAGTTTGCGACACAACCTCCAAGGCCCTTCAATCCGGAGCACTTGTACCCTTCGATCCCCGCCGAATTGAATGTGTCTGGTATGCGGTTGCGTCGCCAAGCGACACTCGCGAGGAATCACCTGCCGGCACTTTCGTAGATTGGCTCCGACGAAACGCTTCTACCGATTAAAATCAGCCGCTAAGAAAGGTATTTGGACAAGAATGCGGGCATTCACATGAAACTGCTTCCCGCCCGTAGCACGTATATCGAACGGCCCTTTGTAGACACTCAAAATTGTTCGCACCGCTGCATCGCAGCGTCCCTTAAACAGACGTTGCATTTGCTTCGTATCATTGACTTAGGCTCAAGAAACCGGTCGTTTTGATACGTACAACTCACCTCAAGCCTTACATTGAATACAAGACGTCACGTGAGTGGATTAATTTCGAAGCACCGCTATGAACTACGCAGAACGCTTTGGACATCACGTCCCGTCTTTGTTTTGCGACAGCTCGATACTGCGACTATGAGCAGCCTGGGCCGTCCTTTGAAGGAGCGGGAACACCCCTTTCTCAAGGGACATCAACTCTTGCAAGCCAGCTTCAGTTGTTCCATTTGGGGACGTAACCTGGTTTCGAAGCTCGGCAGGTGAGTTTGGGCTGAGACGCATCAAATCACCGCTCCCCGAAACCATAACGGTTGCCAATTTTGCTGCAACTTCTGGTGCCAAACCCAGTTCTCTTCCCGCTTCTGTCAACGCTTCCGTCATCGCGAACACATAGGCCGGGCCGCTTCCGGAAATGGCTGTCACAGCATGAAGCATTTCCTCATCATCGAGGACCACGGTCTCTCCAACTGCCTGCATCAGTTGTATTGCAAGTTCCATATGACTGACGGTAGTGCATGCGTTACCGACAAGGGCAGTAATGCCGGAACCAACCGATGCTGGTGTGTTTGGCATTGTGCGCACAATTGGTGCCTGCGAGCCCAACAGTTCCTCATAGGTCGAAATCAAAGTACCGGCGGCAACCGTTACGAATAGAGTGCGCCCGCCTCCAAGGGAATTTAGGTCCGACAAAGCAGAGGTCATGACCTGAGGCTTCGTTGCAATCACCGCGACAGTAGGCGGCTCTTCTGGCTGTTGGTTCAGGCGAAGGCCGCGTTGCGAAAGGCGCTGCAGCCAATCAGATGGACGCGGATCCAGAACAATGATCTTTTCGGCGTCCAGCCCGGCATTGAGCCAGCCGTTTAACAATGCGGAGCCCATCTTGCCGCAGCCCAAAAGCAATAAGCCACGATCACCTAAATCCAGACGACTCTGACTTTCTGGGCCCACAACCTGCGTCATATGTTCAGCTCGCAACCTTCATGGTGCTTCGGTGCACAAGCTCTTTATAAAGCTGGCGCAGGCGGCGGGTCATCGGACCGGCGCCGTCATGCTCTCCGACCTTCTTTCCATCGATTGACGCGACAGGTGTTTGTGCGCCAAATGTTCCGGTCAGAAAGGCCTCGTCAGCTCCATAGGCTTCGTAGAGTGAGTAATTCTTTTCGAACACCGGAATGTCGTTGGCCCGGCACAGGTCAATGACCTTTTGGCGTGTCACCCCGTTCATGCAGTAATCACCAGTGGAGGTCCAAACCTCACCACGGCGCACAATGAAGAAGTTGCACGCATTCGTAGTGTTCACAAACCCATGCGGGTCCAGCATGAGGGCCTCGTCGGCACCAGCCTGTTCGGCCTGCAGGCATGCGATAATGCAGTTCAGCTTCGAATGGCTGTTGTATTTGGCGTCCTGACTCATCGGCAGGCCGCGCACCTGAGGAACGGTGGCCAATCGAATGCCCTGGCTCATAAGGCTGTCCGCTGGTTTTGAGTGCTCCACAATCGCAACCACCGTCGGCCCGGAGCGTGACAGCCCCGGATGCTGAAACGGCTTGTCCTTTGGCCCGCGAGTCACCATGAACCGGCAATGCGCATCCGTTGTCATGCCGTTAGCTTTTGCGGTGTCATTTAGTGCCTGTAGGACTTCGTCCTTCGTCATGCCGACGTCAATGGAGACGGCTTTGCAGCTGTTGAAGAACCGATCCATGTGTTCGTCAAAAAACGCCCAAGTACCGTTGTAGAGGCGCAACCCCTCCCACATTCCATCCCCCAGCATGAAACCGGAGTCGTACACAGACACCATCGCTTCGTTGCGCGGGACGATCTTGCCGTTAAGAAAGATCTTGATGTCTCGATTGCGCGCGTCTTCCTGCGCGTCATGTGTGGAATGGCTTAGAGTTTGCTCGCTCATGTCATGACTCTTGCGTGGACGTTGCGTTGAAGAGGCGCAGAGGCGGCGACGACCGCCGCCTCTGTTGTGTGTTTAGTTGATCAATCCGGCTTCGCGGAAATAGCGCTCAGCGCCCGGATGCATCGGTGCGGACAAACCGTTTACCACCATTTCCTCTTTCTTGAGGTTGGCAAAGGCCGGGTGGAACGATTTGAAGGCATCGAAATTTTCGAAGACTGCCTTGACCATCACGTAGGTGGTTTCTTCAGGTACATCTGACGACGTTACGAACGTAGACGGAAGACCGAAGGACGGAACATCCCCGTCCACACCGCGATACAGACCACCCGGAATTGTGACATTGCCGTAGTATGGCTTGCTCTCGACCAGCGCCTGAACCGCATCACCTTCGACAGGAATGATGTTGATGTCGCACGTTGTGGCGGCTTCCAGCACGTTCGCGACTGGATTGCCAGCAACCATCAGAAAGGCCTCGATGGTGTTGTCGCACAGAGCTGCTGATTGTTCTGCCGACTTAAGCTCGGTCACCAAACCAAAGTGATCCATGTTCCAGCCCATAGCGTCTACAAGGACTTCAGCAGTGCCACGCGTTCCGGAACCAGGATTACCCAAGTTGATGGTCCGGCCGCCAAGATCATCCAAAGACTCAATACCGGTGTCTTTGCGAGCGGCGATGATGACTGTGTCAGGATGCAGAGAAAACAGACTGCGAAGTTCGGAATCCGGGCCATCCTCTTCGAACAGGCTGGTCCCGTTCAGAGCGTGGAATTGCCAGTCTGACTGAACAATGCCCATTTCCAGTTCGCCCTCGCGCATGGTGCGCAGGTTGTAAACTGAACCGCCCGTACTTTCGACCGAGCATCGAATGCCATGTTCCTTGCGCTTCTGATTGACCAGCCGACAGATGCCACCACCGACGGCGTAGTAGATGCCGGTTACACCGCCAGTGCCGATAGTCAAAAACTCTTCCGCTTTCGCTGGTGCACCAGCCAGCAGCGCGGCCGCGCCAAATGCTGCAAGCCCAGTATGTATTCTTTTTTTGAGGAGGCCGGTCGACAACATGAATAACTCCCTTTTCACCTGTTGCGTCATCCCGGTGCCAGACCGGGTGATCATTTCTTGCCGATGGAGTGGGCAATCGCAGCCAAGGTTCGGAGCTTTTCGAATCCCCACCTGTCATAACCGTACAGCAAGATCTCCAAATTGTCGACAATTACTACTATTGTCGACAATCATGAAGTAACCAGCTACCTTGAGAGCGGTCTGCAGCAGTCGACCATTGGACCGAAATTGGAAGTTCAGCTGCGATCATTTTTCTGGCTATCTTGGCCTAGCAACGTAATCTCGCCTTCCATCCATTGGGTGTTCCATCAACGGGATCGACATGACACGACAAGCATCCTCGGCGGAGAAATCCGGCGATACATTGAAAGACAGAACGCTGGAGCGACTCCAGAAGCTGATCTTGACCGGAGATTTGGAGCCTGGGGCAAAACTGCTTGAAACTCAGGTTGCTGCTCAGCTGGATGTCAGCCGCGCCACATTGCGTGAGGCGATGGTTCAATTGAGTGAGATTGGGCTTCTTGTTTACATCCCGTTCCGCGGAACTTTCCTTCGTACACTGGATCCAATTGATCTGGACGAAATCTATTCGTTCCGAACGGGGCTCGAGAAGATGGCGTTTCAGTTCTGCTGGGACAAACGAGACCTGATTAGCCTCGCCGACCTGCAAATGCGCAACAACAGGCTATGCGATTGCATCTCGGATAATGATCCCTACGGCGCGATTATGGCAGAAATGCACCTTCACTCATGGTGCTATGAGCTTTCGGGGCACACACTTCTGCTGCAAAGCTGGGAGCGCCTGAAACCCAACCTCCAGTTTTACTTTGCTATGCATCAGAAAGCACATGGGCGGGGCGGCCCACTTCGGGAATCTCACGATAAATACATCAAGCTTGCCAACGGGAACAGCTTGGATGACATGCTGGTCCACCTTGAAGATCACATGCGGCAAGGGTTGGAAAACACAATGAAGTTTCTTGATGAAAGAAGTGTATTGTAAAGAGCGTGCGAACGGAAGAACACAAGCGCATTCAACAGAGTTTTCGCGCGACAGGATTGAAAATGCAAAACGGCCCATTCCTGTCTTTCGTAGTACCTAATATTTCTGCAATGCAGCTTCCCCAAAGCTGCCGTTGGCGTGAATCGGTTCTTGCACTAACGTATCACTCTGTATCAGCGAAAAAGGAGTTTTGAGGCAGCTAATGTCAGGCAACAAAGATGCAATGATTGCGAACGCTGGAAACGTCTTCAATCAGATACACCGCTTCTTTTTGTTAAGTCTCACATTGTCGGTCCTAGTCCTGGGGGCCACCCTGATTGGCCCGATTGATCGAAGCCAATATAGAGATGAGGCGATCTATGAACTGCAAGGCTTGGACCGCTTGTCTGCAGACGTCCAAAGACGCCTTCGATCATATTTGACGGTGTCGGCGGACCCAACAGACTCAGCACAGGCTGCGATCAGGCGCATGCTTAAGCGAACTCGCGACCTACGTGTTCAACTGGGAATACTTGATCTTGCGCTTACAAATACGACCCTGACAGATGAAAACCGTTCATTGATCTCCGGCATTCGAGCTGCCGCTGGGTACCACTTGAACATTCTCAATTTCAATGAAATTTATCGCGATTCACCACAGGCACCTCAGGGTCCAGAACTCCGAACAACCATTGTAGATCATGGGAACTTCATTTGGGAGGGTGGGATCGCCGAAAGAGGCCTCGACGAACTGGCACGGCTATTATTCTGGGCATCCATCTACCCGGATCAACTAGAACTCTCGATCACGGGAGACGAACGCACATCTGGAATGACCATTGAGCGTCTGGGAGAAATACAGCTCCGATTGGAGAACTCAGCGCGGCGGGCAGAATTGGAGTATGGAAAGCAATCCCGCGCGGCGTCTGCTGCGCTTTGGGTAGAGATTACAGAAATCGATCGCGATCCAGAAAAGTTCGGTCAGCGACTAGAAACAATAACACCCAGCACACTTAACGATGCACTATCAAAGTCGGATCGAGATCGCCGACTGATCGAGCAACATGCTCTGGGCGAAACCGACTTTTCTGCGCCCTACGTTCAACAAACTCTTAACCTAGGCCTTGCTGCGCTCCTTGCCGCATATTTTGTTTCGGTCATCAATCTGTTGACCTCAATATCCTTTCGGAGGCTTGGAATACTGATTACTCCTCTAGAACCGGAAGACTTGATAGCTGCAGAGGTTCGAGTTCCTGTTCTAACAACACCTGGTGACTCTGGGAAAGTCGCTTCTGTGACCCACTTACTTCAGTCGATGCTGCTTCTTCTACCCACGGCATTCTGTTGCACCTCGTTGATCCTAAAACTGCCATCTATCTGGACCTGGGTTGCCTTAGTAGCAGTTGTCGCATCGGGGTTCACATTGATGATCGCCGCGGCGCGGTTTGGTAAAAAGTGGGCAAGAAAAGGATAGCGGCCCAATCCTGCCGTTCAAGCGAACTCGCAGATTGCGGTCAAAGCAGCCTTCTGCACGTGCAACTCTTTCCGACGCAACATCTGGGCACCGCTGACTCTGTCGACCAGGTCCAAACATTGGAGTTCTGTCGGATTGGAATGCCTATTTGGTTCGACGGCAATTAGATCCCTGAAAGCACGCTTATTCGCAACCGGAACTGGCGTGGCGACAGTCACGAAGTTGGACGTTGTATGTCACGAGATTGGACAGCTATTTTCACCGACGGTTGGACGTGACCACCACTAGATGATGGACACGTCCAGCGTATGGTGGTCACTTGATGATCAAGTTACCACCGACTCTTCCGCTTTCTCCAGGTTGCCAGCTCTGAGGGACTTACCCTTCAACTCTATCTGCTCACTGGTGTGCACAAGCCGATCCATGATGGCGTCGGCCGTCGCATCGCCGCCGAGGTAATCGTGCCATTTCGCGACGGGCATTTGCGCGGCAACGATTGTACTGCGTCGCCCAACCCGGTCTTCGAGCAGATTGAGCAGATCGATCCGCGCTCCTTGCGTCAGCTCCTCAAGCCCCAGATCGTCCAAAATCAAAAGATCCAGGCGTCGGAGGTTTTCGAGCTTCTTTACCCTCAATCCATCGTGACGCGCGAGTTCCAGTTCTTCCAGTAACGGGCCGACACGATGGTATCCAACGGTCAGCTCCAACGCCGCCGCGGCGTTCCCGAACGCACAAGCTGCCCAGGTTTTGCCAGTCCCTGTCAAGCCCGTGACAAGAAGATTCAAACGGCCATCCCGTATCCAATCACACCGGAACAGGCTTGTGATGCGGGATTTTTCAAGTCCCCGAGAGGGCCTGAAGTCAAAGGCTTCGGGTCGCGCGTTGTGTCGCAGTTTTGCCGCCTTTCTGATGCGCTCGACCTTGCGGGTTCGGCGCATCAGTATTTCCTGACTCAGGAGGTGCTCCAAGCGGTCTTCAAACGAAGCGTCACGCCAGGACGCTCCTAACCGCTGCTGCTCAAGCGCATCTGCCATCCCGCCAAGGCGGAGTGCTCGAAGGGATGCGATAGTATTGCTGATATTCATGACTGGCTCCCGTCATAGCTGGTTCCGCCGCGTACATTGTCGTGGGGTACGGGTGAGGACACGATACGATCCCGTGCAGCCGTTTTTCTCAAATCGATGCCGTATTTCAGGATGTTTGCCACGCTTTCAATCGTCTGCGTTCCAACCGTGTTCGCGTATCGACAGGCCGAGGCAAACCGTTCAACACTGTATTCCCGGGAGAGTTTCTGCCCCCGTGCCATTTGCTTCAGTAATACAGTCGGCTTGATCCGCTTGTTGTGACGCATCGCATCAAAGAGCCGCACGACCTCTTCGCCAATCTCGGTTGCCCAATCACGCAATTCGTCGAGGTTGTTATCGGCATAAGCCCGGTGGCTCTCTGGCATATGGTCTCGTTCGGTAATGTTTTGGCCACTGCCCCGACCCAGTTGATGCAGCGCAATCGGGCTGACATGCTCGTCAGCGTAGATGCGAACAGTCGAAGACGTGGCTGCCAAATTGACCCGTTGACCAATGAAAGAGTGGGGAACCGAATAGTAATCGCCCTCCCAATACAGGTGATAATCCTTTGGGACCAACAGCCCGTCGCGCCACAAGGCGAACTCATATCGGTCACGGGGCAATGACTGCATCGCTGGCGCTTCAATCATCTCAAACACCGCTCGTCGCGAGGTCGCCAGTCGGCGGAAGGTTCTTCCATTAATCCGGTCCACCAGTCGTGTGATTTCACGGTTCATATCTGCCAAAGTATAGAAGACGTGATCGCGCAAGGCTGCGATGACCCACATATTGACCATACGCACACCGATCTCCGCCAGCGCTTTGTCTTGAGGACGACGGATGCGTGCGGGATTGATCGCAACCTGATAATGCTCTGCAAAGTCCAGATAGCTGCGATTGACCACGACTGTACGTCCCTTCCCACCCGGCTTTGCGACGGCTGATTTCAGATTGTCGGGAACGATTTCCAACGGCGCTCCCCCGTAGTATTCAAGCGCCCGGACATTGGCTTCAATCCAATCGGGTAGTTTTTGCGAAGAAACTGCGGTGGCAAATATGAGCTGGCTCGCACCAAGCGAAGCAACAAAAACCTCTTGCGGTATCTTTTTTCCAGTTCCGCGTTCTGTAAGGAATAGGTGCTTTCCGCTGAAGTCCACAAAACTACGTGCCCCTGGCGGATGAACTTGGCGCATGGAGGGGCTCTTGGCTTTGCGCACAGTCCGCAGTCTTCGCCCGAACGAAGACGCGGACAGCAAATCGGCGTTTTGCGCACCACGGTGGCTTTCAACGTATTCCTGATAGAGCAACGCGATTGTAACGCCCGGCTTGCCTAACTCGGCACATATCTCAAGCCAATCCGGCTCAATAAAGCTGTGAGAGCCACCCTTGTTCCGCGCCTGCACGAGTTCTTCGATTTCAACATTGGAGAGGCTGTTCAATTTCTCCAGATCAACCTGGTTCAGCTTCATCAGGTTGCGGTATTTTGCGACCGTCGTTGGGCTTATGCCCAACGCCTGTGCGCAGGATCGGTTCGACCGCAAAGGGCTCAAGATGTAACGGCAAATGTCTTTGGTTTGCAGTTTTTCAGTTTTCGGCATCAACACGTCTCCTTGCGCCGAACGCAGTGCGTCCGGCGTGTTTTGATTGACTGGAATGATGAGATGCGGCAAAATCTGAAGCGTCGGCACCAATCGACGACTTAGTTTTGCAAGGGCTCGGGCATTGCGTCCGAGCCTTTCGCATCTCGGGAATGCTCTTAGTGTTTGCTACATTCTCGGCCCTCCTCGCTATCCAGTTTGCTCAGGGCCTCAAGTGACACGCCAAGCCGATCTGCTATCGCAGACAAGACGCGATCTGATCGGCGAACCCCCAAACAAACTTGGGACATCGTTGCAGTTGAAACGCCCAGTTCTCTACTGATTTCAGCCAGCGTGGTGCCCCGGAGACGAAGTTGGTACTTGATGTATTCTCTTCGTTGTGCAGGACTATGAATGTTCGAGGGCAACGCTTTGTCCTTCCTTTGAGGCAAACTGCCTAGCTTTATGAGCACAAATTATGCAACTACGCACAAACGAGTCAATGGAGGCGATTGCCAGTAGATTACTGGCACTTCGGGAGGGCTTGAGGTTATCCCAGCAGCAATTTGCAGATGCACTCGGTATATCGCTTCGCGCTGCCCAAAATTACGAGCGTGGCGCGCGCAAGCTACCAGCGGAAACTCTCATTGAGATCGCCAGGAAATTCGAGATCGATCCATTGTGGATTATGGACGGGCCCGAAGAACGGCCTCGTTCTTTGGGACAGGTCGGATTGGACCAGCAAACGCTATCCAGAGCAATCGGGATCGTCCAGCGCGCTGTTTTGGAGACAAATGCCAACGTCGATGCAGATCAATTCGCCAACATGGTCGCAGCAGTTTACAAGTTCTACATGCACAATGCATCCGGCGCAGGTGCTGAAGATCTTATTGCGAGTTTCGTGGCGGGCTTTCGATGAAGGGTGCCGGATCAGAGAATGGCAACAACGATAACATTGTCGCTCTAAATCCGCTGAAGCGAACTCAGCGATTTGAAGACGTTTCCGTAGACTTAGACGAGCAAATGCTTGAATTGCTTAAAGCGGAAATACGCGGCGCACTAACCCCGAATGGGCAATCCGTCGATGACCACCGATTGGATCTCGCTTCGGAAGACGTCCAATCCATTCAAAGTGAACGCTATTTTCGCGATCGGTTTGGTTTTGTCCTAGGCAAACGTGGCCGGCTGGCTGTGGTCAAGTTCATGGATGACTACGATCTGACCAGCTATGATGTTCGTGCGCTTTATCGACTGAGTAGCATGAACTGGGATGGCGCAACCCTTCGAGTGCGATATGTGTTCTGGTTCAAGTTGTTGGGAGTTTCGCAAATATTGGGGTTGGCCATCATTCTGCTCCCAGCTCTTTTGATCCTCTTTCAAAGCCAGGACGCGCACTGGGTCGCCCGGCTGGGATTGGTTATTTTCACATCTGCTTTGATGTTTGGGATTTCCTGTATCTATCGATCATTCATTGCGCCGTTTAAGCGCTTGAAGCGCCGAAGCATCCCCTATGCTAGACCTCTGAATACGGTTAGGTGAACAAACTACAGTGTGACAGCCAGTTCCCTGCTCGGAAGTTCCCAGGATAGCCCGCCGATACAGCCTCTGCGCTGACGCGGAATTAATTCAGGGTGTTCTTGAACGGTATCGGATGAGCGATGAAAGGGGCGGGATCGCCATTTTCATCGACCACCTCGATACCGTAGAGCGTGAGCGGCCGTTGCTCTGGATAGTGCGTCGGCCGCTTTGCCCATTGAAAGCCATCTCCCTTAGGGAAATGGATCACTTCAAAGGCGTCAATTATCTCGCCAGATTTGATGCCGTCGCTCTCGTTCATGGATCAACTCACCAGTCGTTTTCCACCTTTGGCAGCCTTGCGCTGCTTGGCTTCCATTGCCTTGCGCTGTTTGCGGTTGAGCGTACGGGTTGGCTGGCGCATCCCGTCTGCCGCAGCCAAAGGCGTTTGGGAGCCGACCGGCGTGGCTTTGCGATGTTGCGGAGAAGCCTTCGAGCCATCTGGTGCAGGCAGTCTTGGACCAATCTGCTCCCACTCACCCGCAGCGTAGATCTCTTCAAGCGTTACCTTCGAGCGTTTCAGGATATAGTCTTCGGGCTTTGGAAGCTGTTCGGAGAAGGTCCAGCTCAACGGCACCTTGGCACCTCCGGCTCCGGAGCGGATATAGCCGTCTTCCGTAATCTGAGCGCCATTTGCGTTGAGAATATCCAGAACGCAATGCTGTTCGCCGTTCTCAAGAATGACGCGCGTTCCCAATCGGACTTGTCCTTGCTCCCGGATGGCAATTTGCCCGTCGGGTTGCTTGTCGCCCACCACGGCATGAATCAGCCGGTCGTGGATCGAGCCAACCTCACAACCGGTTGCGGCGCGGATCTGAGTGCCGTCGCTTTTCATGATCGTGCCATCAGTGCGGAGAATGTCCAACAAAGGCACGTGCTGGCCTTTGAACTTGCCATCAGCGCAGAAGTAAGCGTGACCGGGGGTGACGCCCGTGCCCCAGAAATCGAGAACGTGCTTGACCCCGTTCCGCATCGTACGCGTGACCGGGCCTGGGCAAATCCTACCATTTTCGTCATACGAGACGACCAGATCACTCGCGCTGACCTCGCTGATTGGTTTTTGCCAAACCTTCGCTAGCACAAGCTCTTCGTCATACGAACCGTCTTCCCGTGGCTTCAACGAACGGTCGGTTGGCCACATGGTTATCGGGGTGTCCGATACGAAGCAGTGATTGTTGGATTTGACAGACTCCATAATAGCTTCAATCTCAGCGTCGCTGAGCAGGTCGATGTTTAGCCCCGGAGTTAACCTAGTGGTTATTGCACGAACATCTTCAACCGTATAGCCTAGCGATCGAAGAACGGTCATTGCAACACTGTTGCTGTTAGTGTTAAGAGCTTGGTAAGAAATGCTTTTTGAGTTAATGGCGTCAACGACTTCTTGAATGGTTTCTAAGTCACCTCGAAGCTCGCTTATCGGCTTCTCATCCAATGTATCCACAGATCTGGTACGTTGGAGACCGAAGAAACTCCGAGGGTCTCCCCCCCAATAGAGGTGACCTTGTATATCGTGCCCTGTAAGCGCGGACCCCATTGCCGAGGGATCTTCACCGGGTTTCGTTGCTAGCCCGTTTATCTCGACAATTCTGTTTCCGCTATCATCCGTCAAGCGAACAGAAAGATGGGCTGCAGCTCCCAGAATACCATGTTCACCAACTTCAATTTTATACGATCCGCCATCAGCCATCTAGGTACTCCACTATTCCGCCATTCTTATCAAAGCACACAGGTAAATACTCACGCCGTGCAAAAAAGCTTTCTGGCAATCCGGCTACTGATCGTCCTTGATCAACCCACTTCCAAGGATATTCAATTTCAGCGTCAGGCACTCTGATGCCATTCCGGTCAGGCCCGTCAGCGTCAACATGATTTAAGCAGACACGAGCAGAATCCGTGAAGATGATCACTTGTGACAGGAACTCCACATCATAGATCGGCTGGCCAGGCTTTGAGTTTATTACATAACGCGTTTGGCACACCTCTTGGGAAGAGGGTTCCTTTTCCCAAATCTTAACTGCCATTTCTGAGAGAGTGCCCATTATCAGCTTTCGATATCTCCCTGCCCCTAAATCCGAAGCATTGTTCTGAACCAAGCCCTCATAGCGATCTGGGCGGCAATGTGGATTGTTGGGCGTCAAACTAGAGCTTTCGACAGTACGAGATGTGCACCCGATCAGCACACTAAGTGCAAAGAAAAAAATGGACAAAAGTTTGAAATTAGAAATTTGCATAGAACACGTGACTTGAGTTTGTTCAAACCTATGCACATACGGATGCCTTTGTCACGTTCAATCTACAGGCGAATTTCGCACATTACGTAACACTAAGAGGTTCACCCTACTGGCAGTTTTGCTTGATTGCCGCTTACGCAGATATTCCGTCTGCATTTTATAAGCCGGTCAATGTCTGCAATGCTTCAGCAAATCCGTTTTTTGTTCCTCACGGACCAAAGCATCTTGGCGCACGCCAGCTTTTTGGAGAGCGCGTGCGCCAAGATGCTGAGCCGACACTAAAAACCAAACGCGCCAAGGGCTGGCTTTGGAAGTATCACCAAAATGCCCAATCTCAAGGATCAAGGGTGTCCAGCGTTGGTGACCAAAGATGTCCAATTTCTTGACCGTAGATACCTCCGGTGCGCAGGATGAAACAGATGCTGTGCAGCAGGCTCTGCAAATAGGTCTTGAAGCACTGGGGGAAAAAGAAACTCTGGCAGAGCGCGTTGCCGTGGTGCAGCTGAAGGCGAAACTTGCCGGGCTCAAAGGGCAGGGACGTGACAGCAAGGCATTCATGGACGGTATGTGGGGTGATACCTGAAAGGGGCTGGCGCGGGTGTTCCGGCTAGGGTCAGGATGCATTGATTTTCGCTTCGCTGCGTGATTCACGGCTCGAAAAACAGAGCGGTGACATGAGCGACCTTTATTGGCTAACCGACGAGCAGATGGCCAAGCTCGCCCCCTTTTTCCCTAAGTCGCACGGCAAGCCTCGGGTTGATGACAGAAGGGTGTTGAGCGGGATTATCTTCGTCAATCGCAATGGGTTGCGCTGGCGAGATGCCCCGGAAGCGTATGGGCCGCACAAAACGCTTTACAGCCGGTGGAAGCGTTGGAGCGAGAAAGGCATTTTCGCGCGGATGATGGCCGGCCTGGCCGCCGAGCACGGCGAAAAGGGGACTGTCATGATTGACGCGACCCATCTCAAAGCCCACCGCACCGCGACCAGTATGGCCGCGAAAAAGGGGGGCGTGGCCGCCTGATCGGCAGAACCAAGGGCGGCATGAATACCAAGCTGCATGCCATTTGTGATAGCAAAGGTCGCCCGCTCAACCTGTTCGTTACCGCCGGGCAAGTCAGCGACTACATCGGTGCTGGGGCTCTGCTCAGCAGCATACCAAATGTGGACTGGCTGCTCGGTGATCGTGGCTATGACGCCGACTGGTTCCGAGGGGCGTTGAAAGACAAAGGGATACGCGCCTGCATCCCCGGCAGAAAGCAACGCAAGACGCCGGTCAAATACGACAAGCACAGATACAAGCGGCGAAACCGCATCGAGATCATGTTTGGCAGGCTCAAGGATTGGAGGCGTGTGGCGACCCGCTATGACCGCTGCCCCAAGGTCTTCCTATCAGCCATCGCACTCGCAGCAACCGTCATCTACTGGTTATGAATCCTGACCCTAGAGCGTTTTGAGTTAGATCGTTGAACGGCAGCAAAGTCCGCATAAGGCGGAATTGGGCCTCATACGTTCATACGATGCGCTGACCGTTTGATTACCATGGCGTGTTCGAGGGAGAGTTGCCTTGCATTTCGCTCAAGTTTGGATACAGCAAAAAAGCTATCTGGAATGCCATACCGACATAGTTGGTTCCGTGGAGCACTTGCGCCCTCGCTGCACTATTGTGCCTGTCTTGAGGAATTGAGTATGTGCGGTCCTCAAAGTGATGAAGGTACTGTTGTTTAAGGTTACTTATGGTAGAGCAAAACACGTTAACCTCCCACAAATTTGACACCAACTTGTTGCCGAAAAAGCAGCAATACGCGTTGTTTCGCGAGGAATTGTTCGACTTGGCGGGTTATGAACTTGATCGCCCCGGACCTGTTGATGACCCGTTTAGCTTCACTTCCGAAAGCAAAACAACTCCGAAACTCTTGATTTACACATACCAAACCTTGACGCCGTGCGTCTTCCACAGATCGGAGCGTGGCATGGCGCGCGCGGAAGAGAACTCCTTTGGAGTACACTTTCAATTCAAAGGAGAAGATCTGTCGACGCCGCTTTCGGAAGGTTCGGCGCATACCAGGACGGGGGACCTGCTTTCGCTCGACACCGAGCGATCGTTTTCCTACCAGCATAAAGGGGCGACGTCTTACTCGTTGAATCTGCATCGGAAGAAGATTCAGGAAGAGGTTCCTGGAATCTCGCAGCTACACGGCATGGTGTTGCGAGACAGCCCGGTCACCAGAATTCTCAAAACTGCAATTACCGGCGTGTTCAGCGAATTGAATCACGCGGACGATCGCGAAATCGAAACGCTTTCTGATACGCTCTATCGCCTCACTGTCGACGCGTTCAGACATCAGTGGATACAGGAACTCGAAACGCGCGAAATCCGGGATGAAACCGTCCTTTTCACGGTTGTAGATTTTATCCATCGGAACTTCCATCGTCGTGACCTGACACCGGAAGTGATTGCCAAGGCAGTCGGAATATCACGCTCCAAATTGTACCAGATTTGCCAGCAAATGGACACTCCCCAGCGCCTTATTCGATTGATACGATTGGAAAAAGCCGCGGGCCTGCTAAGGGGCGATGCCAACTGCAATATTGGTGACATTGCCTACAAAACAGGGTTCTCAACTCGCCCGGTATTTTCCCGAGCGTTCATGGAACACTACGGCGTTTCCCCGACAGATTACCGCGAAGGGATACGGGAAAAATTGCCTGAGTTTCAAAGACTAATCCCACCGACCGAAAGGGACTGGAGACTGAGGGCTTCGCTACAGGCGGCCGCATTAGGCTAGGTCTGCGGGCCGAGCGTGAGTTTGGCACCAGTGTCCTCTTTGGCCAGTTCGACTACTACCATGCGTTTGATGATGAAACGTCCGTGTCTTTTGGCAACGACACAGTTCTGACCGAACGCGGCAGGAACAACGTCGAGCTGACACTGGGAGGCCACATGGACATCACGGCAAACACCACGTTGTTCGGAGAAGTGTCCGCCCAGACCGGATTTGGCAGCAGCTCTGACGACTATGGCGTTGCTGGCCAACTGGGTTTCGAATTCCGGTTCTGAACCATCTTCCACAAGACAAAGACGGCGCATACCCCCTCGCACCGTCTTTTGTGGGCCACCATGCCGCCAATCGCGAACAAACTCTTGGTGGCCCACAACCAAATGGTCTGTGCGTCAGCATTAGGGTAGTCGAAATGACCAAAGCCGAGCATGCAGCTATCCGCAGCGAAAGCCGGTACATTCGCTATTCCGCTTGCGGTGAATTCCGGTTCCGGACCGCCCCCGATCCGGACGACAAAGGCCCTTGGAGTTGTCACGTTAACCTTCGCTCGGTTGCTTGTGCCTTTCATTGGACGTAGGTGGCGTCGATGAATTCATCGTCGATCAGCTACAAGCGCCACCGATTTCCTCAAGAGATCATCGCCCATGCAGTGTGGCTGTACGTACGCTTCAACCTGAGCCTACGGGAAGTTGAGGAATTGCTGCTGCAACGCGAGATCGATGTTTCCTACGAGACCATTCGCCGTTGGGTCATCAAGTTCGGACCTTTGATCGCTCGAAAATTGCGAAAACGTCAGGGTCGTCCTGGCGATGTCTGGCATCTGGATGAAGTTGTAGTGAAAATCTCTGGTCGCAAGTATTGGCTTTGGCGCGCGGTCGATCAACATGGCATTGTGCTGGACGAAATACTCCAACCGAAACGGGACAAACGGGCCGCCAAACGGTTGTTTCGTCGCCTGATAAAGCGTCTTGGTCTTATTCCCAAGCGGATCATCACGGACAAGCTGCGCTCATATAGCGCCGCCAAGCGGGAGATCGTGCCGGGATTGGATCATTGGTCACACAAAGGCTTGAACAACTGCGCTGACAACAGTCATCAGCCATTTCGGAAGCGAGAGCGAACTATGCAGGGATATCGATCTCCTAGGGACTTGCAGCGGGTCGTAGCCGCCCACTCAGCCGCCCGGAATTGTTTCTGTGTCCCCACTCGCCGTCGTACAGCCTTAACAATTCGATATCACAGTCTTGAGGCATTTGATGCCTGGAATACCGCCACTCGAGCCGATTGAAGTCAGGGCATCAGCATTCCTTGTTGGGCCGGAAGTTAACGTGACAACTCCGTCTGGTCGGCCTTTCTATCGCAGGTCCGAAATCCCGCGACGTTCTGGCCAAACTGGTGGACCACGATATCAGCCGTGAGAACTTTCGTTTCATGGATTTTCGCAAGTTGGATGTGGCTGGATGTCCCTGCATGATAAACCGCATCAGCTATACCGGTGATCTGGGCTATGAAATATGGATGGAAGCCGCTTATGAAAGGCGTGTCTATCTGGCCCTGAAAGATGCCGGAGCTGAGTTTGACATTCGTGATTTCGGTATGCGGGCTCTGTTGGCCATGCGGCTGGAAAAGAACTTCCCCACATGGTTTGCCGAGCTGCGCCCCATCTATGGACCATACGAAGGTGGAATGGACCGGTTCGTCAAGCTCAACAAAACCGATTTTATCGGCAAGGGTGCAGCGGCAAAAGAAAAGACAGAGGGACCGAAGCTGCGGCGTGTCTCATTTGTTGTTGATGCAGAGAACGCCGAAGTCATGCATGACGAACCGGTCTGGGCCAAGGTTGGCGATACTGACTATGGCACGATAGCCGAATTGCACACTTATGGGGCACCGCGATTTGACGAAACCGGACAGGTTACACCGCCCCCGACCGCGCAACGGTACGGAGATTGGCGTGTCGTTGGCTGGGTGACGTCCGGCGGTTATGGTCATTCGGTAAACGCCTCCTTAGCGCAGGCCTATGTTCCCGCCACCCTGGCCGAACGCGAAGACATCGGTTTGTTCGAGATTGAAATCCTAGGTAGGCGCCGCGCGGCGCGCATCAATATCGAACCGCTGTTTGACCCCCAGGGCATAAGAATGCGTAGTTAAGTGCGCCCAAAATCAGAAATCAAAGAGAGCGACCAGTTAGTCGCCCTCCAAACCGTTTCTAATTTCAGATATGCCCGTCATGAAAGTAACCGGCAAAGACATCGGTCGCCCGACGCGCCCGGTCTAAAAAAGATCAAAATCCGCGAGGATTGACGCCCGGAATCCATTGAAATGCAATCCATTCGCGGTCTCTTGTAGCAAGCTCTCAATGGCTTCCGCTACCACCGAAGCTAGCGCAGTCGAAAACGTCCACCATGGCCCATCGAGGCCTGCGTGGGCGTCTTCACCTTCAAAACCGCGCTATTGACTTTGCTCGGAGTACATGTACGTGCGTTGCTTCTGAGGTATTTCAGCGAGTTGCTGATTGACGAAATCCAGGAATGATTGCTCGGCCCGCTTAAGGCGCGCTTTCGGGTTCGTAACAAGCTGAATATCAATTTCCAGGGTGTCTTCGTACGGGGGTAAACGCCAAAGGTCGCCTTCCTCAACGTACTTTCGGGCAAAATGAACCGGTAGTGGACCAAAGCCCAGGCCGGCAACAATCATTCGAAGGGCTTCTTCAAGATGTGAGGTATACCCCGTCACTCTTTCGTCGAGTTTGTGATGTGCCCGCATTAGTGCGACTGGACGCAATGCATCCCACAGCTGGTCAGTTTTGAAGGTAACAGAGGAATGTCCGCGCAGGTCTTTCAGGGACAGTTCAGATTTCCCGAATAAGGGGTGTGTCGGGCCGCAAAAGAACCCGAAATAGTGGCGATAGAACAGCTTGTAATTCAGGCGCGGGTCTTTCTCGTAAATCTGGCAAATTCCTAACCCCGCGCGTTTTTCCAGAATGGTCTGATGCACATCTCTGCTTGCCATTACATCTATCTGGAAACAGACTTTTGGATGTCGTGTGTGGAAGCTACTCAGGAGATCGTCGAAAAAGTCGCTTTGAATGGTGCTGAGAGCTGCAATCGTAACATTGCCTGTCAGCTCGTCTTCGACCGTCTGGCCTATGCCGACGGCACGGGAAATCGTGCCATAGATGTCCACACATTCCTGATACAGATGCTGTCCCGCTGGGGTCACACGAAAGGTGGAGGGGCTTCGGTCGATCAGGCGCATTTCCACACGATCCTCCAGACGTTTCAAAGCCTGACTGACGGAGGGCTGACGCAGACCAAGCCGTTCGGCGCCCTTCGTCACCCCGCCTTCCTGGACTACGACCATGAAGGTTCGCAGAAGGTTCCAGTCTAGCTCTCGTGTGATCCGATCGATCTTTGCGGCAGCATCATAATTGTTCATATCTATGACAATAATCACCATTATCTATTTTGTCGATGATGCATGATTTCTTACGCTTCCTGTGACTCACACCAATTTGGGGGAACTCGTGCAGCAAAAAGTCATCATCACCTGCGCTGTGACAGGATCGGTTCATACGCCAACGATGAGCCCGAATTTGCCTGTAACGCCCTCCGAGATTGCCGATGCCGCGATTGCGGCGTCGGAGGCTGGTGCCGCAATCCTGCATCTGCACGCGCGAGATCCGAAAACGGGTGCGCCCAGCGGTGATGTTGATCTGTTTCGCCAGTTCCTCCCACGTATCAAGCAGTCAAGCGAAGCTGTTCTGAACGTGACAACAGGCGGCAGCGCACAAATGACCGTTGAAGAACGAATTGCTGCGCCGTTTGCACTGTCACCCGAGATGTGTTCGCTGAACATGGGGTCGATGAATTTCGGTCTGTTTCCGATGACTGAACGCTATTCTGAGTGGAAGTACGACTGGGAAAAGCCGTTTCTGGAGAACTCACGAAGTACCCTTTTCCGAAACACCTTCAGCGATATCGAAACGATCCTGTCGAAGCTGGGCGAGGAGCAGGGCACGCGTTTTGAGTTCGAGTGCTATGACACCGGGCATATCAACACTGTTGCCCACTATCTTCGTCAAGGGCGCATAAAAGCGCCGGTCTTTTTACAATTTGTCATGGGCATTCTGGGCGGGGCGGACGCGTCAGCCGAAACCCTCATGCACATGAAATCCACCGCTGACAGGCTGTTGGGGGATCAGTACCGCTTTTCCGTTTTGGCTGCGGGTCGTCAACAGATGCCGCTTGGCACTATGGGCACTGTTCTCGGCGGTAACGTGCGTGTCGGTCTAGAAGACAGTCTGATGATCGAACGCGGAAAGCTTGCCGACAGCAATGCGCAGCAGGTTCACAAGATCCGCCGGATCGTCGAGGAACTTGGCCTTACCATCGCGAAGCCCAGCGAAGTACGCGCAGCCCTTGAGCTCAAGGGTGGGGATAACACGGGGTTCTGACAGCAAAATGAACAAGTTCACCTTCAACACGGCTCCGCGACTCGTTTCTGCCCCCGGCGCCGCAGACAACCTTGGCGCTTTGGCCGGAGATATGCTTGGGCGCAACGTGCTTTTCGTCACCGATCCTGGTATCCGTCAGACCGGACTGGAAGCAAGCGCGATTGCCTCACTGGAAGCCCGCGGCATCACGGTCACCGTCTTCGATGCAATCGAACCCGACCCCAGTATCGACACTGTGCACAGCGCGACCGAAATGGCACTGTCAGCAGGTTGCACCGGGGTTGTATCTCTGGGTGGCGGATCGTCGATGGATGTGGCCAAGCTGGTTGCCCTGCTGGCAGGATCAGGTGAAGACGTCGACGGCGCATGGGGGGTGGGTAATGCCAAGGGGCCAAGGCTGCCGCTTGTATTGATCCCGACGACCGCCGGAACCGGGTCCGAGGTTACGCCTGTCTCTATCATCACAGTGTCTGGCGCAGAAAAACGCGGCGTGTCATCGCCGGTCATTCTGCCAGACATCGCAATACTCGATGCGAACCTTACGCTCAGCCTACCCGCAGGTGCGACGGCAGCGACAGGTATCGACGCGATGGTCCACGCAATCGAGGCCTATTCGTCGAAGAATGCCAACAACAACCCGGTATCAGCCCTGCTCGCAGAAAAGGCGCTTGAGTTGCTCGGAGCCAATATCGAGACGGCTGTTTTTGATCCTGAGAACACAGAGGCGCGCGGCAATATGCTTCTGGGCTCGTGTTTTGCGGGGATGGCATTCGCGAATTCACCTGTCGCCGCGGTTCATGCGCTTGCCTACCCGATTGGCGGTCATTTCCACGTTCCGCACGGCTTGTCGAACGCTTTGATCCTGCCCGAAGTTTTGCGGTTCAACGCCGCGGACTCCGCAAATGGGTCGGTGCAGCAATACGCAAAGCTCGCGCCACTGGTCTTTCCGCGTCTCGGAATGATCGATAGTAGCCAAGCCAGATGTACGGCCTTCATCGAGGCGCTGGCGAACCTTTCCCAAAGTCTTGGTCTGCAAAGCCGTCTCCGGGATGTGGGCATCGCAAAAGCTGATCTTGCAATGCTGGCCGGCGAGGCGATGAAGCAGACCCGCCTGCTGGTGAACAATCCGCGTGATGTCAGCGAGGCGGACGCCCTTTCGATCTACAAAGCAGCGTGGTGACCTCATGACCCGACAGACGCCACTGCATCGCGATGACTTCCCCGTTCTGACGGAAGTGCCGACCAGATGGAGCGACAATGACATCTACGGCCACCTGAACAATACGGTCCACTACAAGTTCTTCGACACGGTTCTGAACATCTGGCTCATCGAGAAAAAACTGTTGGACCCGGCCAGGAGCGACGTCATCGCGCTGGTTGTCGAAACCGGATGCAGTTACTTCGCCGAATTGGCCTATCCGCAGGTGATTGTGGCAGGCATTCGCGCCGAACGCATCGGTCGCACATCAATAACCTACAGATTTGCTCTTTTTGGCGAGGGGGACACGGCTGCAGCGCAGGGTCATCTCACGCATGTGCTGGTTGATCGAAACTCTCGGAAACCCTGTGCCATTCCGGAACCGTGGGTGGTCGCACTCCAGACACTTCGACCGCCTGAGGGCAAATTGGGAAGCGTTCAACAACAGGCAAGGGATCACGTCCATGAAACCTAGCCCCCGTCATTCGGTACTATGTTGCGTTCCCCGGTCGATCATCGATTGGCAACCAAAAGGTCGGGCAGATCAGACAAAACAAACTCAACGATCGTCCAACAAAGGAGAAACTACAATGAAGATCACGAAACTGACCTCAGGGCTGACTGCGGGTGCTCTGAGCATTCTCATGGCGTCAGCGGCATTGGCTGACGACGTTACGCTACGCTTTGCCGGCGTCTTTCCGATTGATCACCAAGGCACCAAGATGATGGAGCAGGTCGCCGCTGACGTGGCAACTGCAGATGTTGGCCTGAAGATCGACGTTTTTCCGGCAAACCAGCTCGGTTCCGGCGAAGCTCTGTTTGAGGACGTTGCGCGCGGCAATATCGATCTGGCCGCGGCGTTCATCTACGCCGACACGGACCCGCGTCTCGAGTTTCTTTCTATGCCGTTTCTGGTGAGCGGCTGGGACGACATGGACAACATCATGCGCAACATGGATTCGGAATATAACACGATCCTGCAGGAAATTACCGACGAATACGGTGTGCGGGTGATGGCACAAAATCCCGAAGGCTTCGTGGGTATTGTCGCGACGCAGGAGCCGACGAACTGGAACACCTTTGACGACAAGGGCATGAATATTCGGGTTTGGTCATCGCCATCGGTCAAAGCCATGGTCGAAACCCTTGGCTTCCAGGCGACAACTATGGCCTGGGGTGACATCTTCCCGGCGATCCAGTCTGGCATTGTTGACGGCGCGATCTGCTGCACCAAGACAGCCACCTATTCAATCTTTGCCCAGTCAGACGTTGGCACACACTTTGTTGAGTACAATTCGATCTCAGAACTCACGTCGTTTTATGCATCGCAACGAACGCTCGACAAACTGACCGATGAGCAGCGCAACGTGCTTCAGGCTGCGATGTCCAAGGCATCGGACGACTTCTTCGCCTATAACCGAGAGAATGACGCCGCGTTCGGTCAAAAGCTGGTCGACAGCGGTTACACCATCCTAAGCCTCAGCGATGAGGACCAGGCAGCGATGGCAGCCCATGTTCAGGAAAACATCTGGCCAATGATGGCCCAGAACGTCGGTCAGGATGTCATTGATCGCCTGCTCGCGGCTAAGAACTAAGACTCCCAAGCCAAACTAGGCCGGCAAAACTGCCGGCCCTTTTTTACTTCTGGATAAGAGAAGAAAAGGCGGGGGGGACAGACATGTCGAATGACGCAGATAACATGACGAGATGGGTTGGCGACGAAGACGCTGGTAAACCGCAGAAAATCACGGATGAACTTCCGCCGGTCATTGGATATCCCATGAAGGCGGTTGCTTTTGTCATGAGGCAAATCGTGATGGCCTGTGGCTTCTTGATGGCCTTCACCTTTGGCGCCGTTGTCGTTATTCGATATGGATTTGGCGGCGACCTATTTGCCTATGAAGAATGGCTTTTGGCCTTTTCCATCGTTGGCTTTTTTGCCGGCGCAGTCCTCGCCTCTGCGCGCAATCTGCATATTAACGCCGACATTCTGGGGATTGTGATCCACAACCCGCGGCTGATCTGGTGGCGTGGTTTCGCGGTGCTATTAGTCGAGCTGCTCGTGATCCTCTTTATGGTGTACGCCTGCTACGTGTCGCTGCTTGACGACTTCTCGTTCCCACGATTGAGGTCTACACCGGTCTTGCGCATTCCGTTTGTCTCCTGGCGCATCGCGATTATGTGTGCCTTTGGCTTCATGGCGATGTTCACCGCAGCGTATCTATACGTGCATATCCGCAAAGGACTCGGGCTTCCGTTACGCTCTGAAATCGTTAAGGGAGCAGCAAAATGATTATCGCCGGAAGTCTGACCATTGTCTGCCTGATGCTCTTGCTGGGCGTCAGCGTCTATGTGGCGTTCGGAGCGGTTCTGATCTTCATCGCCCTGGTAGGTGATCAATCCATCACCGGTTATCTGCCGACCGGGGCGACTGGGATTCGCTCCCTGGTGCTATTGGCGATCCCGCTTTTCATGATTGCCGGTGGCATCATGGAAAAAGGGAAGATTGCAGCGCCTTTGGTGGCGCTGGCCGAGATGTTTATTGGCCATATCAAGGGCGGATTGAACGCAGCCTCCGTGCTGGCCTGCGGTGTGTTCGGCTCGATCTCGGGTAGTGCCAATGCGACACTGACCTGCATCGGCGGTATTATGATGCCGCATCTGAAGAAGGCAAATTACCCAAAAGGGCAATCCGCGGCACTGATCGTATCAGCCAGCCCGCTTGGCCTTTTGATTCCGCCCAGTTCTTCACATATCCTCTATGGCTGGGTGGCACAGCAGCACGTCCTTAAGTGCTTCCTGTCTACAGTTATCCCTGCGATCATCCTGATCACGCTCTTGATCATCACAAACCAGTTCATGCTGAGGAAGTATGACAATATCCAGCTAACGGAGCGTCCTAACCCATTCATGCCTTCACTATTGGGCCAAGGCCGTCTGGCCGGGCCCGCGCTTATGATGCCGATTATCATCCTGGGTGGTATCTATGGCGGTATCATGACCCCAACCGAAGCCGCGGGCATCGCTGTGGTTTACGCGATCCCTGTGGCGATCTATTTCTATCGCGGCTTGACCTGGAAAACTCTGGCGCAGACCATCCAGACCTCCGGCGTGACAATCGGCGTGGTCATGGTGATGATTTTCATGGTGCTGATCGTATCGGATAATCTGATCTCGCAGGGCGCGCCGCAGTTGGCCAAGGACATGGTTTATTCAGTTTCGGAAAACCCGGTCGTCATCCTGCTGATGATCAATGTCGTCATGATCCTGATCGGCATGCTGATGGATGATATTTCGGGCTTGTTGCTGTCGACACCGATCCTTCTTCCTATCGCCCAAAGCGTCGGAGTGGATCCGATCCATTTTGCGGCAATCATTGGTGTCAATCTTGGGATGGCCAACATCACGCCGCCCACAGCGCCTTTGCTGTATCTCGGCGCACAGATCTGTGACACGCCGGTCGCAAAGATGTTGTGGCCGACACTGGTATTCATCATCTTTGCCTGGCTTCCGACCCTGATGCTGACCACGTTCGTGCCGGAACTGGCGCTCTGGCTGCCTGATTTGCTGCTGGGCCGATAATCCCGGGACCCCAAATGGAGATTGAAAGTGTATAACAAAATCATTGTGGCGCTTTCCCTTGAACACGAGATCAGCGATCTGGCGCTCGCGGCCGCACGGCGCCTGGTGACGGAGGGCGGGTCAATCACTGCGGTTCATGTTCACGAGCCGCCCAACAGCTCGATCCTGGTGTTTCTGGAGGAGGGAGTCGCCCAGAAATCCCGACAAAAGGCCAAAGAGAGGTTGGCTGAACGCGTGAAAGATGAAGCAGACATCGCTTCGGTCCTCCTCGAAGGTCAATCCGCGGGGCATACGATCACAGAATACGTCAACACTCATGATGCCGATTGCATTGTGATTGGCTCTCATCGACCCGGTATCAAGGACTTTTTTCTGGGTTCGACTGCGGCCCGCGTTGTGCGCCATGCACATTGTTCGGTTCATGTCATTCGCGTGTGACAGTTATTGCGCAAGTTTCTTTACCTTGCGCCAACATCATCCCTGCGGGTCTCTGCTACGGAAGCCTGAGTCGACCAAGAACGTCGTGATTTAGAGGAGCATCATGTCCGGCCAGTTATCAAACATACTACATCGCGTCATCGGCACGAATGTGCCCGAAATTGTGTCAGGTTCGGGCATCTATCTGCGCGACTCGAACGGCCGTGACATCGTCGACGCGTCCGGCGGGGCCGCGGTGGCTTGCCTGGGTCACTCGCACCCGAAAGTCATCGCCGCGATGGAGGATCAGATGGCTTCCGTCTGCTACGTTCACAGCGGCAGTTTCACCACGCCGGTGGTTGAGGAACTTGGTCAGGTCTTGGCCGAGAACTCTCCGGAAACGATCAATCACACTTATCTTGTCAGCGGCGGGTCTGAAGCCGTGGAATCCGCGATCAAGCTGGCACGGCAATACCATGTCGAAGCCGGATCAATGAGCCGACGTCACATCATTGGAAGACGCCAAAGCTACCATGGCAACACCTTCGGTGCTCTGTCCGCAAGCGGACACCCCGCGCGGCGCAAGATCTATGAGCCGATGCTCTTGCCGTTTCACCATGTTGATCCATGCTTTTTCTATCGGCACGCTGAACCAGGTGAATCTCCGGAGGACTATGGCAGACGCTCAGCGGATAGCCTTGAGGAAAAGATTACTGAGCTTGGGCCGGAGAATGTCTCGGCCTTCATCGCCGAAACCGTGGTCGGTGCGACTCTTGGTGCCGCTACCGCGGAAGCTGGGTATTTCCGGCGCATCCGAGAGATCTGTGACAAATACGACGTGCTTCTCATTCTGGACGAGGTAATGTCCGGGTTGGGGCGCACAGGCACAATGCATGCTTTCGAGCAGGAAGGTGTCGTCCCGGACATGATCACTATGGCCAAGGGTCTCGCAGGCGGCTACCAACCCATAGGCGCGGTGATGATCGGAGATCGGGTCTTTGACAGGCTTGCCCAGGGCAGCCGCGCGTTTCAACATGGTCTGACTTACTCCGGTCACCCTGTCGCCGCTGCAGCGGCGCTGGCCGTTCAACAGACAATCGTGGAAGAAAATTTGCTTGAGAACGTTGAACGGATGGGCAGACGACTGGCATCCGGTCTCAACTCCCGGTTCGACGGGCACCCACATATTGGCAACATCAGGGGTAGGGCGCTCTTGCAAGCCTTTGAGCTGGTCGCCGATCGCGACACGAAAATGCCATTTGACGCGTCGTTGAGGATCAACGAGCACCTGAAGGACGCCGCTATGGATTTCGGGCTTATGATCTATCCCAACGGGGGGTGTGCGGACGGCTTGAACGGGGATCACCTGTTGATCGCACCACCTTTCAACGTCTCGTCGGACGAAATCGACATGATCGTGGACCTTGTAGGCCAGACCGTTGATAGGGTGTTAAAGGACAACTCCTTCGCGAAATCGGCATAGTCCGCCCCTTGGGCGGCGCGAATTAACCTGTTGAGGATGCCATGGACACAGATCTGACAACCAAGATCATGCATGCTGTAGATGCGAATTTTGATGCGCAGCTTGAGTTTCTCGCAACTCTCACGGCCGAACCTTCGACAAGGGGGAACGAGCAATCTGCGCAGGACATAATGCAAGACGCGCTTGCCGAGCGAGGATACGAAGTCGACCGATGGCAGGTTGAGATAGATGATATCTCCCACCTTCCGGGGTTTTCACCGGTCATCGGAGACTATGAGGATGCCGTCAACGTCGTCGGCAGCCATGTCAGCCGAACACAGAAAGGGCGCAGCCTGATCCTGAACGGGCATATCGATGTGGTTCCTGTTGGTCCTTTGGATATGTGGCACACCGCCCCCTTCGACCCCGTTGTCGATGATAACTGGATGTATGGGCGCGGTGCAGGGGATATGAAAGCCGGTCTCTCAGCCAACCTCTTTGCGTTGGATGCCCTTCGTACATTGGGCTTTCAGCCGGCAGCCGATGTCCATGTGCAATCCGTTGTCGAGGAAGAGTGCACTGGCAACGGCGCGCTGGCCTGCCTGCAGCGTGGTTACCGGGCCGATGCCGCGTTTATCCCGGAGCCATTTGACGAGGTTCTCACGAGTGCGCAGGT
Source organism: Ruegeria sp. CG11 (assembly GCF_056537245.1). Classification (NCBI taxonomy): domain Bacteria; kingdom Pseudomonadati; phylum Pseudomonadota; class Alphaproteobacteria; order Rhodobacterales; family Roseobacteraceae; genus Ruegeria; species Ruegeria sp. CG11. The sequence goes on from NZ_JBQFRE010000007.1 coordinate 70,674, forward strand.
GGGTGTTTTGTGGTTTCAGGTCCGTATCAAGGGCATTCCCGTCCATGTTGCCTATGCAGGGTCAGGCGCCAATGCCATCGACGCTGCGATGCCGATTATTACAGCGCTCCACGAGATGGAAGAACGCTGGAACGCTCCCGAACGCAGGCATCCGGAGTTCGCCGGGCATTCCCATGCCCTGAACCTGAATATAGGCAAGATCGCCGGTGGCGACTGGACCAGTTCAGTTCCGGCCTGGTGCACGCTGGACGTCCGCATGGGCTTGTTTCCAGGGCAGGATATGGCCGAAGCCAAAGCCGAAATCGAAGCCACCATCCGGGACGCCGCCATGTCTCAACCGTTCCTGAAATCCAACCCTCCTGAGATCATCTATAATGGGTTTCAAGCCGATGGGTACGCACTAACGGATGACGCATCTCCAATGGCGAAAGCGGCGGTGGGTGCACTTGCAGAGGCACACAATACGGTGCTTGGCACCCCTCTGGAGGCCCGCCCGTCAACGGCGACAACCGACGCGCGTTTCTTTGGGCTCTACGCGGATACACCGGCACTTGTTTATGGGCCCACAGCAGAAAACATTCATGGTTTCAACGAGCGTGTCGATCTGGAGTCGCTGCGCCGTGTAACACAAACTACGGCAATCCTTATTGCTGACTGGTGTGGTCTTGAGCTGAGGTGACGGATCAAAGGCTCTGTCTCAAACTTATGATCATGTCTGGCACACGCCCCGCGGACTATGATCCAGTTTGCTGGGGGGGTTAGGCGGCAGATCTATTTGCCAGTTACTTTCATGAGATATTGGCGCAAAGTTTCGCTCAGTGTCGTGCCGAAGCGGAAATGCGTAGGAGTTGTCACGTTAATCTTCGCTCGGTTGCTTGTGCCTTTCATTGGACGTAGGTGGCGTCGATGAATTCATCGTCGATCAGCTACAAGCGCCACCGATTTCCTCAAGAGATCATCGCCCATGCAGTGTGGCTGTACGTACGCTTCAACCTGAGCCTACGGGAAGTTGAGGAATTGCTACTGCAACGCGAGATCGATGTTTCCTACGAGACCATTCGCCGTTGGGTCATCAAGTTCGGACCTTTGATCGCTCGAAAATTGCGAATACGTCAGGGTCGTCCTGGCGATGTCTGGCATCTGGATGAAGTTGTAGTGAAAATCTCTGGTCGCAAGTATTGGCTTTGGCGCGCGGTCGATCAACATGGCATTGTGCTGGACGAAATACTCCAACCGAAACGGGACAAACGGGCCGCCAAACGGTTGTTTCGGTGCCTGATAAAGCGTCTTGGTCTTATTCCCAAGCGGATCATCACGGACAAGCTGCGCTCATATAGCGCCGCCAAGCGGGAGATCGTGCCGGGATTGGATCATTGGTCACACAAAGGCTTGAACAACCGCGCCGAAAACAGCCACCTGCCATTTCGGAAGCGGGAGCGGACAATGCAGGGATATCGATCTCCTGGAGGCTTGCAGCGGGTCGTAGCCGCCCATTCAGCCGCTCGGAATTGTTTCTGTGTCCCCACTCGCCGTCGCTCAGCCTTAACAATTCGATATCACCGCCTTGAGGCATTTGATGCCTGGAATGCCGCCACTCGAGCTGCTTGAAGTCAGGGCATCAGCATTGCTTGTTGGGCCGGAAGTTAACGTGACAATTCCTAATCGACTTCTCCGGATTGATAGCGTCGAGGTGTTAACCCAAGCCAAGCGCCAACCGAGCGTGACTTTCGAAAGTTGCCTGGCTCTTCTATGGCGGCGATGAAGGAGGTTGCCGTGATCGTGCCGACACCAGGGATCGACATGAAAACCCGACAGGCCTGGATTTGGCGCGCCAAAGCAGCCAACTGCCGAGTGAGCTCTGCGGCACGGTCGCGCACACTGCGCCAGACCTCCAGAATTGGAACAACAATGGCGGCGAGTTCGTCCTGATCTGAAAGCAGTCTCCTGACATTGTTTTCAAAGGTGCTTCCCTTTCCCGCAGGAACAATCAGTCCGAAAGTCTTCATGATGCCCCGGATCTGGTTTGAGAGCTCGATTGCGATCCTGACCAATCGGGTGCGCACCGCCACAAGCGTGCGGGTCAGCAGGATCTGTTGCGAAGTTTTCGACTGATCGAAGAGTTGGCACTGAAGCCGCGGCTTATGCCGCCAGTTCTGCAAATTGACGAAACGGACAGAGTCCAGGCGTGAGTTGGCCTTTGCGGATCATGTGCGCCACTTCGATTCCGTCCAGTGTAGCCGCCGCTGAAGCGAAGGCCTTGAACCCTAGCATCGGTCGAGCGCGTCTCTTGATGAAGCGATGGTCCTGTTCCACGATATTATTCAGATACTTCCGCCTGACCATCTCGATTGGGATCGGGCAGCCAAAGCCTTTCAGCATCTTGTTGATGGCTTTGATGCCGGCCGTGTTCGCACCGCTCTTGTCGATGACGATCTTTCGTGGAAGGCCATTGCATTCAAGCATTCGAGCGAAGAATTTCGTAGCGGCAGCTTTGTTCCGACGTTTTGAAAGCATGAAATCCAGTGTCTTGCCGTATTTATCGACCGCTCGGTAGAGATAGACCCACGCACCTTTCACCTTGATATAAGTTTCGTCCATCCGCCAGGAGCGGTCACACGGTCCCTTGCGTCTACGCGCGACGTCGGCGATTGCACTAGCGTATTTTGTAACCCAACGGTTCAGCGTCGTATGATCTACCGCAACGCCACGCTCGGACATGATTTCTTCAAGATCACGGTACGACACGCCATATCGCACGTAGAAGAACACAGCAAAGAGGATCACATCCTGAGGATATTGCGCGCCCTTGAAGGAGATCATGAGTTGGCTTTCAACTAGTTGGGACCGAAAGCCATCCACGCGCTAAACCCAAGCGCGTCAACTGCCAAAACTTTGCAACAGAGCCTGTTCGAACAGATAGAGACCCTTCTCCAATTCGGGGTAGGGGGTGAACGCGCAGGGTTCCTGGGCGAGGTGCATGGCGCTGCCACCAACCGTTCGCAAGGCGCGGGCGTATTCCCAACAGGGCCACGGCAACGCAGAAAGCCGATCAGAAGGCCGGACACATATCAGCGACTTCCAGAAGACATGCTTCACAGGCATTGCGAACAGCAGCCGGTACATACATATGGACTCAAACCGGTCATCTGGCGGTTTCGGTTGGACATCGTGCCGGTTCAGACGGTAGGAAGTTCCGGTAAGCGGGACGAACCTGCCGTTTACTCTGGTTGCATCGATGTCAGCTTCTCTGCATATCCCGCGTTATTCCGATTGTCTAAGTCATTTCGATAGTTGTTTCGACGTGATCAAAGCACCCAGATTTTAGATCTTCAGGCTTGATCCAAAGATGCAGAGCCATGTCTGGTCCGATATCCAACGGCAATCCAATAGCCTCGCCAATCTGCATCAATAAGACATCACCGATATGGTCATCGACAGCGTTTTGAACCGCATCGCCTCGTCCAAACAATTGAAGCGGTGTGGTTCCTAGTACAGCACGAGCGTAATCAGATTTAGCTGCGGAAGACGAGTAGACTTTTGCCAAATTCAAGTCCCATCGGTCGATCTGAGACAGGCCGTCATCTTGCTGGCGGTCATGTACAGGTTCACTAGGCAATGCATGTGCGAACGCGTCTGATGCATAGGTCAAAGTTGTGTCTGAATTAACCGGAGATCCACGCACATAGCTTTCTAGCATCCCAATTTCAGCAGGTTGTCGATTTCCGTTAGAACCACTTATCTTTGCGCGTCTGTCGATCTCGATCAGCATGTTTACGAAAGCTTGTTGCAGATGGGGCAACAGCGGTCCTTTTAGCTGTGCCGCAAGGTGCAGCCAGTGTTTTGCCTGCTCGTCAAAAGGGACCGACGCGTTAGGAGGTTGTACTGAAGCTTGTGGCGTGAATTCATCACCTGGACTGTATTTGATACTCTCAAACTCGGCGATGTGGACTTCCACACGACGCAGGATACGGGGACGAAACCAGTTGCTCAACCAGTTGGTCTCTGCGCGCCGCATTTCCTTACGGGCTCGACGCAGACAACGACCGTAGAAGAAGTGTGACCAATCGTAAACAAAACGCCAATCCAACATCTCAAGATCGAAATACCGCTGTCTCCGTGGGATTTTACTCAAGTGCCGGTCGTAACTGTAAGGAAGGACATCAACAGACTTCGTTTGGGTTGCGTAGTCGCCAAGCGATGAGTTCAGTGGCCTCGCCCCACGCAACGCCTCAGCGATGTTCTTTCGGTGAAGGTCATCTTGCGCCTTCTCTGCGTCAAGGCCGCGTTTCCATTCTTCCTCGTTTCCGGAACGCCGTAGTTCGCGATTTTGGAGGGTAGGAAGAGGTGAATAGAAGGGTAACACGTCAGCATGACGGCGTAATAGGACTGTGCCATCATGTGTCATTCCGTCTGAGTGCATATAGCTGGGGTCTTGTTCCAGGACATTATAGATGCCGTGAGGTGGATTTCGCTCAGGCAGATCCGATGTTGAAGCTGCTGTATACAGAACCTGAGCAGTGTACTCCGAGTGAAACCCTTGATCACCGAGAGGAATAAACACAAAGAGCGTTCCCTTGTCGGGAAAATCAGGGGTTTGACACCCATTTTGTTGCATTTTTAGGCGGCTGAGATCGAATTGGGCAAAGAAATGAGTTGGAGTGCCGTCCGCCTGACGCGGCCAATCCATATCGTCAGGTAAACGCGGCAAACCACCGATGGTCACAGGTTCATCGTCTGTTGCCATGGTGCTTGGGATGGGGCGCATGAGTAACGCCAGTTCTCCGTCCAATGGTGTCTGCACTAGCTTTAACTCCTTGCGCAACGCTGTTTGCGTAACACCGCAATTGCTAGCCGTCTAGATGGGTGAGTATTTGATATAAAAGAGTAATTTGGTTATTGAATTATTTTCTTTCGGCTGGGTTGAAAGCACAGTACCAACTTCAAAACTGGTTTGCTAATCGCCACGTAGTACCGGTTAGTTCTTTGAACGCGTGAAACCCGTCACCGGACATTCGCGCAGCACGCAGCATCGGTCAAAAAGGGCTCATTGTCAGGATTCGCCGCGCCATGTCCGAACGGCCGGTTCCGGTCTAGGTCAGAATTGCTTGACGTTTGGGCCAGCAATGCGTGACGCCGCGCGCTGTTAAGATTCGGGAAACTTCGCACAGAGAGTCAGTAATCAGTGACGCTCCACACAGCATGAACTCTGCCGCATGCACGCCACCGGAGATTATTCCATCAGCGATCTGGCCGAGGTGTTTTCCGTATCACGGCCAGCCGTCTACAGAACTTTGAACAGGCGTCGAGCTTGATACTTATTGAACTAAGAAGCCAGCTTACTGGATTTCCGCCTCTCGCAAGTTCAGTCACAAAACGATTTATTTGACGAAGCAACTCTATCAAACTTTTGAGCCAGCTCTTCTTGTTCCAGATTTTTGAAAGTCTGTTTGTCCAGAGACGGCCACAAAGCTTTTGAAGTCACCCCCGCGTTCAGCAGTACCTGAACCATTCGAGAGTTGAATGTATTGACCCAGCCAACTTCAGAGGTGTTGATATGTGTGATCAACTCCTCTCTAAACGGGTCATCCGACGGCCCCAGACGACACAGCCCCATACTGCCCATATAGTACATATAATGGTTGGATGTCCTCAGACCGACCCCCAGCATGTCCAGAAGCGGTGGAATTCCATCTGTGCCGAACAAGTAAAACTTGGAAAGAAAGGGGGCATGTTCATTGTAGGCCAGCGGGTTTTCCGCCGCGCGCAACATGTCATCGAAGTAACCGAGGAGAGTTCTTTCAGGTAATTTGTCGAGTTCGAAACTTGCGCCCCAAATGCCGTCGCGTCGCCATTTGTCCATTTCCGGCCAAGGTTCTGCTTGTTTCAGGCGAGATAGAAACATCGCGGCCAGATCTTCGTCGGATACGAGGTTTTTTTGCTTCAAATAGGATACAAAGCTGGACAGACGCGGAGGTGCCGGAAGATCAGGATTTGCCAAGAATTCAATGCCGATTTCAATATCTTTCCCAACTGGTTGTACGGCAATGTCACTGTTTGAGTGCGTAAAGTTCAAGCGCTCCCAATAGGCGGTAAACGCGGACCATTGCGCTTCGGTTGGCAAGTTGCCGGACTCGACCGAGCTCTCCAGAATCTCGTGTAAAAACCGTCGGTTTTCTTCGAACGGATCTACGATTTGCAGGTCAGTGTCCGGCAAAACGGCTTCCACATTGCCTTGCGGTGCCACTACCATAGACTGTTTTGTAAAATCGAGACCGAGCGTTTTCGTCAGAAAATCGGGCCAGCTATCCGCTCTGGAATACTTTCGCCGATTGAAATAACGTTCCTGCCGGATCCACCCCACTCCTACGTCAAGCCCGTAACCGAAGTTTGGGCCGGAAAATAGCGGCCTACCTACCAAAGCGTATTCACCCGAAGTTTCGCGGAAAATTTCTTCATATCCGTCGGAACCAGGGCTCAGCTGATAGACGCTCAGACGCGCTGCGGAGATTACATTCTTTTCAAGGCTGAAACCCAAATCCCTGATCGGATGGCCTCGTCGAATAGGCCCGCGAGTAATGATCAAGTCTGCCTCTCGCAGCTTTGCTGGCTTTTCTGTCAGACAGTAACCTCTTGCAATTGCAAGGGCGAGCAATTCGGTAACGGAAACTGCGTCACCCTTGCTGAGCACGTCCGGATACAGATCCAGCTGTCGATTTCCCCTCGAACCTGTGAGTCTGAGAGCAGGGCATTGGGTCTGTCGTTCGAGCTGAAATGATGTGGTGTCAGAGTTCAGGTCAAGTACACGGGTCTCGGCGTTCCAAGGCTGAACAAGGAACCTGTCAGCTGTCCCGGATAACAGAGCATTTACACAAAATGCTCTACAACCCTTCTCATTGCTTTGGTAGGCGATCACGTTCGTACTCAGTGGTAACGTAACGCTGTTGATATCACCGCTTGTCAGTTCGTCCACATCGTCTTGGATGCTTGTGTTGATTGCAGATGCCCCTAAAAAGAGAATGGCATAAGTTGCAAGCGCTGCAATGGGAAGCGATATCCAGCTTTTGAATGGCAGAAGGCCGTTAAAGATCGCCACCAATAGAGCACACAAAAATATTCCAGGCAGTGCCCAATAGGCATACGCCAAGGGGAAACCGATTACGGTTATGAGCGGTATAATTCCAAGCTCTGGAGCAATTACGGTAAGTGTCGCCAGGACACCTAAAACTGCCAAAATTATCAGAGCTAAACGTGATGACATTGAACACAAGCCTTTAAGAAATAAGTCTTTTCGGTTCAAACATCGTCCGCGAAAACGGCAAAATTTTGTTGAGGTGCAACTTTTAGCCGAGTTTTCTCAATCCGACACACGTGGCGCATCTCAGCAGCCAGATGGCCAAAGCACATACATGGCTGTGTCACCAAACTGCAAACCGTTTTCATTTGCTTAGCGTACTATCCTGCCCCCTACCGGAGCAGACCCCTCAACAGTCAAAAGTTTGCAACAGAGCCATCGCAAAACGAGGGCGACCTTAGAGTCTTAGACGAAAAAGACTCGACTTGATAACAAGGTTTCAAGCTCGCGAGTCTTAGTTTTTTGAAGAGAGGTCGCTCCTCGTTCAGTTTGACTTGATGTAAATCGATTACTATCTTTCCCCTAAAGGGGAAGAATTAATGGCAACTGCTTACGAGTCTCTCACAGTCAATGAGGCCGCGCTCTTAGCGGGAGTCTCAGCTCGTCGTATCGAGAAGAGCGTAGAAGAAGGTATTGTTCCGAAGAGAAAGATGAGGCTCTCTCTTCGTCGCAATGAAGCTGCACATGTCCCAATTCATACAGTGGCGTATGCTGCTACATTGATGAGAATTCGTGGAGTTCGAATGGAAACATCTGCAAAGAAGCGTATTTGGAGGTTCCTAAAACACACTCATGACGAGGATCTCGGAGTTGTGCATCTCTCAGCTGGACTTTCTTTGACACTCAATGATGTTGCAGGCACAGAGTGGATTAAAGCTCTTCGCTATCTTCGCGCGAGAGAGGAGCATCTTTCGTCAGATCCAGAAGTGTTGGGTGGCGAGCCTGTCATCGCCGGAACCAGGATCACCTGCAGGTCGGTCCTCGGTCGCGTGTCAGGTGGCGAAACACTCGATGAGTTGGTAGAGGATTATCCTAAAATCCCTCGCGAAGCATTCGAAGCGGCAGAAATCTATGCGAGAACACATCCTCCACGTGGAAGACCCGAGTCTGGTAAGCCATGGCGTAACGCTTGAGGCTTTAGGACTTGAAGATCTTTATTGATGAGTGCCTGTCGCCACGAACTGCAAATGAATTGATGGAAGAGGATGGGCACTACATTGTCCATCCTCGAAACATGGGCGGCCTCGGTGATCCCGATCATCGAGTTCTTGAGAGGTGCATTGAAGAAAATCTTGTGATCGTTACAGAAAACGCGCGTGACTTTCGCGCTTTAGCGGCCCGCGCGGATATTCATCCAGGCATGATCATCTTGCCCTGTGTCGATCGGCATACAGCAAAGCAACTCATTCGCACTGCCGTGGCTCACCTCGAGGGCATGGGAGATCCAGATGATGTCATGGTGAATCGAGTGCTCGAAATCGATGAGCAGGAGCAGATTGTGATCTACGATCTGCCGGAAGCGTAAACCAGCCCAATGTTGCAACCAAATAGAGATGTCGCTGGTTTTGCAAAGCAGAAATGTCACCACAGTGCGCAGCGGGAACAAGGCTTACGCGCCCGGAGACCTTCAATATCGCAGGGCTGAAAAGCCTTGTGGGGTTTTAGAAAGAACCTGCTACGAAGTGAGCAGTTTAGCTCGCATTGACGCTCTAAACTCTGTCACGGTGTAAGTCGCCATCCCTTGCTTTTTGAACGGGTCGGCCTCCAAAATATCTTCAAGTTCATCCCGCGTCGCGGCTGTTGCAATGATTACGCCTCCGGTGCGCGGGATTTTTGGACCTGACGCAATAAAACACCCAGAGGCAAAATTCTGCTCCAGAAAGTCAACGTGAGCGTCAAGCGCAGGTTCGATTTCGTCAAGCGATACGATGTAATGGACATCTACTATGAAGACGTTTTGCTCAGCGGGAATGAGGGGCATTGGCTCTTCTTTTGTTGGATTTCAAATGAATTACAAAGGCGCTTAGTTGCACCTCTGGCAGTGATTAGCAACTTCGCTTCGCACAGGCTGCGCTGGATACTCTGGTGGTCGGTCCATGGATTTAGAAACCCATGACAACGATCAGGGTGTTTCTCACCACCGTGAAACTGGCATAGTTCTTGTTCACTTCTTAAGTGACTATGGTAGACCGCAAGTTTCTTGCGTCGGAAAACGGTCGCCTCAGCTATTGAACACGAAGGCCCGCGCAATAATGCGCGAGCCTCGGAAAGAGGGTAAAACTTTCGCACTACGCCTCACCGGACAAGATGGGTAATGGAAAGCCTTATGTCAATTCTGTCAAGAATGATGTCGGAGGTTAGCCACGCGCGTCTGCCAGTAACAATATGTCGACCATTCCTATGTTGTTTGCTGGCGCATGCTCGACAACCAAACGGAAAGCATCCCGAGCATTTGCGTCCACCTAGTGTTTTTCCAAGGGCAACGGGTTATCTGCTGGAAAAGTTGGGGCTGGCGGCTCTGACGATCGTTTCCTGACAGGATGGCCGTTGTCGAATTGGATGGCGGTTTCAGCCCACCGGAAGACCGTGATCAGTTTCTTCGGTGCTCTTTCGCTATGACACACCTATGGGTCTTCTTCACTGGTAACCCCCTCCAAGCGTTTTCCGTTCAGCGCCCACTCCACCTCAAAACACAGCCGTTGGACGGCTGACCAGACGTTTTGCGCTGCGCGAAACCGGGCATAGCCAGGAAATTCCGGTTCGCTGCAGAGCGACGAGACGAACAACCCGATATCGCCGTGAACGATCTGTTCCGACAATACCTCGGAGCAGGGTAGCTCAGTTTGCATTACTGAGTAATTCTTAAACGCCCGACGGATTTCCGATGCTTCAGATGCGCCAAGGCGACAACCATTGATCAAGCCAAGAGCATGGTCAGACGTATCCAAATACTTGTCGAGTCCTTCAACCGAGCCCGTTGCCTCAATTCGACTGATTGCAGGTGCGATGATCAGATCAGCGAGGCCAAGCGCGGTAAACTGGGGTTCCTGGGTAACGGCAGATGTGTCGATCAAAAGGATGTCGATCCCTCGTGTTCTGGTGGAAGCTACCGCGTCTTCAACCTCTTGTCCGCTCGTGCACACAATCAATTCAAGTCGGGGTGTGCCAAGTCCCTGGGTGACCATTTGCACCATCCATTTTCGCAAAGGGTAGGGGTGTTCCAAGCTGTTCGCTAGATAGGTGCATTCCATCACAGCAACTCGTTTACCCTGAGCGAGGAAGCCTGAAGCTAATGCCATCGTTGTGATCGTTCGTCCTGAACCGCCCTTTTTGCCAAACAGTGTGATGGTCTTCATGCGGTCTCCGCGTGCAAAAAAACATATTATAGTTGATAACATTAAAGTATGTAATTCTCAATCTTCCCGTGCATGGATATGCGCAAATTGGTTGGAAATAACTTTGCACGCCTACGTCGGGAAAAAGGCCTGACGCAGGAGCAGGTGGAGGAGCGCTCTGGTTTCAGTCAGCAATATCTGAGTGGGCTGGAGCGGGGGAAGCGCAATCCGACCGTGATTACGCTCTACGAGCTGGCGCAAGCGCTTGGCGTGAGCCATGTCGATCTGGTGCGACCCGATTAGCAGCCGGATGAAGACACGCATTGCAAAACGCTTGGAGGTCTCTGCTCGAGTTTCAAGCGGATGTTATTTCTGGTTTCCTGAGAACAGAAAGACGTTGCCGGCACTTCTCGCGGGCGCGCATCTTCGCGTTGCTTGAGAGGGCGGTATCACCGGTAGGGTTTGCGTTCCCCACTGAAACCACGGGGGTAGAGCAACAAAAAGCGGAAGTATTTTGCGTATACAGTTTGGAGCCGGTGGAGCGTACTTTTGGTTCAACTGCCACCGCGCTCAACTCCGACTAAATTGATTTACCTGGGTGTTTGATCTAGGCTTCAGGGCGAACTTTAGATCGGGGCACCTGATTTGACAGATGCGGAATTCAGAATGAGCGACGAACAAACACATGCTGAAATCGCGAGGCTAACGGCGTTGACGTCGACGCTGGAGACCGAGGTTGCGAAGCTGAGAGCGGAGACATCCAGGCTGGCTGTGCGGGGTTCCTACCTTCCTGGAAGTATTCGCCTGGTGCCGGATGTCCTGGTGCCGATGCTGCTCGCAGCGGGCCTGATTGGCGTCTCGGCGACGGTCGTCAAACTCTTTCTCTGATTGTTTGGTTGTTGCTGAGACATGCCGTTTGGGGCCTTGCTTCGAACGTCTGCCGTCGAGCAAAAAGCACGTTCTCATGGTTCCACTGAAAACAACATGCCGTCGAAGATTGGCAATACATAATCTCAGCCAAGCATCAGTTCGGGGCTGCAAAAGTCAGGCGCTGATACGGCGGTCGTTGCTCAGGTGTTTGAGTTGCACTGTGTGTTTTGAGTCCTTTCGAAACTACAGAATCCGGTGATCAAACTGTGCTGAGATTTGCAGATTTTTCCACGAAAATAATCTACCTATGCGTGTGGTTCGTTTGTTGATTTAACATCGCTTCAGATCAGTTGAGTTCGCCGTTGCGAACTTTTCCCCAGAGTGACTGAACACACTCGTGACACCCGACCAAAAGGACCGTCGCCAAGCTAGTAGGTGTTTCAAAAATACAGTCATTTTGCTTCGGTTTTACGCTTCTCAGACGTAGAGCTCGGCACCTTCACGACCAGTTTCCGACCAGAAGACAACCAGTTCTGGACGGTTTATTCGATTTGCTTGGTGCAAAACGTGCAATGAGCCTTTCGGAAAGACTTAGAGGTCATTGATCGGGAAGGATGCGCGCGCGTTCCAAGGGTTGAAGGGGGTCGGGAACCAGTCCGAAAGGGTTATAGGCTCCCCCCCCTGAAATCCCAGCATCATGCGGGATCTAGGGGTGCGAACTGTGGCCCCAATGGGATTTGGCACCCGGCTGTTTTGAAAGCGAGCCGATGGCACCAGCAGCTTCCGAGAGTCCAGAAGGTGATGGCGGGAGCGTAGGGCGCTCCTGAGGCGCTGAAATGGTATGTTGGCAGGGGGGTAGGGTGCAAAATTCCCGCAAAGCCACTCAGCGGCGCTCTCCGTGGCTCTGGCGATGTATCTTGAGGTCTTTGGAAGGTGGCGACGACCGCGCGTGCGGGTTTCTGAAGTGCTCGGTGGCAACAATTTTTCAACGTCAAAGGCCCTGAGATTGAGGCGGGTTTGATCTGCATGGCGTTTTGACCCCTCACAAAAATCCGCTTGACGTTTTGTACCCCCCTAAAATCACAACATGATGTGACGTTTTGGGGTGTGCAAAAATGGTGCATGACGCTTTGCATGCGTCGAATGTACATCAGGAAACAACGTTGGTGTCGTGTGTTTGAGTGGGTTATTCAGGGATTGTTCGGCAATGAGCCACGATTTTCGATGAAAACTGCGAGGGGCGATTTTTAGCGCTGCTGAGGGCCTCTAAGTCTCCGCCGGCTACCCGCCCCACCAAAAAGACGCTTTCGCCCTCTCAGTGGCGAGATAAGGCGCTGTGTGACGTTGTTTGGACCCTATCAATGCCAGATCATTTCAGAGCCAGGCAATTGACGGGTGGATTTCGGGCTTTCAGGTGTCCTGTCTTCCGGACCGTCACGCGTTTGCGCGGTCGACGCCAGCGCACAACCGTGCCGATCTGACCCAAAGTGAGGTTTATTAGCTCCGAGGCCGAATGAAGTTGGAAGGCGGGGCATGGCTCTGGCGCCGTGAGGGCTGCACCAGTCGCGGGGGGGGGCCGCGTCAGCGATTATTGTTGCGGAGAGAATTGTGGAGTTATTTTGCCTAGACCTAGTCTGATTTTGGCCTTGTTTTTCAAACCATGGAACAACCAAAGGTTGTGGATTTGATGTTGCGTTCGATGGTCTATCTGGCGGCGAGATCATCATTGGGTTGGGAGTGGCTACAGTAACAAAAAATCATCAAGTGTGTGTCGCCGCACGGGTGAGAAGGCCCGATAGATGCCGCGTTAGTTCGCGTTTCATCCTTTCATGCGGCTGCCAACAAACCAAAGAAAAGATCAGATTTTTGCGTCAAAGATTAAGGGTGCTTAAGCAGCGTTTATTGCCTTGCTCTGCGTCAGTACACCTTTGCAGAGCGCGTGGTGGGTTTGTTGCGTGAAACTTCCTCCCAAAGGGTCTGGTAACCGAAGGCACAACTGCATAGGTTCAGTCGGTCAACGTATGAACCACTTGTCGCAATTTTATGTTCTCGACACTAAGTTGCGACCAACAAGATGGGATCGAATGCAGTACCAAGATAGTGCTTTGTTTAAATTTCAGGGACATATCGCAGCGGCCAAGGCCATCCTGGCCAACGAAGACCTCATCGGCCACGAGTTGTTTGATGTCGCTCATGCCCTCAAAGATGAATGCCATCAACTCATCAGGGAAGGTGACGCAAGATGGTATCGGCAGCCGCCTTGTACCCTCACAGTCAAGCGTGAGACCCGTAAGGTTGGACCAAAGATCGTCTGGGTAACCTACAACAAGAAAAAAACAACTTTGATGGACGGCAGCACCCGAAGGTTCTCTAAAGAGGTCGGGGGGCGGAAGAATGGTCGCTACCCAAAGCGTATCTTCCGTGAGTTCGACGAAGAACTGCGATACAAGCTTATAGAGATCGAGGATCGAGCAGCTGCCATTCGTCAGCGTGTTTCATTCTGGCGCGCGACGTTCAAGCAGGCCCAGGCAATCCTCGATGAGGCAGGTGTGTCGCATTGGTCGAAACCTTCCCAGTCTACAACTGCATCCGGTTTCTATTGAAAATCGATCACTAGCCCGATGGCTCTGACGCATTCAGAATTGTGTGCTGACAAAGGCGCCCAATACCAATAGGGCCAGTGCAATCCCGCAACCTGCGAGGAACGGATACCATTGGTTCATGCCGATAATCCGATCCGTTTCTGCGATCGTTTTCGCAACCTGAGCCCGCAACATCCTGTCAATGTCACCCGGTTCAGGGTCAGACTTGGATAGCTCCGCTCGGAGCCTGGATACTTCGGCAACCAACGTAGACAACTTGGCATTGAGATGCGCAATCTCGGCCTGCCGTTCATCAGTTTGAGGTTTAGTATCAGCGTCCATTGTATCTCGCTCAACCAACACGTTCCTTTTTGAATGTATGAGCAAAACGACCAGAAATCAAAAGTCCCGAAAGTTGAGCGGCAGACAATGAGGTATGCGCGGCCCGAACGCGTGAGTTGTCTCAATATCGTCCGGGATTTACGTTCAGTTTTGCGGATGTTTGAAAACATGCTTCAAAAATCAGGTTTCTGGCTTGAATTGAGGCATTAGGTATTCCGGCTGACGGGACAGTAAAGTCAGACACGGTGGTCGTGTTTGTCAGAGACACTCAGGCTGGCGTTACTACTGTAAACGATACGTTTCCATGAAAGCTGTGGACTCCAATACCCGAAGGTGTCACGCTGAGACTGCGGGTGGCATGTTTATTTTAGCACGTACTGGTTTTCCCAACCGGATTTTAGAGGGGGTATTGAGTGTGATGTGCCACCCCACAAATCTCAAGCAATCCGAAGCCGGCAGATCGGGAGTTCTTCAGCCAGAAGCCGACGGCCATCGCAGATTGGAACAGGAACAGGGTGCACAAAGTGAGACGCGTTTTTTGCCGACTTCTCGGGCATAAATGGAAAGTTCGTTTCGCCGGGGGCGCGTCTGTTCATCAATGTGCGTGGTGTGGTGTCGCCGGTGATGCCTATGGCAATGAGGTTCGCTGATATAACGGCAAGCCTCAATTATAATTAACATAAAACGGATTACACGGGACACGACAGTAGCCGCAAAGCTAAAATGTCACCCATGAGCAATTCAGGAATGTCACTCTCCTCGTATAACAAAGCGAGGAAGATCGGGCATGGGTTGGGTGATGATGAGCGAGCGCGAGTTGAATCGTGTGGAAGTATTGGCACAGGTCGATGATGGCCGCTTGACCGTTGATAATGCGGCGAACCTGCTGGATCTGACGCGGCGCCAGGTGTTCCGGCTGCTGAAGCGATATCGCCTGGATGGCGTGGCGGCGATACGGCACAAGGCGCGCGGCAAACCTCCGAACAATCAGATTCACAAATCGAAGCGCGATTATGCCTTGGCGTTGGTCAAAGAGAGCTATTCCGATTTCGGGCCGACATTGGCCGCAGAGAAGTTGGCCGAGCATCACGGCTTCAAGGTTTCGCGTGAGACTTTGCGCAAATGGATGGTCGAAGATGGACTCTGGCTGTCGCGCAAGCAGCGCCGAACCTTCCATCAGCCACGACTGCGGCGGGAATGTTATGGCGAACTGATCCAGATCGACGGCTCCGATCACCGATGGTTCGAGGATCGAGGCGATCCATGCACCCTGCTCGTCTTTATCGACGATGCCACCAGCACGTTGATGGAACTGCGCTTTGTTCCATCCGAGAGCACCTTCAGCTACTTCGAAGCGCTTGAGAGCTATCTGCACACGCACGGCCGCCCGGTGGCGTTTTACAGCGACAAACACACGGTGTTCCGTGTCGCCAAGGAAGATGCCAAAGGCGGTGCTGGCATGACCCAGTTCGGTCGTGCATTGAACGAGTTGAACATCGAGATCCTGTGCGCGAACAGTTCCCAGGCTAAAGGCCGAGTTGAGCGCGCCAACCGCACGCTTCAGGATCGGCTCGTCAAAGAGCTGAGGCTGGCCGGAATCTCAGACATGGCGGCCGGGAACGCCTTTCTGCAAGACTTCAAGGATCGCTATAACGCAAAGTTTGCAAAGGTGCCTGCCAAGCAGGACAATCTGCACCGCGCGCTGAATGTTGAACCGGATCGGCTGGCTGATGTTCTATGTTGGCGCGAGAACCGCTACGTGGGCCATCAGCTTACATTTTCCTATGATCGCAAGCGTATCATGCTGGAAGAGACCGATGTCACGCGCGGCCTGGTTGGTAAATACGTGGACACCTAAATGAGATCGTCACGGCCTGCTCCTGTCATGTTCTAGTGCGCGTTACCAGAAATGCGTTCGATCTGACAGGTACGGGAGAAGTTTGCGACAGAACCCTCCGTATTGACAATTCACACTTTGAAATTTACGCCAACACATAAAGGGGCCGTGTGGCCCACGCCAGATTGCAGCTGCCGAGAGCATGCAGCCGCAACCCAGCCACTCAACCATGACAGCCTGCAAGTCCCCCGCTTATCAGTTGCGGACTTTTATCGGTTTCGTTGATGCGCTGACGATCTACGTCGCACAGAGCCCGTTTCCGGTAGGCCCCGGCGAAGAAGGTATGCAATGACGCGCCACATCGAATGTCCAGCCCTTCAAACACGCAGATCGTACAGTCGTGTTCTGATGCTAGAGCTGACCCTGATTGCCCTGCTGACGACCACGCCGATAAGTCTGAGCGCGCAGGAAGTAACACCGTTGCCCGCGCCAGACGTTTCAGTGATCAGCACTACACCGGGCGCACCTCAGCAACCAGAGGCCGCGCCAGTGGATGTACCTGTTGAGCCGGTTGAGCCAAACCTGCCAGAAGCCGAAAATCCGCCTGTCGAGACGACATTTCCCGCGTCCGCAGAACAGGGCTTACTGGACATCGCGAGTGACACTTCAACTCAGGCAACCGAGTTTCTGCGCAATGGAGGGCCGTCGATCTGGGTTATTGCAGCTCTGTCCGTCGTAACACTTGCCCTGATACTCTGGAAAATCTGGCGGCTTGCGCTGATTGGCGCATGGTCCCGCGGCAAGGCCGGGCTGGCCGTCGATCTGTTCGAAGCAGGCAACACAGAAGCCTCCCTTGCCACCGTAAGAGGCCGTATGGGTGTGCGATCAAAGGTTATCGAGACAGCGATAATGGCCCTCGCCAAGTTTCCCGAAGACCGGGCCCGCGAAGAAGTGTCGCGCGTCGCGAAACGTGAGATCGCCAACGCCGGCGTTGGGCTGCGGGCGTTGGAACTGATCGCGACGATTGCACCCTTGTTGGGCTTGCTGGGCACTGTGCTGGGCATGATCGCCGCCTTTCAGGCGCTGCAACAATCGGGCAACCGCGCCGATCCGGCCCTGCTGGCTGGAGGCATCTGGGAGGCTCTACTGACAACCGCTGCGGGTATGGCCGTGGCAATCCCGGCCTCGGCCGCGCTGACCTGGTTCGAAGCGGTCATCGACCGCATTCGCCGTGATGTCGAAGATGGCGCCACGCGTCTGTTCATATCGGTCAAACCTGAAGAAGTGAAACTGGCAGCAGAGTGATCCGATGCAGTTCGCCCCGCCCCTCAAACCTCGGCGCAAGCCCAGCCTGACACCGATGATCGACGTGGTGTTTCTGTTGCTGGTGTTCTTCATGCTGGCGTCCCGGTTCGGAACCGAGGCAACCCTGTCCTTGCCTTTGGCCGCGGCGGGTGGAGATTATTCCGGCCCGCCCCGGCTGATCGACGTGTTGCCCGAGAGTACCTTGTTGAACGGCGTCGAAGTCAACGATCTGCCCACAGCCTTGGCTCCGCTCATGCAAGAACCAACGGACACGTTGATCCTGCGTGGGAAGGACGGGGCGACACTGCAACACATCGTTACTGTCACCGAAATCTTGCGTGACGCCGGATACACTTCGGTTGTTCTGGTGGAGTGACGCCATGGATTTCTCGGAGCCACCTCGCAGACCGCGCGCAGAATCCATCGTGCCGATGATCAACGTCGTTTTTCTGCTGCTGATCTTCTTCCTGATGACCTCGAACCTGGCGAAACCCGAACCGTTCGAGGTTACTCCACCGCGTTCGACATCCGATATGGAACCCGAGGCTGAACGGATGCTCTATGTGGACAAAACCGGACGCACGTCTTTTG
Source organism: Ruegeria sp. CG11 (assembly GCF_056537245.1). NCBI lineage: Bacteria > Pseudomonadati > Pseudomonadota > Alphaproteobacteria > Rhodobacterales > Roseobacteraceae > Ruegeria > Ruegeria sp. CG11. The sequence goes on from NZ_JBQFRE010000007.1 coordinate 88,668, forward strand.
AGGGGGCCGAAGGTGAAGATGCGTTGACCGATCTGGCGATCAGCGAGACAGACAGCGTCATTCAAATGCGCGCCGATGGCGAATTGGAAGCCAAAGCTGTGGCCGGGTTGCTGAGTGACCTTGCAAAAGCCGGTCTTAGCAAAGTCGAACTGGTGGTGGCGCCGCAATGAAACGATGGCTTGAAACCTTCGTGTTCGTTGCGCTTGCAATAGCGCTGCATCTGGCGGTGTTTGCCAGCCAGCCTCGATCCGGGATTACGGCCGGGGGCAGCGGCGGCGACGCCTTGGTGTCGTTGAAAGCCGCAGCGCCAACTGTCGCCGAAATGGTCCAGTCCTGGGAACAGCCGACCGTCGTTCGGACCGCTGCGCCGACAGAAATGACAGCACCAAAGTCACCATCCGCGACCACCTCTATGCCGTCTTTGCAGATTGATCAGGCGCCTCGGGCTCAGGTGAAGGTGGCGATGGCCGCGCCCCCCTTGGAAGACGAGGTACAGATTGACACGACGCCTCCGCCACCACCCAAACCGGAACCTGAAGTAAAGGCGAAACCAGAGGTCAAACCGAAGCAGCGACCCCAGAAAAAACCGGAACAGGAGGGGCGCAAGGCCAAGGTGACCTCAGCCGGGGTCGCCAAGCAGGTCTCGGCCGGATCGGGTGGAGGCACACAAGCTGGCTCGGGATCATCCGAGGTGAACACGGGCTCACCGGGACAGGCGGCTGAACTACAAGCCGTGTGGGGCGCGAAAATCCGAGCCCGGATTGAACGCAACAAACGCTATCCGCGCGGGACCAAAGCCAGTGGCAATGTAACGATCCGTCTGACCATAGCGCGTGACGGCCGGTTGGTGTCCCACCAGCTTGCCAAATCGTCAGGCGACCCAACCCTGGACCAGGCCGCCCTCAGCGCTGTAGCCCGATCAAAGCGGTTTCCCAAAGCGCCAAAAGAACTGCAAGGCAACAGCTTCCGCTTTTCAGTTTTGATCCGCCTTATGCCTCGAAGCTAAGCTCAGTCTCCAGTGTTTTCTGTGACACTCCCCTTTGGACGCGCATTTTCCTTTAGAAAACTCAAACCTTTTTCTGTGATGACAATGGAATGCGGAAGCGGAGATGGGCCGTGTCTGTAGAGGTGGATACTATAGTCAATCCAACCTCTCTCTTTCAGCAAAGACAGGGTTTTTGCCAAAGCGCCATTTATTTCATTGCCGAACGAAGCTGACAGCAGGATCGAAGCCGGGTGATGATCCGCAAGATGGTTTAGAATATCCATCTGTGATTTTTCATCCAGTAACGTTCCCAACAGTATGCCCCTCGACTGTGCTTGCCAGCATTAGAATCGCTGTCCTGACCTAAACGGGTTAGCTCAGCGCTATTACGCAAAAGTCGCCAAGCGCTGGCCTGACAGGTCAGTCTGCGTCTTCCATCTTCGTTGCATTGAGTTGGGCAAACAGCTCAGGCCCGACACGGTCAAACAGATCCAACTGTGTCTCAAGAAAATCAATATGACATTCTTCGTCTGACATCAGCTCTTCAAACAAACCCATGGAAACATAATCGCCAGCGTCCTTGCAAACATCTCTGGCTTCTTTGTAGAGGGCGCGCGCGCTTTGCTCAGCAGCCAGATCGCATTCCAGCGTTTCACGCGGGTTTTCACCGATCTTCAGCGGATCCAGTTTCTGCAGGTTTGGATGGCCTTCCAAAAGAATGATCCGCTGAATCAATTTGTCGGCATGCTCCATTTCTTCAATGGATTCCTCACGGCTTTTCTTGGCCATGCTTCCCAGGCCCCAATCGTCCTGAAGGCGGTAATGCAACCAATACTGGCTTACGGCCGTCAATTCATGCCGAAGTGCTTTGTTCAGATATTCGATTACTTTTTTGTCACCCTTCATCACTAATCTCCCTGGCTAATGCTACTTGTTGCTTGGAAAAGGACTTTCGGGATCGAATAATAACATTTTTTAGAATAGCTCAAAAATTTGCGAAATACCTTTTGAACTCAGCTAAATACCCGAAATCCCGACGATTCTGGTTTGATTTATTTCGACGGCTTTCGGTAAACTCAACTCCTATACCGGAGTGAGACAAAACAAGGAAAAGTTCGAAGCCCTGATTTGTAACGCACACAACATCGTCACGTTCGTGATAAGTTTCACCTAAGTGGTCCAGAGGCACGGGCGAACTCCAAAACTTTGGAATTAACTCCGACAGCCATCATGCGACTTTCCGTGTTTCGGTTCATCGGGCCGCAAATTCGTTTGGGGTCAAGGTTCCAAGCGAAGAATACGGCTTGAATTCAGTGAAAGCAGTCCTCCAACAGTTGGTTAGGTTGGATCGTTATCCTTGGATTAAACCATAAGGCGTTCAGTCAGTCGTGGCGGAGACGGGTTTTGAAAGCCAGCAGGTACGCATTTTGTTGCCCGTCATCCGGGACGCGAGAAGTCAAGCTCCACCCACGTTCCAAAAAGCCAACGCGGCTACCCAATCCCCTTCAGATGGAGTTTTCCGACCAGTAGGCTTGAATGTAGGATGCTTTGGGGTCGCCGTTTCGCTCTTTAAAGGCTGCACGTACCCGCGCAACATCGGCTTTTTCACCGGCGTACCAAAAGAAATGATCGGGGTGTTTTGCGTGCGTATCCAAAGCGCTTGCTGCCAGATTCTGTTCGCCCCTGGAAAGACGTGTGAGCCGGATGCCAGGCGGCACAGTAACTGGGTAAGTTTCGGTCTCGAACGGGTCTGACAGCATCAGAACCTGCCCTCGCGCGTTATTCGGTAAACTTTCCAAAATCCGAGCGATTGCCGGAAATGCAGTTTCATCGCCACACAATAGAACCTTTTCCTCGTTCAACACACCTCCACCTAACGGGCCAAGCACGGCAAAGCGCGTGTTCGGCTGCAATTGACGCGCCCAATCGGTCACCTGTCCGCCTTCATGGATAAACACGTCAAAGTCGATAATACCAGACGATCGATCAAGGTGCCTTACCGTGTATACAGGCTTGTGCAGGGCCTTGTCGCCCTTTGGCCAGCGTGTTGATCCGTTTTCAGCCAATACAGGCCACTCTGGCGCTTCTGTACCATCCGGTTGCAATAAAAGACGGAAGTGAATGGACTCGTCTGTAAAACCCGACAAGTCAGAAATCCCAGCCCGAACGCGTAGAAAATTTTCCGACGGTACAGACACTTCCAATGCTGTCGCAAAGTGAAAGTTAGGGGGGTAATCACCTGCTTTCACTCGCTCGGATTGATCCTCTCCGGTCCACCGCAGCTGACTGACTTGCTCCGGGACAAGCTCGGTCAGGCGGGCCAATAGTCGTTCCCGAATAACATGAAGGTTCTCCGGGCGCGTGGCGTGCAGAGCGGCACGTGTCCCCGACGAATGGGGCTCAAAACTGCAGTAGCCATATGCCAGCTGCACAACGAGACCTTGACTGTCATCCCGCTGCACAGGCAGGTCCCATCTCTCGGCGTCGCCCAGCATGAGGCTACGTATTGCCGCAAACTCAAGCCCGGGTACGAATGTCTGGGTTTTCAGCGGATAGTCTGGTCGGTGCAGCATCTGAGACCTCAATATCTGAACCGGAATACTCAGTCGACGACGGCGCATCCAATAAGGTGCTTTCATCGCAAAGCGTGAAGCCGGTTAAGTTGTTTTTGATGGCTGCCCGGACCTCATGGCTTCTGGTCCGACTCTGGCTGTCGGGCACAAGGTGTACCCGGATAACGCATCGGTAGAACCGAGATCAGCACAAGTCAACCGAATGAAGAACTGTACCCTTCATTCTCTTGCACCAAGCCATTCTTCGACTGCGGTCAGAGTATGTTTCGCGCTGGCGATTGTCGGGCTGGTGACCTGCGCCGGATCAAGATAGAGGATACGTCCCTCTTGCGCGGGTTTCATGAATTTGTCCCAACCCGGCGCGATGCGATCCAGCCGGGCACGGACAGCAGATTCACCCTGTGCAGTATCCATGTAGCTGTTCATCAGGACCAGCAAGGCGGGATCGAGTTCCATGAATAACTCAGCACTGATCGGGGCTGCAAAGTTCGATCCCGGTGCGTTGGAAATGCTGCCCTTAATATCCTCGCGCACCAACCCCAGATCTTTGAGGGCCTGCACCATGCCCGAGGTGTCGCCCACCAGATTGATCTGGTCATGCACGATCACGGCAAGAAAGGTGTTGCCGGGTAATGTGTCGGCCATGGCACTTTGCAGGTCCTCGATTTGCGCATCATAGGGTGCCTTAAGCGCATCAAATGCCTTATCGCGTTGCAAGAGATGCGCAAGATCCGCCGCAACCTCAAACCCCTGTACACGGCCCGTACCGGTGTTCTGCAGATAAACCGGGGCGATGGCCGACAACAGATCGGCCTGCCCCGCGTCATATTCGGTGCCGATGATCAGATCCGGCTCCAGAGCCCGCAAGCGCTCCATGTTGATATTGCCGAAGGGGCCAATCCCCTGCGGTGGTGTGGGCTGAGCCTGATCGCCCAATGTAGCGTGGGTAAAATCGACGGCGCTGAGCAGCTCACCATCATCTCCGCGCCCATAAGCACCGATGATCTCAACCCCAAGTTCCATCAACGGGATACCCAGCATCGGCTCATGCAATACGACGATCCGCCGAGGGTCGTCAGGGATGTTCACAGTTCGGCCACTGTCGTCTGTGACGGACCCTGCCAAGGCCGGCGCCGCACTGCCGAAGGTCAAGCAAAAGATCAGAGTTCGGGTAAATGGCATTTTGTCTTCTCAGGTTTGTAACAGGGTTCGCAGCATCCGAAGACGCAGAGTGATGATGAAAAGCGGCACGCCCAGCAACGTCAGAGCAAGCCCCAGCGGGATCGTGGTTTGGGCTGCACCGGTCCGGATGATCAGGTCGGCCAGTAACACCAGCCAACTGCCCATCAACCCGGACAGGACCAGCCGGGCGCGGCCTGTCGCAGCCGAAAGAAACTGTGCCAGATGCGGGGCCATGACGCCCAGAAACACAATCGGCCCAACCGCCGACACGGCCATTGCGGTCAGCAAGACGGCCGCCAGCAACAGGACCGGTTTGACCGTTGCGGGATTCACCCCAAGGGCAATGGCGCGCTCATCCCCCAGATCAAGCGGGCGCATCAGCGGTGCGGCGAACAGAACAATTGGAAGGCTCAGTGCAGCCCAAGGGGCAAGGCCAACGATCTGCGGCCAGCTTGACAGGTACAGAGACCCGGCCAACCAAGTAGACACGGCCACGGAAATCTCGGTCGGCGTGTAAAGAACCAACAACCCGGTTATTGAGGTCAATACAGTGTCCAGTGCAATCCCCATCAACAGGATGGCCAGACCGTCGCCCACGTTGCCGCGCAACAGCGAACTGAGGATCAGCAGAAAGACTAATCCTCCGACCAGTCCCGCCAGCGGGATCAGGGCCGGCGGTGCCGATGGCAGAAACAACAGCAAGAGCATGATTGTGATCATCGTGCCCTGGCTCAACCCCAGCAGACCAGGGTCGGCCAACGGGTTCTGAGTCAGCGATTGCAGCATCGCGCCCGATATGGCCAAACACCAACCGGCAAGCGCCCCCAGCAGCAGGCGTGGCAGGCGGACATAGATCAGGGCAAAGCGCTGGTCCTCGCTCAACTCTCGCTGCATCAGTTCGGCAAGTCCGATCGGCGTGTCGCCCGAGGTCAGCGACCACAAAGCCGTGGTCAGTATCGCCAGCGACAGACCCATGCCAGCGGCCAGATTGCCCAACCGCAGGTCCAGACCGTTGCCAAACCGCAGAACCGGACGGGTATCAAGCGCGCGGGTCAGTCTCATGTCAACTGCCCTGCCCGTCCGTTCAGATATTGGTGTCTGATGATGGCGATAAAGAACAAACCACCGAGCAGATCCATAACAACGCCGGTATGCAGGGTGTAGGGCTGGAACGCCAGACGTGCTGCCAGATCAGCCAACAGGCACAGGCTTGCCCCAATCAACGCCGAGCCCAGCAGCAGCGGTCCCACCGCGGCACCAAGCACAGGGCGTGCAATATGCGGAACCACCAGACCGATGAACCCCACCGGTCCGCAAACCGCAACGGCGGATGAGGCCGCGAACACCGAAGCCAACATTGCACCCCGTGACACCAACGGGACATTGACCCCGGTGGTGCTGGCCTTGTCTGCCCCCAGAAGGATCAGGTTGAGTTGGCGCGCCAAGGTAAACAAAACGCCACAGCAGATTACCCCAATCCACCAGAAGGCAGCCAACCGATCCGCATAGACGTGATTGATATTGCCCGAGGCCCAGCCCAACAGGTCGCTGCGGCGCTGCGGGTCGGACAACAGGATGGCCTGCGTTACACCGCTGAGCAACATGGAAACAAGCGCTCCGGCCAAGATCAGGGAAAACCCGCGCGGATCCTGCGCCAGCCCGGCAAGACGCGCCACTGTCAGCGCCAGAACGGCGCCCAAGACACCGCCCGCCAGTGCGGTCAATCCATGTGCCACCAGAGATCCGGAGCTCATCAGTTGCGGCCAGATCGCTGCCCCCAACACAACCAGCAGGGTTGCGCCCGCGTTGATCCCCAGCGTTGCCGGGGAGGCCAGCGGGTTGCGCATCAGGGATTGCAGCACGACGCCCGCACAGGCCATCATCGCCCCGGTATACATTGCAATCAGCGCCCGAGGAAGCCTCTGATACCACACCAGAAAATGATCCAGCTGATCGGCATCGAATTGAAGCAGAGACCCAATCAACTGGTTCGGAGAAATCAGGCGCGTACCCAAACACAGGTTGAGTCCCAACGCCAGAATCAGGCCAGCCCCTCCCAGTATCAAGCCCATGTGCCGCCTTGATCGAACGACATCGAAGGTCATGCCGACAGTTCCACCATTTGCGGCAGGCAAATCAGTCGGCCGTTGCGATCGAAAACCTCGGCATCCATGCCAAATGTGTGCATGACATTTTCGGTTGTGATAGTGTCGCGCACGGGTCCTGCGGCCGCAAGCTGGCCGTCGCGCATCAGAACCACTTCGTCCGCGAAACTGGCGGTCAGGTTCAGGTCGTGCAAGACACAGATCACCGTCTTGCCTTTCTGACGGGTTAGCCGGGCCACCAAGTCAAGAACTGAATATTGGTAGGAGACATCCAGATGATTGACCGGCTCATCCATCAGGATCAGATCAGCATCCTGCGCCAGAACCATGGCAATCCAGGCGCGCTGGCGCTGTCCTCCGGACAGAGTGTTCAGCGGTTGGTGCGCCATATCCAGCAGACCAACTGTTTCAAGCGCATCGCGAAACAGACGCCGGTCCGAAGCGCTGGGACCCCGCATCACGCGGCTGCGTGAAAAGGCCGACAATTCCAGCATTTCGCCCAGGGTCATGTAGTCAGGACAGTGATTGTCCTGCGGCAGATACGCGATTTGGCGGGCCAGCCTGCGCCGCCTCATCTCGTGCACCGGCCGCCCATCCAGCAGAACCCTGCCCTGTTGCATGGGCAACAGCCCCATGAGTCCACGCAGCAACGTGGATTTTCCGCATCCGTTCGGACCCACAAGCGCCGTGAATCGCCCCTCGGCGAACCGATGCGACACGTCGCGCACGATCAAGTGTTTGCCATAGGCTATGGAAACGTCGCACAGTTCCAACACTGCAGGGTCCTCGTTCTTAGCTTGCGCTCCTCTTATTCCATAGTAAAAGAGTCGGCAATTATAAAGCTGGCATAAAAATCAGAGGTTAGACGATATGGGTAAGCTGCATATCGGAATGTCACTGGCACCCACATGGCTGAGCGGAGAGGCTTGGCACCGACCTGATAGCGGGATCGAGCACTACTACGAACCCGGCTTTGCTGCCGATATCGCAAAGCGGGCTGAAGTCGCAAAGATGGATTTCGTCTTTCTGCCCGACACCTTGTACCTTGATCCGCAAGTGTTGGAGACCGGCCCGGGATTTTCCAGCATGGACCCCACCATGATGATGGCCGCCATTGCCCACGAAACGCAGCGGATCGGATTGCTGACGACAGTTTCAACCACCTTCCCGCCGCCCTATGTGGTTGCCCGCCAGTTGCAAACGCTGAACCGGATAAGCCATGGGCGCGCGGGCTGGAATGTGGTGACAGCCCTAGGAGGGCACGAGAATTTTGGCCTCGACGCGATGCCTTCTGCGGAAGAACGCTATGCACGTGCCGCAGAATTCGTCGAGATCGTGCGTGCCCTATGGGACAGCTATCCCGGCGACGTGATCCTGAACGACCGCAAGACGGGTCGTTTTGCGGATGCCTCGCGCGTTAAACCGATTGCTCATGAAGGCCTGCAGTTTCAGGTTCAGGGACCACTGAACGTACCTGCCTTGCCGGGCGATAGGATACCGCTGGTTCAGGCGGGGGCGTCTGAAGTGGGTCAGGATTTCGCGGCAGCCATTGCGGATGCGGTCTTTGCCTCGACACCTGACCGGGATGCTGCGCGCACTCTCCGCACGTCTTTGCGTGCGCGCGCCGAACGCCAAGGCCGTGCGGCGGATAAGGTGCGCCTGTTGCCCGGCCTCAGCCTGTATCTGGCCGACAGCAAAGCCGAAGCGGAAGACTTGTTCCAAGCCACACATGCGCGGGCAGACCGAAACCGCGCTATTACACGGATCAAGGCGATGATCGGGTTGGACCTTGCGGACTGGCCAGAAGACCGCACGATTGCCGCCGCCGACCTGCCAAAGTTGCCCGTTCAGACCCCCAGCCGCACCCATGCAGAGCTGTTGCAGCGCATTATCCGGCGCGAGTCACCAACACCTAAGGACCTGCTCAGGTACCCGGAAGTCATGGGGTCAGGGCATTGGCAGGTTGTTGGCACAGTGCAGGATGCTGCTGATGAGGTCGCGCAGTGGGCACAGGCTGGTGCCATTGATGGATTCATCTGCGTTCCGGGTGGATCGGTCCGATCCATGCACCTGGCTTTAGAGGGGGTTATTCCCGCTCTGGTTGATCGCAGTCTGTTCCGCTCAGACTACACCAAGGCCACATTCCTTGGGCACCTCGAAGAATATTGAGAAGTTTCTTTATTGTCGGGAGCTTACCTCAGTCATCAAACTGCCAAAAGTGCGGATAAGCAAAGTACACGCATATAGGTCTTTACAAAACGCCTAAGGTGCTTCAGAAAATACCCAACTAAAAGAGTCGCCTTTACTTTTCAACTGCTGGCATGTGTGAAGTGAACTTTCCAAATTCAAGGACTAATGAACCGCTTACCTGCACATCATTACAGTGCCATCGGGCGTTGAGTACACCTTAAAGGTCTATACCTCGCTAAGCTAAATCACCAAACTCCGCAGGCACAAGTCGTTAAGGCTTTCCCACCGGACCCGACACTCTCTGGGACGCTGACATGACTGTTTCTGCACTTGACTGGCAATCGCTTTGCCCCTTCTGGCCTGATGATGTTGCACAACTTTACAGGGAAAAGGGCGTTTGGCGTGACGAAACTTTTTTCGACTTTCTGGTGGACAGCAGTGACCGGTTCGGACCCAAGACGGCCCTGATTGAGGGAAACCTCACTTACAGCTATCGGGCGCTCTATGAACGCAGCCTGATCCTGGCCCGCGCGCTAGAAAACCTAGGGTTTCAATGTGGTGATCGGGTTGTTCTGCAATTGCCAAACTCGATTGCCTTTGTCGAATTGATGTTTGCGCTCTTTCGTTTGGGGGTCGTCCCGGTGCTGGCTCTGCCTGCACATCGAGACCGCGAGATTGGCCAGTTTGCTGAATTTGTTCAGGCGCGCGCCTGCATCGTGCCAGACCGTTCGGGCGGAGACGACATGGTAGCGATGGCCGAACGAGTGAAAGCTGCTACACCGTCGATCCAGCACATCATTGTACTGGGCGATGCCCGAGAGCAAATCAGTCTCGACAACCTGAGAACCAGCGATATCTCACCCGTTGCATCAACCGGCCCCTGGCCAATGCCAGATGCCGAGGACGTGGCATGTTTTCAGATTTCCGGCGGCACGACCGGGGTTCCGAAACTGATCCCTCGAAGACATATGGAGTATCTCTACAACATCCGTTGCTCCGCCAAAGCAAGCGGTATGACTCCGGATACCCGATATCTGTGCGCGCTGCCAATTGCGCATAACTTTCCACTCGCCTGCCCTGGTGTGATGGGCACGTTGTCAGTTGGAGGAACGGCAATAATGGCTCCCGATCCAGGGGCCGAAACGTGCTTTACTTTGATCGACAAGCACCGGGTCAATATCACATCGCTTGTCCCGCCTCTGGCGATCATGTGGGTAGAGGCTGCTTTTTCCCGCGGACCACTTTATTCGCTCAGAGTGCTGCAGGTTGGGGGTGCAAAGCTCAATCCCTCCAACGCGCGCCAGGTGGCCCCAAGACTGGGATGCAAACTACAACAGGTGCTGGGCATGGCCGAAGGGCTGATCTGCTACACCGCGCTGGACGACGACATAGAGCGCATTCACGCGACACAGGGCATTCAGATGTCCGAATGGGACGAGGTGCGTGTGGCATGTGAGGACGGGACCGAGGCTGAACCCGGTCAGACAGGCGAGCTTCAGACTCGTGGGCCGTATACGATCCGTGGTTACTACAACATGCCGGAACACAATGCCCGTACGTTCTCGGCGGATGGGTTCTATTGCACCGGCGACATCGTTGCGCGTGATGCAGACGGGTACATTTCGGTTGAAGGCCGGAAAAAGGATCAAGTCAATCGCGGTGGAGAAATGATCGGCGTGGACGAGATTGAGGACCTGCTGGCCGGGCATCCCGGCGTGGTGGACGCTGCGGTTGTGGGCCGCCCCGATCCGCGTGTCGGCGAACGTCTGTGTGCCTTTGTCATCGCATCACCGGGGCGCGTCCTGAAGGGCCATGAACTGCGGCGCGAACTGGGGAAAGCCGGAATTGCGGGCTTCAAAATCCCAGACGAGTTCATTTTCGTGGATGCTTTTCCGCAAACCGGCGTGGGAAAAGTGAACAAGCGCAGCTTGCGTGACAGGCTCAAAGCCCAACATTTCGGAGAACCTGACGTATCTAGGCTCGAGGAGATGGCAGGATGATCCAAGACAGTTCGAACAACCTACATCCTGCGGCGCATCGGGCCGCCAACGCACCGCTGGATTCTGCCACACCAGAACCTGAACAGGTCAACAGTCTTGAGGACGTACGTCATGCGATCGACACCATTGATGCGCAGATTATCGGGCTGCTGAGCAAAAGGCTGGATTATGTCAAAGCTGCGGCGGATTTCAAGCCTGACCTGCAAGCCATTCCTGCTCCTGACCGAGTAAGAGAAATGCTCGACGACCGAAGCGGTTGGGCCGGCGCACTCGGACTAAGCCCGGATTTCATTACCCCGGTATTCGCCCAAATCAGCGAATGGTTCATCCGCCAGCAAATCGCGCATTGGCCAAACCGTAATAATCGATCGCGTTAAAGCTTGTTCGTACCCCACTTGAGGGTCGCTCAAAGAAACCAGGTGATGGCGCATCAGGTATGCGCCCACGCAGTACGCCAGCCTATGCCAGCACTTTCAGAACGTCATTCGCGTGACCCATGGTCCGACGCTTAACGAAAGGGGCAATTCCAATGTTGTCTGTATCTGAACGGCCCCGAGGGCCCATTTCCGGCGGCACGCCTTCCTGTTTCACCTTTCGGGGCGCAGGCCGCGTTGTTACGGCGCAGAACGCATGTTCCCCGGTGGCACCAGGTTCGGTGGACACGCTCGAGTCCAGATTGAACGACGCTTTTTCGGCTTTACCAGAAGATGTCATCGTTGGTGGTGCCCTACCATTCGATAAAACCCGAACAGATTGCCTCTGGGCGGCACCACAAACGACCAAAGCAGACCTGTCGAACGATGAAGACACACAGGAGGCGACGCTTCTGGCGCCCCGGGCCGAACCGCCTGTTCCCATCTTCGCTGATGCCGTTGCCGAAGCCATTCGCATCATGGAGATCGAACAAGGCTCTCCTGGCGCATTGCGCAAGATCGTACTGGCCCGCACACTGACACTTGAATCCAATCAGCCGTTTCAGTTCGAAGCGATCCTGTCTCGTCTCATGAATGATCCCGCTGTCACGACCTATCAGATTCAACTGCCCCATCACCAGAATGATCCGCAGAACCGCTATCTGATTGGCGCAACACCTGAACTGCTGGTGGGGAAACAAGGGCGCCGCGTTTCCTCATATCCACTGGCGGGATCTGCCCGGCGGCATGAAGATCCCGTGGCCGATTCCGAGGCCGCCGGTGCACTGGCACGCTCGGAAAAAGACAAGCGGGAACACGCCATGGTGGTCGAGTACATTCTGGACATTCTGACCCCTTATTGCCGTCAACTGACAAGGCCTGCCGGACCGGGACTGACCTCAACCCGCAGCATGTGGCACTTGGGCACCCGGATCGAGGGGGAATTGAAGCATGGTGATATTCCCTCGGCTGTTCTTGCTGCCAAGCTGCACCCAACCCCAGCGGTATGTGGTCTTCCGCTGAACCGGGCTGCGCGATTGATCAAAGAGCTGGAACCCGTTGACCGGAATTTCTACGCTGGTGCTGCCGGGTGGTGCGACAGGCGCGGCGACGGCGCTTGGTACGTGGCAATCCGCTGCGCCGAGATTTGCGGCAGACATGCAAGACTGTTCGCCGGGGCCGGTATTGTCCTCGGCTCCGACCCCACAAGCGAAAGCGCCGAGACAGGTGCGAAATTCGGCGCCATGCTGACCGCTTTGGGCCTACCACCTCTGGCCGGTCTGAACGGGACCGGACAAGCCTGAGAAGAGGAGACCCCGGATGGCACTGCCGAGAATTGCCACTTATGATTTGCCGACGGCCGCAGAGCTTCCTCCCGCTCGTGGCCCCTGGGCGCCGGACAGACAACGCGCGGCCGTGCTAGTCCATGACATGCAGCGGTATTTCTGCGCTCCGTACCCTATGAAACAAGCCCCGTTGCCTGCGGTCATCCGCAACATCGGGCGGTTGACCCAAGCGGCCCGCAATGCGGGTATCCCGGTCTTCTACACCGCGCAGGAAGGTGATCAGTTCCGCCCGGACCGAGGTTTGCAGGCGGATCTATGGGGGTCCGGTATGCGAGATGCCCCCGAGCACTGCGACATTGTCGAACCGCTGGCACCGCAGCCAGGAGATAACGTGTTGGTCAAGCATCGCTACAGCGCCTTTCAACGCTCGAACCTTGAGCATCTTCTAAGCGCCCGTGGGCGCGATCAACTGATCATCACCGGAATTTACGCGCATATTGGATGCCTTGTCACAGCAGCGGACGCATTTCAGCGTGATTTCGAGACCTTCGCCGTTGCCGATGCTCAGGCCGACTTTGACCGCGCACGTCACGACATGGCGATGAACTGGGTCGCGTCTACCTGCGGTGGGCTCTGCACGACCGAGCACTTGCTTGGCCTGTTTGGGAACGGCTGATATGCACTTGACTGGCTTTGAGAACCGCCATGCTTTTGTGACTGGTGCGGCGGGTGGTGTTGGGCAGGCTGTAGTAGAAGCCTTGACCTGCGCAGGCGCACTGGTCACGGCCACCGACACTGCGCCCGCTTTGGCAGCCATATCCATGAGTGATAATGCGCGCACAAACTGGCACGAACTGGATGTCACCAAAGAACAGGGCATTGCGGACTGTATCGCTGATGCGGAACGGCGTTTTGGACCGATCCGGCTGGGTGTCCATGCAGCGGCGGTTCTGAACACAGAACCCCTGCTGGACATGTCACCCGAAAGCTGGCGCACGCTGTTTGCAATCAATGCGGAAGGTGCATTTCTTGTCGGCCGGGCCCTGGGTCGGGTCATTGCCCAAGGCGGAGGCGGCGCGATTGTCATGATCGGGTCCAATGCCGGGGGCATCCCCCGAATGAACATGGGGGCTTATGCGGCCTCCAAAGCGGCCATGGCGATGATGACCCGCTGCCTTGGCCTGGAATTGGCAAGCCAAAAGGTACGCTGCAATATCGTTGCGCCCGGGTCGACACTTACACCGATGCTGACCGGCATGTGGGCTGACGAAACCGGCGCCGACAGCGTCATCGCGGGTAACCCGCAGCAGTTTCGCACAGGCATCCCCTTGGGCAAGCTCGCCCAACCGCATGATATAGCCCAAGCCGCGATGTTCCTGCTGTCCGACCAGGCCGGGCATGTAACAATGGCGGATCTCTATGTTGATGGCGGCGCCACTCTCAGGGCCTGAGGCGCAACTATGTCAACCCGGGTCAGTATGGCCCCTTGAAACCTTGTATGGCTGAACGGAACAATCCGACCTCGGGTCCATCCCTGACCCAAGTCCCGGCACAACCTTATTTTCCCGTTGCCATTGTTATCGCAGGTCAGAAGCACCGCATCTTCGAACTCGAACCAGACGCGCGTCAGTGGATACAGGGCCTTGAACAGGCTTTCTTTGGCGGAAAACGCAACTGTCACGTGTTCAGGCGATGCACCGCCGCGCCGTTCGGACTTGGTTAGGATTCGCGGCGCCAGCTTTGCCGCCCGGTCGGTGTCCAGCAGTGGCTCGACATCCACGCCAAGCCCCAAATAGTCGCGATGTCTACCAACAATCGCAACCGCCAGCCCGCCGCCATGACTTATCGAACCTACAAGACCCGCAGGCCAGATCGGAACACGGTCCTCCGCCGCTCCGGGGGCCAACGGCTCTCCGGTCAACGACCGAATAGACTGGCGCGCGGCACAGCGACCAGCCAGGTATTCGGTGCGGCGCTTGGACCTCGCGCGCCTCAGGTTTTCTGGCAACGGCACTGACGCGTCATGATCGCCAATATGCTTCCACGAAAAAACGGCTGGCCCTTTGGGGCCTGACCAAGGCCAGTCGTTTGTCATGTGCTGCGCTAACGAAGCGTCAAGCCGCATTCTGGCGGGTTGATATCAAAGCCCACCAAGCGTCTATTGTTGGATTGCTGGCCAACTCCTCAAATGTCACAACGATGCCCTGCGTTTTGAGTTCGGTCGAAAGCTCCATCACCCGGATTGAGTCGAGTCCGAAATAGATGAGGTTTTCGTCGGGCGCGATGTCCTCTTCATCTTCGATAAGGCTGCGCACGCGCGTTTCCAGCCAGCTACGATCCAGCATGTTCCTGTCCTTTTCTGTTGGCGAACAAATTTAAAGTGTTTCGACGATTGCCCTCTGGCGAGGCGCGCTTGCCGCGTGCTTCTCAGAAAGCTGGCGGCGGAGGGCACGTTTGTCGGTTTTCCCAACCGCGGTCAGTGGCAACGAGCCCACAAATTCCACCCGGTCGGGCAGTTTGTAATCGGCGACACCCAGTTCCATCAGGTGCCGACGCAATGCCACCGGCCGTAATGCGCCCTGCGCCACAACAAAAGCACAGCTTTTCTCACCCAGATTTGCGTCTACCACCGGAACCAGCGCCGCCTGCTGAACCTGAGGGTGCCGCAGCAGAAGCGTTTCGATCTCTTCCGCGGCAATTTTCTCTCCGCCTCGGTTAATCTGGTCTTTGACCCGCCCAACAACTTTTAAGTGGCCGGAGGGTAGACGCTGTACCAGATCTCCGCTGAAGTAGTAGCCCTGGCCGTCAAAAGCTGAGGTATTTGTCTCGGGGCTGCGGTAGTATCCACGGAACGTGTATGGTCCACGCGTGGCCAACATGCCGGTCTGCCCTTCCGGAACATCTTTCCCGGTTTCGTCAACGATCCGCACGTCGTCATCAGCACTGATCGGGCGTCCTTGCGTCGTGAAAACAACCTCCGGATCATCATCCAGCCGGGTATAGTTCACAAGACCCTCGGCCATTCCAAACACCTGCTGCAACGCGCAGCCCAAAACCTTGGGAACACGTCGCGCGACACTCTCGGCAAAGGACGCCCCGCCAACCTGCACCAACTTCAGAGAACTGAGATCGATTGGTTCAGCCTCCGGGTTTTCATTGGCTTGCTCTACGGCGCGCAGCCACATCGATACGGCCGAGGGCACCAGCGCAGCCATGGTGACCTTGTGCTTTGCAATGATGGGAAAGCATGTCTGCGGGTCTGGGTTAGGTGCCAGAACAACTGTGCCACCTGCGTGAAACACGCCGAGCGCGCCGGGGGAGCTCAGCAGAAAGTTATGCGGTGCAGGCAGGGCACACAAAAACCGGGTTTCATGCGACAACCTACAAATCTCGGCACTTGCCCGAACACTATAGTCGTAATCGTTGTGCGTACGTGGAACGAGTTTGGGAGTTCCCGTGCTTCCCCCGGAAAGCTGAAAGAACGCCACCTGATCCGGGGCCGATGGGCCAGCGTTGGCCACTTCGGTCAAGTCAGTCAAAGAGCAATCGGACACGGGGTCCAACCAGTGACTAAGACTGTTTTTTGCAGTTTCGCCCCCGCGAAACAAAACTGTCCTCAATTGACCTGACCGCGCTTTCAATGCCTCGACATATTGGTCGTCTCGGAACAGCGGGTGACCGCGATCCGCAATCAGGGCACTTGGGCCAATCTGGTCGGCATAGGCATCAAGTTCATTCTTCTTATGGTTGAACAACGCATTTACCGGAGCAATTCCACATTCGATCAATGCAAGAAACGTAATGAAAAACTCAGCACAGTTCGGAAGCTGTACCAATGCGGTGTCCCCTTGCCCAAGACCGGCTGCAGAAAACCGCCGTGCCAATGCGATGACGCGTTGTTCGAACTCACTGTAAGTCACGCTGCGCGCTCCATCGATCAGCGCGACAGTGTCCGGCCGCACCCGAGCCTGATTGCGCAGCCCGCGCGTCAAAGGCTGGTCGATCCAATACCCTTTTGCACGGTAGCGGCGCACCAAGTTCTCTGGCCAAGGCGTAAATTCAATTGGTTGTTTTTTCACGATAATTTTCCACACACTGTCCATCGAATTCCATGCGATCGCACCTGACGGCGGCTCTCTGAATCGAGCGCTCCTGTTTTTCAAATAATCGTCCAGCCACAACCAGATTTCCGGCGTGTGTATTGACGCGCTCTCATACTTGAGTATTTTTGTCGACTAATGTCAACTGCCTTAAAGGACCTCATTTTGGACCTAACGCCCATGCAAGCCGCATATTGGATCGGCGGCCATTCCTCGTCGTCCTCGGACGGAGTTGTTGCACACCTTTACGGAGAGTTTGATGCCCCCCTTCTGAATGTTGAGAGACTAAAGGCAAGTGTGCAGGCGCTTTATCTGCGCCATCCGATGCTGCGCCTGGCTGTAGCCGCAGACGGGGCACCGCAAATTGTTCCAGCCGATGGGAAGCACGCGCTGATATTGAACGATCTGAGGCATCTTCAGGGCGCGGAGTTGGATCGGGAACTAAACCGGATTCGTGACGCAAAATCGCACCAGCGTTTGGAACTGGAAACTGGCCACGCCGTTGAATTCCACCTGAGCCTACTGCCAGGACAAAGGCAACGGCTGCATGTGGACATGGATATGATACCGGCTGATCCGTCCTGCTTTGGCGTTGTGATGCATGATCTAGCGCGAATCTACACGGATGGTGGCACCGACCGGTTGCCACCTCTGTCGGATTACGAACGTTATCGCGAGCAGGCGGCTGCACATCCGGAAGAATACCGGAAAGACCGGGCTTGGTGGGCTGACCGGTTCGACACCTTCCCCCCTGCACCGAATCTGCCGCGTCCAACTGATCCAACGCAGCGGCCGCGCAGCACCCGGCTGTCAAAAAATGTATCGGCGGAAGATCGAATCGCGTTGGAGAAAATCGCCAAGTCTGCGGGTGTAACTGTGTCGAGTCTGGTTTTGGCTCTGTTTTCGGCAAGTCTGGCCAAAGCGCTGAACACCAGTCGGTTCTGCCTGAACCTACCGCGATTTCATCGGTCGGGCGCGGCGACAGGGTTGGTTGGTGACTTCTCGGATCTGGGACTGTTCGCGGCCAAGGTAGATGCAGCTGACAGTCTGAAATCCCTCGCTTTGCGCTGTTGGTCGGACATCAAGCAGCAGCTGTCCCATACAGGATACCCCGGCCCGGCCTTGCTGAGGGATTTGTCGCGCCACCGGGGTTCTGTTCAACGCGCACCGGTGGTGTTTACGGCGGGGTTGGCTACACGTGGCGCACCAATCCAGTCAGAGTTGGTGGCAGCCACCTTTGGTGAACTCACATGGGTCATTTCTCAGGGTCCTCAGGTCGCCTTGGATGTTCAGGTTGCACGGGTGCTGGATCAGATTCTAATCAACTGGGACATTCGCGAAGACATGGTTGATTTGAGCTGGACCGTGCAAGTCTTCGACATGTTCAGCGCCGCGATCACCCATATTGTGCGAAATCCCAGTGATCTGGAGCGCCCGTTGATGGACTGGGTTTCATTACCCGCAAAACCGGAACCGCAAACCACCGACGCACCTTTAAAGCCCTTACAGAAAGCCTATTTGCTTGGGCGCCAAACACAGCTGCCTCTGGGCGGCGTTGCAATGCAGGATTTTCAGCTTTTTCGCGGGACAATGTCGCTGGAACTTTTGCGTCACCGACTAGCCGCGGCGACGCGATCGAATCCGGCATTACGAACGGTGATTGACTCCCGAACGCTGACCCAGTCCATTCGCCCGGAACCTGTACTGAACCTTCAGGTTCTCGACCATTCAACGCTTGGCAAAACCGAAGCAGAACAGCAGCTCGCTGCCTTGCAAGCCCGATGGTCGCACGAGGTCTTCCCCGATAACCAGCCCCCCTGGGGAGTTATTGCAATCAAAATGCCCGAGGGTGATCTGTCTGTGATGACCCGTTTTGATGCGCTCATTCTCGATGCTCAATCCATCCTTGCATTGCTGCGGTATTTGTTCGCGCCCAAAGGCGAAGAGGACGCTGCGCCGCAACCCGCCGTCAAAAACGAGATAGTGCCGGATGCCGTTCAAAGGGCGGCGGATTCCGATTACTGGCAGAAAAAACTGGAACAGGTCCTTGGCCCTCCAAGTTTACCTTGCAGCAAGAATCCTGAACAGATCATCCAGTCTCGTTACCACCGCAAGGCGCTTACTGTTTCGCGCGCTAAGGTTCGCGATCTCAGACTCTGTGGCGCAAAACACGGGCTGTTCTTGAATGGAACGCTGACCGCCCTGATACTCGAAGTTCTGGCACGCTGGACCAGCGACTTGAAACCCTGCGTGGCGGTGCCTGTCTCTCCGGGTGGCAGTGGATCGTCTTCGGGGAATACCTCGTCCTTTATCGCTGTGGCCTACGACGGGGCGCAGGGCAGCTTTGCGGACCGGGCCCGGCAGGTACAGAAGGACATCCTCGAGGGTTTGGAGCACACCGCATTTTCGGGTGTCGATCTAAACCGGATGCTGTTGAATCGGAACGGTGGCGCTCTGGCCTTGCCGGTGGTGATCACAAGCGGACTAAGCTGGCCCACGCAGCATCCGGACAGTCCGATGCAGTACGTCGACGGCCTCACGCCTACGCCGCAAACAGCATTGGACATCCGGCTTACGCTGGATGCTGACCGGAACCTCGTACTGTCTCTCGACTACGCGCAAGAAGCGCTGTCCAAAGAGGTGGTGCAAGACCTGCTCAACGCCATCCATCGCGCCATAACTGCGCTGGCTACCGCCGACGATCTGGTTTTGACCGCATCCGACTATGTGAATCTGGCGCATTACCAATTGAACGATCCGGCTGAGCCATTTGAATGCGCCCGATTTCTGGAACGCATCGGCAGGAACATCTTTGATGGCCGGACCAGCGCCCCCGCTCTGATCAGAGGCGACACCACTGTCACTTACGAAGAACTCGGAACCTCTGTCCTGGCTGCGATTGCCGGGCTGCGCGCCAATGGTCTGTCGAAAGGTGATCTTGTCGCAATCTGCCTGCCACGCAGCCCCGACCATATCATCTTTCAGTTGGCCTGTGCCCTGGAAGGGCTTCAGTGGGTGCCCATCGATGCCAGTGCGCCTGAGGCCCGCCTGAAATACCTGTTGGATGCCTCTGCGCCCAGCCTTGTGATCGCACGACTGGAAATACGGGGGCACAAATGCGCTTCACCGCAATCTCTGTTGGGGCATCCAATCGACGGTATTACGCCACCTGAAACCGATACTTTACGCGGGCGCAGCTGTTCCGCAGACCCCGCCTATTACCTTTTTACCTCGGGCACGACAGGGAAACCGAAATGTGTTTCCGTCAGCAACCGCAGCACGTCTAACACGCTGGGTCGTACCTTGGAGCATTGGCAGGTCAATGATCGGGATGTGCTGATCTCGGTCACGCCTCTGCACCATGACATGTCGGTATTCGACGTATTTGGAGCCCTCACTGCCGGAGCGGTGCTGGTTCTGCCGGATGAGGGCGAGGAAAAGGACGCTATCCAGTGGGCGCAGCTGGTTCGGGACCACAAAGTTTCGATCTGGATCTCTGTTCCGGCGATACTTGAGATGCTGTTGGCCTGTAGCCGTGATGGGGATCTGCACAGCCTACGGCTTATTGCGCAGGGCGGTGATTACATCAAACCAACCACGATCGCGTCGCTGCGCAATTTTCTGCCCGACGCAAGGCTGGTGTCGCTGGGTGGTCCGACCGAAACAACTATCTGGAGCATTTGGCACGATATCGGGCCGGAAGACGTGCAGATCATTCCCTATGGCCGTCCGCTGAAAGGGTGCAGGTATTTCGTTTGCAACGAACTGGGTGAACACTGTCCGGCGGGTGTCACCGGCAGGATTCACACGACAGGAATCAATCTATCCTCTGGCTACATGGTGGATGGGGCGCTGGTACAGACGGATTTCGTGACTCTGACCGATGAGCAGAACCGCTCTCAGCGTGCGTTCAAGACCGGGGATCAGGGGTACTATCGCCCCGACGGCACATTGATTTTTGCCACGCGCATAAACGGTTATGTCAAAATCCGGGGGGTACGTGTTTCGCTGACCGATGTGGAAAACGAACTGAGCGCGCATGACAGTCTACACCATGTTGCCGTGGTCGATCTGCCTGAGGTTGACGGGCGTGAGGCAATATTGGTCGCGCTCTGTGTAGCTGCCGAGTCCGGCGCACCGGACCCTTCCGACCTGCGCGCCTTTGCACGGCAAAACCTGCCCGAATCCCATGTGCCAAGCCGGTTTTTGATGGTTGATGCCTTGCCGCTCAGCGCCAATGGCAAACTGGATCGCAACCGCGCCCGCGACCTTGCGCAGCAACCGCAAAAGGACAGCGCTGACTGCGGGCAAGTGCTGACATCAGCAGATCGTGTCCTGGATATTTATCTCTCGGTCATTGACCGCTCAGCGCCTGCGGACTTGCAGCAAGACAGCCCGTTGATCGCCTTAGGTCTGAGACCCTCGCATCTGGCCGAAGTCGCCAGCAGGCTGAACTCTGCCTTTGGTGCGTCGGTAACGCCGGGTGCGTTGATAGGGTGCAGAACGGCCAGGCAGGTCTCGGATCTGTTGGCGCGCGCCGCGTGAGGCCGAAACAAACTGCGACAGACACATTTCAAGGAAACAAGATGTCAGATTTCACTGATCCCGATCACCTGATGCCGCTGACTCTGGCGCAAAAAGACTTTTGGGAAGAGTTCACGTTCCACCCCGACCTGCCCGTTTCAACAGTGGCCCACTATGTTGAAATGAAAGGCCATATAGACGGCGAGGCGCTGAGCTGGGCGATTCAAGCAACCTGCGACGAAGCAGAAACTCTCAGTGTACGGTTCCACACTACGGCGGATACGCCGTTTCCGAAGCAAAGTTGCGATCCGGAATACCGCCCCGTTCTGCGGCGCATGGACTTGCGCAATGAGCACTACCCGAAAGAGGCAGCCCTACGTCAGATGCATAAGGATATGGAGCAAGTGATTGACTTGCGAGCTCAGCCCATATCAGAGCAATGGCTTCTGCAACTCGGTGAAGACCATTGGATTTGGTACAATCGCGGGCACCATATCGTTCTGGACGGATACAGCATGCTGTTATTGGAACAGCGGGTAGCGCAGCTGTATTTGTACAGGCTGGGCAAATCTACCTACGGAACTGCCTTTAGGCCTTATTCGGACTTCATCGCCGAAGATCTGACCTATGCGGAGAGCGCGCGCTACGCTTCAGACAGGGCGTATTGGCAAGATCGCCTGTCCGGGCCGGGTAAGTTACAGGTTCTGGAGAAAGGTGGTGAAGACTACGGCGCCGAAGGGTTGTCGGGAGACTGTCCGATCTCACCATCAACGGAACTGGGTCTGCTGACACTTGCACAAAATGCAGGTCTCAGTTGGCCGGACTTGTTGGTTCTGGTGTCCGGTGCCTACTTGATGCACAGCCTTTCCGAAGCTGTTTCGGAAACGGCGAACGGGCCAGAACGGGCTTTGCCAATCTGGCTGCCATTCATGAGTCGGATGGGCAGCGTCAATGCGCTGATCCCTTCGCTGGGCGTGAATATTCTGCCCTTTTACCTGCACTCACATTCGGCTGAGGAAGACCTGCAGGGATTCCTCAAACGCTCTTCCCGTGAGTTGCGGCAGATGCGCCGGCATGGTCGTTACAGGGTTGAACAAATCGCTTCTGACCACGGTATCGGATCTGGCAAACGTTTCTTCTTTTCGCCCCTGATCAACGTGATGCCTTTTGAACAGCCGGACATCTACGGGTGTGACAGCAAACGGGTCGTTCTTTCAAACGGGCCTGCGGACGGCTTCAACCTGACGTTCCGCGCGGACGGGCAAGGGCGCGGCATGAACCTGCGGCTGGACGCCGACCCGGCCCTGACAAGTGAGGGTGAATTTGATGCACATCTGCGTGCTTTGCCAGAATACCTGAGCCGCGTTGCACGCCCTGAGAGCTTATCGCACCCAATCCAACGGCTTGTCGCTGCAGCTTGCGAGCCAGTGACCGCTTGAAAAGTGAGGCACCGATAGTGCCTCACACAATCTTTCAAATCAGTTGGTCAGTTCGGTCAGAGACTGCGTCGCGGCACCTGGTCCCGAGAAACGAGTAAACACCTCATTCAGCTTGTCCCGGATTTGGTCCACCCGATCAGGTCCGTAGCGGTCGGCACGATAACTCATCATCACCCGAATACCACGTTTCTCGCCAACGGTTTCCTCCAATACTTCGAACTGCAGACCTAACAGCGTTTCGGACTTGTCCGGGTCGATTTGCCGGAAGGCAATGCGGCGGCCCTGCGCGTCGGAAAGTGCGCCATTCAACTTGTTCTGGGCGTGAATCTGAATGAACGCTTCGAACATGGATTCCATGGCGGGCGGTTCTCCTCCGGTCAGGCGACGGCCGACTAGATCCAGCGGTATTTCGCTGTGCGGAAGGGACTCAGCGATTTCATCCCGCACCGTCTGAATCAACGACGCGGCACTCGTCTCGGGTGTGACCTGAACCCGATGGGCGACAACGGTGGTGAAATAGCCAACCGTATCAAAGAAATCGGCCCGGTTCCGGCCCGACGCCGACGTGCCGATGACAAGGTCCTGCTGACCGCTGAGATGGCTGATGCTGGTTGCAATGGCCGCGTAAACGACATTGAACAAGGATGCCTCTTGCGCTTTGGCCAGCGCATAAAGCCCCTCGGCAACGTCCAGGTTCAAAACCAGCTCGACCCACCCACCTTTCGGAGAGCGCGGAGCATCCTCATCAATATCCTGCGGAAACAGCGGCATGGCCCGCGGGGCTCCTGCAAGTTTGTCTGCCCAATAGGACAGGTTTGCCTCGTTCAACCCTGCGTCATCCTGCAATTGCGTAAACCGATGGAATGGCATGGGATTGGTCGTCCAAACTGGAGCACGTCCCTCTGCGCGACAACGATACGCGATAGCCAGTTCATCCATCAGCAGGTTAACCGACCATTCGTCCAACACAACGTGGTGAAACAGCATCGACAAAATTTGCTCTCCACTATCTGAGTCCCTCAGAAACCGCAGCCGCAAGGGCAATTCAGATCTGAGATCAAAGACATGATGCGCCTCAGCCAATCTATCTGTGTCGCGGCTGTCTTCGCTGGACCAGAACCAGCGATAATCTTCCAGCCTTTCCACCGGAACCACGTGATGTACCGGGTCTCCGCCTTCATCGGTATGAAGCGAACGCAGAATGGGGTGGCGCTCCAGAAGATCACGAAACGCCTGTTGAAACAGGGACTCGTCCACCTGGTCGATAAACCGCAGCGCGAAGGGAATATTGAAGATCGCCCCTTTGCCAAAGGCGGCGTAAGCCCGCCAAAGCGATTGCTGTGCCAGCGATAGCGGGAAAGGTCCCATATCACGCGGATCATCCATGATTTGTGATTCAGCCGTTTGCTCGACCTCGACGCGACGTGCCATGGTCGCCAAACGCCGGGCAGAGGCATGACTGAACAGGTCTGCAAACCGGATTTCCAATCCGTGCTGGCTCAGCAGGCGGCCAATGACGCGGGTCGCGACCAGCGAATGCCCTCCGTGATCGAAGAAGTCATCGTTTTCCGACATGTCCGGGCTGTCCAGTGCATCGCGGAACTCGGTCAGGATGGTTTGCACAACATCCTCAAGCGGGTCGGATTGGGGCTTCGAAAGGCTGGTCTCGCCCTTTGCAGTTTCAGGGATTGGTTGCCGCCCTTGCAAAATGGCCACCAGTCGCTCCAACAGAACAGGACCGACATGGGCCGAAATCGCCCGACCGGTAACAAGCTCAATCGTCAAATTCTGTGCGCCGTCACATCCGATACCCATTGACAGATCAGGGGTTAACTCTGCGGTGGGCAGTGGCACGGGTGTACAATGGGCATCGCCCACAACCATTGCAGCCTGTTGTTCAGGCCGCAATGAAACCGCAATCGGTGCCGTTCTGGTGATTTCCTTTGTGTCGCCGCCCGTCAAAGCAAGGGTCCGGCACAGCATCTCGTCATCTTCCGCCGTACCACACCAATTCAATTGCAGACGTGGGGAAGACACAGCGGCCTGAGCCAGATTGAATGCGGATATGCCCTGGGTCAGATAGTCGACGGTCACACTCTGTTTGCCGCTCAACTGACAGACCATCCTCAGCAAGAGGTTTGTGACCCGAGCCAGCAGCTTGGCGTCATCTTCATGATGCCCAATCAGCAGTGGGGCGGATGCGAGCGGCACTGAAATCCGGTGATGATGGGCCAGCGCGCCCCGCCAGATCCCTCTTGCGTTAGGGGCGGTCGCTGTCGAAACAACCTCTTGCAGGCGCAGGTCCGTTTGCAGTCGCGCCCAATCCAAAGGCGAGTCTGCACTGCCTTCCTCAATCTCCCCCGCAAATACCGGCGCATTCGCAACGCTTGGCACAGTTGAACAGCCACCTGTATCATAGGCCGCTGAAATTGCATCAATAATCAATTGAAACGGCAGCACGTCCTCGGCAACGCGGTGCCGCAATATGGCGAGGACACGGCGGCCAGAGCCCATCAGGAAATGTGCCATTACCGGCGGCCTCTGGCTCAGATCCCAAACCTCAGATTGGGCCCGCATCAATACATCTATAATAGCGCGGTCACCCTCAATGTGATCACACGCAATGGGCACCTGTCCAAGCGGGGACTTAACAAGCTGCCCGCTGTCGTTAAAGAGATACCCACGCCCTGCCTCGGGCAAAATTTCCGTTAAATGTCCAACCGCACCGATCAGACGTTGCGCATCGACCGAATCCGGCAAGTCCAGTGCTGCAACCTGAATCAGCCTTTCTTCTGGCATTTGCTGCTGACGCAGCCAGATATGCTCTTGATGCTCAGTCGGTTCCGAGAGCTGTGCGGGGGCACTCGGCCGATCATTTGCCGACGTTTCGAGCAGCTCATTTATGTCCTGGGGCATGGAAGGCCTCGTTTACTACGTACGAAATGTTGCGCCCGCCAATCGCTGACTTAGTGGCGAAATGCGGGTCGGGACGAGGATCAGGTCGACGAGAATTCAATCCGGACGCGAAAGGTCGTTCATCTCTCGCGCCATACGGGAGCGCGAAAAACGCACAAATCTGTCTGGAAAGTTTGCTGCAAAGACGCATTAGGTGCTGATCCACGATGGCGCCGCCATACGCGGCAATGAAACATGACGTGAAAGTCATGACTGCCAGAAAGTCGGCCTTGCCGTGAATCAGCTGGGTCTGGCAGTTTGGGGGACCCTAAAAACGAGGGCGTTTGATTGTCAAGCAGTGACGGCCTATCAGCAATATTTCGACCATTGGGTCGTTCCGGTCAATTGTGCAACTGCCCGTCCGGCCTCCAGCAGCGCGCCATCCGCGCTTGGACCAATCGTACTACCCAGATCAGCAACGATGGTCATGACGCAAACGATTTCATTCTGGGCGTCAAAAACTGGTACGGCTTGTCCGGTCACATCAGGTTTCAGATGGCTATCTAGTTGCGCCAATCCCGATAAGCGTATTGCCTCCAACTCGGCACGGCACGGGGGTTTGCCGCGCGTTCTGGCTGGCTGGTTGTTGCGGGCAACCTTGACGGTGTCTCTGGGCAAAAATGCCTGAAATGCCAGACCGCAAGCCGAATTATCAACAGGCAGCACATCGCCGAGGCTGAGCGAACTGATTGCGAAATACGCGCTACGATACCAGCGCACCACTGTCGGGCCGCGCTCAGTCCAGACAACCACGCCCGCGCTGGCCGCAACGCGACCCGAAAGCTCTTTCATGTGCTGTGCCGCGACCTCAATCGGATCCAAACGCTGTAGCGCAGCAAGACCGATGCTGAGCGCGGCATGTCCCAGGTCATATCGACCAGATCCAGGCTCCTGATTCACAAGACCTTCCTGTTGCAGCGAACTCAGGTACCGGTGGGCTGTGGAACTGCTTGTTTCCGTGCGCCGCGCAATCTCACTGAGGGCCACCGGCCCTTCAGAATTCGCCAGAACTGACAGAAAGCGGGCCGCTATTGAAACCGACTGAACCGTACCCTTGCGTGGTTGGCTTGACTTTGCCCATCTTTTGGACACGCCATCGTCTTTCCCGTTTGTCATTTCGTGTCGAGTCCTCTGTTGGCACGAACAAGAGAGCGGAATGATCAAGTAGACGTTGTTACTCACCCTCCCGTTTCCACGCCCCAAGTGAATTGCGACTTTTTGGCATGGTACCAGAGGTACTATCACCTTTGATTCATCTTGCAATGCGGAATGCGTTCTGCCATGTGGAAGCCGCCGGTGGAATATCCACTCGCCAGCCAGAGTCCCGATGCGACTAGGCAAGCCAAGCAGAGACCGGTCAAACAATCCATTGACTGCAGCAAGTCTCGACAGCTGGACAGTCTGAAAACAAAGGGACAAGGAAATGAAACAGCGCACATTCGCGCGGCTGTTGGGCCGTGTGAGCGTTGTTGCTCTGGCAACGTGCTCAAGCGTATCGGCGCAGGCTCAGGAAAGCTCTGAGCCCGTCGAAGACAATGACGTCATCGAACTCAAGGAAATTGTCGTCACCGGGGAAAAGGTGGATCGGACTCTGCGTGAAACCGCAAGTTCGGTTTCCGTGATCACCTCAGGTGACCTCGAAGCCAAGCCGTCCGAGACCGACGTAAGGGACGCGGTCGAAGGAACCCCGAACGTTCTTTACCCCGGAACGGTCGGCGCACCGGTTATTCGTGGTCAGGAAGCACAGGGGCCCAATACAGGGGCCGGCGCCTTTTTTGGCGGCACGGTCCCCCGCGCAACGGTTAACCTGGACGGTCACTATCTGACCTTCAACGAGTTGGTCTACGGGGCCAATTCGATCTGGGATGTTGACTCGATCGAGGTGTTCCGCGGTCCGCAAACTACGGCCCAGGGCGCAAACAGCATTGCGGGCGCAATCATCGTCAACACCAAGGACCCGACTTTCTTTACCGAAGGCGCCGCGCAGTTTCAGCTTGGCAGCGACAACCGCAAACGGGCGTCACTTGCATACTCGGCTCCGATTTCTGACCAATTCGCCGCAAGGATCGCGCTGGACTATTTTGCGCGGGATACCTTCATCGACTACACCAATCCCAATTTCGCCCAGGGTGCCACAGATCAGGACTTCGAAAGCAAGAACGCCCGGCTGAAATTCTTGTGGGCTCCGACCGACCTTCCGGGTCTTACGGCCAAACTGACCTACTCGTACACCGATACAAACCGGCCTACGGCAGAAGCGGCCGACGCCCCATTTGACGAACTGATCAGCACAACAAGTAGCAACCCCAGTTGGGAACAACGCACCAACACAACGATTGCCGATATCGCCTATGAGTTCGACAATGGCGTGGCGATCATCAACCAGCTTCAATACTCGGACATTGATACCGACCGCATCTCAGCACCTGAGAACTTCGGGTCTGCACAAATCGATCAGGAAAACCTGTCGAATGAGCTGCGCCTGACCTTTGGTTCGGACGCCTCGGCGTTCAGTGGCGTTGTGGGTCTGTATGCGGCCAGGACGGATTCCGACGAAGCCCTTCAGATCGGAGGGAATTCCGTCTTTGACGACCGCAAGGACAACCTTGGGGTTTTCACCGACATTACCTACAGGTTCGCTGAACGCTGGACTCTGAACGGTGGTTTGCGATTCCAGCAGGACGAGATCAAACGATCGGGCACATCGAATTTCGCAACGAGTGCACTGGACTATGACGAGACATTCTCGGACTGGCTGCCACGGATATCGCTTGCTTATGACATCACCGACAATGCCACTGTCGGCGCCCTGATCAGCAAAGGATACAACCCCGGTGGTGTTTCGCTGAACTTCCAAAGCGGAGAATATGTTCCGTTCGAAAAGGAAACTGTCTGGAACTATGAACTGTTCGGCCGCGCGCAGTTGTTGAATGACAGTCTGTTTCTGACCGGCAACCTGTTCTACAGCGATTTCACGGATGCACAGCGTTTCGTCGTGGTGTCCATTCCGGGCCTTGTTGGTCAAGCCATGACCGTCAACGCGGAAAAAGCCAAATCCTACGGTCTTGAAGTTGGACTCGATTATCGCCCTATTGACACCGTGCGCCTGACCGGTGGGCTGGGCCTGCTGCGCAACAAGGTCACCGAGTTCAGCTCAGCTTCGGTGGATTTCCTAGGCAACGAGTTCAGCAATTCACCAGCCTATATGCTTACAGTGGGTGCGGATTGGGACTTTGCTCCTGACTGGACGCTGGGTGGAACGGTTCGCTTCACCGACGGATATTACTCGACTGACGACAACAATCCTGACCTGGCCGTCAGCGGCTACACGGTCGCAGATCTGCGGCTCAGCTATCGTCCGCGGGATGACATTGAGATTTTTGGTTACGTCAACAACCTGTTCGACGAACGCGGGCCCACGTTCAAAAGAGTCAACCGTACAATCGGCGGGATCGAGGGTGAATTGCTTGAACCTCGCTACGCTGGTTTCGGAGTTCGCAAAACATTCTGAATAATGATGTGATGCGTCAAGCCCGGTTGCACGGCTCTTGTGGGAACTCAGGTTCCCACTTTTCCTGGCAACTGGGCCTTCAATCGATGTTGACTACAATACCTGACCGTTTTAGTTGACCATTAGCCGCGGCTCATTCAGATCCTTCGGAGTTACGCCCAGCCAAATTGAACATTGCCTGCAAGGCGCGGGCAACCATGGCACGTAAAACCCAAGGATTGCAGATGAAAACCACTCTGATGTCGACGATGCTGGCCACCGATGATGTTGCCAGCGCATTCGGATGCAGGCTGAAGCCCAAGTTGCGCGCAGCGATCGAGGCCGACCTACGCTTTCCGGTTCATGCTGCTTCGCCCATGTCAGAACAAACACCCGAAGACCTGCCTGAGAATGTGGTGAAGCTGTCACAGGCATTGCCCGAGCGTGAAAGGACTGCGTCATGACACTCGCATCTGTTGCACAGTTGGATGCCGATTTGGTGGCCGTTGTTGACCTGCCGCTGGACGACTTTGAAACCGGGTTGCTCAGCGTCATCCGGCATCACCTGGACGCGCTGAGCCGGCCAGACACGCAGGCTTGGCATCGTGCCTACACCATCGCCGCCGAGCAGTGGGGAGACGCGATTGGCTTTCCGGCGGCGCATCTTCTGGCACGTTTCCTGAAATATGTCATAAAAGTACGAGACGGATATTTTGACTATGCCGACCCGTTTGGAGAGCATCGGAAGGATTGGGTCTCTTCTGACGAGGCCGCGCTGCTGCTGGTTCTGCACCATATGCGACGAGACAACACCTCGGCCGCACGTCAGACTGTTGAAGAACTGACGCAGGGATGGATGGATCCGGACGTTATCCGGTCCGGCCTGACCTTTGCCAATAGATTCCCCGCTGGGCAATTGCCGCCGATGCGCAACGATGGAAAACCAAAACTGCGTGTAGTTTCCTGAACTACGCCCGAGAGCGCCTGCCAGCGAGACGGGACGGGATCAAAAACGCCTAAAATGGGATGGGTTTAATAGAAAGGCCACAGTCAGATCTGCGGCCTTTAGGTTTTCAACTGCTGTAACGTATTAGAATGTCGCGGTCACAAACAGGTTGATGTTTCGTTCCGCTGCCGGGATCTGATCGTTGGCGCGGTAGGACTTGTCGAGGATATTGTTGACCTCAAGCGTCAGCAGAGCATTTTCGGTCAGGTCCAGACTGCCGCGGAAGTTCAGCGTGGTCCAACCGGCAGTCAGGTTGGTGCCGGTGGGCGTGCCGGTGTCGACGATGTTGCCATTCTCATCCCGCAACTCGGCCGAGCTTTCGCCCCGCAGGAATACATCCCATGTGCCCGACAGGCTTGCGGTCTGCCAGTCGGACCGCACCCCAAGCGTGCCCGTCCATTCCGGTGTGCCGCTGTCTTTTGTTGTCACGCCGGTTGAATATTCAAACTCACGCGTGATGTTTGACAGAATCGCGTAAGGCCGAACGCCGCCCCAACCCGGATCAACTTCGGCTGCCAGTTCGACGCCGCAGCTATTCACACGGTCGACGTTATCATAGGTCAATTGACCGGGCGCGGTCGGATCGGCGGCCACTGCGATATGTCCGTCATCAAATGAAATGGTCCGATCGAGCTGACGGCGTTTAGGACGGCCTGGCTCATCGATTGTGATCTTACGCGGCGCACCCGAGATTGAGCAAGCGTCGCTGTTTCAGTGTTCTTTCCTTGATGGTTCTCCTTTCCTTCAGAATGCCGTCGCTGCGACCGAAGTAGACATCGGCCGGTGTCAGATTGCCGAGGCTCTCGTGATAGCGGCGGTGATTGTAGTGGTCGACGAAGGCTCTGATCGCTTCCTCGAGTGCGCCCGGTAGGTAATAGTTCTCCAACAGGATGCGGTTCTTGAGCGTCTGGTGCCACCGCTCGATCTTGCCCTGGGTCTGCGGATGATTTGGCGCCCCTCGAACGTGGTCCATACCGTGATCTTGGAGCCAATCCGCCAGGTCACCAGAGATGTATGATGAGCCGTTGTCGCTGAGCAGCCTGGGTTTGTGCCTGATGGTCGCGGACGAACAGCCTGATGCCTCCAACGCCAGTTCCAGAGTGTCAGTGACATCGCCGGCCTTCATCGTTGTGCAGAGCTTCCACGCCACGATGTAACGGCTGAAATCGTCCAGGATCGTCGAGAGATAGAACCAGCCCCAGCCAGTCACCTTCAGGTAGGTGAAGTCCGTCTGCCAAAGCTGGTTCGTTCTTGTGGTCTTGTCGTGGAACTCGTCCGCAGCCTTGATCACATTGAACGCCGGGCCAGTAATCAGGTCCTGCTCCTTGAGGATACGATAAACCGAAGGCTCTGATACAAAGTACTTTTTCGTGTCTGTGAAGCGGAATGCCAGCTCACGCGGCGATAGTTCCGGCTCATCCAGGGCGAGGTCAACGAGAGCCTGCCGGATCTCGTCGGGGATGCGGTTCCAGACCCGGCCGGGGTGTGGACGGCGGTCCTCGAGCCCGGCTTCACCAAACGCCTCATAGCGGGCACACCAGCGGTAAAACGTGGTTTTCGGGATGCCCAACCTCGACAGCGTCCTCTTCGCTGGCAAGTGGGACTGCTCGACAAGTCGGATGATCTTGAGCTTCTCCGTTGTGGGGTATCTCATATGTCGTCGTCCCCATCCCCGAGCATGCTTTTTTTAAGCAAGCGGTTTTCCAGGGTGAGGTCGGCAACCGCCTCCTTCAGGGCCAACGCCTCGGTCCGCAGCTCCTTCACTTCGGGGCTTGTCGCTTGCCTGGCTGTGTCACCTGCCAGCCGCTTTTTTCCGGCCTCCAGGAACTCCTTAGACCAAGAATAGTACAGGCTCGTGGCAATCCCTTCACGACGGCAGAGCGCGGCGATGCTCTCCTCGCCACGCAAACCCTCCAGCACAATGCGGATCTTCTCCTCAGCCGAATGGTGCTTGCGCGTCTTGCGGCGAATGTCTTTGACGACCCGATCAGCCGTCGGTTCCAGCTTTCCGTCTCATCTTCACTCCTTGACGGTTCAGATGAGCCAGAAACCTTCCGTTATGCAAATCCCTCAATCAGGCCCACAGGTGCTGATGTCGGACAAGCCATGATCTCTTCCAGGTCGCGATAGGAAACCGTGTACCGCAGGTAGAAGTACACAGCGTATAAAACCGCATCTTTGGGAAAATGACAGCCTTTCAAAGAGACCATACTAAAACCTGCTCGAAATTGATTTCAAAGCAAAAGAACCAAGACACGCGCTTAGGTCCACCAACGCCCAAAGTTTGCGACACATCCTGCTCAGCCAATGCGGTGGACGGTGACTTTTTGTGAACGCCCCTTGACGCGGAAATCGCCAATATGTTCCAATTCGAATTCCGCCCCAAGATGAGCTGCGGTGGCATCGCTGACTAAGATTTTAGTTTGCTCGACCGTCTCCAGAGTGCCGGCCAGAGTCTCAATACGGGCACAGGTGTTCACGGTATCACCTATTACCGTGTAATTCATCCGATTTTTAGCCCCAATATTGCCAACGATGAGTGGCCCAGTGTGAACGGCAATCTTGACGTTGTATGTGACCCCATCCTTCGCTAACGATTGCTTGATAGCCAACGCAGCGCGACAGGCCCGTTCGGCATGATCGGGTTGTTCTTCAGGCGCGCCCCAGAAAGCCATCGCCGCGTCACCGATGTATTTGTCAAGGGTACCGCCTTCTGCCTCAATACAACTGTTCAAGATTTCGAAGTGGCGGTTGAGCATCTCTGCCGTGACCTTCGGAGACATGGCTTCCGACGTGGCAGTGAACCCCTCGATGTCGGAGAACATGACAGTCAGTTCGACTTCTCGAGGTTCGACAAGGTTGGGATCGCCGGTGTTCAACAATTGACGCACTAGAGTGCGGGGTAGATAGGTTTCGAACCATCGCAACCCGTCGAGCATCTTATTAAATGCGGCAGCCTGAAGGTTCAATTCTGTCACGCGCGAGGGAGGGAGGTAGTCGATCTGATCGAGGTTTAGTGCGCTGATTTTTGTGGCTTCATCTGTAGATCTTTGGATCGGAGCCGAAAGTCTCCTTGCCAGCAGAAGTGCCACCAGAACTGAAACTACTAGCAATCCAACACTGACCAGTACTGCCTCCCGTAATCGGGTCCATTGCATGCTCCAATCACTAAGCGGAGAATACTGACCAATGACCCAAGGCTCGGGACCAAACTCGTCCAGAGTGCTTGTTAGGACAAGCTGCTCGCCCTCCGCAGAATCCACCACGAATCCGTCAAAAGAACCGTCGGTGCCTTGAAAATCAGGGACCTGTGTCAACGCCTGCGTTATGACAGTATCATCAAGCGCTTGGACCGAAAGAAGCGGGGTTTCCGAGCTCAAGTCACCGGCCGGAAGGTTCAGCAGTTTTGGATGGGCCAGAACTCGGTTGCCACCGTAAAGGATGAAACCGGTTGCGCCGAATTTACCGCTCAATTCGCTGACAATGTCAGAGAAATGATGCACTGTGGAGGATATGAGCACAGCGCCCAGGAACATGTCGTGTCGGTAAACCGGAACGGCTACTGAAATGTGCGTCT
This sequence comes from Ruegeria sp. CG11, assembly GCF_056537245.1. Lineage (NCBI taxonomy): Bacteria > Pseudomonadati > Pseudomonadota > Alphaproteobacteria > Rhodobacterales > Roseobacteraceae > Ruegeria > Ruegeria sp. CG11. The sequence continues at coordinate 122,493 of NZ_JBQFRE010000007.1, forward strand.
TGCCTTGGTTGAAGAAGGGTTCATTCCAAATCAGTTCGTTGGAACGTTTCACATCCTCCAGGAACTGGAAGGTAGCCGCAGAGGGTGGCTGGTTGGTGGAATTGAACGTAGGCCCGTTGAAGCCGGGTACATGGGTTGTGATGAATGTGTTGCCGCCGGGATAGACGATAGCTAAGTCAGTCAGATAAGGAGCAGAAGCTGCAACACCCCTAAAATAGGCCTCAAGAAATTCAGTGTCGGATAGGTCAACTTCGCTGGCACTGGCATTCTGCTGTAAAGATCTCGCAATTTCTTCGATGGGCGTGATCAGGCTTAGGATGTTAACTTTTATAGACTCAACGGTAAATGCGTCGTAGGCGTTCAGAAACGTGGTCGTGTTACGAACATTGGCATAAGTAGATACAAATAGTACTGCTCCCGTCGAAAAAACCACTAACCCGCCGAAGGCCAGCGCCAACAGTGTCGAAATTCTGACTAAAAGTTGTGAACTAGCGCTACTCTGCGGTGATACAACCTGTTCTTTTGTACCGGTGCATCCGGGTTGTTTGTCTGCTTTGACCATCTCTGAACGATATGTGGCTTGTGATTCCTATTCAACGTAGAAGACGACCGATGGAATCTCATTTAAATGGTTGCTTTGTAGTATATGTTCAGAACTCGACTTCTTTCATAGTCAGAACAAAACGGCTTCTGTGAGAGTGAAAGCGAAACGGAAGACCTTGAAGCGCTATTAGGCAGGCTGCATAGCAACGCCCGGCTTCTGATGAAATCGATGACCTGTCGCGATGAACAAGTTCAGTGGGTTCCCTTGGTGGTCACAGATGGCGTGTTGCTTCAAGTTCATATCGTTTTTGTTTCACCCTATAAGGCGGCCAATGCCGCGCTTTTTTTCACGTTCTAGTCGTGGCGGTTTGCCTTGAGATCGATTGCGTCAATCATCATGAGATTCCCTTTTCACAGCACCCAAACCAGGCAGCATCTAGGCTAAAATGCCCTCATCGCTCCAAGGGTTTTCCTGCTTCTTGTACGGGCCATACTCCTTTGGCGCACCGCGGCACAGTAACCAATTGCAGTAAAAAATAGTTCTGCTCCGCACTCATCGGTCGTGGACGTCCGCATGTCCTTAGAACTCTGGGTATTTGATCTCCAGACGCATTCTAAGCGCATCGCTCAATCGAAAAGGATCAAACATGTCACCGGTCAGTTTTTTGAGCGGACAATCATGCTTACCGGAAATCAGCGGGCTGGGACCTAAACTTGCATCAATTTTGAAGCAGGAAACTAAAGAACGTCTGCCAATGCAACGATGTCATCAGCGATGGGAGTGTTTTCGCTTTGAAGGTCCCTTGCCAATCTAGTGATTTTTCGTAGGACTCCTGATCTGACGTAGCAGTGTTGCTGACTCTAGTCTGGTTGCCATGCTTGCAATGGTGGACCTGGATCGAGGTCCTTTGGCTACGTGCTTCTGTTCGCTGGCAACGCATTGGATGCCAACAAGGTGCTTGTTCGATGAGATCCCGATATGCCCATCTCGTCGGCGTGCATGAAGGATGTCAGTGACATTCCTGACCCTAAGTCTTACGCACCTGAACGCCGATTTCAGTTACCGAGTGGATTGGCTCCAAGGTGCGAGAATTCTGTAGATCGCAGGTGTTAGGAACAAGGTGAACACAGTTGCAAGGCCCAGCCCCCCGACGATCACCCAGCCTACTGCGTTGCGCGCCTCTGCTCCGGCACCGGTTCCCAATACAAGCGGGATGCTGCCGGCAATTGTCGAGGCCATGGTCATCAGAATGGGGACCAGCCGGATTTGCATGGTCTCTCGAATGGCCTGATCAACCGATTTACCGGTCTCGATCTGCTTGTTGGCGAATTCGACGATTAGGATGCCGTTCTTGGCCATGATACCGACCAGCACAACCAATCCGATCTGACTGTAAAAGTTGATGCTCCCACCAGTGACAAAAATGGCCAGCAACGCCGTGCCAAGGCCGCAGGGTACGGTAATCAGGATAATCGCCGCGCTGAGAAAGCTCTCGAACTGCGCCGACAGGACAAGGAAAACCACCAGAAGCGCCGCAGCAAAGACCAGAAGGGTTGTCGTTTCCCCGCTTTGCAGGGTCGACGCTTCGCCCAACAGGATAAGACGGCCCTCGGTTCCCAATAGGTCTGGCGCAATCTGTTGGAGGCGGGCGACTGCGGTTCCAAGATCGATACCGCTGCCCAGATTTGCCTGCCCGGCGACCGCAAGCTCGCGGGCCTCGCGATTGACGGTTGTTGCCGAGGCCGCTACCGAAAGATTGGCAACCGCTGAAATCGGGATGAACTGACCCGAATTCGCACGCATGAAGGCGCGCTCCAGATCGCCCTGATCGTTGACCGGGCGCCCGCCGACCTCAAGGCGTATTTCAACCGCCCTGTCGTTCAGAAACACCTCTGAGACCTTTGTCCCTTCAATCACCGTGTTCAGCGTGTCGGTAACGGCCCGGGGTTCAATCCCGAGGTTTTCCGCCTGATCGCGGTCAATCTCCAGCAGCAGTTGCATCTGAGTGACCTCGCTGGCCAGTTGCGGGCTGGCAAATGCTGCGTCGCCCTCCATCCGGGACACCAGATCGCGCATGAGTTGGCTGAGCCTGTCATAGTCTTTGCCCACAACCGCAAACTGAACCCCCTGCCCTGCCCCGCGAATGCCCAGGCTGTTGGGGCTGCGCATGGAAATGATCGCACCGGGGATGCGGTTGACCGCACGCCGAATCTCGGCGGCGATGGACTGCTGGCTCCGGCTGCGGTCCTCCCACTGGGCCAGACGCACGATCACGATGGCTGTGTTTGTGGACCGCAGGCCCACCAGCGACTGCACGGCGACAGCTTCGCCTGAGGCAAGGTAGGGTTGGAGAATACGCTCAACCACTGCCGCCTGCGCGTCGGTGTAATCCAGACTAGCAGCCGCAGGCATTCGCATCGAAATCATGATCGCACCGCGATCCTCAGGCGGAGTGATTTCTTTCGGAATGATGCCATAGGCCATCATCGAGGCGACCGTAAAGGCAAGTGCCGCGCCCACTACCGGCAGACGCCATTGCAGCACGGCGTCGATCAAGCCGGTGTAGGTGGCCAGAAAGGTCGCCGCGGGGCCGGAGGGCGCCAGTTTTTTCGGGCGCGACAGGGCGGGTTTGCCCGGGTCCACCAGCGCGCTGAGCGCAGGGCAAAGCGTCAGCGCAACAAACGAGGACAGTGCCACCGAAAAGGCCAGTACGAAGCCGAATTCCGCAAAAATCCCACCGGCCTGACCGGGAAGAAACGAGATCGGAATGAACACCGCCGCCAGCGTGGCGGTCGTCGACACCACAGCAAAGAACACTTCGCGGGTGCCTACAATCGCCGCATCGACGGGCCCAAGGCCCCTCTTTCTGTGGCGCACGATATTTTCCAGCACGACGATTGCGTCGTCCACGACCATCCCCGTGGCCAGCACCAGCGCGAGCAAGGTGATCGTGTTGACCGAAAATCCGGCCATCCAGATCGCGGCGAGCGTTCCGACCAGCGCGATCGGTACAGCGGCGGCGGGCACCAGAACCGCCCGGGTGGATCGGAGAAACAGAAATATCACCACGATGACGATCAGCACGGCCAGACCGATACTGGTCGTCACGCCCCGGATGGAACGTTCCACAAAGACGCCGTCATCCGAGACGATGGTCAGATTGGCGTCTGCCGGAAGGGCTGCCTGCAATTCTTCAATCGCAGCTCGGATGCCTTGAGAAATGGACAGGGTGTTGGCATGAGACTGCCGAATGATGTTCAGGCCCACGGATGGCTGGCCGTTGATGCGCGTCAGCATGGTCGGCTCATCGGCAGTGAACTGAACGAAAGCGATGTCACCGATGACCGTTTCGCGATTGAGGCGGATCGCGGAAATGGCCTCTTCGGTTGTTGCCGATGCGATGGATCTGACGACCAGTGACTGTTCGTTCGTTTTCAAAGCCCCTAGCGGGACATCGAGATTGGCACTGGCCAGCGCCGCGCGCGTATCGGCGAGCGAGATGCCCCGGCTGGCCATGGACACCGGGGAAAAGGTCACCCGCATGATGCTGTCAAACCCGCCCGTGACCTGCACTTCGGCAACGCCGTCCACGCTCAGCAACCGGTCCGCCACGAGGTTTTCTGCCAGATCGGTCAAATCCGTCAAGGCTAGTGACCCGCTAAGGGCCAGCCGCAGGATCGGATCAGCATCCGCATCGCTTTTCTGCACGATGGGGTCTTCGACATCATCGGGCAGGTTCCTTTTGGCGTGGGCTACCAGATCGCGCGCCTCGTTCGCTGCGGCCGAGATATCCGTGCTTGCATCCAGCTCGAGCGTGATGCTGCTGCTGCCGTAGACCGACGCCGACGAGGTGTTCTGCAAGCCTTCAAGGCGCGACAGTGCATCCTCGAGAACGGATGTGACTTCGGCATCGACTGTGCTGGGCGACGCGCCGGGATAGCTGGTTCTGACCGAAATCACCGCCTGGGATACATTCGGCAATTCCCGGATTTCCACACCGGATAGGGCAGCCAGCCCTGCGATGACGACCAGCAGATTGACCACCAGAGCCAGAATCGGGCGTTTGACAAAGACCGCAGCGAACCCCGCGTGCTGCGCCGGATCAGCCATCGGATGCCTCCGCCCCTTCAACGACGATCTGCGCGTCCGGGCTGACTTTGAATGCGCCATCCCTGACGACCCTGTCGCCGCCCTTCAGGTCGGCTTCGACCCAGACACTGTCTTTCTCGCGGTGCCGAAGCGTAACATCGACCTGATCAGCCACGTTGTCGTCGCCCAGACGCCAGACAAAGGCACCGTCCTGGCTCCACAGGATCGAGACCGCCGGAACGACTGGCATCGCGGGTTCGGGGCTTGAGATGCTGACGCTGAACGTCATGCCAGGCAGCAGGATGGCATCAGGGTTTTGTAACTCGGCCCGGACACGAACGGTTCTGAATTCTTCGTCCACCGCACTGTCAAAGGCCGTCACCCGGCCTTCGAACACGCGCCCGCGAAAGGCCGGCGTCAGAAGCCGGACCTGAATGCCGGTCTCAAGTCTCGACACCGCGGTCTCGGGCACGGTGAATTCCACCAGAAGACTGCTGGCATCGACCAGATTGACGATCTCTGCCCCCTGCGGAAGGTAGCTGCCGACCGACAGATCGTTCAGGTTTATCTGACCGGCAAACGGCGCGCGAATGACACGGCGGTCGTACTCATACTGGGCTTCGGCGACATTCGCCTGCGCCACGGCCAGCGCGGCACGGGCCTCGTCAACCTGAGATTGCGAAACGGCGCTACTGTTCTGTGATAGCAGCCTCTCCAGCCTTTCAAATGCAGCGTTTTGCTTGTCAAACTCGGCTTTGGCGCTGTCCAGCAGGATTTGCTGGGTTTTGCGCTGCAGAGTCACGATCGGACTGTTGGCGTTCACTTCATCATTCGGCCTGGCGTGAATGACCTCGATCGTGCCCCCTATTTCCGCCGTGATCGTGATCGATCGTATCGCTTTTCCGGTGCCGATGGACTGCACATTTGATACCGGTGAAGTCAGGCGAACAGTTTCAGCCGTGACCACAATGGCGTTGCCGGGCAACGTATCCGAAGCGCTCGCCTGCTCATCCGCGCCGTGTACAATCTGTGGTGCTGCAACTGACAGCCAAACCGAAAGGCCAAAGAACAGGTTCTTGAATGCGATGGGAAAAGGAATTTCAGCCATTTGAACCTCTGCAATCTCAATTTCTGGAATGGTTTAACTTACTAATTTTCCTGAACTTCAATGACGCCATCTTATGGCGGACAATACCAATATTCCAACCACCTCGCCTCATAGCAGCGGATTCCTGGAATATCTCCGGCCGACCGGAAAAACCGTGTCTGCGACAACTAGGCTGCTACCCGTTCTCTGCCGGACATGTCTAAGGTTCACGATATGACTTCTATGAATGCGCGCGAAACTGTTTTCCGGCAGTTTGCTTTGCCAATCTGACAATGGACCAGAGACGTGGAAATCCCCTGCGCGGGTGTGGATCTTCACGTAATCCCCATCCGCGCTCAGCCAGAATAGGTCTTTTAGATTGACGTGTTGAAAGGAGGACTTTCCCGTTTGAATCTCGATGGATTTCGTCGCCGCAGCGTCCCACAACACCTTGGCGCGTTCAACTGCGGCACAGAACCGTTCGTATGAGATCGGTTTGACCAGATAATCGGCCACCCCCGCCTCGAAGCCCTCTATCGCACGATTTGGAAAGGCCGTGGTGACGATAGTCACCGGGGGGTCGGTCAGCGCACCGAGAAATGCAAACCCATCCGCCTGTGGCAGGCTGAGATCGAGAAACAGGATATCGACATCTTCCGCCTCCAGCATCTCGCGGCCAATCGAGGTCAAGGCTGTCGACCCGATGATGGTAAGATCGGGGTGACGGGCTGCGTAATCTTCCAGCAGGCGGCGGGCCGGGGCCTGATCTTCCAGAACAATGCAAGCCAGTTTCATTTCGGATCCCCGAAAAGCGTCAGTGTAACAAGAAACTTACCATTTTCCCGCCGGATTTTTAGAACATGCCGGTCTTCGTAAGCCAACTGAAGCCGTGCGCGGACGTTTTCCAGCCCAACCCCCCGAGTAACCGAAGTATCGTCATGGTCGAAACAGGGGTTGGTGCTTTCAAACAGGATTTTTCTGTCATCGACGGACAGATGGAACCGCAAGTCAACTGGTTCGGTCTGGTCGATGTTTGCCCCATGCTTAAAGGCGTTTTCGACTATCGGGAGATATATCAGCGGCGCGACTACCAGATCTTCTGCCTGCCCCGATATTTCGAACGAGGCGTCGACCCGCCCGTCCAGGCCCAGTTCTTGCATTGCGATGTAATTGCGCAGCAATTCGATCTCACGGTTGAGCCGCACGGCGCGCTGGTCCGTTTCATACAGCGCGTAACGCAGAATGTCTGAAAGCTCCAGAACGGCTTTTGCGGCGAGGTCACTTTTGCTGCTGATCAAAGCATAGATATTGTTCAGCCCGTTTAACAGGATATGCGGGTTTAACTGTTGGTGCAGCGCGGCCAGCTGGGCGGTTTTTTCCAGCTTTTCCAACTGGGCCAGTCGCCGCCGCTCCTCAAGACCGTCAACGAACAACACCAGGGCAAGTATCGTTACAACAGCTGTCCAGCCATTCAGCATGGCCCACGAAAATCCGTCCCAGTCCATGGAATACAGTTCACTGCCCGGCGGGTATAGCAACACATCCACCAGCTCATCAAGAAACGCGAATACAACGATTGTTCCCAAAGTGGCGGACAAAAAAGCCAGTGGGCGGTTTGTGTGCAACAGTATCGGCCGCCACAGAAACACGACGATTCCGGCCAGGGCGATGCGCAGCAGCAAAAAAAGCGCATCCGGCAGCGACAACCGCAAGTCTGCTTCGGACGTCGCGAAGGCGACCGCATAAAGCAGACAGGCCAGAATGAACACGCTGTTCGGCCCCAGAAATGAAAATGACGCGCCGCGTTCGCCGGATGTTGTTTCGCTCATAGTTTCAATTCAATGGTTGGTCGCGACAGGTCAAGGCGAAGACGGAAATCAGCATGATTTTTCGCCGAACGGCCCAAAACACTCGATGAACGACAATCTGACTGCGCCCAACCCGGTTCTTTGGCCATTCATCGAAAATCAAGGGTGTTCCGCCCCGCGCTGCCCTATTTTTCTTGTGCAACACGGGCACGAGTTGGGACTCTCGTCGCAGCATGGAGTTGTAGACAAAATGAAAAGAAAATCTGGCATACGACAGCCGCTTTTTGCAACTCTGTCTGCTTTCAACCGCAGTCTGGCCCTTGGCTGTGCCCTGTTTCTGGTGGGAGTCACAAGTGCTGCGGCCCAGGGCCGGGACGATGATGCCGGAACGGATGCGCCCAGTGTGACGGTCGCGCAGATACAGCACAGTCCCGACAAGCGAAGCCATGTCACCATTGGCACGGCGCGGGCGGCGCAGACCACGGCGCTGATGCCACAGTCCGAAGGCAATATCGCGGCGCTTTACGTGGTTTCGGGTCAAAAGATCCAAAGCGGTCAGAAACTTCTCAAGCTGGACTCGGCCCAGGAAGAGCTTTCCGTGCAGCAGGCACAGGTGCAACTGCGGGCCGCTCAGCAGGTTTTCGATCGGGTCGAGGCTCTGGACGCCAGGGGCGCTGTTCCCGTGGCCCAGAAAGAGACAGCCGAAATTGATCTGGAGACGGCGAAGTTGGCCTTGCAGGAGGCGGAGCTGGCCTTGTCCCGCCGGTATGTTACGGCACCCTTTGACGGATCCCTGGGAATGATCGATCTGCATCCGGGGGCTCATATCACCCCAACGACCGAAATTGTACGTCTGGACGACTCGTCTGCGTTGCTGGTCGATTTCGCCTTGCCGGAATCCGCCGTGGGTGCGCTTGGGGTAGGTGACAAAATACCCGTGACGCCGATGAACGGCAACGAGGCTTTTCAGGCCAGCGTCGAGGTGATTTCGCATCGCATCGATCCGCTGGCGCGGACATTCGGCGTGCGGGCAAGGATCGCGGCCCCCCTGCCCTGGATGAAACCGGGCATGAGCTTCCGGGTCTCTGTCGACTCAGATACGGGATCATTCCCTGTCGTGCCCGAGGCAGCGATCCTCTGGGGCAGCCGTGGCGCATATCTCTGGCGTGTGGACGATGGCGCTGCACATCGCATCCCCGTTACCGTCATCCGCAGGCGTGACGGGCAGGTCTGGATCGATGCCGATCTGCCCCCGGGTGCGTTCATCGTCACCGAAGGCGTGCAGAAGGTACGTGAAGGCGACCTCATCGAAGTTCCGAACCAGTCCGCACAGACCTCTGGCGGCGTTGAGTTGACCTCAAATGACTGAAAACCGGCAAGATCTGGCTTCTGTTTCCGTGCGCCGCCCGCTGCTGGCGATGGTTCTCAACCTTCTGATCGCCATCGCGGGTCTTGCGGCATTGACCGCTCTGGACGTGCGTGAACTGCCCAATGTCTACCGTCCCATCGTGATGGTCGAGGCAGAACTAGCCGGCGCGGCCCCGACAACGGTTGATGCGGAACTGACCGGCCCGCTGGAGGACGCAGTGGCCCGTGTCTCCGGTGTCACCGCCATCGAAGCGTCCAGCGAAGAGGCAAGCACCCGGATCAGGGTCGAATTCGAGCCGGGTGTCGACATGGATACCGCAGCGACCGATGTGCGGGAGGCAGTCAGCCGGGTTCAGGAAAACCTGCCTGCACGGATGGAAAAGCTGACCATCGTCAAATCCGACGCCAATGCCGAGCCTGTGGTGCAGATCGCGGTGGTTCCCGACAGGTTCGACCACATGGCGCTGAGCGAGCGGATCGAAAACGACATCGCACCGCGGTTCTATTCAATTCCCGGCGTTGCCAGCGTCGAACTGTTCGGCGTGCGCCAGCGGCAGTTGCGGGTCGCGCTCGATCCGCTGCAGCTCAACCGATACCGCCTGTCTGTCACCGAGGTCGCCGATGCGCTTCGTAACGCGCCGTATGACGTGCCCGTGGGCAGCTATGTGTCCCGCGATCAGGAACTGCTGGTGCGGGCCGAGGCGTCGGCCATTTCCGAGGATATGATCGAAGAGATCATCATTCGCGATGGCATTCGTATCGGCGATGTGGCGCAGGCGTTCTTTGCCCCGGCTCAGGCGCAGAATTTCGTGCGACTGAACAGGGAACCGGCGGTCGGCATGGGGATCGTGCGTCAGGCGAACTCGAACACGGTCGAGATTTCCCAGGGGGTCCGCGAGGTGGTCGAACAGCTTGGAACCCAATATGACGACCTGACCTTTACCATCACCTCTGATCAGGCCGTGTTCATCGAAAGCGCAACGGCCGAGGTGCTGCGGACGCTGGTTCTGACCACGATGATTGTGATCCTGTCGATCCTGCTGTTCTTCGGCCGCTTTCGCCCCACAATGATCCCCAGCCTTGCCATTCCGGCCGCGTTGATCGGTAGTCTGGCAGGTTTCTGGCTGTTCGGGTTTTCCATCAATCTGATCACCCTGTTGGCGCTGGTTCTGGCCACGGGCTTGACAGTCGATGACGCCATCGTTGTGCTGGAAAATATCCAGCGCCGCCAGAAACTGGGCGAAGACCGCCGCACCGCAGCGGTCGCCGGTACACGTCAGGTATTCTTTGCGGTTCTGGCAACAACTGCCGTGCTGATCGCCGTCTTCATCCCGATCTCGTTCCTGCCTTCGACTACCGGCAGGCTGTTCCGGGAGTTTGGCATCGTATTGGCCGTTGCCGTGGCGATCTCGTCCTTCGTTGCATTGACCCTGGTGCCTGCGCTGGCGGCCCGGACCGATCTGACGCGAAAGACCGGTTGCGCATCGCTGTTGGAACGGTTCGGCGACGCGTTGCGCAACCTGTATCTGTTTGCCGTCCGCCATGTACTCAACCGTCCCGTACTGTTCGTGATCCTGTGCCTTGGGTTTCCCGGGGGCGTCGCGTACAAGCTGCCGTCCCTGACCAGCGAACTGACCCCGGACGAGGATCGCGGCGCGCTCGAGGTCTTCGCCTCGGGGCCGGACGGCGTGGGTATCGAATACATGCAGGGTCAGGCCGACGCGGTCGAGCAGGCGCTGTTACCCCTGCTTCGGGACGGGCCGGTTCAGTCGATCTATACAATCGTCGGACGCTATGACCCGAACCGAGTTGTCGCCAATGTCACGCTGTCCCCCTGGGCGGATCGCGGTCAGGCGCAGGAGGATATCATCGCCGCGTTGGACGCCCCGCTGGCCGAAATCCCGGGGTCCGACGTCAGCGCATTCGGGCGCAGCAGTTTCGAAACCGACTGGTCGAGCCGGGCGGGTATTTCGCTGGCGCTGACCGGGCCGACCTACCCGAAAATCCACGAGGCCGCGTTGGCGCTGTCTGTCGCGATGGAGGACGGGCCGTTCGAGGATGTCGAGATTTCGTACAATCCCACCCAACCGCAGATGTCGCTGGCTATCGACCGTCAGAGCGCGTCGGATCTGGGCGTCTCGCTGGATGTACTGGCCGAGACCCTGCGAGTGATGGTCGGGGGTTCGGAACTGGTGGACCTCGATGTCGATGATCAGGCCGTTCCCGTTGTGCTGAGCGCGCCGACCGGATTGATTCAGGACCCGTCTGATCTGCGCGATGTCTATATCACCTCGACCTCGGGCAGCCCGGTACCGCTGTCCAGTCTGACCACCCTGTCACAGACCGGCATCGCAGCCGAACTGGAACGGACTGCGCAACGTCGCGCCATCGAGGTCGAGGCCGAATTCAGCGGCATGCCCATCAGTCAGGCAATCGCCGAGCTAAGGACAATTGCGGACGCGGTTCTGCCAACGGGTATCGACATGCTGCTGATTGGCGAGGCCAGCACATTCGAGGAAACCAATCGCGACATTCTGCTGACCTATGCGTTTGCTATCGTCATCGTATTTCTTGTGCTGATCGCCCAATTCGAAAACCTGACCAGCCCGCTTGTGGTAATGAGCACAACTCCATTCGGCCTGGCCGCGACCATCGCCGCCATGATGGTCACTGGTGTAACACTGAACATATATTCGCAGATTGGGCTTGTACTTCTGATTGGCCTGATGGCGAAGAATGGAATCCTTTTGGTTGAATTTGCCGATCAGGAGCGCCGGAACGGACTCGAATTGCGCGGCGCAGTCGAAGCAGCAGCCCGCACGCGCCTTCGTCCCATCGCGATGACGCTGCTATCGACCATGATAGGCTCGCTGCCACTGATCCTATCCGGCGGTGCCGGGGCTGAAGCCCGTGCTGCCATTGGCTGGACCATCTTTGTAGGCCTGGGCCTGTCGAGCCTGTTCACCCTGTTCCTGACCCCCGCGCTCTACCTGTTAATTGCGCGTGACAGCCGGAACCCTGATACGTCTGGAAAGGAAACTGAACCCGGTGGGTTGCAAACTAGCAAATGATCTGAGGGCTTCGTTCCGATGCCTGCGTGGTCCTCTGTTTTCGTAAACTTTACGGCGGACTACTTTACTGGAGGAGGATTGGTCCGAATCCGGATCGAAGAGCTAGTGTCAGATTTCGAAAATTGGCGACCACAGCTCTAAGGAATTTCCAGGCCCTGATCAGTACTGTTCCACGCTCAAGCGGGAATAGGAGGTAAGAGCGAGCTGATCAGGCGACTGCAAGACCCATTCGAGGTTGAGTCTATAGCCGTAACAAACGGGGTGGTTCGAATTGCAAGTGCCCATTGCCACAGATGCATGATCTGCCTCAGCCTGATGTCGGATGCCCACGGCCGCTTAAGGAGAAGAAACTGGGATCACCCAATGGCTTGAAATGATTGCTCCGCAGCAATTTTAGGGTACGCAACGGAGCAATCTACGAATTAGTTCCGGAACGACATTCGCGGCAGAACGTCATGACCGTCGATCAGCTTGTGTTTGAAGACCGCGGCCACGTGACCGACAACAACCACCAGGAAGATATAGGCCAGCCACTTGTGCAGCGTCTCGGTCAGGTCTTCCATACTGATCCCCCCAAGGGTTTCCATTGTGGGGAAGATCTTGGGCATATTGACACCGAACCAGCGGACTTGGTGTCCGCCCACGTCAACTTCGGACCAGCCCATCAGCAGCACGCAGACCGGCAGCACGTACAGAGCCACATGGCCCAGATGTGCCAGATTGATATCCAGCTTTGGCATTCCTTCCGGCAGCGGTGGAGCGGTGTTGGTCGCGCGCACCACGAGGCGCAGTATCATCAGCCCCACCAGTGTCACACCGGTTGAGATGTGTAGGTCGAAGAGGAGCTCCTCGACAGGAGAATCCTCGGCGGCCAGGGTCGTCATGTAGAAGCCGCTGGCCCACATGGCCAGAAAGCCGATCGCCATGGCCCAGTGCAATAGTCTGGCCGTCAGCGCATATTTGACTGGTTTCACTTTTAGTCTCCGCTTGGTTTTTGAAATTGGAAAGGTTTGATCTCATCCGGGCTCTGGCGCTGCCGCCGTGAAGGCCCAAAACCGGCTGAGCAGATAGTTGGACCCGGCCACCGCAACCATGATGATCAAAAGCGCGACCTGCGCCGACATCCATGGCAGTTGGACAAGCCCCCAAAGCAGCACCTGAGCCGCCGCAAAACTGCCGAGCGACAAGACGCAATACCGCACCAATGGTTGCCTTGCTCCGGTCCTGCTGTGTTGAAAGGTAAAATTGTAGTGGCCCAGAAACCCCACGACCAAGGCACTGGCAAAACCCGCGGCATTCGCCAACAGCGCAACCACATCGAGCAAGGCAAAACCCAATGCGATACCGTAATGGACCGCAGTTGCAACCGCCCCAACCGACGAGAAGCGCAGAATTTGGCCCGCAAAGCTCATCCCATGTGCCCCGCGATTTGCTCTTCCGCCACGATGTATGCCGGGCGTTGCTTCACCTCAGAAAAGACCCGCGACAGGTATTCACCCAGAACCCCAATCGACATCAATTGCAGGCCACCCAGGAAACAGATGGCCGCGGTGATCGTGGCAAAGCCTGGAACGTCTACACCCCAAAGCAGAGTCTTGAACACGATCCAGAAGCTGAACAACATCGATAAGCTGGCGATGGAAAGCCCGATCAACGTCCAGATGCGCAGTGGCCAATCCGAAAATGAGGTCAACCCTGTCAACGCCAACCGGAACAGGCGGCGCAGGCTGAATTTACTTACACCCGAGTAGCGCGGGCGCAGTTCGATGGGCACAGCAATGGACCGGAATCCAACCCAGCTGAACAGCCCTTTCATGAACTTGTTGCGTTCCGGCAGTGAGAGCAGAGCATCCACAACCTTGCGGTCCATGATGCGATAGTCACGTGCATCAACCGGGATCGAGCATTCGCTGCCGAAACTCAGCAGTTTGTAGAACCCTCTTGTCAACGTCCGCTTGAGAGCGCTTTCGTCATCCCTGTGCGCGCGAACGGCATAAACAACATCGTATCCTTCTTCGAACCGCGCGATCATCTGCTCCAGCGTCGAAATGGGCTCCTGTAAGTCAGCGTCCAAGATCACCACTGCATTGCCGCGGCTACGCGACAAGCCAGCAGACATTGCCTGTTCCTTGCCAAAGTTCCGGGAAAGCCGGATCGCCGATATGGGCAGTTCATCACCCTGCGCGACGACCTGCTCATAGGTCGAGTCAACGCTGCCATCATCGATCACGACAATTTCGTAAGTCTTGCCCAGTCGAGTGGCTTCGGCGGCAACTGCTATGAGCGTGGCGCGAATGCTTCCCTCTTCGTTAAAGGCCGGGATCACAAAACTCAGGTCCGGGCGGCAATCAACCAAACTTATCGGAGTCGGAGAGCGAAAACTGACTTGTTCCGGATAGCTCATCGGCCAGCCTCCGCGAGCTCAGTGGACCGATAGTAGAGGACATGCCGACCATACTGGCCGATCCGCTGGAACCTGTTGTTTAGATGTTCGGCATTTTTCGCCTCGAGCCGCTGAGGGACGGCAAGCGCGTAGGCTTCATCAGTCAGCTGTTTCAGGTCCTGAACACTGGCCACGCTTTTGGCTTGCCCACGCGTATAAAACTCGGCCGAATAGCTGCGGTATTCGAGATAGTACAGCGAAGCATCTGCATCAATTTCGGTCAGTTTCGCGACCAATTCGCGCTCGCTGCGCAGCCTGACTTCCTGTGGTGCCACACTGGCCAACACTGCATACAGGCCGCCAACAATGGTGATGAATGTAGTAAAGACAATGAACAAGGCCCGCTGCGCGCGCTTTTGTTTTCGACCCCAGGCATCCGTGTAAAGACAAACCAGCAGTACCGCGGCAGCGGGCAACCCGGGCAGGGTATAGGCGGCCAAAATGTTTGCAGAAGCGGTAAACAGGATCATCGGCGACATGGCCCAAAGCAACAGGTAGCTGCGCCAGCCGGAGTGGTCCGTTCTTACCGCGCTGGCCACCTTGCGGGATTTGAACAAAAGCGGAATGAAGGCCAGGGACCAAGGAAGAAAGGACACTATCCAATCTGCCCAGATCGCACCCTTGGGGCGTTCGTGGCCGTTGCCGTACAGATCCCCTTGCCAGTCAGGCACGGTGAACCGTTCGAAGTGTTCGCCGATGATGAAGTAATTCAGAAAACCCGGGGTTTTGAGTTCGGCAGCAATATACCACGGAGCCGTCAGCGCTAGCATGAGTGCAATTCCTCGCACCCAAGGCAGTTTGCCAAACTCACGCCAACGCCCGGATACCAGTCCCCAGAATGTCAGGGGAATACCGCACAACACGACCGCCACCGGTCCCTTTGCCAACAGTCCGATAGCCAGTCCGACAAAGACTAATAACCCGTGGATCAACGCATCATCGTCAGAGTTGAGAGCGCGCCAGAATGAGACCATCGTCAGAACGACACCCAACGTCATCACCAGATCGGTCATGACAAAAGCCGATGCGGCAAAAAACAAAACGGAACTGGACAGGATGACTGTCGATGCCAGAGCCACTCCGCTTCCCATTTGGGAACGAACCCAACGGTAAAGCATGTAGAGCAGGCCAATGGCGCACGCGAAGATCAGTACACGTGCCCCGAATGGATTCACTCCGAACATTTCCATACCTGCGGCGGACAGCCAAGTGTGAAGCGGTGGTTTTCCCCAGAACGGAACGCCATATTGAAATTGCGGTGTGATCCAGTCCTGCATCTCAACCATCTTGCGCGCAATTTCGGCGTAGCGGGCTTCGGTCGTATCCGTGAAGGGCAGCGTGAAAATGCCCAAAAGTCGGACGACCGCCACCGCGGCAAGCAGACCGAGCAAAGTCAGATAGTCCGTGTGAGAAAGCGAAAGTTTTTCTTCAGGGGCTTCTTCAGTTGTCCCCTCAATTTGATAATTGGTGATTTCCGACACTTTGCCCGCTCCAACTGAATTGAGCGGCACAGATAGGCGCCTTGTTTGGCACCCAAATTCCCGGAAGTTTACATCTTTGTAAGGCTGGACATTTTTTTCAGAACGTGCCTATCCAACAACAGACATCCCATCAAAAAAAGCGTGCGCGCACATACAGCCCATGTTGCGACCCTTCTGGATTGTTGCTGAGAACAAGATCCGCGCCATGCGCTTCAGCGATTGCTTTAACCAGAGCCAGCCCCAGCCCGGCTCCTGGGCTGGTCCGGCTGGACTCCAACCTGACTGATGGTTTCGTAACTTCGGAAAGCGACTCTTGCGGAATTCCTGGGCCGTCGTCAAAAACCCCAAGTTCAAGATCATTCGCGACCAATGTGATACGAGTGCCGCGAGGCGTATGCCGGATAGCGTTTTCGATCAGATTGATCAGCATCTGTTTCAGCAGAATTGCGTCGCCCTGAACAACCGCATCGCCCGAAAAGTCTTTGACGAATTCGAACCCCGCATCCTCGGCCACCGGCCCAACAGCTTGGGCAACGTCTTCAGCAATATCAGCAAAGCTGACCGGCGCGAACCGTTTATGAACGTCTCCGGATTCCAGCCGAGCAATACTAAGGAAGGACTCGAACACAGCGATAATGTGGTCCGCCTGCTTCAATCCCAACTCGGCGTTTTCCTTGGCTTCGTTTAAATCGTCAGAAAGAAGCACGTTTTCAAGCCGAAGTCGAAGCCGGGCAATTGGTGTCTTCAGATCATGCGCAATGTTGGCTGCATTGTTTCGAGACTGATTGAAAAGACCTTCCAGGCGAACAAGCGTATGATCAATATTGTGCGCCAGGTCATCCAGATCATCCCGCGAGTTAGGCAATGCCACGCGGCTTTCAAAATGCCCCTGCGCAACACGGCGCAACGCGTTCAATATCTGATTCAACCGATTTTGGTTATGGACGCTGAAACCTGCCCCGACCGATAGGGCAATCAACGAAACCGCAACACCGATCAAAAAGAAAAGAAGAGGCACGACGCCTATCAACGATGTACTTTGGCCCTGGTTCGTACCTATCGCTAAAACACTACCTCCCACTTCCCCGACGAAAAAGAACCAATGGTCGTCATCCAGAGATAAAGGGTCATCTGCCGCCCTGTTCCAGAAGTCCCACCGGTCCCATCTGTCGTCTTCAATGACACCACGCAGTTCAAAAATACCCTCTGGCGGGATAAACTCAGAAGGTTGCTCTGCCTGAAAATAGAACACTTCGGTCGTGCTGTTAGGGTGACCTTCACGATCAAACCCATTGGCTTCTATGTCTTCAGCGACGTGACGAAACCGTGTGCGCAACTCATCTTCGATACGCGCGTTGAATTCACTGCGGACGATGCTGCCTGCAATGACGGCGCCAACTATTTGCAACAGTAGCAGGCAAGCCGCCACAACAACTGCCTGTCGTAAAGCGGACATTCTAAGATAACGGCGAAGCCTTCTTTTAAGGTTCAAAAATATACCCCGCGCCACGAACCGTACGTATGACAGTATCGCCAAAGGGCTTTTCGATTTTGGCTCTCAGGCGGCTGACATGGGTTTCGACAACACTTGTCGTTGGATCGAAGTTCAACCCCCAAACCTTTTCCAGCAACATGTTTCGGGTCAGAATACGACCCTTTGACCGCATGAACGTTTCCAGCAAACGGAATTCTTTTGTATTCAGGTCGACGGTTTGACCGTTTCGCCGGCACTTTTGCTTCAACAGGTCCAGGTGAATTCCCTTGGCTTCAAGGCTTGTCGCTTCGGACACTGGGTTTCTGGACAGACGACGACCTAACGCGGACACACGGGCTTCCAGTTCGGAAAAAGCGAAGGGCTTGGTCAGGTAGTCGTCCGCGCCAGCCTCCAGCCCCTCAACGCGGTCGTCGACGTCGCCCAGGGCAGTCAGCAATAAAACCGGAGTGTCGACATTGGCCGCGCGAAGCGTCCTCAGCACCGCCAGCCCATCCAGTCCCGGCGTCATCCTATCAAGAATAATAACCTCGTATTCCGAGGCCGTCGCAGCGATCAATGCTTCGCGACCATTCACGAACAAATCAACAACGTGGCCGCTGCGGGTCAGACCGTCGCGAACCCAACTGCCAATTTCAGCATCGTCTTCAAGAAGTAACAGGTGCACCACCATACTCCCGGATCTGTCCGCCCAAGCCCCTTTGTGCAACATACCGGCAACCATGCGGAAATCCCAACTGTCTACCAGTGGCCCGGCGCATTCCGGACAACATTGCTGCCCTCATATCAGGGCTTGTAAGCGGTAGCATTTACCACCAGCCGGGCGCAAACCAAAGCTATAAACAGCAAATCTCTGCGCTGTCGCCCATGTATTCGTTTTTCTCATTGGAGGCGACGGTCAGGTACATGAGTTTACCGTGTGTCGCCTCCAGCGCCCAACTACATGCCTGCAAGAATTGCAGGCGCAGTGTCAGTTTCCTGCAATCCTCGTATCTGTGGCTTGAGGTTCTCCTTTATCCGTTGCTCTTTTTCACACAAACATCGGGGGGAAGAAAACCCTTGCGGTCAATGCTTAGTAATTTTCGCTCCCCCCAAAAAAGCCCTAGCAGGATTGGTTTTGCTTCATTCAAAGATACGGAAAGGCGTTTCAATTTTGCTCTGAGAAATGAACCGTTAGAATATGATAGAGAGGTTCGTGCTGTTTTTGGTTCTTGTTCTTGTGGACCAAATTTTGCCGCCGGATCAAAAACGTCAAGCTGAACGGCTGGGCATGGTTCGATCTGCATTTGCTGCACCCAATTTCTGGTCCACAAAAAAGCTTCCATCATTGCATAGCCTTTTGCTTCATCCAGCAACCTTTTCGCGGCAGATGGGCCAAGCACATAAGCTGCAGCGCCCCGCTTGTTTTTGTAGATAAGTCTAGAAGAAACGTTCAGTTCCGGGTTGTTCCAAATTGGAGTTTTGCCAACAGTATGCTTGTAATGGGCGTATTCTAAGTCGTAAATGCAATGCCAAGCATCTTGACGTGAACCGATGTAGTTCAAGACCGCCTTGAAGTTTTCTGACAACAAGACGTCATCTTCTAGCACGCAGACTTTGTCGTCTTGCGCTGCGATTTTCTCCCAAACGCGCCAATGAGAAAAAGTGCATGCGACATCTACAGCTCTAATTGTACGCGTCCACTCGTTTGCTGCATTCTGCAAAACTCTTTCAGGCAAATCGTCAATTGACACACCGTTTACAAATTCCAACTCCAAACTAAGCCGTGTGGCTTGGTTCAATTGAAATTTGCGTCGCTCCTTGTTCTTGGGAGGGTTGATCACCAAAATTTTCAAGATGGGACCTTTCTAGTTTTCTGCCATGCCATCGAAGATGGCAAAATAAAACGGTTCACCGAACGGCAGGTTTGAACACTAATTCAACGCCAGAAGAAGGCCTTTGAAGTACTGAACCTGTCAGTTCGCCGCCAAACCAGTATTTAGGAACTTCGGCGCGTTCACTTCCTAAGAATTTTGCTGAAGCCTCGTCTCTGTTCGGCACACGACGCCCGCTTAAAAAGGGTTACCAGCGCGAACCCTGAAAATTTGATCAGGGTGAGCACCAACCGTCAGGGGGATGAATTCGATGGAGTGGAGCAATTTAAATCCACCCCCAAATGAAGGCGATAATCGCACCGTATAGGCAGATCTCCATAATCGCCATCATTGCGTTCCGCCGTGAGGATTTTCCGTTTTCGCATACGTCCCAATTCAACCGTTCTTGCTGGCTGATTTGAATTACATAGAGATGCCAAAGTAGATATCGGACTCGATCCGCTAGAACCCGAAGAAATGTTGAGGTATCCGAAGCCAGAGATTGAAGCCGCTTCGAAACCTCCGAAGCAAGTTTTACCAGTACATGTGCGCTTTCCTCCTTGTGAAAAGGAAGGCGAAACTTGGTCTGCTGCTCAGATTTAGAACGAGCCGTTACTTTGAAAATCATACATACCTACTGATTGCAGAGTGAATTCCGGCGTTTTGACAGAGGCCCATAAATCCCGTCTCAACGAAGCCGCGTTGTCACAGTGGTTGGGTTCGCTTCTCGAAACTCGGAACAAATTTGAAGTGAAACCAGCATACGGTAACCGCTGCGGTTCAGGTGTCTGAGTTAAACTCTGAATACGTCATTGACCTGTCTTTGAGTTTACAATTTTGTAATGAAACAGGATTGTCTAGACTCAGGACCTATTGATTTCCGCCGTGCCGCGTGATTCATCGCGCGCAAAACAAGCGGTGAACATGTCTGACCTTTTCTGGCTGAGCGACGAGCAGATGGCCCGTATTGAACCCTTCTTCCCGAAGTCCCACGGTAAACCTCGTGTTGATGACCGACGGGTCTTGAGTGGGATTATTTTCATCAATCGCAACGGTTTGCGATGGCGCGATGCGCCCAAGGAATACGGGCCTCACAAGACGCTCTACAATCGTTGGAAGCGGTGGAGCAATAAGGGCATCTTCGCCGAGATGCTGATTGGTTTGGCCGCTGACCATGGTGAAGAGAAGACGGTCATGATCGACGCAACATATCTCAAAGCCCATCGCACGGCGTCCAGCCTTGCGGTGAAAAAGGGGGACGTGGCCGTCTGATCGGTCGAACTAAGGGTGGCATGAACACAAAGCTGCACGCCATCTGCGACAGCCAAGGACGTCCACTCAACTTGTTTGTAACCGCCGGTCAGGTCAGCGATTACATCGGCGCGCGGGCTCTCGTTGGCAGTCTGCCAAAGGTGGATTGGCTGCTCGGCGATCGCGGCTACGACGCGGACTGGTTCAGAGAAGCGTTGAAAGACAAAGGGGTACGCGCCTGTATCCCAGGCAGGAAGCAACGAAGGACAACCGTCCGATACGATAAGCGACGTTACAAACGACGTAACCACAGTGAGATCATGCTCGGCAGGCTCAAGGACTGGAGGCGCGTAGCAACCCGATATGACAGATGCCCGAAGGTCTTCATGTCGGCAATCGCGTTGGCAGCCCTCGTCATTTACTGGCTATGAGTCCTGAGCCTAGGGCGTCGTGCTCATTCATGCCGGATAATAACATCGTGGAACAGGACCTTCGCTTCATCAAGAGACGCAAGCGACCGATGCTAGGGTTCAAGGCCTTCGCTTCAGTGGCGGCGACACTAGCGAAGTCGAAGTGGCGCACATGATCCGCAAAGGTCAACTCACGCCCGGAATCTGTCCATTCCGGCAATTTGTAGAACTTGCGGCACAAGCCGCGGGTTCGGTGTCAACTCTTCGTTCAGTCAGAAACTTCGCAACAGATCCGGCTGCGGTCCATGTTTTAACACCTGCCCGTCGAGCCTCGGCCGAAAAAGACAGGGAAATGATGAAGCATGATTGAACCCTATTCAGAAGCAATTTAGGAACGTTGGTTTCAGGTGATTAGACAGCATTTCTGTGTAACTCCTCCAAAGATACGAGCACTTTCTCAACTTCCGCTTCCGTGTTGTAGTGGGCGAGGCCGATCCTCAGAACTCCTTCGTCTTCGGGCAGATCAAGGAACCTGGCTGGTTCATAGGCATAGTTGTGGCCGTGCCAGACGAACATGTTCTGACCCGCCAGCGCTGTCGCTATATCCTTCGGCTGTATCTTACTTCTGAAAGAGACGGTTGGCACCCGGTCGCGCATACGATTTGGGTTGGTAATTCCATAGATCGTTGTGCCCGGTATTTCCTGGATTCCCGCGATCAGTTGGGCGGTCAGTTTTTCTTCGTACTCGATGGATTTTTCGTAGGCAGTTTCAACAGCCGCGCGCTCGGTCAACGAGGCGTCAAAATTCCGCCCCAACGAGACAAAATAGTCCAAAGTGGCCGACAGGCCCGCAAACAACTCGAACTGCGGCGTGCCGAGGGTATAGCGATCTGGCAGCTCGTCGTAGACACAGCGTCCCTTGTGTACGGGCAGGCTGCACAGCAACTCCTCATGTCCCCAGAACACGCCAAGATGGGGGCCAAAGAACTTGTAGGCCGAACACACAAGGAAATCACATCCAAGCGCCTGAACATCAACCGGATGATGTGGTGCCAGTTGCACAGCATCCACGTAGACATAGGCACCCGCCGCCTTAGCCAGTGCTCCAAGCGCTGCGACATTGTTCACCGATCCGGTCAGATTGCTTGCATAGTTCAGGCAAACCAGACGGGTCCGGTCATTGATGACTTTGCTCAAATCTTCCGGTTCAACCATCCAGCTGTCGAGGTTGATATCCACCCACTTGATAACTGCCCCCTTATCGGCGGCAATACCCAGCCAGGGGCCAACATTCCCCTCATGCTCGGCGCGTGTAAGGATGATTTCGTCCCCGGGTTTGAAATCCGCGCAAATACTGCGCGACATCTGGAAAGTCAGAGCAGTCATGCTGGGGCCGATAACAATTTCCGACGGTGACTTTGCATTCAGGAAAGTCGCCATATCCTCTTGCGCTTTGACCAGAATGGCATCGCTGGCCTGACTGGTGCGGAAGGCTCCACCGTAGTTGGAGGCATTGGTCAACATATAGTCCGAAACAGCCGCAGCAACTGATGCGGGCACCTGGGTTCCCGCCGGATTATCGAAGTAAATCCGGTCCTTACCCTCATCGGACAGTGAGAGTGACGGAAATTCCGCACGAACCTTGTCGATAGGAAATATAGCGGACATTGCAGGCCTCTTCATAGTTGGAGCGTATTTTCAGGGTTGTGTGTTTCTGAGTACGACACCCAGAATTTTCCCGATTGCCTCGAGGCAGCCAGAGATCATTTCATCATCGGGCGGAAACTCGTCCGGCAACATGCTAGCTTCGATCCAGAACCCGTCGATCAGCGCATGGCAAGTGGTCGCCAGACGCCTCAGGCGGTGTTCCGGGACCTGATCGCCATTCTGCCTCAATACGGCGCGAATGAGGGTTTCCATCGTTTCCCGATAGAGCAGATAGGTCCTTCGGTGGACATCGTTCATACGCGTGTCCCGACCTGCCATCTGCAAAAACGCTGCCCAGACGGCAACCGCCCTGGAACTTTTGACCGGCGGCCGCAGGCTGGTGGCGATATACATCGCCAACTGTTCATGCGCCGTCCCGCCCAAAATCCGGGCCTGATCCTTTGCGTCCTGAACCATGCCGGACATGTGATGTTCGAAGGCCCGCGAGATCAGCTCTTCCTTCGACGAGAAGTAATGGCGGATCAGACTCTGGGTGACGTTCGCTCGGGTGGCTATGGCGCGTACAGTGGCTGCCTCTGGGCCGTTGCTGGCGATAATGTCTAGGGCAGCCTGAATCAGGTCGTCCTTGCGGCGTTCCGGAGATTCTCGGTGATATGATTTCCGCTCGTCCGTCACCCTGCTCACCTCCTCTGACTGCATTCGCAAACCCCACTTTCGATCAGGCAGCACCTAGGTGATTCAGGTTTATAATGCAATTGCATTTTTCAATTGATCGTTTGAATTATTTTTCCTAGCTTTGGGTTCAGCGAACACCCGTGATCTTCGTTTTGGCGGCATGCCAAAGCTACGCGCAGACCTAAACATTAGAATACGAACGCAATGTGGCGAGGATGATCCCCGCCCAACGCAGAAGGAATGTCGACATGACAGCAGTTCCAAAACGCTTTTCCGGTCGTCAAGTTCTCGTGACAGGTGGGAATTCCGGGATCGGTTATGCGATTGCGGAACGCTTTGCGCGTGAAGGTGCATCCTTGATTTTGACGGGGCGCGATCCGGAAAAAGGCAAGCGGGCACTTGAAAAACTCAGCGCTCTTGGCGCGCCGTGTCAGTTTCTCGCCGCAGATCTGAGCTCAGAGGCGGACGTCTCCGAACTGGCGCAAAAGGTTGAGCGTCTCGACATTCTGGTCAACAATGCCGGATTGGGCGGCAGGCGTTTGCAGATCGATGCGGGCACCCCGCCCGGAGAGCGTTGGGACAAGGTCCGCGGCGCCAATCTGGATGCGGCGTATCTCGTATCGGCCTATTTTCTGCCCCTGCTCAAGGCGTCGAACGGGGCTATCGTCAACATATCCTCTACCGCCACAATGCATGGCAATTGGGGGCTGTATTGCGTTGCCAAAGCGGGGATCGAGGCTTTGACCCGTTCCTTTGCCGTCGAAGCGTCACCTGTGCGGGTCAACTGCGTCAGCCCAGGATGGATCACAACGGAAGAAAACAATATACTTGGATCTGGGACAGCAGACGGTTCCTGGGATATTCCTCCGTCTCTGGAAAACCGAATGGGCACGGGGCACGAAATTGCGGGGGCGGTCGCATTTCTCGCCTCTGATGATGCCTCCTTTGTTACGGGGCAGACGTTGGTGGTCGATGGCGGCATGTCGATTACCGATTACCCCTCTTCAACGCTTTTGGAAGGTATGGGCGATAAGCTGTTTTCCGGCGCTCTCGCCTCTGACGCTCCGAACTGATGCCAGCCGCGCTTGGTATTACAAAGGGTTAACAACGCTTTCACAGACAGGAGGGGTGTTGTCAGTATTGCCTCGAACTGAGCTTTGAGAATATTGCGAGGGCGCGCTCGAGCTGGGTGATCTCAAGATACTCATCTGCTATGTGCGCTTGTGCGATATCGCCCGGGCCGCAAACAATCGAGCTGATTCCGGCGGCCTCATAAATACCTGCCTCGGTCCAGAAGGATATCGTTTTGCGCTCTGCCGGAACGCCCAGACCGGTAAGAATTTCGGCCGCCCGATTGGCTATGGCTCCGGTCAACGGAGGTAACTCGACAGTTGTGCGCAGATCCCGGCCCGACCCGGCCAGTTTTTTAAGCCGGGATTTAACGTATGTAAAATCCTCTTGCGTGATGGGGCGCAATTCCCAATCCAGCCAGCAGCGATCAGGAATGATGTTGCTGGCGCTGCCGCCGTGAATTTGGCCGATCTGCAGTGTTGTCCAGGCTGGAGCGAACCCGGTTGAGGCATCTCCGCGTGTCTTCAGATCATCCTGCAATGACAGTAGCTTGCCACTAAAATCAATCGCGTCATGTACTGCGTTTCTGCCCAGTTCTGGCCGCGCCCCGTGACCTGACCTTCCCGTAAACTCAGCCCGGTATTCGCAAGCTCCCTTGTGAGAATCCACTATGGTAAGCGATGTTGGCTCGCCAACGATTGCCGCGGTCGGCTGAAACGGGAGTGGTGCCAAATCTTTCACCAACCGTTTAGCGCCGGATGCGGTGGTTTCTTCATCACAGGTGAATGCGTAATGAACGGGCTTTGCCAAATCCAATTTGGTATGCGCTTCGGCGGCTACCATTATGACCGCCAGAAAGCCCTTCATGTCTGTCGTGCCACGCCCAAACAACTTGCCGTCTCTTTGGGTCAATTCAAACGGGTCCAGAGACCAGGTTTGGTCATCGACGGGAACAACATCAGTATGTCCGGCCAACATTACACCGCCATCCACTTGCGGACCAATCGTCGCCAACAGGTTATGCTTGCCTTCCTGCGGGCACCATCGGTCTATGCGGGCGCCAAGTGCAGCAAAATGCGCGCTGATGTAATCCGTAATGTCGCGATTGGATCGCGACGATACCGAGTTAAATGCGACGAGGTCGGCTAGCACCTCGCAAACCCGGGACACGTCAGCCATAAGGGGTCTCCTGCTTCTTTGGGCTTGCTATGAAGCCAGGGCGGACTTGGCGTCAATCTGAAAAGGAAATCAACACTGTGATCGCCAGAAATCAGTCGATAAGCGGCATTCTAATAACTGGGCGCAATGGCCGGGACACCAGTTGTTTCGAGTAAGATCAGAGGCAGTCTGCCGTCGTTTCAATCCCCTGAACCGTTGCCCCCGCCATAGTCAGTTTCAATATCCCGAAACATCGTGTGAATATGATTTGTCGGATCGCCTCTTTCGGCACCTCCCCTTTGATCATGCGCAAACTCAATTATGAATGCGGGGCCCTGAATTCGATAAGAGATGTCTCTGCCTTGTTCGAGAGGGCCATTCCAGGAGAAACTCGTTCCGTCGATCATTTCGAGAAACCGCAAACGCGCCGCTTTTGCGTGCGAGGGAGGCATGATGTCCAGCCACTGCGAAACAAGCGCAAGTAGAAGACCCGTTTGGGTGCCGTTGAGAGAAGACGCGTTCAACCCGTCCTGAACAGGCACGAAACCATCCCTGCCCGGCCCTGTCTGGATTTTGCCCCGCTCTGGTGCCACCATCGCCTCGGCCCGTTGTTGTTCTGTTAGGCTGTCGATGAGCAAGTAGGCAAAATCGACCTCACCGCCCATCGGCATGAGTGTAGAGCCTGCCACTTCGAACTCTCTCGGGAAAGTTCCAACAAAGCTCGGGGACATGGAATAGCGTGCGCCCTCCAGCGTTATGTTCAGAGCGATGTGATGCCCGTCCAACTGCATGGCCCATCGCGATTGCCCGGACGGATCGCCGAACAAAACAATCCGAAAGGCCGCAATGCCGACACCTGTATTTGGCTCACCATCAATGACCGAGCGAAGGTCATCACCCAGCATGATAGCGCGTATTTTGTCGAACCCTTCTTCGGACAGCAGCGAAGCCAACAGATTGCAAAATGTCTGCATTTGCAGACCGTCAAGATCACCAAGTCTCAGGCCGCCAACGTCGCCGCGCGCCGGGATGTTGCTCCATGTGTATCGCTCCGGACTATCCAGCCGGTGATGCGCTAGAGTACGCTGCTCAGCGGTCAGCCCGTTGAGGAAAGCGTTCGCGGCCCCCGCCATCTCAGCAGGGCTATGGTTTCCGTCCCAAGGCGCGCACGATGCGAAATCGGCGCCGGATTGGGATTTGTAGCCATCAATATGTGCCAGAACGGCTACACTAGTCAGCATGACATAAACTGCTGCCAGACCAAAAGTCGATGTAAACCTCATGAAACCCATTCCTTTCTGAGATGCCTGATGCTTGAGAATAATAAGCCTGAATTGCTGCCCACGTGACGACATCTTTTGGTTAGATCTGAAAACACGTTTCGTTTTCAAATCGGGGAATTCATAGCAAGCAACGGTTTGGTCGGGTTGGAGCTTATCTCTGGACACATTGATTTATCCCCGTTTCCTAAACATAGCTGTGAAAAGGTAAGTTTGGGACGCTCTCTAGTCGCGGACAATGAAAACTGAACAGTCCGAGTGTCTTGCAATGCGAGCAGAGTTTGGTCCAAGCAAACGGTCGGTCAGACCAGATTTATGAGCTCCGATCACGACCAGATCCGCCTTGGCCACTTTCAGGGCCTCTAGAACCTGTTCGTACACATTACCGATTTCGACAATATGCTGAACATTTCCAAAATCCGGAAGGTTGTCCCGAACGAAATCATGAAGCTGCTGGTTTGTGGTTTCGACCGCCGTTTTCATCGTGCCCTCTTTGAAAAAGGAGCCGACGATGGACATGCCATAGTCCGGTACCACAGTCGCCACGCTTAGCGTCGCGCCGTAGAACTTTGCCAGTTCCGCGGCTGTCTGCAACACGCGGGTTTCGGTTTCGGGATGCGACAGGTCGACCGCGCAAAGGATACGCTGGGTCATGCCAATACTCCTTCTGCCTGTTTGCGTTTGCGGCGCATCTGAAGAAGGAAGACGACACCAAGCAGCAGGAAGGCCGGGATATAGAATACCTCTTTCGGCATCCGGTCGGCCTCGACCTCGATTTCAACCAGTTCCCAGTCGAAATCGATCCCCAGCTGTTCTGCCGGTCCGCCGAAATTCAGATTGTCGACAAAAAGCTTCCCGTCTTCATCGCGGAACTCAATTCCGGCGCCATCCAACAGACGGGTCTGACCATCCGCGCCTTGCGGGCCCAGCGGCAGCAGGTAACGGGCATCCACCGGATCGCCTTCAAGATCCTCGCCGATCAGCCGCACCCTAAGCGAGTCATCATCCGGCGCCGCCTCGGCCATCGTAAAGATGTCGCTGCCGCCGCGGGTTTCGTGTTCCGGCTGAAGCTGGTTCAGGAAGAAACCGGGCTGGAACAGGGTAAAGGCCACCAGCAGCAGGGCTGCGCTTTCCCAAAGCTTCGATTTCACCATGAAGAAGTTCATCGTGCTCGCTGCAAACAGTAACATGGCGATCATGGCGATGATAAAGACGAACACAGCCTGATAGGGGCCTACATCAATCAGCAGCAGATCGGTGTTGAAGATGAACAGGAACGGCAGCAGGGCAGTCCGGATCGAGTAGAAGAACGCCTGGAACCCGGTCTTGAGGGGATCACCCCGCGAAATCGCGGCGGCCGCGAAACTGGCCAAGCCCACAGGGGGTGTCACGTCTGCCATGATGCCGAAATAGAACACGAACATATGCACGGCGACCAGCGGTACGATCAGCCCGTTCTGCGCGCCCAGTTCGACCACCACGCCCGCCATAAGCGAGCTGACGACGATATAGTTGGCGGTTGTCGGCAGGCCCATGCCCAGCACGATCGAGATCAGCGCCACAAAGAACAGCATCGCCAGCAGGTTGCCACCCGATAGGAACTCGACAAATTCGGCCATCACCTGGCCGATGCCGGTCAGCGTCACGGCACCGACGATGATGCCAGCCACGCCCATGGCACATGCCAGACCGATCATGTTACGTGCGCCGGTGATCAGGCCTTCGTTGATATCCGCCAGACCCTGACGCAGCTGTTTGCTGACATCTCCGCTCTGGCGGAAAAACGCCTTGAGCGGGTTTTGGGTGAGCAGGATCGCCAGCATCGCGATTGACGACCAGAAGGCCGACAGGCCGGGGGATTTACGTTCGATCATCAGCAAATACATCAGCAGCAGGATCGGCAGGATATAGTGGATGCCGGTCTTGAAAATGTCCCGCGCAGGCGGCAGGTGCTGCATCGACTCAAGGCTCATCTCGAGGTCGGGTTGCTGTGCTGCAAAGCGGACGGCGGCAACATAGACCACGGCGATAATGCCGACGATGATCCAAGTCGAAGCCGCTCCGGTGGCGGCCTGGATGAAATCGACGATCACTCCGCACAGCATCAGCGTACCACCGGCGATGACGATCGAAATGGCAATGATGAAGATCGCGCCCAGCATGAACTTGACCGGATGCATCCGGCTGGTGCCGGGCATATTCATCTTGAGGGCTTCAAGATGCACGATATAGACCAGCGCGATATAGGAGATCGCAGCCGGGACGATGGCGGTTTTGACCACCTCGACATAGGAAATGCCGACATATTCGGTCATCAGGAAGGCCACGGCACCCATCACAGGCGGGGTCAGAACGCCGTTGATCGACGATGAAACCTCAACCGCGCCGGCCTTGGTGGCCGGGAAACCGACCTTCTTCATCAGCGGGATGGTAAAGGTGCCGGTGGTGACCACGTTGGCAATGGACGAGCCCGAGATCAGCCCGGTTGCGGCGGATGCGATCACCGCCGCCTTGGCCGGGCCGCCGCGCAGGTGACCCAATGCCGCGAAGGCGAGTTTCAGGAAATAGTTGCCTGCACCGGCCTGATTAAGCAGCGCGCCGAACAGGACGAACAGGAATACAAAGCCTGACGAGACCCCCAATGCGACACCGAACACACCTTCGGTGGTCAGCCACATATGACTCATCGCCTTTTCAAGCGAGGCGCCCTTCCACTGCACCACTTCGGGCAGGCCGGACCATGAGCCGAAGAAGACATAGGCCAGGAAGAACAGCGCCACACCCATGAGCGGGAAGCCCAGGCTGCGCCGCGCCGCCTCAAGCAGCAGAACGATGCCGACGACCGAAACCGCCACATCCAGAGGGTTGGGAGCCCCTGATCGGGCAGCGACGCCATTATAGGCATAGAACAGATAGGACGCGGACAGGGTCCCGATGATCGCGACAACCCAGGTCAGCAGCGGGATACGGTCGCGCGGGCTGGATTTCAGACCGGGAAAGGCGATGAAGGCCAGCAGGACGGCAAAGCCCAGATGAATGGCGCGGGTCTGGGTGTCATTCCACACCCCCACCCGCAAGATGAATGGCAGCGGGGACGCAATCCAAAGCTGATACAGCGACCAGACCAGCGGGATGTACCAGAGCGCGGCGCGGCCGAATTTGTCCTTTGGCTGGCGTCCGCCGGTATCGCTGTTTGCAACGAAGTCATCCGGCGCCGGATCTCGCGCGGTGCCGTTTTCCGTCTGTGCCATGCTGTCCCCGTTAGTTGTCTATACAAGAAAATCCCCGGTCCCGCGATGGGACCGGAGGGCGGTGCTATTACTCGTTCAGGCGGTTACTGCCAGCCGCGTTCCTGGTAATATTTCATCGCACCGGGATGGATCTCGGCAGTCAGACCGTCCTTGATCATTTCGCTTTCTTTCAGCCGTGCAAAGGCTGGGTGCAGTTTTTTGAAATCATCAAAGTTTTCAAAGACGGCTGCGACTACGGCATAGACCACCTCATCCGGTGTGTTGGCCGAGGTGACAAAGGTTGCTTTCGGCCCCCAGGACGGGATGTCGTCGGGGTTGCCGGGATACATGCCGCCGGGGATGGTGGCAGCTGCATAAGCGGAGTTCTCGGCCAGCAGGTTGTCGATGGCGTCACCCTCAAGCGGGATAATCTTGACGTCGCAGGACGAGGTCGCCTCCTGGCTAGAACCGTTCGGCAGGCCCGCCGCCCAGATAGTTGCGTCAATCTTGCCGTCACACAGCGCTGCCGCCTGTTCCGATGACTTCAGCTCGGCTGCCAGCGAGAAATCCTCGTTCGACAGGTCCGAATAGCGCATCAGCGTCTCGGCCAGAACCCGAGTACCTGAACCGGGGTTGGCAATATTTACGCGCTTGCCCTTGAGGTCTTCCACCGTTGCGACACCGCTGTCGACGCGCGCCATCAGATGCATCGGCTCGGGATGGACCGAGAACAGAGCCCGCAGTTCCGGATACGCGCCATCTTCAGAAAACGCGCCGGTTCCGGCCAGGCCGGCTGCCTGAACGTCGGATTGGACTACGCCGAAATCAAGCTCGCCCTGGCGAATGGTCCGGGTGTTGTAGACTGAACCGCCGGTCGACTCGACCGAGCAGCGAATTCCGTGTTCCTTGCGGCCTTTGTTCACCAGACGACAGATTGCGCCGCCGGTCGGGTAATACACGCCGGTCACGCCGCCCGTCCCGATTGTAATGAACTGCTGGTCGGCGGCGGCGGCCGCCCCTGCGATCCCCATGGCTGCAACCACACCCATGAGTTTGTGTTGAAACGTCATTCGCTTTTCTCCCTGATAGATATTTTGAACCGAATGCAACAAGTGATGTGCTTCAGAAGACAGCTAAAGGCTACAATCGTAATTTCTGTTGTCACGGAAAAACGAGTGTTTTTTTAGAATTCCAGTAGGCGTTACTACCCTGTCTCAATTTTTCATACGATTTGATTCGTTGCGCAGCATCTTTGCCACCCAGACTCACAAGCAATGCCAGAAGGCCTTCAACAACAGCAGTCGCGCCCGCATAGCAACAGAAATGGTGGGTCGAAATAACTGAGACCACGAGAGTTTCGTCGGGGACGAAATCTGGTGATATGACGTCACTGTCTGAGATTAGTACAAGTTTCATTTTTTTGGCCTTGGCAAACCTGCAAGCCTCGACCGTCTCTAGAGAATAGGGGCTGAATGTGACGGCAATAAGCACATCCTGTTCATCAGCGTGGTTGAGTTCGTCAATGGCACTGTTCATATGCCCTGGAACTAAATTCAACGATGGCAATGCCATACGACCGACATAGTGAAAATTGTGAGCAATCGAATAGCTGGCCCTGACAGCTGTAATGTAGACCTTACGTGCCTTCAGCAGAAGCTGCGCTACGCGTTCCATTTGCTCGGGTGATTGCCTCTCAAGTGAACGTTTCACAATTGCGATAGAATTCACAGCCGCGTCCGCCTGCACGTGACCCAATGCGCCATGATCACGCACATCTTTGGCCCAATCGGAATCTTCTGTTTGCGGGGCCGCGACGAGGGCAAACCTAAATGGCTCGCGCATTGCCTCAAAGTTGTCAAAATCAAGGTATTTGGCCAATCGGATCAATGTGTTTGTACTGACGCCACTCTTTCGCGCACTGTCCCGGATTTGGTCCAATCCAAAGTCGGCGGGATGATCAACGATGTACTTCGCTGCAATCTTCATACGCGGAGGCAACTCTGGTAGATCCCCCTTAAGCATTGAAATTACTTTGTTCTTTAGAGTTGGGTCCATATTGATTCGCTCCTCTGCGACTCAATTAAATAAAAAACACACGTTATTTTTGCACCCACATTGACCGAATGCGTAATTTTATGAAACCTATTCTTACTGCAATTCACAAACCGGCAAGTTTGCTGGCTGGAAGCAATCAGGAAAAACATGGCACATCTTCCCTCTCACGCTTCAGTCGTCGTTATTGGCGGCGGTATCATGGGGTGTTCAACACTCTATCACCTAGCCAAAATGGGTGTCAGCGACGCCATTCTGCTGGAACGCAATCAACTGACCTCGGGCACCACCTGGCATTCGGCGGCACAGGTGCGTGCGCTGCGCCACTCGCAAAACCTGACACGGATGATCCAGTATTCTGTGGATCTGTACAGCCAGCTGGAGCAGGAAACCGGCCAGAATGTAGGTTGGATTCAAAAAGGATCGCTGTCCATCGCGACCACACCCGACCGTCTGACCCATGTGAAGCGGCAAGAGGCGCTGGCCCATGCCTATGGGATTGAGGCGTATTCCGTTTCGGCGGATGAAGCCAAGGAGCGCTGGCCGCTGATGAACGCCGATGATGTGCTGGGCGCAGTCTGGTCGCCCGATGATGGGCGCGTGTCGCCCAGCGACGTCTGCGCGGCTCTGGTCAAAGCGGCCAAGGGCCTGGGCGCAAAAATCTTTGAGAAAACCGGTGTGACGGGCATCCTGACCGAAAACGGTAGGATCAAAGGGGTCGAGACCACGCAAGGCACTGTAACGTGTGATGCCATTGCGCTGTGTACAGGTTTGTGGTCGCGCGAAGCCGGGGCAATGGCCGGGGCAGAGGTGCCCGCTCTGGCCTGCGAACATTTCTATCTGCTGACCAAGCCGATTGAGGGCATCGTCGGTAACACGCCAACTCTCAGCGACCATGACAGCCATCTGTACATCCGTGACGATTCCGGCGGGCTGCTGGTGGGATGTTTCGAGCCGATGGGTAAACCCATCGCGCCGGGCGTGCTGGATGAAAGCTTTGAATTCGGTCTGCTGCCGGAAGACTGGGATCATTTCGAGCCGATGATGGAACTGGCGCTGAACCGTCTGCCCGCGCTAGAAACCGCCGAAGTCAAGATGCTGCTGAACGGACCCGAGAGCTTTACGCCCGACGGTACGTTCATGCTGGGCGAAACCGCCGAGACACGCGGGCTGTTCCTGGGCTGCGGTTTGAATTCGGTTGGAATTGCCTCGGGCGGCGGGGCAGGGATGAACCTGGCGCATAGTATCGTGCATGGCCACACTGCCTATGACCTGACCGAAGCCGATGCCAAGCGCTTTGCGCCGGTCTTCAATTCGGTCGAGCATCTGATGGCGCGCGCGCCGGAAATTCTGGGCACGCATTACGATATCGCTTATCCGGGCAAACAGCTCTCAACCGCCCGGAACCTGCGCGCCCTGCCTCTGGATCGAGAATATCGAGAGGCAGGCGCGCATATGGGGCAGTTCTATGGCTGGGAACGACCGCTGTATTTCGGCAAAACCGCCGAGCCACGTATGACTTTTGAAAAGCCCGACTGGTTTGAAAACGTACAGGCTGAGGTAAAAGCCGCGCACGAAAAGGCGGCGATTTTCGACGCTTCGCCCTTTGGCAAGATCGAGGTCAAAGGCCCCGATGCCGAAACCTTCCTGCTTAAAACCTGTGCGGGCTACATGGCGCGCAAGCCGGGATCGGTGATCTATACGGCGGTGCTGAACGAGCGCGGCACGTTCGAATCCGACATCACGGCGCAGCGGATTGCCGAGGATCACTATCGCCTGTTCGTGGGCACCACCGCGATCAAGCGCGATCTGGCCTGGTTCCGCCGTCACGCTGAAGGCTATGATGTGACGCTGAGCGACAGCACCGAGGATTATGCGGTTCTGGGCCTGATGGGCCCCGAGGCCGCCCGCATCGCCACCGAAGTGGGCGCGGCGGAACTGAACGATCTGGCGTATTTCAAACAGGGCGAGGCGCATATCGCCGGCCACCATGTGCGCGCCGCGCGCCTGTCCTATGTCGGCGAGGCCGGTTGGGAAATCACCTGCCGGGCTGAGAATGCCCGCGCCATCTATGCCGCGCTGACCGGTGCCGGTGCGGTACCGGCGGGGATGTTTGCCCAGACTTCGATGCGGATCGAAAAAGGCTTCTGCGCGATGGGGCACGAGTTGGACAGCGATGTGACGCCCGTTGAGGCGGGGCTGGAATTCGCCACCCGCAAAAACGGTGGCTTCATCGGGTATGAGGCCATGCAAAATCGCAAAAAAGAAGGTGCGGTTCCAAATGTTGTATCGCTAGTGCTTGACGACGAAGCCGCAGTTCCGCTGGGGCATGAGCCGATCTATCTAAACGGCGCGATCATCGGTCAGACCAGTTCCTGCGCCTTTGGCTATCGGATCGGCAAACCCATGGCGCTAGGGCACTTCAAGGCACCTGTCTCCAATGGTGCGCGTGTTCAAGTCGACATCGGGCGCAAGTTTTTCAATGCGACCGTCACACTTGGTCCAGTGTTTGACCCCGAAGGTGAAAGGATGAAGCGCCCTTTGTTGTTGTAACACGAACTCGACCTCAACAATGCGTTCAAGCCTTTCAAATGTCGGCGCCGGGTCGGGAAGGAACCCACTCCAGGCTCGGCTACTGATGGGGCAGTCTACATAGGTTAAGGCTTCATAATTTATCGTAGCCATTGATCACTCGTCACCAAGATTCAGTTCTCACAAGAAACTCTGGGCCGTACCCGGGGGCGGCTTCGATGTAACGGGCAAAACCATGCCCGGAATGCGCCGCCATGTCGGCGCATTCCGGGCGCTTCACAATCCCCATTCAAAGGGCAAATTTCATTCTATGATCTGACTATTCCTGTCGCGCGCCTGAAGTTCTCGAAACAACGTGTCTTGTGTCTGACGTGAGACCACAGCAATGACCACTCCGGCATCAAGTGTCTAGTCCGCCCCTGTCTTGCCCCTTGTTTTTAAAGAGTAAAGTTGGTGTTTTTCTAACAAAGTTACGGGCACGGGTGACCGCATGTTGAAGGCCTGGCTAAGGTGGGTGTGATTGCACTGATTGAGCCAATGATTGATGGCGATCTAAACCTGTTCCGCCGTGGTGAACCATACAGCAATGAGCGCTACCCGACGCAGTTCCCCATTGAACTTCTCGTTGCATCCGTTCTTCAACGGCGATCCCGGAAAGATACGGATCGGTTCGATCCTAACTCTCCGCAACCATTCTTGCATGGCCTCAGCCCGAGCGACTACAACGCCTCCAGAACGTCACTAGTTCCCATCTTGGTTCGGCGGTGACCCCTAAGACCCCGGGCCTGAGGAAGCTCCTCTGTGGTCAGGCCCAGGGCTTTAGATGGGTCAGGATATCCTTGAGGTTCAGCTCGTCCGGTTCGAGTTCAGCACCGATCTTCATGATCCGAGTACTCTCTTTCGCAAGGGCCTTTTGTCCAGCATTCTGCGCGCGATCCATACCGCCGAATCGCTTCCGCCAAGTGTAAATGGTCGCATCGCAGATCCCAATATTTCAGCACGCCGATGCCACATCATCACATGCCATCAGCTTCAACTCTGCATCTTTTTCCGCTCCGGATCATAGGGTGGAAGTGCTAGCGGAGTTGCCCTGTATTTGCGATCCGCGACTTCGATTTCAAAATTCCGCGCGCGGGTTTCAGCCAGCGTTTCGCCGGGCGAAATCGATACGTTGGCGAAACACAGACATTTACCCGTGCGCGGTCCCTTGGCACCAGAACATGTCAGTCCCACATATGCTCCGTTTTCCCAAACCGGCTCGTCGTGCAGCAATAGCGCGTCGCCTTCGACCTCAAGCAGGATCTGACGGTGGGTCAGGCCAGCCTTTTTCTGCGCTGCCAGCGCTTCGCGCCCAAGGAAATCGCCCTTTTTCCAGTTCACGGCAAATCCGATTCCGGCCTCAAGCGGTGAAATGTCGGGGCCCAGATCGTGACCCCAATGCTTGAACCCTTTCTCGATACGGCAACCGTCAAAGGCGTAGATTCCCAGCAGACCCGCGCCCCGCGCGCGCAGTGCATCAAACAAAATTGGCGCTTGATCGACAGGCACGGTGACCTCCCATCCCAATTCGCCGACAAAGCTGATCCGGGTGGCGCTGCCCTTGATACCGGCAACTGACACAGCTCGCGAGGTCGAGAATGGAAAGTCGACCCAGTCAGCGTCAGAGAGCGCTTGCAACACCTCACGAGATTTCGGCCCCATGACCCCGATGACCGCCTCGTCCTCGGTTACATCCGTAAGCGTAACGTCAAACCCTTTCAGGCGCGCTTGTTTTCTGAGCCAATACAAATCCTTGCGACGGGTGGCGGCGCCTGAGGTGGCGCGGAAACTGCTCTCTCCGGTACGTGTCACGGTCAGGTCGGCCTCGGTCCCGCCGCGCTGGTTCAGCCAGGTGGTATAGACGGCTCGCCCAACCTCAACGTCGATGTTGGCGGTGCTGACCCATTGCATCATCGCCAGCGCATCCGGACCAGTGATGTCGATTTTGGTGAACATGGACAGGTCGATCAGCGACACGCCTTCAGCCATCGCTTGCGCCTCACGATCCGCCACATATTGCCAGGTCTGTGGGCCGACCGAATAGGGCAGCGTCTTTTCCTCTTCGCTTTCGGCAAACCACAGCGTGCGTTCCCATGCGCCGCCAACGCCCCAGACTGCACCGGCTTCGGCCAGTTTGTCATGCAGCGGAGACAGGCGCAGGTCGCGGCCCGAGATCGGCTGTTTATAAGGCCAGTGCATCGCAAAGTTGTTGCCCACCGACTCGCGCATCTTGTCTTCCATAAAGTCGTGGCCGGTCTGCAGCGGATCGCAGCGCAGAATTTCGATGTCCCAAAGGTCACCAGGCGCCTCCCCCCCGATCATCCAATCGGCCAGCGCATCCCCTACCCCGGCCGAGGACATGATCCCGACCGAATTCAGACCTGTGGCCACATAAAGGTTCTGCAGTTCCGGTGTCTCACCAACCAGCGGGCGGCTGTCAGCGGTAAAGCTTTCGGGGCCATTCAGGAAATGCTGGATACCCGCGCTTTCTAGCCCCGGGTACATTGTCAACGCCGCTTCGATAAACTGTTCAGCCTGCTCCCAATCATCCTCCATCTCCAGGAAGGGGCGGGTGCCCTCGGTCGAGTGTGGGTCCCAGGGCTTGGCGTCCATTTCAAACCAGCCAACCAGCAGCTTGCCTGCGTCCCCCTTCATATAAACTTGGGTTTCCATGTCGCGAAAAATCGGGAACGGCTTGGTAAACCCGTCGATCGGTTCGGTCACCACATACATATGCTTGACCGCGTGCTGCGGCAGCACGACACCCGCGTCATCCGCCAGTTTCTTGGACCAGGCCCCGGCACAGAGCGCAATCTGATTGGCATGGATGACACTGCCATCCGAAAGCTCGACGCCGGTTACCATACCGCCGTCCTGCAGCAGGCGCGTGACGGAAACTCCCTCGCGGATTTCAACGCCCCGACTGCGCGCACCTTTGGCATAGGCCATGGTCAGATCGACCGGGTTGACCTGGCCGTCCTCTTTCAGAGTCAGCGCGCCGTGGATGCCCTCGGCACTGATCCCGGGGACGCGGGCGGCAACCTCATCGCCCGTAACGATTTCGGGCGTCATACCGACATAGTTGGCCATAGCGTGAATGCGGTGCAGTTCGTCCATTCGCTCAGGGCGGCGCGCGATCCAATATCCGCTGGTCTGCTGATACCCCGTGGCCAGCCCTGTTTCTGCTTCCAGCTCGGGGAAGGTGGTCAGCGCACGTGACGCCAGTTGCGTCATATTGAAGGTCGCCCGCAGCGGTCCGACAATACCGGCTGCGTGCCATGTGGTGCCGGACGTCATCTGGTTGCGTTCAAGCAGAACAATGTCCTTGGCCCCCTTCTTGGACAGATGATACGCGAGGCTCAGACCAATGACACCGCCGCCGACGATGACTATGTTTCGCTGTTCGGACATGAAATTCCCCAAATTTTGCGATTTTTAGCATAGTAAGGAAACTGGCTGGAAACGCGCTAGGAGCGTTTTTCGGAAACAGCAATAACACATTGTTATTAATGTATTATTTTTAGAACTTTCACGCTACGCAAGCCGTGCAGAGATCAAAGTTGAAAATTCATGCCTTTTTGGCATAGTTTTTGTGACAAATTCCCTATGGATCAACAACTGGCAATCGTCATGTCCGACACCGAGTTCGATTCTTTCCTGATGCCGGTGATGAATGCCATCGCCGCATTCAGAGCTGTTGCCGCGCTCGGGTCGGTCAGCGCTGCGGCCGAGAGGCTGGGCACCTCTCAATCCAGCCTGTCGCGCCATGTGCAAAATATTGAGGCGCATCTGAACTGTCAGCTGTTTCTACGCGAAAAGCGCCGTATGGTACTGACCCCGGCAGGTTTGCAGTTTTACAACGTCGTCGACTCCGGTCTGGGGCATATCTCGCGCAAGGCGCAGGACCTGCGCAAAGAACAGGGAACCAAAGAGATCAGCATCAGATGCGGGCACGGGTTTGCGCATTTCTGGATGTTGAAACACTATCCGCGCCTGCAACGCAGCTTTCCCCAGCTTCAGATTAATCTTTCAGTCGGGCCTCTGGGCGTGGCACAGCTGGATACTCCGGCAGATTTCGAAATACGTTTAGGGCCAGAGACCAACGCGAATTGGCACTCTGACCTATTGATCCCCGAAGACATTTGTCTGGCCGCATCACCGGAATTTCTGGAAAAACATGGCCTGACCGGACAGGCTAAGCCCATGAAACAGATTGCCAAACTACGGCTGTTGCATCTGGATCAGGGCGAATACGGCATTCACTGGTTCGGGTCCTACTTCGCCGAGTTTGGCTTCAGCTACAAACCAGACCCCCGCACATTGTTTTTCAACAGCTATCCGCATGTGGTTCAGGCCGCCACCGAAGGTCGGGGAATCTGTCTTTTATGGCGGCGACTGGATGGTGGCGCTTTGGCGGATGGCGATCTGGTGGAGCTACCTGGAACGGTGTTGAAGGGGAATGGCGGGTATTACCTGACCTGCCGCAACCCGTCGAAAGACGAGCCCGGTTTCAGCAATGTCAGACGCTGGATGATCAATGCCTGTGCGATGACGCTTAAAAAGCCGTGTAGTGGCACGGCCCAAACGCAACCCGCCCGGAGATGTTTGAGTTCTCCGGGCGGGTTT
The DNA here is from genome assembly GCF_056537245.1 of Ruegeria sp. CG11. Taxonomy (NCBI): domain Bacteria; kingdom Pseudomonadati; phylum Pseudomonadota; class Alphaproteobacteria; order Rhodobacterales; family Roseobacteraceae; genus Ruegeria; species Ruegeria sp. CG11. Next base: position 161,721 of record NZ_JBQFRE010000007.1, read on the forward strand.
TGGTTTTGAAACGGCTCTGCCTATTGGTCGGATTGGAGCCTATTCGGATCGAATGCGCCTCCGAAGCCGTAGTTGTTTGAGGGCTGGGTCTGGTTGTCCGACCCCTCTTCTTCGTCTTCGGTCTCCTCTTCACCGCTCAGGGTGTTTGGGGCGAACACGTTGCCAAAGCCGGAATTGTTGGCGTCGGGGGCGGATTGAGACCCCTCTTCCTCGGATCCGGGCTGCAGTTCGTCGGGATCGAACACGCCTTCGAACCGGCGCTGGCGGCGTTCCTCGCGCTGTTTGCGCAGCTCTTGAATACGCTGTTCGGCTTCCAGACGTTTTTGCTCTTTGACATTGGCGATACACTGGCCGGGGTTATAGGCCGTCGCGGTTCCAACCACGGTGATCGTGGCGACGGCGAACATGACGAGCAAAACCGCTGCCATATTGCCAGAAAAGAAGCTGGGCAGTTTGATCTTGCCCGCCAACTCCTCGACCGTGGCATTCTTGCGCGCGGCGGCAACCAGCTCCTGCCGTTTCAGCTTGGCTTCGTTCAGCAAGGCAAAGAACACGGTCAACGCCACGATGATGAAGGCCAGAGCGGAAATCGACGGCGTGATACCGTAGCGCACTTTTTGCGCCAGTTCGATGGTCAGCGTCGGGTATTCACCAAAGGTGAAGGTGGTGGTGTTGTAGTTCTCGAACGAGGCGAGGAACGCCAGCACCGCCGCCGAGGCAATCGCCGGGCGCATGAAAGGCAACAGGATTTTCCGAAACGCCTGCGCATGGGTCGCGCCGAGGTCCAATGCGGCCTCGGTTAGGGCGACGTCATAGCGCTGCAGCCGCGCCACCAGCACCAGCATGCAATAGCTGGCGATAAAGGTGGACTGGCCGATCACCGTCAGGAAGATGCCGTTGGACAGGAAACTGTCCGCACCCAGTCCTAGCATCCGGTTGATCCGGTCCCAGAACACCAGCGTCGAGATACCCAGAACCACGCCCGGGATCAGGATCGGCGCGATGATGACCGTGTAGTAGGTCGCGCGCAGCTTGGGCCAGATCTGCGTCAGCATCAACGCGCCCGCCAGACCCATCGCCACCGACAGAACAACTGTCCCGGCCCCGATGATCAGCGAGTTCTTGATGCCGTTCAGGATACGCTGATCCTGAAACAGCTCGCCGAACCACTGGAAGGTCAGGCATT
>NZ_JBQFRE010000008.1:0-141834 GCF_056537245.1 Ruegeria sp. CG11
TGAGCATGAGTTCCTCGTCGGGTCGGACGGATGGTTCGCCGACCTGGATACCGACCATTCGGGCACGATTACGCTGGTTGATTTCAACCGCCGTTAATAAAACATGCAAAGCGATCGTTCGTGATTTCTTCCTCAAATGGTCATTTTAGGCCGGTCTCACCACCGTCAATGTCGGATTTGCAACGCTTGCGTCCGTTTATGCGAAACGCAGCATCCGACCGTTTGATCAGATGGCTGGTCGCTAACCTTGGTCCAATGCGAACATTGGCCGTGTATTGGCATGATGCAGCGCAGTAGGCCGAAAGCCGCCCTTCGTGTATGATCGATCCGTAGCCAAGGCGTTCGGGCAGAGACCACATTCGAATTCGAGTTCAAACGACAACGACAATATCTACGACGTTACCTGATCACGTGAACGGCGCAGTGTGCGTGCCGCACGACACGGGCCGCAGTAGATCCAAGCAGATAGTCTTGCAAACCGGGTTGATGGCTAGCGATCACGACGCATTCGACACCGTGTGATTTCGCATAGTCAATTATTCCGCGGCCTGCGTGACCTTCGACGATCTCGATCCGGGCATTCACCAAACCATTTAACAACGGCGTCAACTTTTTCGAAGCGACGTCTTTGACACGCTCCAAATGGTCATCAGGAAGCAAATTGTTCGTATACTGAGGTAGGTGTTCGACAACATGCAGGAATGTGATGTGACCATCGTCGGAGTTGAGCGCCCGCGCAACTTGCACAGCGCGCGCCGTGTCACGGTCTCCATCCAGCGAAATCGGGACGAGAATATTCTGATACATTATATTGCAAGCTCCTGAAGAGAGAAAAATCAACGGCTTGAAGGCAAAGATTTCGAACCTTCAAGCCGTTGAAGTTTGGCCCGCAGCATTGTCGAGAAAAGGGCTGTCGGACCGGGGAGTGTCATCTTAAGCGGCCACGAACAGGTCTTTGAATTGGTCGCGCAGGATGTTCTTTTGAACCTTTCCCATGGTGTTTCGGGGCAGTTCATTGAGCAAGATCAGCTTACGGGGGTGCTTGAACCGTGCCAGACTGTCACGCACGGCGCTCATCATCGCATCTATATCCGGTGACTGCCCCGGCTCGGAGACGATTACACCCAGAACAGTTTCACCAAAGTCGGGATGCGGCACTCCCACAACGGCGCTTTCCAGTACCCCAGGCTGGTCATCCAGTATCAACTCGATCTCCTTGGGATAGATGTTGTAACCGCCCGAGATGATCAGGTCCTTGTTGCGACCAACTATATGGACATAGCCATCCTCGTCGATCCGGCCCAGATCACCGGTGATAAAGAACCTGTTCTCGCGCAGCTCGGCGGCGGTTTTTTCCGGCATCTGCCAGTAGCCCTTGAACACGTTGGGCCCACGCACCTCGATCTCGCCGATCTCGCCCTGCGGGAGGGCATTGCCATCAGAGTCGCAGATTTTCAGTTCAACCCCCGGCAGTGGAAAGCCCACCGTGCCCGCGCGGCGGTCGCCATCATAGGGGTTCGAGGTGTTCATGTTGGTCTCGGTCATGCCATAACGTTCAAGGATACGATGGCCGGTACGCTCCTCGAATTGGACGTGAGTTTCCGCCAGCAGCGGCGCGGAACCGGAAACAAACAGGCGCATATGTTCGGCCAGCTCCTTGGTGAACCGATCGTCATCCAACAGGCGGGTATAGAAGGTCGGCACGCCCATCATGGTGGTGGCTTTCGGCATCCGCCCGATGATCTCATCCAGATCGAATTTGGGCATAAATACGATGCTGCTGCCCGCAGCCAGCGTGACGTTGGTTGCCACGAACAGTCCGTGAGTGTGAAAGATCGGCAGCGCGTGCAGCAGCACGTCGTCGGATGTGAAACGCCATTCCGTGACAAGCGCTTGTGCATTCGACAACAGGTTGTTCTGGGTCAGCATCGCGCCTTTCGACCGGCCCGTCGTGCCCGAGGTATAGAGAAACGCCGCCAGATCATCACCGTCACGATCAACGGTTTCAAAGCTGGCAGGCATGGCGGCGGCCTGATCCATCAGGCTGCCGCTCCCATCCGCGTTCAGGGTCTCAACTTGCGCCCCCAGTTGCGCGCCGACGGGCGTGAGCTTCTCCTCGCTTCTGGCGTCACAGACAATCAGCAAGGCCCCGCTGTTTTCAATGAAATAGGTCAGCTCATCCACCGTGTAGGCAGTATTGAGCGGCAGGAACACAAGACCCGCCTGCGCGCAGGCAGCATAGAGCGCCAGCGCTTCGGGTGATTTTTCAACCTGCGCCGCGACCCGGTCACCGGGCTTAAGACCCAGTTGGGTTGCCACATGCGCGATCTGTGCGGCGGTGCTCAGGAAATCCTGATGCGTAATCACCGAACCGTTGAGCAGTTGCAAAAAATGTGTGTCTTTACCGGCATGGGCGCCGAACAAACCGTCATAGAGAGGATTGGCCATAAGGTTTACCTTTCCTGTGTCGTGGTGAGAGAGGCCGACGCAGCAAGCGATTTGGCCTCGGGCGAGGCGATGACCTCGCGGGTATTGGCGAACTGCTCGTGGTTCTGAGCAACGCGGCCGAGATCGTAGAGGTAGTTGACCATGGTGCCGCCGGACTGGGAGCGCCCCTTGTCCGACGTATCGGCATCAGCATGAACCGCATGAACCAGCGCGCCGTTGCCAAGGTGGAACCGGGCCACTGGATCGAATGGCATGTTGCCCCGGCCCTTGGCGTTCAGCAGGTAATGCGCCGCCAGCGCCTTCATCTGATCGGGTTCTTCGATGTCCCACTCGATGCCTTCCTGGGACAGCCACTTGGTCAGTCCCGGAATAGGTGACAGGGTGACAAAAGTCTTCAGCCCTGACAGCTCTGCTGCCAGATCCGACGCCACCTGCTTGATCAGCGAGTTGCCGAACGAGATGCTGGCCAGCCCCGCCTGACAGTTCGAGATCGAGTAGAACACGGCCGTATCAGCCTGCTCTGCTGGCATCGGGTCGCGGTCCTCGGCAAGCAGGGCCTGAACCGATCCGGGAGTTCCGCTGTTCAAAGCGACCTCGACAAAGATCAGCGGCTCGTCAGGCATCGAGGGATGGAAGAAGGCAAAGCAACGTCTATCGGTGGGTTGCAGCCTGCGGCGCAGGTCATCCCAGCTGTCGATGGCATGTACCGCCTCGTAAGCGATGATTTTCTCCAGAATATGAGCCGGGCTTTCCCAATTGATCGGGCGCAGCACCAGAAAGCCGCGGTTGAACCAACTGGCGAACAGGTGGCGGAAGTCCAAATCCAGCGCTTGCAGCTCGGGCTCTTTACCACCCAACCGCAACAGGTCGGCGCGCATCTGAACAAGGGTACCTGTGGCACCGGGTACCCGGTTCAGGCGGCGGATCATCTCCTGTCGAGCAGGTTCCGCCGCGGTCGCGAAGCTGCGATAGGTCGCTTTCGAAGGCGCGCGCACGTATTCGTCCAGCGATGACCGAACCGCCTCGGGATCGATATTCATGGCGGTGGCGAGATACCGGAAGAACTCCAGCTTTTCGTCATCTTCCATTTTGTCGAAGCGGGTCAAGATCTCTTCCGCCAAAGCCAGCCCTGAGGTCTCCCCCGCTGACCCAACCAACGCATCTGCCAGTTCGGTTAGCGGGCGTCCATCGAGGGCCGCTGCACCAGCGCGACGATAGCGCCGTTCGAACACGGTTGAGAGAAGATCGGCAAGCAGGGTCATACCGCCGCCCCCATCACCAGATCAGGTAGCCATGTCGCGAGGCCCGGGAACAGGCACAGCAGGACAATCGCGATCACCATGCAGGCCACGAAAGGCAGCGATCCGGTCAGGATGGTTTTCAGCGAGATGTCCGGCGCGATACCGTTGATCACATAGAGATTCAGGCCGACCGGGGGAGAGATCAGACCGATTTCCATGTTGATGGTCAGCACTACCGCGAACCAGATCGGGTCAAAGCCAGCAGTGGTAATGATCGGTAGCAGGATGGGTGCGGCCATCAGGATCACCGCCACGGGGGGCAGGAAGAACCCGGCGATCAGCAGGAACACGTTGACCGCGCCCATCAGAACCCAGCGGTTCACGTCCAGCGTGCCGATCCATTCGGCAATCGCCTGGGTGATAAACAGCGAGCTGAGCATGTACGAGAACACCCCGGCGGCGGCGATGATGAACAGGATCATCACGCTTTCCTTGGTGCTGTCGCGCAGCACGACCCAGATGTCCTTGGGATTCCACAGCTTGTAGATGATCATCGCGATCAGCAGGCACAGCAGCGCACCCACGGCAGCCGTTTCCGAAGGCGTAGCGATGCCGCCATACATGGCATAGAGCACACCCAGGATAATGCCGAGGAAGGGCAGCACGCGCGGGAGGATCTCGAACCGCTCACCCCAGGTGTAGCTGCCCGAACCCAGACGGGTGGCGTCGCCGGATTTCCAAGTGGAATAGAGCGACCAGGCCATGAACAGACCCACCAGCATAAGACCCGGGATCACACCGGCCAGGAACAGACGGCCAATCGAGGTCTCGGTGGCGATGCCATAGACGATCATGGTGACCGACGGCGGGATCAGGATGCCCAGCGTACCGCCTGCGGCGATGGAACCGGCGGCCACACCGTCAGGATAACCGCGCTTGCGCATCTCGGGGATGCCCATCTTGCCGATGGCAGCACAGGTGGCGGGCGATGAACCGGACATGGCAGCGAACAGGGCACAGGCGCCAAGGTTCGACACGACCAGCCCGCCGGGGACGCGGGTCAGCCAGCGTTCAAGCGCTTCGTACAGATCCGCCCCAGCCCTCGTTGAGGCAATCGAGGCCCCCATGATGATGAACATCGGGATCGAAAGAAGGGCGAAGTTATCGAGCTTACCGAACAGGATTTCCGGCATCAGTTCCAGCGACCGGGGGCCGTCGAAGACGATCAGGAAGCCGGCCGAGACGATCAGCAGACCGATAGCGACCGATACGCCCGAGAACAGAACAAGGATGGTGGCGATGGCGACAATAGCGCCGAGCAGAAGGGGATCCATCGGCTTTACTCCAGACCAAAGGGTTTATCGATGCCAAGCAGGACGGCGATGAGGTCGGCAATCAGTTGCAACAGCAGCAGTCCAAAACCGACCGGGATAGAGAGGTAGGGAATCCATAGGCGCACGCCCCATACGGTGTCGGATTTCCAGCCACGCTCCCACGCGAAATGCCAATACTCGTAGCCGTAGAACAGCATGACCGAGACAATGGCGATGGAAAGAACCGAGGTCAGGATCGCCATGAAGAAGCGCGCACGCGGGGCCAGCGAGATCGGGATCAGGTCGACGTTCACATGCCCGCGCAGACGCTGAACATAAGGCAGACCGACCAATGTTGCGGCGATGACCAGATAAATGACAGCTTCGGTCTGCCAGATGGTCGAGCCGTTCAGGACAAAGCGCACAACGATCATCTGGCACGTGATTGCGACAGCAGCGACGATCATGCCTGCGGAACACCATCCGGCCAGAGTTGAAAGCGCGGCGACAAAGCGAAGGAAGGGATTGTTCCCGGTATGGGAAGCAACGGCAGAGCTATGGCCAGCCATTTGCGCCTCCTGTGATTGAGATGCAATTAAGTCTGAAGATCAGAACTGAGACCAGGCGCCGGGCGGCAGCAGGGCCGCCCAGGCAAAAGGGGATCATTCGACTGCCAGAGCCTTGTCCAGCAGGTCCTGCCCGTCAGGAACCTCTTCCACGAAGGCTTTATAGGATGTTTCCATCGCCAGCGCGCGCCAGGCTTCGAAGTCCTCTGGTGTCATTTCGGCGATTTCGACGCCAGCCTCTTCAAACACCTTGGCCGAGTTGGCGTCCTGTTTCTTGGCCTCTTCCAGATAGTAGGCCTGTGCCTTCTCAGACGCGGTCAGCAGTGCGGCCTGCTGATCTTCGTTCAAACCTTCGAAGGTGGATTTGTTTATCAGCAGCGGCTGATACATGAACCACAGCGCCACATCACCTGCGGGCGTATAGCAGCTGACCTGCTCGTAGATACGATAGCTGACAAAGGACGACGACGAAGTATTGGCCGCCTGCAGAACGCCGGTCTGCATGGCGTTGTAGATTTCCGACGACGCCATCGACGCGATCGAGGCATCGGCTCCGGCCAGCATCTGCTCAAAGGACTTGCCCGCCGCACGCGTTTGCAGACCTGCGACGTCTTCGGGCTTGGTGATGCACTTGTCCTTGCCCGCAAAACCGCCGGCCAGATAACCGTGGACCAGAACCATCACGTCATCTTCGGCCATTTTAGCCTCAAGCGCCTCCATGAAAGGCGAGTCGGCCAGACGCGCTGCGTGATCGTGGTTTTTCACCAGACCGGGCATCAGGGTCAGGTTATAGGCAGGTTGCTGACCACCGGCATAGGACAGCGGCAGAACAGTCATATCCAGCTGGCCCCGGCTGAGCGGCTTGTACTGCTCGCGCGGTTTGAACAACGATTTTGAGCCGAAAATCTTGATTTCCAGATCGACATCGGCCGCGGCTACCTCATCGGCCACGATCTGTGCAACCTGATGACGGATGTCCTTATTCGACCACTGATGAGACAGGCGCAGCTCTTCTGCCGAACCCAATGTGCCCGCGGACGCAAGTGCCAAAGCAGCAACGGCTGTTTTGAACATGGCTTTCATTTTCTCCTCCCTTTTTCAAACCCGGTCTTGCCGGGGATGAATAGAAGCATAGGGCGGTTATGTTTTTTAAGTCAACATTTTTGTATACAAGATTAGAATTCTTGAGTTCCCACTCGATCGTGATTAAAACAGAAACCTATGGACCAAAGACTTGCCGACACCATTGCTCAGGATCTGGAAGAGCTGATCTTTGACGGGACATTTTCGGACGGGGACCGTCTGGATGAAGTCAAACTGGCCGAGCAATTCGGCGTTTCCAGAACACCACTTCGAGAAGCATTTCAGCGGCTTGCCCTGTCGGGGCTGGTCGACCTCATTCCGCGCCGGGGGGCTTTTGTCCGACAGCCCGGGCCTGTGGAACTGATGGAAATGTTCGAGGTCATGGCTGAGCTCGAAGCCGTTTGCGGCCGGCTTGCCGCATTGCGCATTTCCGATCAAGCTTTGAAAGACCTGACTGACGCCAACGCGAGATGTCAGGAGGCCGTCGATGCCGGTGACCCTGACACGTACTACCTCGAAAACGAGCGTTTCCATCGAATCATATACAACCAGTCTGGCAATTCATTTCTGGAACAAGAGGCGTCCAAGCTACACAGACGGCTCAAACCCTTCCGGCGGCAACAGCTTCGGTTTCGGGGTCGCATGACTCAATCTATGTCCGAGCATGAAGAGATCGTGCGCGCTCTGGACAATGGCAACCCCGAGGAAACAGCAAATGCCCTTCGCGATCACGTCGCGGTGCAGGGGGAAAAGTTTCACAACCTGATGGCCTCTTTGAAGAACACATCGGAGTAGCGCCCTTTACTGTGGCCCGCCCAATTCTCCGTTTCTCAGTATGTGCGTTCCAAGTCGATGTAAGTATAGGCAACACGCTGGTGAAAGAAATTTACACTTGCCGAGAATGAGCGACCGAAAGGTCAAATAAAACGCGCGATTCTCGGTCTGGCGCCACCGCTTGCGCCCGGTTACGATGTTACGTCGGAGCCAAGGCTGCACAGTGGACCTTCGGCAGTTCGATGTGAAAAGCAAACCGGGCACGCAGCATAAACGCTGGGCGTATGGTCGCCCCGGTTGATATTCAAGCTAGGAGGGTGAGCTCAAACTCCATCGTCATTGAAACGGGATCGGTTCAGTTGGTTGCAAAGGGGCAAGTGGATTAGCTGAACGATACGATAGCAATATGAGCGTAGCCGCGGCGCGTTGGCAACCCCCTACCCCGAAGCGCTTGGCCCTTGGATGTGACTGGCCAGCTTTCGTCGCCAATGTTCAAGCTGGATGGGGGCGGGTCCAGAAACAAGGTTCCAGAGGGCGCTGATGCTATGCCTGTCGACAGGCAACCTTGTGTGCCGGACATCAATCAATTGCGATAATTGGACGCGACCTAGTTCTTCAGTGGTTCCGGCTGTTCAGCCTGACAAGTCAGAACCGCTTCGATGGCTTTTGCAGACCCGCTGAGGTCGAGTTCAACCTCCGCCCCGCTTTCGCCTATAATCGTAACGCTTTGGCGTTTTCCAAACTCGGTTACAAACGCCGGGTTGTCAAAAAAGGCGTAGCCACCGGGCACACCATTTTTGAAGACACCAACTGCTTCGCCTTCAAACTTCGCATCACCAAAGTCGAACTTCACGATTCCCGTTGCGCCGTCCTCAATTTGAACCCAGGCCGGATTAAAAGCTGCAAAAAAGCCGCCGGCCTGATTGGGTGCCGCGCCGATTTCAACGGTCATTTCATTTTCAAACGGTTTCCACGCGAGACAGCCATTGCCCTTTTCGGGATCAATCAGGATTGTCCAGTCCCCGGATTCACCCCACCGTTCCATACCGGCGGCCCACACCGCGCCAGTAGAGATCAATGCCATTGCTGTCAGCGCCAACCTGTTCATTTAATGCTCCACACATGGTCCGAAGATCTAAAGCTGCACTCAGATTACCGCGCGGGATTAATCAAATACAACCATTCAGCTTCTGGAATGTTGAGCCAGCGCTAATGCGCCCTTGCCTTGAAAACGCAATCATTTTCGACCTCTATCAGAGAAAACGTGGCGCTCTACTCACCTAGAATTTGCCAGAGTTGTTCCAGGTATCTTTCGGGCCGATCTGTTCCTGAACATCCCAATGTTCGACGATCTTTCCATCCTTGAGCCGGAACAAGTCAAAGACGGCCCAGTCGTCCTCGTCTTGTTTTACATGGCTAAAGGCAACCACGAAATTTCCTTGGCCGAGTAGTCGGTGAACTTTGACGTATTGCGCGGTTTTTCCGTCACTTGTCACCTCTCCAAGATGCTTGGAAAGAGCTTCCAATCCGTCGGCTATTTCTGGGTTGTGCTGGTCGTATTGCTCGGTCGATATGTAGTCATTTACAAGATCGGTGCGCCCTGCCATCAGGACATTGTCGATGAACCCTTGCACCACGGCCTTGTTGGCCTAGGTCAGATCGTGATCTTCGATTTCGGTTGGGCCATCCACCATGCTGCGGCCCGAGACAGTTGGCCATTTATACGCGGCAATCACATCCCAATGCTCGATGATTTTACCGTCCTCGTCGGTATCAAAGGTATCGGCCGTCACCCACAGGGCTTCACCGTTATTGAGGCTTTGATACACATGCACGAAGACGAAATTTCCATCCTCGATTGTACGCAGAACCTGAATGTCGCGCACCGGATTCCGCTCAAGAAAAGGCGTGAAAAACTCGATGAAACCTTCTTTACCGTCGCGTACACCCGTTGAGTGTTGTGTGTAGCGATCCCCGGTAAATTTATCGAGCGCTTCGACCATTTTGCCGTCACGAATGCCTTCCAGATAAAGGCCCTTGGCATTTGCCACACGGATACTGTCAGTCACAACATGCACTCCTGTGTCAGAGACATGGTTTTAGCTAATACCAACAATGCTCAACACCGTTTCACGGCCAGACCAAGCTACGATAGCGGACAAGGTGCCTGTGACCATGGCAGGAACGCCATCTTTCCAGGTGTCCCAGATCAGATGACAACCAACTGCACCGATGGACGTGCCAAGAATTGCCAACGCGCCCAAAGTTCCGATCCAGGATCCCTGAAACCAGATCGCGATTGCGCCAAACAATTCAACCACGCCAACCAAGGCCATGATCTGGCGGTTTAACCCGTACTTGATGAACATCGCCAGTTGGGTTTCAAAAATGAACTTCTGCCAGCCGAAGATCTTGATCGAGCTTGCGAAGAGGAAGAAGACGGACAGAAGTCCGACGAAAACAGTGATCACATTCATTCCGCAGCCTCCTGAACGGGGAAGGAGAATTCGGCGCCGAGAGCGTCCTGAAACCTCTCCTGCTTGGTGGCTACGGCAGCATTCATTGCGTTGGCCAGAGCGCCAATGCCCGACGGGTCGACAATAGTTCTCAATGGTCTTTTGCCGTAGGGCAGGTTCAACAGATCGGCGATGGCATCGGCAACCATTGCAGGGGACGCCTCAACAAAGCTTTTTTGCGCCAACCCCATGAAGCGTCCGGCCATCGCCTGTGCTTGTTCCAACGTTGGGCCGTATCCAGCCATGCGTTCCGGTTCATCCGTTGGCGGCGATTTCTGCATGATGCCAGTGTCAAATGCTCCGGGTTGAACGATAAGGGATTCCAGTCCCAATGGGGCGAGTTCAAGAGCATAGGTCTCGGCGACTAGTTCCAGCGCCGCTTTACTGGCTGAGTAAAAACCGCTCATCGGCAAAGCAAACCGGGACATGTCACTGGTGATGCTGATCACCGTGCCAAAACTCTGGGCCCGCATATTGGGAAGCACTGCGCGTAGCACACGAACCGGTCCCAGCACGTTCACATTCAGCATGTTCTGAAATCGTGCCGCAGAAATGGTTCCGTTGAGCCCGCCAACATAGATCCCGGCGTTGTTGATCACGACATCAAGTGGGCCATCCAGCTTTAACATCAGATGGGCAATTGCGCTGTCTACGCCGGCGTCACTGCAGACATCCAACTCAATGCAAGAAATCCGCGCAGATGTCGCCTTCAGGCTGGCTGCTACTTCGGCGTTTCGCCCCTTCAGAGCGCGCATTCCGGCGAATACAGAATGACCTTCGCCCGCAAGTCTGATGGCCATTTCTTTTCCGAAGCCGCTGCTGGCCCCAGTGATCAGAATATTCATCTTTCTGTTCCTCTTGTGGTCGAGAGGAAAATGGCAACCAATAGACATAATTGGAAATAATCATTACTTGTTGTCAACATGAATAAAATTGATGGAATTGATCTCAATCTACTTAAGTCACTGCAAGCCCTCATCTCGGAACAGCATGTCGGGCGGGCTGCGCAGCGAATGAACGTAACGCAACCTGCCATGAGCCATACGCTGGCAAGATTGCGCCGCCTGTTTGACGACCCTCTGTTCGTCAAGCAAGGGCGCGAAATGGTACCAACAGCGCGCACTCTGGACCTTGCAGCGCGGTTGAACACGATCCTTTCAGAGATCACCGTTCTAACCGCGCCAGTGACATTCTCACCTGAAAACGCGAGTGCAGAAATTCGAATCCATGCCCATGATTTTATTGCCACCAGTTTCCTTGCAAACGCAGTTCGGCGTATTCGAAAGCAAGCACCAGGGATCGTGTTCGAAATTCATAGCTATTCGGATCACAGTTACCAGATGCTCGATTCCGGGGATGCCGATTTGATCGTTGGCGCAGGACTTCAGGCAAATCCGAAGTTTCTTCAAAAGCTGCTGCTGCGCGAGCGTCTTGTGTGCCTATTAGACCGAACCCACCCAGCTTTGAACAGCTGGAAATCTGATACGATCTTTCTATATCCACATGTCCGGCTGCGTCTCGTGGCCAAACAAGATGACCCAGTGCACCTTTATGGCAAGGATAAGGGTATGCCCCCACGCCAGGTTGGGCTGGTGACAGATACTCTGCATCTGCAACCCGCCTTCCTGGAAGGAACAAATCTAATCGCCTTTGTGCCGGAGACGCTCGCCCAAGCTGCCACCTTTAACGGAAACCTAATCACGCGCGATTGCCCTTTCCCCCTGCCGGAATTGGGAATCCGTGCAATTTGGCATGAGCGAGACGCACGATCTCCTCTTCTCAGTTGGGTCCGCAGCCAGCTGGAAACATAGCGGCTTGTAACGTCCAACACCGCTATTCGGTGACAAGTGTGCAATTTAGCCAGCGATATTATGCGCGAAGCTTGTAAAGCGGAGGAGTGCAAGGGCAGCGTTGGTTCTGTAATAAAAGCCGTCCTAACTGACGTTACCGAAGCTTTTCAGTTTTCCAGCAACTAGATCACGCCCTCCCATAAAGATGCTGCCTTGTGCTCGAATGTCGATCACAGGGGCTACGACAACGGCATCCAGAGCACTTGTCCAACTATAGCTATGGGCGGCAGCCCAACTGTGCAAAGTCTGCTTTCTGCGCACCGCACGCCTTCGCGAGGATCCAAGCAAAAAGACCGCATGGAACCCAAGGTTCTTTAGGGAGGCCCTTTGCGGGATTGAGCAACGCAAAGGGCCATAACAGCAACGACTACGCCAAAAACTGATCAAATTCATCGGTACGGCAGACAATCGCACAGCGCAAAACTATGGGCAAACTACGCAAACTTATGGGGTGCGCGAAGTGTTATGCGCAAGCCTACAAAACTCTAGAAATCCAGATTCTCGACGCTCAGGGCGTTTTGCTGGATGAACTCGCGGCGCGGTTCCACCACGTCGCCCATCAACTTGGTAAACAGGTCGTCAGCCTCGACCATATCATCCACGCGTACCTGCAGCAACGTACGGGCATCCGGGTCCAGCGTGGTTTCCCACAGCTGGTCGGGGTTCATCTCACCCAGACCCTTATAGCGTTGCAAGGACAGACCTTTTTCGCCCTCTTCCAGAATGGCGCGCAGCAGGTCCAGCGGGCCGTGGATCGCCTGCATGCGGTCGCGGCGAACCAGCGTGGCCGGGGTGTTGTAGACCTCTTGCAGGCTTTGGGTGAAGCTGCCGGTTTTGCGGGCCTCGCCCGAGCGCAGCATCGGGCCGTCCAGCGTGCGCACCTCTTCGACGCCGCGCAGGATGCGGGCCAGACGGATACCGTGATCCTGCGTGATGCGGCCCTGCCAGCCGCGCTCGTATTCCAACGCGATCAGGTCGAGACGGGCGGCGACCTTGTCGGCCACGCCTTGCAGGTCGGCATCCACCGCGCCCGGCACAAAGGCCCCGGCAACGGCGGCCTGCTCCAGAATGTGGCGTGGATAATGGGTCGGGAAGGCGTCCAGCACACGCTTCAGCTGGCGTGCCTCGTCGACCACGCGGGTGAGGTCCTGACCGATGATTTCTTCGCCCGAGCCGAGTTTCAGTACAGCCCCTTCGACGCCCTGATTGATTAGGTAGTCATCCAACGCCGCCTGGTCTTTCAGATAAACCTCTGATTTACCACGCGAAACCTTATAGAGCGGCGGTTGCGCGATATACAGGTATCCGCCCTCAATCAGCTCCGGCATCTGCCGGTAGAAGAAGGTCAGAAGCAGCGTCCGGATGTGTGCGCCGTCCACGTCCGCATCGGTCATGATGACGATCTTGTGGTAGCGCAGCTTTTCGATGTTGAACTCGTCCCGGCCAATGCCGGTGCCCAGCGCCATCACGAGATTACCGATTTCCTGAGACGACAGCATCCGATCAAACCGCGCCCGTTCCACGTTCAGGATTTTCCCGCGCAGGGGCAGAACGGCTTGCGTCAAACGATCCCGACCCGTTTGAGCGGAGCCACCGGCCGAGTCCCCCTCGACCAGAAAGACTTCGGTTTTCGACGGGTCTTTCTCGGAACAGTCTTTCAGCTTCCCGGCCAGATAGTTCACATCCATCGCGGTCTTGCGGCGCGTCAGTTCGCGGGCCTTGCGGGCAGCTTCACGGGCCAAGGCGGCCTCGATGATCTTGCCGACGATCCCCTTGGCTTCGTTCGGGTTTTCCTCGAACCATTCGGCCAGCTTTTCGTTCATCAGCCCTTCGACCGCCGGGCGCACCTCGGACGACACCAGCTTGTCCTTGGTCTGAGACGAGAATTTCGGGTCCGGCACTTTCACCGACAACACGCAGGTCAGACCTTCGCGCGCGTCGTCGCCGGTGAAGTTGACCTTTTCCTTCTTCGCGATCCCGCTGGATTGCGCGTAGTTGTTAATCGTCCGGGTCAGGGCGCCGCGGAAACCCGCCACATGGGTACCGCCATCCCGCTGCGGGATGTTGTTAGTGAAGGGCAGAACCGTCTCGTGGTAGCTGTCATTCCACCACATCGCGATTTCAACGCCGATATCGTCGCGCTCGCCCTTGATGTAGATGGGCTCCGGCATCGCCGGGATTTTCGACCGGTCGAGGTATTTGACGAACTCTTTGACGCCGCCTTCATAGAACAGCTCAGTTTCCAGACGCTCCGCCGGGCGTTCATCGATCAGGATAATCCGCACGCCCGAGTTCAGGAAGGCCAGCTCGCGCAGGCGCTTCTCCAGCGTCTCGAACGAATATTCGAGGTTCGAGAACGTATCGGTCGAGGCCAGGAACCGTACCTCGGTTCCCGTCCGATCACCACACTCACCAACGACTTTCAAATGTTCAGCCGTCTCGCCGCCCTCAAAGCGCGCGACATGTTCCTTGCTGGCACGCCAGATGCGCAGCTCTAGCCAATCCGACAACGCGTTCACCACCGAAACGCCCACGCCGTGCAGACCACCTGACACCTTGTACGAGTTGCTGTCGAACTTACCGCCCGCGTGCAGCTGGGTCATGATGACCTCGGCCGCCGAGACCCCCTCTTCCGGGTGGATATCAACCGGAATTCCGCGGCCGTTATCGCTGACTGAAACGCTGGAATCGGCGTGAATTTTCACAGTCACATGGTCGGCGTGACCGGCCAGAGCCTCGTCAATTCCGTTGTCCACAACCTCATAGACCATGTGGTGCAGGCCCGAGCCGTCGTCGGTGTCACCGATATACATACCGGGACGCTTGCGAACCGCCTCTAAGCCTTTGAGAACTTTGATGGAATCAGCGCCGTATTCTTGTGGTGCCTGTGCGTCTTCGGACATGCCGTTAGTACCTATATTATTTTGGTAACTTATACGTTTTCTGGTGGGGATTGTCACGCGCTCCCCCAATATTTTGTGGGTCCGGGGGGGCTTTATTTGCGGATCAAAGCCGATCGAGGTCCGCCGCGATGTCCTTGGCAATTTCCACCGCGTTCACATCGTCGCGTTCAGCTGACAACCGCAACCCAAGGAGGTCAGATTGATACCGCGCTGCAAGGCGGTTCGGGTCGTGGTTGGGGGCAATCTCTCCGGCCTCCTGCGCGCGACGAAACAAGTCTTCGAAACAGGTTCTCATCGCGGCCATATGGGTGCGTGCCTGACCGGCCAGATCATGATCTTTGGCCTGCAATTCAGCATAGGTTTTGGCCAACATGCAGGCTTTGGCCGGCAGTCCCGACGCCTCGACCACACGGCGCGGCTGTGCCTTGAGCGCACCGAGCGGGCCCAGATCCTCAGCCAAGGCCATCATGTTGGCCACCCCATCCTGCGCATACCGTTCTAACGCCAGGGCATAGAGCGCATCCTTCGACCCGAACGCCGCGTAGAAGCTGCCCGGCTTCAGGTTCAATTCACGTTCCAGATCCTTCAACGACGTCCCGGCCCAGCCGTGACGCCAGAAAATGTCACGGGCCTGCGCGATCAACGCATCGCGGTCATATGAAGGTTTACGGGGCATCATCTCACCAATACTTGAACGTTCGCTCAAATATATACTTGAGTGATCACTCAAGAAACCCTAAATACGACTCATCGCGCCAGAAACAGGAGTTCCGACATGGCCAATTTCCCGTCTCATGACCTCGAAACCGCGCCCGAAGGGTCCAAACCGCTGCTCGAGAAATCTCAGGCCGCATTCGGTCGCCTGCCCGGCCTGCACAAGGTGATGGCCGAAAGCCCGCAGCATCTGGAAGGCTATCAGGTTCTGCACGGCCTGTTCATGCAGACCGATTTCGACAATGACGAGAAAACTGTCGTCTGGCAGACCATCAACGTGGAAAACGAATGCCACTATTGCGTGCCCGCCCACACCGGCATCGCCAAGATGATGAAGGTCTCGGACGAGATCACCGAAGCCCTGCGCAACGAAACCCCGCTTCCAAACCCCAAGCTTGAGGCGCTGCGCACCTTCACCCTGCAAGTGATGGAAACCCGCGGCAACCCGACCGAGGAACAGCTGCAGGCCTTCTTCGACGCGGGCTACTCGCACCGTGCGGTTCTGGATGTGGTGCTGGGTCTGGCGCAGAAAACCATGTCGAACTACGTCAACCACATGGCCAAAACCCCGGTGGACGAGGTGATGCGCGGCTTCCTGTGGGAGCGCAAAGTCAGCGAACCCGCCTAAGCGGTCACGACCGAGCCCTCATCGCCTTCGGTGACGACCAGCGTTTGGGCCCGGTCCTCCAATTCCGCAAACAGTTCAGGCCCGGTGCCCGTCATCCAGGCCTGAGCGCCCAGCGCGCAAATCTCGTCATAGAGCGCCGCGCGCCGCCCCGCATCCAGATGCGCGGCCACCTCATCCAGCAACACGATCGGCGGCGCGCCCACCATCCCCGCCAGTGCCCGCGCGTTGGACAGGATCAACGATACCAACAACGCCTTCTGCTCGCCGGTCGAGCAATCCTTGGCCGGAACCCCTTTGGCCGCGAACACCCCGTACAGATCCGACCGATGCGGTCCGACCAGCGTGCGCCCCGCCGCCAGATCGCGGAATCGGCTCTCATTCAACGCCTCGCGCAAGTCCTCGGCCGTCTCAGGCATCGCCCCTTCGGTCTGCACCAGTTCCAGATCAGCCGAAGGAAAAGCGGTTTCTGCCTGCTCCTGCGCCGTCTGCAGATGATCCAACGCCGCCAAGCGCGCGGCATGAATACGATGGCCGGTTTCAGCCATCTGCCCCTCAAGCGCGGCGTACCAATGCGCATCGCGCACCTGCTCTTTCAGCAAGCGGTTCCGTTCGCGCATGGATTTTTCATAATTCAGCGACGCTTCGGCATGAGCGGGATCAAAACTCAACGCGATGCGGTCCAAAAACCGCCGCCGCCCTTCCGCACCTTCGATCCACAACCGATCCATCGACGGGATCAGCCAGACCACGCGCGCCAGCTTACCTAAATCGATCTGGCTAGTCGCCTTGCCATCAATCCGGACCTGACGCGCCGCGCCCCCTTCGGACCATGTTTCGATTTCGTAATTCTGCCCCTGGGCGCTCAGCAGCCCGGACAGCTTCCAGCCCAGCGCCTCGGGCCGTCGAGTCATCTCGGCCGCACTTGCCCGACGCATCCCGCGACCGGGTGAGAATAACGACACAGCTTCAAGAATATTGGTCTTACCGGCCCCGTTCGGCCCATGAATCGCCACCGGCCGCCCATCCAAAGACAACCGCGCCAGCTTATGGGACCGGAAATGCGAGACCGTAAGTTGGGTCAGGGCCAAAGTCATGACCCCTCCCTTCCGTTAAGGATCACCCCGTAGGGTCGATCAGACGCGCATCGGCATGACAACGTAGACCGCGCTCTGATCATTGCCTTCGCGCATCAACGTCGGATCACCCGCCGAGTTGAACAGGAACACCGCGTTCTCACGATCGACCTGCGAGGCAATCTCCAGCAGGTATTTCGCGTTAAAGCCAATCTCCAACCGCTCATCGCCATAGGCCACGGCCAGTTCTTCCTCGGCGGCACCACTGTCGGGCGCGTTGACCGACAGAACCAGCTTGTCCGCGTCCAATTGCAACTTCACCGCGCGCGAGCGTTCGGACGAAACTGTGGCAACCCGGTCAACGGCCTGGGCGAATTCGGCGGCATCCACTTCCAGCTGGCGGGTGTTGCCCTGCGGAATCACGCGGGTGTAGTCGGGGAAGGTGCCGTCGATCACTTTCGAGGTCAGCGTGATATCGGGTGTTGCGAAACGGATTTTAGTTTCGCTGACCGAGACGGCAATGTCCATCTCGTCATCGTCCAGCAGCTTGCGCAGTTCGCCCACGGTCTTGCGCGGCACGATCACGCCCGGCATGTCTGCTGCACCATCCGGCAGGTCCGCGTCAATGCGGGCCAGACGGTGGCCATCGGTGGCCACACAGCGCAGCACCTTGCCACCTTCGGACCCGTCGGCCACGTGCATGTAGACGCCGTTCAGGTAATACCGCGTCTCTTCAGTCGAGATGGCGAATTTCGATTTGTCGAACAGCCGCCGCAGCAGCGCGGCCGAGGCCGTGAAGTTCGACTGGTATTCCGAGGATGCCATCACCGGGAAATCCTCTTTCGGCAATGTCGCCAGCGAGAAGTTTGACCGGCCCGCTTCAACTGTAAGACGGCCCGCCGCGCTGTCAGCGGTCAGGGTCACCAACGCGCCGTCCGGCAGTTTGCGCACGATCTCATGCAGGGTTGTCGCGGCCACGGTTGTCGCGCCTGCCTTTTCCACCTGTGCCGGAGCTTTATCGACCACTTCGATATCCAGGTCGGTGGCGCGGAACATGGCCTGATCGCCTTCGGCCTCGATCAGCACGTTGGCAAGTATGGGAATGGTGTTGCGACGTTCGACAACAGATTGGGCCTGGGAAACGGCCTTGAGAAGGGTGCCGCGTTCGATGCTGATCTTCATACCCTCAATTCCTCTGACTTGCGTGCCAACATGGGCGGGACTGGCACGTTAGCGGTTCCACCCTGAGGCACAAGGATTTTTTACTGTTTTCTGGGTCGGAACGCCTAATGCGTCAAGGGCCGCGTGGCCGCGCGGGCACAGTTCCTGTGCAACCGTGGGCTATAGCGCACAAAAAAGCCCCGGGCACGAAGGTCCGGGGCGTTTCCTGAGGGGCTTGAGGTAAGTCTCAGGCTTCCAGCGCGCGGCGCAGCATTTCCACGTCTTCGGCAATCTGGCCGTCGGTGGTCTTAAGCTCTTCGATGCGTTTGACACCATGCATGACCGTGGTGTGGTCACGCCCGCCGAAACGGCGGCCAATCTCGGGCAGCGAGCGGCTGGTCAGTTGCTTGCACAGATACATTGCCACCTGACGCGGGCGGGCATAGGACCGCAGGCGCTTGGGGCCGATGATGTCCGACAGACGGATGTTGTAGTAGTCCGAGACTTTGCGTTGAATCTCTTCAACGGTGATCTTGCGCTCGGACGCGCGCAGCACATCGGCCAGACAATCCTGCGTCAGCTCCATGTCGATCTCGCGCCCCACCAGTGAAGCGAAGGCGAACAGGCGCGTCAGGGCACCTTCCAACACGCGGACGTTGGTCGAGATGCGATGGGCCAGAAACTCCAGAACGCCATCGGCGATGGTCAGGTCGGGATAGGTTTTGCTGTATTGCTGCACCTTGTTCTGCAGGATGCCCAGACGCAGCTCGTAATCGGTCGGATGCAGGTCGACGACCAGACCGCATTGCAGACGCGACTTTACGCGGTCTTCCAGATCCTTGATCTCACCAGGGGCGCGGTCGGCCGAGATGATGATCTGTTTGTTCTGATCTACCAGCGCGTTGAACGTGTGAAAGAACTCTTCCTGAGTCGAATCCTTGCCGGCGATGAACTGTACGTCATCAACCATCAGCACATCAACCGAACGGAACAGGTGTTTGAAATCCATCATCCGGCGTTCGCGCAAGGCCCGCACGAAGCGGTACATGAATTGCTCCGCGGACAGGTACAGAACATTCAGTTCGGGCCGCTTGGTTTTCAGCTCCCAGGCGATTGCGTGCATCAGGTGGGTTTTACCCAGACCGACCCCGCCATAAAGGACCAGCGGGTTGAAAGTGACGGGACCACCTTCCGCGACACGGCGCGCGGCAGCATGAGCCAGTTCGTTGGGCTTGCCGACCACGAAGCTGTCAAAGGTGAACCGAGCGTCCAATGGCGCGGCCTGCAGCGATTCCAGTGCATCTCCTGCTGCCTCGGCCTGCTGCGACAGAGACTGGGGTTGAGGCGTGTCCTGCGCGACCGAGGGTGCGGATACGGGCTCTTTGGACGGGCGCACTGGTGAATTGGCGGCAACGTGAAATGCCAAACGCTGCACTGATTCCCCTGCGGTGTTCATCTCATACAGAATGAGATCCGCAAAATTCTGACTTACATAATTGCCCATGAAGTTCGTCGGCACCGAAAAAACGGCCACGCCATCCTGCAGCTCTTGGAACTCAAGAGGTTCAATCCAGGTGGTGTAGTTGTTCTTGCCGACCGCCTTGAGCAATTTGTTACGTAGTTGTCCCCATTTTTCTTGTGTCATCAAGCGCCTCACGCATCCCATTCTTTATTGGCCTGTCGGCCTTATTACCCAGTTCCGGTTACCCGGTTATTTTGCGTTCACTCGCAATAGGGTGCCCACACGCCAAACCACGTTGGTCTGGCGAGACTGTCCCTTAAACTCAGCACAGCCTGACAAGTGGACACCCGAAAAGAGGGCGCCCCACAAGCCGGGTTGCGCGTCGCAAACATATTTTTTTAGACAGGGCTCAGACCTTTGGTGACCCAAAGACCTTTAGCAGATCAACAAACGGGCAGTGTCCGTTTGCCAACATTCGTTTCGCGACCATCCTGATGCCCGTCAGTTTGATCAATGAAACAGCCTGTCCCCCCAAGCGAGTGAATCGCTGACTTAGTGGTAACAAGAGGCTAAGGCGTACGGCAACGAAACTCTGATGTTGACTCGGGTCTTTGGCCGAAAGAATCTCTCGTCTTCGTGAAGACGCGGCTTTCCGGCAACAGCATAAAAAAAGCGCCACAAATTGTGACGCTTTTGTAAACAATTCAACCGTGATTTGTTGACCTTAGGTCAACTCACAGGTTTAGCCCAGCGCTTTGACTCGGGCCGACAGGCGCGACATCTTGCGCGAGGCGGTGTTCTTGTGGAAGACACCTTTGGTGACGCCGCGCATCAGTTCGGGCTGAGCGGCACGCAGAGCTGCAGTCGCTGCGTCCTTGTCGCCGGATGCGATCGCTTCTTCGACTTTGCGCAGATAGGTGCGGATGCGCGAGCGGCGTGCTTTGTTGATTGCGAAGCGCTTGTCGTTCTGACGCGCGCGTTTTTTAGCCTGGGGCGAATTTGCCATGTGTTTCTGACCTTCGTTCGGTACGGTTATATTCAGTTACGCGTCACGGATTACCCGCACCGGATCAGAATCACGGGTGTGAGTCGGGCCAAGCGGGCCGCACGCGCATGTATAGCGGCGCTAGTTATCCAAGATTGCGTGCTTTGCCAAGCCGATTCTTTAACTGAACAGGACAGGCATGAAAAAGGCGGGCATGGCCCGCCTGATCTCGACCCAATACGCGCGCCTTACTTGTCACGGAACTGGGCGGCGCGTTTTTCCTGGAACGCGGCCATGCCTTCCTTCTGATCTTCGGTCGCGAACATGGAATGAAAGACGCGGCGTTCGAACAGCATGCCTTCGCTCAGCGTGACCTCATAGCTTCGGTTGACGGCTTCTTTGGCGGCCATCGCGCTCAGCTGGGATTTCTCGGCGATCTTTTGGGCCGCACCAATCGCTTCTTCCATCAGCTTCTTGGCCGGAACGACCCGGCTGACCAGCCCGGCACGTTCCGCTTCTTCGGCGTCCATGAAGCGACCGGTCAGGTTCATGTCCATAGCCTTGGACTTGCCGACGAAGCGGGTCAGACGCTGCGTGCCTCCAAGCCCGGCAATGACGCCCAGATTGATCTCGGGCTGACCGAACTTGGCGGTGTCGGCGGCAATGATGAAGTCGCACAGCATGGCCAGTTCGCACCCACCGCCCAGCGCATAGCCGGAAACGGCGGCAATGATCGGTTTGCGGATCGCACAGATGCGGTCATTGAAGTCGCCAAACAGATTGGACGCATAGACGTCGACAAAGCTCATCTCGGACATCTCTTTGATATCCGCGCCAGCCGCAAAGGCCTTGTCCGAGCCGGTGATTACGATGCAGCGCACCTTGTCGTTCTTGTCCGCCTCTTCCAGCGCCGAGCAAAGCTCTTGCGTGAGTTGGGCGTTCAGCGCGTTCAGTGCATCGGGTCTGTCGAGCTTGATAAGTGCGACGTGGTCTTCGATTTCGACGATGATCGTCTCAAAAGCCATGAGGTGTAAGCTTCCGGTTGTTCCGTTCAGTTACGATTCCTTATCACGCGAGGAAGCTGGATCAAGCTATCTTTGGCATTGCGCGCAATAGAAGGATGACCGACCGGACTGCGTGATTCTTTTCACGACCGCTTCGCAGCCCTCGGTGCGGCAGGGTTCGCCTTCGCGACCGTAAACGTCAAAGCTGTGCTGAAAATATCCAAGTTCTCCATCGGCTTGGCGGAAATCGCGCAGGGACGACCCACCGGCCTCGATGGCGTCCTGCAACACCTGCCGAATGATCGGGACCAGTGCCGCGACACGGGCCGCAGAAATCTGCCCGGCTTTGCGACGTGGCGACACGCCTGCGCGATAAAGTGCCTCACAGACGTAGATATTGCCCAATCCGGCAACGATTCCCTGATCCAGCAACGCCAATTTGACCGGGGTGTTCTTGCCGTGGAACGCCTCGATCAGATGTTGCTCGTGGAAATCGTTGCCCAGCGGTTCCGGCCCCAGGACCGACAACAGCTTATGCGCCTCGGCGGTGGCTGTCGGTAGCAGGTCCATCGCACCGAACCGGCGCGGGTCGTTGAAGGTGACCCGTGCGCCATTGGCCATATGAAAAACAACGTGGTCATGTTTTTCGGGCATCGGGTGTTCGTGGACGAACTGTCCCAACGGATCGCCCGACACCGTCATCCGTCCGGACATGCCCAGATGGATCAGCAAGGTTTCCCCACTGCTGAGATCGGCCAAAATGTATTTCGAGCGCCGCCGCAGCCGGTCGACCCGCTGCCCGGTCAGTCGTTCTGCCATGCGCTCGGGGAAGGGCCAGCGCAGATCGGGGCGGTTCACGTCGGCCCGTTCGATCACCACGCCCTCCATCGCCAGGGTCAGCCCACGGCGGACCGTTTCGACTTCGGGTAGCTCCGGCATGTGCTCTCCTGATTTGCCGCAAGCGCATTTTCGAACGCCTGCACCATTTCATCATGTCCGGCTACGTATCTCAGAATGCGCGCCGTCTTCCCATCTGAAAAACGCAAACGAAACATCGGACCGTTGCTGTGTTCGACCGCCACAAGCTTGCCCAGATCAAAGGAATGGCGTTGAAACAACGCCCCGGTCACAGTCAGTTCCTTTCCATCAATGGTCAACCGATATACGAAATGGTGCAACACATTGAAGGCAAGCACTGCTATCAGCGCGACCTTGAAAAGGGTGACGGGATAACTGCCGAATTCCGCCTCAAGCGCTCCCATCGCGTAAACATCGAGTTTGTAAGCGAGAGCCAGATAAACCGCCACGAGCACAAACAGAGTTTTAAAACGCAGCCCATAGGTCGTCCGATAGGTGGTTTTATTCAGTGTGTGTTCGGGTGAGTTTTGGCTGCCGCGCATGGCCGTTCTTTCGAAGCCGCGATCCCATATTGGCAGTTCCTTGCTCTGATCGCGTATGTCGTTCCATTCATTCGGACCGCGCCATTTCGCGAAATACCGGCGCCCAAAGCGGATCGCCCGGACAAACAAGACAACCAGTATGACAAACACCGACGTCTGGAACACAAGAAGCGGAGTAACCTCAATCATTTTGTCAGCAATATCCTATCACGCGGGCTGCCGTGTACGACCCGCCGCGAACATGTACCGTCAATGGGGCACATTTGTGACTTTGGAGCGCTCCAAACTGCGCCAATCTGTCCGTCCAGGCGGGGCGCGATTGTCTTCCCCGCGCTGAGGCCTATAAGGATGAGCAACACAGGCAAAGGCGTCCTTTCAATGTCCGACAGCAACGACAAGACAACACATTTCGGGTTCGAAACCGTACGCGAGGCCGACAAAGCCGGGCGCGTACAGGGCGTGTTCAACTCGGTCGCTTCGAAATACGACGTGATGAACGATGTCATGTCGATGGGCATCCACCGGGTCTGGAAAGACGCGATGATGGATTGGCTGGCCCCGCGCCCCGGTCAACGCCTGCTGGATGTGGCCGGCGGTACGGGCGATATCTCATTTCGCTTCCTCAAACGCGCGGGCTACGGCCACGCCACCGTGCTGGACCTGACCGAGCCGATGCTGGTCGAAGGCCGCCAACGCGCCGAGGCCGACCAAATGTCCGACAGTTTGAACTGGGTGGTGGGCGATGCAATGTCCCTGCCGTTCGAAGACAACACCTTCGACGTCTACACCATCTCATTCGGCATCCGGAACGTGACCCGCCCGCAAGAGGCGCTGAACGAAGCCTTCCGCGTGCTCAAACCCGGTGGCCGCCTGATGGTGCTGGAATTCAGCCAATTACCAAATGACGGGCTGCAGAAACTCTATGATCTGTACAGTTTCAATGTCATCCCGCGCATGGGCAAGCTGATCGCCAACGATTACGACAGCTATCAGTATCTGGTGGAATCGATCCGCAAATTCCCGGATCAGGAGACCTTCCTGAACATGGTCCGCACCGCCGGGTTCGAAAACGCCAAATACCGAAACCTCAGCATGGGTATCGCTGCGCTGCATTCCGGCTGGAAGATCTGATCCATGCGCGGCCCTCACAATATCATCCGCCTGATCCGCACAGGCGCCACGCTAGAGCGCACTGGCGCAATGAACGTGGTGTTGGACGCTTTCGAAGCCCCCCGTCCTTTGCGCTTTATTGCTCACGCTTTGGGCAAACCGTTCCAATGGCTGGGCTACAAGGGTGATCCTGACATGCCACCGGCCACCAGGGCGCTAACGGCGCTGGGCCCGGCCTATATCAAGTTCGGTCAGGTCCTCTCGACCCGCCCGGACGTGGTGGGCAATGACCTGGCCGCCCAGTTGCGCGTATTGCAGGATAAACTGCCGCCATTTTCCCGCACCGAGGCAATGGCCGAGGTCGAAAAAGAACTCGGCCAGTCGGTGGAGGAGGTGTTCTCGGAATTCAGCGAACCCATCGCCGCAGCCTCGATCGCACAGGTCCACAAGGCCAAGCTTACCAGCACGGGTGAGGATGTCGCCGTCAAGGTTCTGCGCCCCGGCATCGAACGCGCGTTCCGCAAGGACGTGGACGCGTTCTATTTCGCCGCCCGCATCGCACAGCTGTTCGCCCCCGGTGCGCGCCGCCTGCGCCCGATGGAAGTGATCGAACATTTCGACGGCGTCGTGCGCGGCGAGCTGGACCTGCGTCTGGAAAGCGCCGCCGCCTCGGAATACGCCGCCAACACCAAGGATGACGCCGGGTTCTGGCTGCCCCCTGTGGTCTGGTCTCTGTCGGCGCGACGGGTGATGACTCTCAGCTGGGCCGACGGGATTCCACTGGGCGAAAACGAAGCGCTTGATGCCGCAGGCCACAATCGCCGCGATCTGGCCGAACGGGTCCTGCGCCTGTTCCTGCAGCACGCGCTGCGCGATGGTTATTTTCACGCCGACATGCATCAAGGCAACCTGAAGGTCGCCGCCAACGGTGACATCATCGCCTATGACTACGGCATCATGGGCCATATCGACGAATACACCCGCCGGGTTTATGCCGAGATCCTCTTCGGCTTCATCCGCCGCGACTACAAACGCGTGGCCGAGGTGCACTTCGAGGCTGGCTATGTCCCAGCCAATCAGGATGTCGATGAATTCGCCCGCGCCCTGCGCGCAGTGGGTGAGCCGATCTTCGGTATGGACGCCTCGAATATCTCGATGGGGCGCCTGCTGAACTACCTGTTCGAGGTCACCGAACGGTTCGGGATGGAAACCCGGACCGAGTTGATCCTGCTGCAACGCACCATGGTGGTGGTCGAAGGCGTCGCACGCTCACTCGATCCACATACGAACATCTGGGAGGTCGCCCGCCCTGTGGTCGAGGACTACATCAAGCAATCCATTGGCCCCCGCGCGGCGCTGCGCGATTTCAGCAAAACCGCCTGGGTTCTGGCCCGCTTCGGCCCCCGCCTGCCGGGATTGGTCGAAAACGCCCTGATCGCCCAAACCCAGAAAGACGAGCCACAGAAATCGCCTCTGTGGTCCGCCGCCCTGCCCGCTGGTATTGGCGCCGCAGCAGGTGCCGCGCTGGTTCTTCTGCTTAACGCGCTCAGCTAGACACCGGCCCGCCTGCTTCATCTGGCTGAAAATACCTTCGGGGGGAATCGCGCCCCGCGCGATGGGGGGCAGACAGCCCCCCTGCCCGGCTTCGGCTCAGAGCCGCTCGATGGCGATGGCGATCCCCTGCCCGCCACCGATGCACATGGTGATCAGCCCTTTGGACCCACCCGTGCGCTCCAAGTCGTACAGCGCCTTCAGCGTGATGATCGCCCCGGTCGCGCCGACCGGATGCCCCAGAGCAATCGCCCCACCATTCGGGTTCACCTTCGACGCATCCAGACCAAGCTCCTGATTCACCGCCAGTGCCTGCGCCGCAAATGCCTCATTGCTTTCGATCACATCGAAATCATCCACCGACAGACCGGTCTTGTCCAGCAGGTTCCGCACCGCCGGAACCGGCCCGATGCCCATCACCTCGGGGCGTACACCAGCGTGGGCATAGCCCAGAATGCGCGCCTTGGGTTTCAGCCCGGCTTTCTCGGCCGCATCAGCCGTGGCCAGAACCATCGCCGCTGCGCCGTCATTTATGCCCGAGGCATTGCCCGCCGTCACACGACCGTCTTTCTTGAACACGGGCCGCAGACCGGCCAAAGCCTCGGCCGTGGTAGCCTTGGGGTGTTCATCGACCTTGAAGTCGACCATGTCCCGCTTGACCTTGACCTGCACCGGCGCGATCTGGCTGCCGAAATATCCGGCCTCGATGGCCGCCGCCGCACGGGTCTGGCTGGTCATCGCAAACTCGTCCATCTGCTCGCGGCTGATCTGATGCTCATCGGCGACATTCTCAGCGGTCACCCCCATGTGACCGGTGCCGAAGGGACAGTTCAGCGCCCCCAGCATCATGTCCAGCGACGTCACATCGCCCATCTTTGCGCCCCACCGCGCCTGCGGCACGATGTAGGGGCTGCGCGACATGCTTTCCGCCCCGCCTGCCACGGCAAAATCGGCGTCGCCCAGCATCAGGGACTGCACCGCCGAGACAACCGCCTGCGCACCCGATCCACACAGGCGGTTCACATTCATCGCAGGCGTTCCATTGGGAATACCTGCCTGCATCGCCGCAACGCGCGACAGGTACATGTCGCGCGGCTCGGTGTTGATCACATGACCAAACACCACATGCCCGATCTGCGCGCCCTCGACGCCCGACCGCTCCAGCGCGGCTTCGGTGGCAACGGTTGCCAGGTCGATGGGCGCGGTCGAGGCCAGCGCGCCGCCAAAGGTTCCAATTGCGGTGCGGGCACCGTCCAGCAATACGATATCGGTCATGTCAGTCTCCTCCGGGATTCGCAGGCAGTATGCACCTGCAGCAAAGACATGTCCTATGGGACGTCCCGTCACGGTTGGAATTGACATCCATCCCCGCAAAGCGCATGAAATTCCGTCATGACGGACAACACTGACGATATCCTGACACGCCTGCCCGCCCGCCTGAAAGAAGCGCGCCGGGCCAAGGGCCTGTCTCTGGAGGCCGTGGCCAATCTCAGCGGTGTGTCCCGCTCGATGGTCAGCCAGATCGAACGGGGCGAAAGTAGCCCGACCATCTCAACACTTTGGAACCTGACCCGTGCCCTGCAGGTGGATTTCGCGGGCCTGCTGGAAGAGGCCAACACCGCCGACCAGATCGAGGTACTGCGCAAGGCCGAAGTGCCCAGCATCGACAATATGGGCCAAAACTGCCGAATCCGCATTCTGTCCCCGCCCGAAGAGGCCGGCGGGCACGAGGTCTATGATATCGAATTCGACGCAGGGGGCGCGTTGACAAGCCAGCCCCATGCGCGGGGCGCCCGAGAGCAACTGACGGTGCTGGAAGGGTCAGTCCGCGTGACTTCAGGCGCGGCTTCCAACAACTTGCAGCAGGGTGACACGGCACGCTATGCCGCTGATGTGGCCCATTCAATCACGGCTGAAAGCCCCGCGCGCGTCTTCCTGATCGTCAAGAACGCATGACGGTTTCCGCCCCGTAATTGGGAAAAACTCTGATTCTGTGATAGTTTGGAGCTTTCTCAACCATTGGGGGCATCCGGATGGGGCTTGAAGTTATTGGGGCCGGTTTTGGCCGCACGGGAACCAATTCACTAAAAATCGCTTTGGAACGTCTGGGTTTTGGCCCTTGCCATCACATGTTCGAAGTTCGGGATAATCCCGATCAGTTGCCCGCATGGGAAGCCGCCGCACGGGGTGAGGCTTCGGATTGGGATACCATGTTCCAAGGCTATCGCGCGCAGGTCGACTGGCCCGGCGCAGCCTACTGGCAACAACTGGCCGCGCACTATCCCGACGCCAAAGTCATCCTGAGCGTCCGCGACCCTGACGCGTGGTTTGACAGTGTGCAGGCCACCATTGGCCCGTTCATGACAACAATGCGGGGCAAACACGATCAACCGCATTTGAATGCTATTGCCGAAATGTGCAGCAAGTTCATTGCGCAGGATATCTTTGGTGGTCAATTGAATGATCGCGACCACGCAACACGCGTGTTCGAGGCACATATCGATACAGTACGCGAAACAATCCCGGCGGGTCGGCTGCTGATCTATGAAACCGGGAGCGGTTGGGACCCTCTGTGCGCTTTTCTTGGGGTCGACACCCCTGACGAATCCTATCCGTTAACCAACTCCTCCAAAGAATTTCAGAAAAAGATAAACGATCCTAAGTAGATAGATTTATCTGACGGGGTGCGCCTCTTGTAATTCCAATATTTCGGATTTTATTCCGTAATACAGAAATTCCCGTATTCCGGAATCAATTCCGCTATGATAGATAATGCCCTGCGCAAGGAGGATTCGATGTCTCAAGATTTCCTGAACCACGTCACCGAAACGCTCAGCCAAATCCGGGCGGAAGGCCTGTACAAAAACGAACGAATGATCACCTCGCCTCAGGGCGGTGAGATTACGGTGGGCGACAAGCAGGTGATCAACCTGTGCGCCAACAACTATCTGGGTCTGGCCGATCACCCGGCGCTGATCGACGCCGCAAAGGGCGCGATGGAGCCCAAGGGCTTCGGCATGGCCTCGGTCCGGTTCATCTGCGGCACCCAGGATATTCACCGCGAACTGGAGCAGAAGCTGGCGAAATTCCTGAACAAGGACGATGCGATCCTGTTTGCCGCCTGTTTCGACGCCAATGGCGGGCTGTTTGAGCCTTTGTTAGGGCCTGAAGACGCCATCATCTCGGACAGTCTGAACCACGCTTCGATCATCGACGGGGTTCGGTTGTGCAAGGCCAAGCGCTATCGCTATCTGAACAACGACATGAATGACCTCGA
This sequence comes from Ruegeria sp. CG11, assembly GCF_056537245.1. Taxonomy (NCBI): domain Bacteria; kingdom Pseudomonadati; phylum Pseudomonadota; class Alphaproteobacteria; order Rhodobacterales; family Roseobacteraceae; genus Ruegeria; species Ruegeria sp. CG11. The sequence goes on from NZ_JBQFRE010000008.1 coordinate 29,060, forward strand.
AGCCTGGTTGAAGCAGGCGCGCGAGGATGGCGCGCGGCATATCATGATCGCGACAGACGGCGTGTTCTCGATGGACGGCTATCTGGCCAACCTGCCGAAGATTCGCGAGCTGGCCGACAAATACGATGCCATTGTCATGGTCGATGACTGCCACGCCACTGGCTTCATGGGGCCGAACGGCGCGGGCACACCGGATCATTTCGGCGTCGATGTGGATATTCTGACGGGAACCTTGGGCAAGGCACTTGGGGGGGCAATCGGCGGTTACATCGCCGGGCCGCAGCCAGTGATTGATCTGCTGCGGCAGCGGGCGCGGCCCTATCTGTTCTCGAACTCGCTGCCACCCTCTATCGTCGCTGCTGGTCTGGAGGCCATCCGTCTGGTCGAAGAAGGCAGCATGCTGCGCGCGCAACTGTTCGGCAACGCCAAATACTGGCGTGCGGGGCTGGAAAAGCTGGGCTTTGACCTGCTGCCCGGTGAACACCCGATCATCCCAGTGATGCTGGGTGAGGCAACGCTGGCACAAGACATGGCCGCCAAGCTGTTTGACGAGGGCGTCTATGTCTCGGGCTTCTTCTTTCCGGTCGTCCCGCGTGGGCAAGCGCGGATCAGAACACAGATGAATGCGGCTCTAACAAAGGATGAACTGGACCGCGCACTGGCCGCGTTTGGAAAAGTTGGCAAAGAACTGGGAGTGATTTCGTGATCCTGCCCTCTGTCATCGACGCAATCGGAGACACCCCGCTGGTCGACCTTTCGCGCGTTTGCCGGAAGCTTGATCTGGACGGTCGCATTCTGGCCAAGCTGGACTACCTGCTGCCGGGGTTTTCGAAAAAGGACCGGGCTGCGAAGTCCATCATCGAACTTGCGCGGGCCGATGGCACGTTGGCTCCGGGGCAGACGGTGGTTGAGCTGACCTCGGGCAATATGGGCACGGGTCTGGCGATTGTCTGCGGCATTCTGGGGCACCCCTTCGTCGCGGTCATGAGCGCCGGAAACTCGGTCGAACGCGCGCGTATGATGCAGGCCTTGGGCGCCGAGGTCGTGATCGTCCCACAAGCCGAGGGCAGCAAGCCCGGCGAAGTGTCCGGGGCCGATCTGGCATTGGTGGATGAGGCCGCACAGCACATCACCGCCGAACGCAATGCATTTCGCGCCGATCAGTTCGGTCATTCGGGCAACCCCAAAGCCCATGCCACCGGCACTGGGCCGGAAATCTGGCATCAGTCCGGCGGGTCCGTGACGGCGTTCTGTGACTTTGCGGGGTCCGGCGGTACTCTGGCCGGGGCGGCAGAATACCTGACTCCGCTGGGCGTGCGCTGCTATGCGGTCGAACCCGAAGGCGCGCGGGCCATCGCCGGAGAAGCCATCAGCAACCCCGATCACCCGATTCAGGGCGGTGGATATGCCATGGGCGATCTGGTCCACCTGAACGGAACGACTCTGGCCGGGCATCTGTCGGTTTCGGGTGACGCAGCACGGGACAGCGCGCGATTGCTGGCCCGGACCGAAGGCATTTTCGCGGGCTTCTCAGCAGGGGCCAACCTTGCTGCGGCCATCGACCTGTTACGCGGGCCTGAAAAGGGCGGCTGCGTTGCGATTGTGATGTGTGACAGCGGACTGAAATACCTGTCCACCGATTTGTGGGAGTAAACTCATGCGAGCCAACACCATGAAAGCACTTGAGAAGTCCAAGCCCGAAGAGGGCCTTTGGATGATACAGGCCCCGGTGCCCGAAATCAGCCCGGAAGAGGTTCTAATCCGCGTCAACAAGACCGGAATCTGCGGCACAGATATCCATATCTGGAACTGGGATGAGTGGGCCGCCGCGACGGTGCCGATTCCGATGATCACCGGGCACGAATTCGCCGGAGAGATCGTCGAACTTGGGCGCAACGTCACAGGGCTTGAGATTGGTCAACGCTGTTCCGGCGAAGGCCACCTGATCACCACCGACAGCCGTCAGAGCCGCGCGGGCAAGTTCCATCTGGACCCGGGCACGCGCGGGATTGGCGTGAACGAACAGGGGGCTTTTGCGCAATATCTGAAATTGCCTGCCTTCAACGTGGTGCCTCTGCCGGATGATGTCCCGGATGAGATCGGAGCGATCCTGGATCCGCTGGGCAACGCCGTGCACACCGCCCTCAGCTTCGATCTGCTGGGCGAGGATGTTCTGATCACCGGCGCAGGCCCCATCGGAATCATGGCTGCTGCCGTCGCGCGCCACGCAGGCGCACGGCACGTGGTGATCACCGATATCAACCCGGATCGCCTGAAACTGGCCGAGCGTGTGGTGCCGACCGTCCGCACTGTCGATGTCTCCAAAGAAGAGTTGCAGGATGTCATCACCGAACTGGGCATGAAAGAAGGCTTCGATGTGGGCCTCGAAATGTCCGGTTCCCAAATCGCGCTGGACCAGATGGTCGAGGCGCTGGTGATGGGTGGCAAGATCGCCCTGCTGGGTATTCCACCCGGAAAATCTCCGGTCGACTGGTCCCGCATCGTGTTCAAGGCCATCACAATCAAGGGCGTCTATGGACGCGAGATGTTCGAGACCTGGTACAAGATGATTGCCATGTTGCAGAACGGTCTGGACGTCAGCCGGGTGATCACGCACGAGATGAAGGTCGACGATTTCGCCGAAGGCTTTGCCGCAATGAAATCGGGTCGATCGGGCAAGGTGGTGCTTGACTGGACCTAACGCTCTGGCACCGTGCGGGTTTTGATCCTAAACAGGGAAAAACCCGCGCGTTTGGAGGAGCACATGGGCGATAAAGACAGGTATCTGGAACGCGGGATCGAGGACTCGCTGGTCACGGATTTCGCGCAGACTCATCGCAAGAGCTATGGCGATTTCCTGCAGCTCAAGACCTTGCTGAACCTGCAAAAAACCTTTCAGGACCCCGCCCAACCCGATGAGATGCTGTTCATCATCATCCATCAGGTCAGCGAGCTGTGGCTGAAACTGATGCACCACCAACTGGTCGAGACACGCCACTTCCTGCAACAGGATGCGTTTGGCCCGGCGATGAAGAACCTTGACCGGGTGAAGGCGATCCAGCGGCAGTTGATCGCGGCATGGGAAACCCTGCTGACCATGACACCCGCAGATTACATGACCTTCCGACAGGCATTGGGGAGCTCTTCGGGGTTCCAAAGTTACGGCTATCGTCAGATCGAATTCATTCTGGGCAACAAAGATGCCTCGACCTTGAAAGTGCATGAACATGACCCCGAAGTCATGGAGATACTGAACGCAGCTTTGACCAAGCCGTCGCTCTATGACGAGGTTCTGTTCATGCTGGAGCGTCAGGGGTTCGACGTCCCGCAGGGCCTGCTGGATCGCGACTATGCGCAGCCCTATTCCGGCGACGCGCGCGTGGTCAAAATCTGGGTACAGGTCTATCGCGACACCGACCGGTATTGGGACCTCTATGCGCTGGCGGAAAAGCTGATGGATGTGGAATCCCTGTTCCAGCGCTGGCGCTTCGATCACGTCACGGCGGTGGAACGGGTGATCGGCAACCAGCCCGGCACAGGCGGCTCCAGCGGCGTAGCGTTCCTGCGCAAGGCCTTGGATTTGCGGTTCTTCCACGATCTCTACGACATGCGCACCGAACTGATGTATACCGAGCAGGAGTAGGCGATGCTGTACCGGGGTTTCACGCAGGAGGAACTGGATCAAGAGTACTCACCCCGGTCGATGATCGGCGGTGATCTCACCCCCTATATCGACAGCTATGCCGCTCTCAGCGCACAGCACCGGGCACAGATGAAGGTGAAAGGGAACCTGGCCTATGGCGACAGCCCGACTCAGGTGCTGGATTTCTTTCCCGCCAAAGGCGCAGGCGCGCCGCTGCATGTGTTTATCCACGGCGGTTATTGGCAGGCCCTCAGCCAGCGCGAGTCGGCGATGATGGCCCCGGCGCTGGTCGAGGCCGAGCAGTCCTTTGCCACCCTCAACTACACGCTCGCCCCGGATGCGCGTATCGGAGACATGATCGAGGAATGTCGCAACGCCCTGCTCTGGTTGGCGGAGAACGCAATTAACCTGGGGTTCGATCCCTCCCGCGTCACCCTGTCCGGCCACAGTGCTGGTGCGCATCTGGTCAGCATGGTCATGGCGGAGTCGGCCGATGCGCTGGCCCGCGCCGGGATGCGGGTGCGCGATGTGATCCTGATCAGCGGCGTCTACGATCTGGAGCCAATCGGCCTGACGCCGATCAACGATCCGCTGCAACTGACGCCGGTCGAAATTCAAGACCTGTCCCCAATCCGGCACTTGCCTGCCCCTGGCCCGCGCTATCATGTCACTGTGGCTGAGCGGGACACGCCCGAGTTCATCCGCCAAAGCCGGGACTATGCCGAGTTGCTGCGTAAAGGTGGGCACGCCGTCAGTTTCGACCTTAAAAAAGGCATGCAGCATTTCGATATCATCATGCATCCGGGGACGTTTTTGCCCGCATCTCGGTAGTCATGATTGCTGGGCAGCAGACAAATCTGGCTCTACATCGCAAAGCTGAATAAACCGCCACGAACCGGACGTTTTTTGCTGAGACATGAATGTCCGATTCTAGCCGAAATGAGACCTTCGCCTCAGGAGGGCCTTTGAATGCAAAACTTATTTGATCATGCGCGTGGCCCATCCTATTCGGGTCGTTTTCGGCATGGTGTATGTGTTTGCAGATATTTGACGTGTTACAATTCCCTGTTCGGCAACTTAATAGTACCGGAAGGGTTGTAATATTAGCTTCGGCGGTTGATTGGCATTCTTTCAGGCAACCAGCCGCAAACAAATTTAACAATCAAGAAAACTACAGCGCAGTAACTCAAGTCGAGCAGCCTTGCCCGCTAGCAGCAATATTCTTGTTGCCACTATTGTCCAATCTACAATTAGGCCGCTGACAATGGCGCACACTCTATCTGACAAACGATATTATTTGTCAGGAGCAATCTTTACCATGATATGCGCGTAGGGTGTGTCCTTCCACATTACGTAAACCGGGTCGTTTGGGTCCGTCGACAAACCGTCTAGCATTGCCTTGTCCGGCACGATGATCATCAGATGCGGGCCTTCCTTTATCCAATCGTCGCTGGCGCCAGGATCGTCGGCATAGGGATCGCTGTTGCTGACCCCGATGGCGGTTCCTTCGCCCGCGAGCATATAGGACACGCTGAATTTATCGGGCGAAAAATCCTCCTTGTTCATCAATGCAGCGATCAGTGCATCCCAAGTGGCGTCATTACACATAGGCCCGATCGATTCCTGTTGCGGATAACATGTATAACCGTTCGTCCCGTCACGAAGGACCGTGCCGTCCGGGGCCTTGATGGTTGCGTCCGACGCCACCACTGGAGGGGCTGCGCTTTCAGCGCTGGCGATCATTGCGGCAGTATCGGCAAGGAGCATCGGGGCACCTGCAAGCAGGGTTAGGCATGTATAGAAAAAAACAAATGTTGTTCTCATATTAACCTCCTGATTCAAGCATTTACGAATGGATCGGGCTTTCACGCAAACCTGCAAGAATGAACATTCAGCCAATGAAGAAATAGCTACAAAATCACTTTCCGAAGGAACACGCTCGGCCAGCCTCGATTCGAAAGCGTTCAGTTTTCGCAGTATACCATATATCCAGTATTTGCGGTGGTCTGATGGCCCCTCATGCTGAGCATGTCAGTAATATTGACATGTTATGTTGGGGGGGAGAACTGATCCTTGGCATTCTACTGGTCAGCCCGAACTGAATGCGCAGCTTGAAGGACAGCTAAGTCCGCATAGCCGACATTGAGTCAGGTTAACTTGGGGTTTGGGCCAGGATTGTATGCTGCGCGGTACTGACTGGATTCAGAAGTTACCGGACGCGGCATCGATGGAACACGGAGTACCACAAAACAAAAAAGCGGCCCCAATGGGCCGCTGATTTGTATTTCAGTGCAGAACCAAATCAGTCAAGCGTGCGGGTAACTTCTTCGCGTTCGAAGATCTCGATCACGTCGCCTGCGCGGATATCGTCGTAGTTTTCGAACGCCATACCGCATTCCTGACCCGACTGAACCTCGGCCACTTCGTCCTTGAAGCGCTTGAGAGTTTTCAGCGTGCCTTCGTGGATCACCACGTTGTCGCGCAGCAGGCGGACACCTGCGGAACGGCGGGCAACGCCTTCGGTAACCAGACAGCCAGCAACCTTGCCAACACCAGTGACCTTGAAGACTTCGCGGATCTCGGCGTAACCGATGAACTTCTCGCGGATCTCGGCGCTCAGCAGGCCGGATGCGGCCGCTTTCACGTCGTCCACAAGGTCATAGATCACCGAGTAATAGCGGATCTCGACACCTTTCTGGTTCGCGGTGTTCCGTGCCGATGCGTTGGCACGGACGTTAAAGCCCATGATCGGTGCGCCCGACGCTTCGGCCAGACCGACATCCGTCTCGGTGATCGCACCCACGCCTGAGTGCAGCACACGCACGCGCACTTCGTCGTTGCCAATCTTTTCCATCGCCTGAACGATAGCCTCGGCAGAACCCTGCACGTCGGCTTTGACGAGGATCGGCAGCTCGGCCACATTCTCGTCTTCCTTGGCCTTCTGCATCAGCTGCTCAAGGGTGGTCGCGGCACCGGCGGCGGCGCGTTTGTCCTTGGCGGCTTGCTCGCGGTATTCGGCGATTTCACGGGCCTGCGCTTCGGTCTCGGTCACGTTCAGAACGTCACCAGCCTCGGGCGTACCATTGAGACCCAGAACCTCAACCGGAACCGAGGGACCGGCTTCCTGAACACGCTCGCCCTTGTCGTTGATCAGCGCACGGACCTTACCGTATTGCTCACCCACAACGAAGATGTCGCCCTGATGCAGCGTGCCGTTCTGAACCAGAACGGTGGCCACGGGACCACGGCCCACATCCAGCTGCGCCTCGATCACGGCACCCTGGGCGGCGCGATTCGGGTTAGCTTTCAGTTCCAGAATTTCGGATTGCAGTGCGATGGCTTCCAGCAGTTCGTCCAGACCCTGACCGGTGATGGCGGACACTTCGACGTCCTGAACCTCACCCGACATTTTCTCGACGATCACTTCATGCTGCAGCAGATCGGTACGCACCTTGTCCGGGTTCGCGCCCGGCTTGTCGACCTTGTTGATCGCCACGATCATCGGCACTTCAGCCGCTTTGGCGTGGTTGATCGCCTCGATCGTCTGCGGCATCACCGCGTCATCCGCAGCAACAACCAGAACCACGATATCCGTGACCTGAGCCCCGCGCGAACGCATCGAGGTAAAGGCCGCGTGGCCCGGCGTATCCAGGAATGTCAGCGTGGTGCCGCCATCAGTTTTCACCTGATAGGCGCCGATATGCTGGGTGATGCCACCGGCCTCACCAGCCACAACCCGCGCGTCGCGGATCGCATCCAGCAGCGAGGTCTTACCGTGGTCAACGTGACCCATGATGGTAATGACCGGCGGACGCGGCTGCAGATCTTCTTCGCTGTCTTCGACCTCTTTGATGACGTCTTCAACATCCGAATCGGATACGCGGGTGACCTTGTGGCCAAATTCTTCGATGATCAGCTCAGCGGTGTCGGCGTCGATGGTCTGGTTCTGCGTGACCATCATGCCCATCTGCATCAGCGATTTGACAACGTCAGCCACACGCTCGGCCATACGGTTGGCCAGTTCCGAGACCACGATCGCCTCGGGCAGCTGAACGTCGCGGATTACCTTTTCCCGCTCGACCGGGCCGCCCATGGCTTTCTGACGCGCACGCTCCTGCTTGCGCTTCATCGACGCCATCGAGCGTTGGCGGTTGCCTTCGCCACCGGTGGCCTGACCCAATGTCAGCTTGCCGGAACGGCGGTTGTCGTCACGGCCTTTGCCACGGCCACGCTGTTCGCGTTCACGTTCCTGCTTGCGCGGAGCTGCGGCAGGCGCCGGCTTGCTGGCAGGGGCGCGGGCGGCTTTGGGCTCTGCGGGGGCCGGGGCGGCTGCGGCGCGTTTGGCAGCTTCTTCTGCCTCTTTGCGCTTGCGCTCTTCCTCTTCAGCCTTGGCCTTTGCACGTTCTTCAGCTTCACGCTGTTCGCGTTCCTTGGCTTCCTGCTCGGCACGACGACGGGCGCGTTCTTCTTCACGCGCCTTTTCGGCGGCCTCGCGGGCTGCGGCCTCTTCGGCCTCGCGCGCTTTGGCGGCCTGCAATGCCTTCATCCGGCGGGCCATTTCCGCGTCGGAAATCCCGGCAGGGCGGCGCGACGGATCACCCGAGGGCGTTGCTCCGCCACCCGGCTTGCCGGCGCCCGGCTTGGGAACCACCACGCGCTTGCGTTTGGTTTCCACCACGACATTCTTGGTACGTCCGTGGCTGAAACTCTGTTTCACATTTCCGGGGCGTGCCCCGCCACGAAGACCTAATGTCTTTTTGCCGTCATTATCGCTCATAAAGCTTCTTACCCTTCCGCGCGGCCCCTGCCGCCGTCATCCGTTTCGCGCAAGCCACGCAGGCGCTGCGCTTCCTCTACAACACGTTTGGCGAGTCCACCAGAGGCCAAGGCCGCATGAATCACCGTTTGGCGCCCAAATGCCTGTCCCAACTCGTCCGCAGTGAGCCATCCGATGTATTTTCCGAAGTGCGGCGTGCTAAGTTTCGACTTGCCGCGCCCCGATCCATCAGAGGCCTGAATCAGTACCTGGGCCTCTTCCCGGTCCAGCCACGTCTTGACTTTTTCATACCCGGCGACCGCGTCACCGGACTTGCGCGCCAGGCTGAGAAGTTCAACCACGCGACGCGCAACCTGCTTTTCGACCTCATCGGTCAGGTCCTTAGGCACGTTCACCTGCGCCTTGAACCCGCGGGCGAACAGCTTCTTGCCCACGGCCTTGTCCAGCGCAGCGCGGTCCGCCGCCACATAGACCCCACGTCCCGGCAATTTCGCCGCGACATCCGGATAGACCTGACCGTCCGGCCCCGTCACAAAGCGGATCAGCCCATATTTAGGCTGAACCTCGCCCGTGGCGATGCACTTACGCTCAGGTCCTTCAGACCGATCCTTATGGACGCCACCGCGACCCATGTGCGCCACCCGAGGCCCTGAAATCAGGCCTCGGCCTCCTCTTCGGCAACATCGCCTTCTTCTTCGGCTTCTTGCTCCAGCTCAGCCGGATCAACCCAACCCAGCATGATGCGGGCGGTCATGACCAGATCCTGCGCCTCTTCAAGCGTCACGCCGAAGGGCTCCAGTACACCATCATCCTTGATACGTTCGCCATCGACCGTGGTCCAGCCACCGGCCAGCTCCCAGTCGGCGCAGGTGGCAAAGTCTTCCAGCGTTTTCACGTCGTCCTTGGCCAGCGCCTCTACCATCTGGGGTGTCAGGCCTTCGAATTCAATAAGGCTGTCCTCGGCACCCAAGCTGCGGGCGCTGTCCAGCGCCGCTTTGGCCTGTGCTTCCAGGAATTCGCGGGCGCGGGTCTGCAGCTCTTGCGCGGTGCCTTCGTCGACGCCGTCAATCACCAGCAGCTCGTCGAGCTCGACATAGGCGACTTCTTCGAGGTTGGTGAAGCCTTCCGACACCAGCAGCTGCGCAAAGAACTCATCCAGATCCAGACTGTCCATGAACAGCTTGGTGCGGGCTTCGAATTCTTTCTGACGACGCGCCGATTCTTCGGCTTCGGTCATGATGTCGATGTCCAGACCGGTCAGCTGGCTGGCCAAACGTACGTTCTGACCGCGGCGACCAATGGCCAGCGAAAGCTGCTCCTCCGGAACCACGACTTCGATCTTGCCGGCTTCTTCATCCAGAACCACCTTGGAAACCTCGGCGGGCTGCAACGCGTTCACCAGGAAGGTCGGCTGGTCTTCGTTCCACGGGATGATGTCGATCTTTTCACCCTGCAATTCGTTCACAACGGCCTGCACGCGGCTGCCGCGCATACCAACGCAGGCACCGACAGGGTCAATCGAGCCATCATAAGAAATCACAGCGATCTTCGCGCGCGAGCCGGGGTCACGGGCCACGGCCTTGACCTCGATGATGCCGTCATAGATTTCCGGAACTTCCATCTTGAACAGCTCGGCCATGAATTCCGGAGCGGTGCGCGACAGGAAGATCTGGTGGCCACGCACTTCGCGGCGGACTTCCTTGATGTACGCGCGCACGCGGTCGTTCGGGCGATAGCTTTCGCGGCCGATCTTGTCGTTGCGGCGCAGAACGGCCTCGGCACCGCCCAGATCGACGATGACATTGCCGAACTCTTCGCGCTTAACCGCACCGTTGATGATGGTACCGGCACGATCTTTGAATTCTTCGTACTGACGATCACGCTCTGCTTCGCGGACCTTTTGCAGGATGACCTGCTTGGCAGATTGGGCTGCAATCCGGCCCATCTCAACCGGCGGCACTTCTTCCACGAAGACGTCGCCAACCTCGGGCGATTCCATGTACTGTTTCGCCTGCTCAACGGTCATCTCGGCCTGATAGTTCTCAAGCTCATCATCTTCGACCACGGTACGAACGCGCGTGAAGGTCGCCTTACCGGTCTTGCGGTCGATCGAGACACGAATGTCCATCTCGGCGCCGTAGCGGCTCTTGGCGGCACGGGCGAGCGATTCCTCCATCGCTTCGACAACCAGACCGGGGTCGATCATCTTTTCGCGGGCCACGGCCTCGGCGGTCTGCAGCAGCTCCAGCTGGTTGGCTGAGGTGATTGCCATCAGTTCGTCTCCTCTTCGGACCCTTCGGTCTCAATCTCGTCGAAAGCGTTTTCGTTCAGGGCACCTGCGTCCTTGCGCTGGCGCAGCATTTCCTTGATCAGGTCATCTGTCAGGACCAGCTTGGCGTCGCTCAGCCAGTCGAATTGCAGACCGATGGTGATGGTCTCGGCCCCTTCGGGGATGTTGATCAAAACCTCATCCCCTTCGATCCCGGCCAATTCACCTTTGAACCGGCGGCGGCCGTCGATCAGCTCGGCGGTCTCGATCTTGGCCTCATACCCTTCGAATGTCTCAAAATCCTTGAGACGGGTCAGAGGGCGGTCGATGCCAGGGCTGGACACCTCAAGCGTATACGCGTCGAGGATCGGGTCCTCGACATCCAGCGTGGCGCTGACGGCGTTTGAAATCTCAGCGCAGTCATCCACTTCGATACCGCCATCAGGCTTGTCGGCCATGATCTGCAGCGTGGTCTGCTTGCCGCTCATCAGGCGGATGCGGACGAGTTCGTACCCCAGATCCTCGATCACGGGGGTGATGATCTCGGCCAGTCGCCGGTCAATGGCAGCTTTGGCAATAAGGTCGTTTGTCATCAGGTTCTCTACCCTTCAGCCGGGCACAAAAAAACGGGCGCGCGGCCCGTCGAAATTTCCGGTGGAGCCCCGGACCGAAGCCCGACACGCCGCTGTTGAAACTGCATATACGCAGGGTTTGCCGAAACTGCAACCCCCGGTGGGTTTCGTGAACGGATTTACGCCCGCCACCACCGTTCGGCAATGCGTCCGTCGTCCAGCGTGTGCCTTGCCGCGATCTGACGCGGCATACCCACATGCGGGGCCACGGCCAGCGCCACATCCGATTCGCTGGGGTGGTATCGTAGACCGCGCTGGCCTTTCAGATCATTGCCTTCGGGCAGGGCCGCCACGTCTACGTAGCCGTCCCGCAACGCCTCGGCCCGGACGCGGGCATCGGGAATGACAATGATCTCGAAGGTGTCGGCCCACCCAGCGGCGCCGTCCTTGTAATGCCCGGCAACCTTGTGACCCAGGAAATGGCGATCATCCTCGGCCCGTTCGACACGATAACAACCGGTGCCATTGGCCGCGTGCAGAGGCGTCACGCCCTGACCCTCGCGCGTGATGACAAAGCGGCTGTCGGCCAGCAGGAAAGGCAGGCCCGGGTTGGCCTCGGCCAGTTCCAGCCGCACCGAGTCGGATGTCAGCGCCTCGGCCCGTCCGACCTCGCGCAGCACCGAGACCACGTCGGCCACATTCAGCGCCGCGCCATCGTGGAACGCCACGTCGCTGCGCAGGTCAAAACGCCAGACGCGCGCGTCGGCATCGGTCTGCCAGCCAGTCGCCAGTTCACCGCGCAGGGTGCCGTCGGGCGCAATCTCGGTCAGAGTGTCGAACACGGCCCCGCGGGCCACCTGTTCCAGACTGTCGTCGCGCGGTACCGCAAGGCGCAGCGTGCCGCCTTTCTTGGGCGTATCCGCCAACGAGGCCCCCGTCGCCGCCAGCAACGCAGCGGCAGCACCTGAGGCAAACAATGCACGGCGGTCAATCCGGGTCATGCCCCCCCCTCAGCCACACGGTCCATGATCCGGACCAGTTCGGCGCTGATACCGGGTTCGGACAAGGCGTGACCTGCGTTGCGCACCATCCTCAGGTCCGCGTTGGGCCAGCGTTCCGCCAAATTCCAGGCGGCCTGCGGTGGGCAAATCATGTCATAGCGCCCCTGCACGATATGGCCGGGTATATGGGCGATCTTCTCGACCTGATCCAGAATCTGCCCGTCTTTCTCAAGGAAAGCGCCGTTGGTGAAATAGTGATTCTCAAGCCGCGCAAAGGCGCGTGCATATTCGCCGGGGCTTTCCCCTGTCGCGCCATTGGTGTGAATCGACGCCAGCGCATTTTCCCATGCCGACCACGCCCGCGCATACAGAATCTCGGTTGAGCGATCCCCCGAGAACAGGCGTTTGTTGTAGGCCCCGATGGTGTCGGACAGCTCTTCCTCGGTCAGCAGAGCGGTGAATTTCGCCCACGGTTCGGGCCAGAACTTGCCCGCACCGCCGCCATAGAACCAATCCAGCTCGGCCTTGGTGGCCAGAAACACGCCGCGCAGCACCAGTCGGTTCACCCGGTCAGGATGGGTTTGCGCATAGACCAGCGCAAGGGTCGCGCCCCAGCTGCCACCGAACACCGTCCAATCCTCGACATCCAGCAAGGTCCGCAACCGCTCGATATCAGCGACCAGATGCCACGTCGTGTTGTCGGTCACCGAAGCATGGGGCCGCGACCGGCCACAGCCGCGCTGATCGAACAGAATCACCCGAAAGACGGCCGGATCGAAATAACGCCGCATCGCCGGGCTGCAGCCGCCACCCGGCCCACCGTGCAGGATCACCACTGGTTTGCCGTTGGGATTGCCGCATTGTTCCATATAGATACGGTGCCCGTCGCCCACATCGACCATGCGCTGATCGAAAGGATCGATCGGCGGGTACAGATATTGAACTGCGCGCTTTTGGTCCGGGTACTTGTCCATTATGGCCCTATATAGTCCTTAAACGTAAAAGAGCATACGGAGACAGGAATGCAAGCGCATCCGAACACGGTGGACCCTTCCGAGATCGCAAAATTCGAAGCGATGGCGGCCGAGTGGTGGGACCCTCATGGGAAATTCAAGCCCCTGCACATGCTGAATCCGTGCCGTCTGGACTATATCACACAACAGATTGCAGGCGAATTCGACCGTGATCTGAAGGCCCCGCGCCCGTTCGAGGGCCTGCGCCTGCTGGATATTGGCTGCGGTGGTGGGTTGCTGAGCGAACCGATGGCGCGCCTTGGGGCCACGGTGGTCGGCGCCGATGCTGCCGAGGGCAACTTGCCCGTCGCCCGCATCCATGCCGAGCAATCGGGGCTGGAAATCGACTACCGCCACACCACCGCCGAGGACATGGCCGCCGCGGGCGAGCAATTCGACGTAGTTCTGAACATGGAGGTGGTCGAACACGTCGCCGACCCCGCGGGATTTTTGACTGCGTCGCAGCACTTGCTGAAACCGGGCGGTCTGCTGATCTGCTCGACCATCAACCGCAACCCGAAATCCTATGCGATGGCCATTTTCGGGGCCGAGGTCGTCATGCGCTGGCTGCCGCGCGGCACGCATGAGTGGAACAAATTCATCACCCCCGATGAGTTGTTCGACCTGCTGCGTCAGGCCGGGATGGAGCCGGTGGACCGCAAGGGGTTCGTGTTCAACCCGATCCTGTGGAGCTGGTCGATCTCGGACCGGGATTTGAGCGTGAATTATGTTACGGCGAGTGTGAAGCCGGGGTAGGATGGGTTTTTAACCTATCATTACGACGACAAGCCAGACGCTATGGGTGCAAGCACCCGTCCTACGCTTACTCACTTTCGCAGTTCCGTTTTGAAATCAAACGGGCTGATCAATTGTTGATCAAGATCAGCGTCTATTGGTTTAAGCCACTCATTGTAAGTCGGTAGCCATCGCAAAACCGATTCTACCCCCCCCGTCAACGGTTCCTTCGTGACTTGGATCGTCAACCTGTGAAGTTCATAGCCAGCATCAAATCTGTCAGCAAGTTCGTCAGGGTTTACCAGTTGAATAGATGTTGGGTCTTCGATGTTCTCGAACGTAACCATTCGCGGCCATAAGTTCGGAGGTACATCGAGAGGTTTAGTCTGCCTCTCCACTTCACGAATGGCATCTTTGAACCCGGGAACGTTCTTGGATTCGCTCCGCATGGTCAGCCAAATCAACCGACCGGCTCCCTCGTCAAGCAATGCGAACAGATATCGCCCGCCCAGATCAGCAACGACGGCCTCGCCAGTGATACCAATATGGCCAAAATCCATGCCACCAAGCCAATCAATCGGGGCTCTAACATCTACCCTGGTAACACTCGACGCGGTCACGGGGCCGTCAGGCGTATCAAAGTACAGCACCATTTTCTGATGCCAGTCCGCTCTTTTAGCGCAACCTGTCAACAGAACGGCCATGACGGCGAATATGACTATGTAAAATCTCAATTAGCTTCTTCCCGCCGTGGTTGATCCCCAGCTTGATCAAATCAATCAAATGGAAGAAACCCTACTCCCCCTCAAGCTGCAACCGCAAATCCCGCAGCACGGGCAGCGTGCTACGAACGCGCTCCAGCCCCAGTTCTCCGACCACGCGGTTGATCAGCGGCGCGATCGAGGAAATGGCCTGATCCCGCGCCCGGCGACCGGCGGGGCTGATCGCGACCATCTTGCGGCGGGCGTCGTCCCAGTCGGGGCGGATGTGGATGTATCCGGCCCATTCCAGCTTGGCCAAGGTGTTGGTCATCGCTCCGCGCGTGACGTGGAACGTGCTGGCCAGTTGCGCTGGGGTGCGCTCGTCGCCCACAAACACCAGATGGTTCAGCACCGAGAAATGCGAGATTTCCATGCCCTTGGGCAGCACCCGGCTCAGCCGGTTCCGCAACAGCTGGTCGGCAGTCAGGATCTCACTGAAAAGCGTGACCGCAAGGGCATTGTGTTCGTCAGTCATGTCTCGGTTCTGGGTCAGGGCCCGTCGAAAGGCCGCACGTGCGTCAGTGAGGGCACGCGGCGGCGCGCCTCTGTCACAGAACTATCATCCAAATCGAAAAAGTGAATGCCCGGATCGGTGCCTGCGTCGATGACGACCTCTCCCCATGGGGCCACAACCATGCTGTGACCGTAAGTATGGCGCGTCTTGCCGCGGGTTTTCGGATGGGTTCCGGTCTGCGCGGATGCCAGCACCCAACAGCCGTTTTCAATCGCCCGGGCACGCAGCAGAGATTGCCAATGGGCCGCGCCGGTCACCGGTGAAAACGCCGCGGGAACGGTCAGGATACGCGCCCCTGCCTGCGCCAAAGCTGCATAAAGGTGCGGGAACCGAATGTCGTAACAGATGGTCATGCCGACCGCGCCGAAATCGGTCTGCGCCAGCACCGCGCGGTCGCCGGGGCGGTAGTTCTTGGATTCGCGAAAAGTCTCGGAGTCCGAGACCTGTACGTCGAACATATGGATCTTGTCATACCGCGCCACGATCTGCCCATGCGGGTCGATCATGAAAGAGCGGTTGGCGAAACGCCCGTCGGCATCGTGGGTCTTGATCCCCAATGAGCCGATCAGCAGCCATACGCCCAGCGCGACGGCCTGATCCTGCAGGCCCACCAACGTCTGGTCATCTTCTTCGTGCTGCAACACCTCGCGCTGCCGTGTCGTGCTGGTGGACACGCAATTCGTCACCTCGGGCGTCAGGATGAACCGCGCGCCCTGCCCGGCAGCCTCGGCCATCATGGCGCGCACGGTTGCCAGGTTTTCGGCCGGATCATCCGACGAGCAAAGCTGCAGCAGCGCGGTTTTCATCAGGCTGTCAGCAGGCGATCCAGCTTACCCTGCCGCTCCAGCTCATAAAGGTCATCGCAGCCGCCCACATGTTCGGTGCCGATGAAAATCTGCGGCACGGTGCGTTTGCCCCCCGCGCGCTGGATCATCTCGGGCTTGCGTTTGGGGTGCAGCAAGACGTCGATCTCTTTGAATTCGACGCCTTTCTGTTTCAGCAACCGCTTGGCCGCATGGCAATAACCGCACAGCGGCGAGGTGTAGAGTTCAACCGGCTTCATATTCCGTCCCTTCGGGTTTCGCGCAATCCTGAGCGAATTAGGCATCCTTGGCAACGCGCGCCAGTGCCAACACGAAAATATGATTTGCTCCCGCGGCAAGGCAGACACGCGCACAGGCCGACAGAGTTGCCCCCGAGGTCATCACATCATCCACCAGCAAAACATCGCGCCCCTGCATCCGGTGACGCCGTTTGGGATGCGTCATAATGGCATCCGCCAGAGTCTCGGCCCGTTCCGCAGCAGTTTTGCCATCCAGAACCGGGGTCCGCACCCGTCGCACCAGCAGATCAGGGCAGACATCCAGCCCGGTCTGACGCCCCAAGTGCTGCGCCAACAAGGCCGACTGGTTGTAACGCCGTTTCAACAGCCGCGACCAATGCAGCGGCACCGGAGCAATCAGCATGTCATCGCGGAACAAATCCCTCCCAGCCTGCGCCATCCAGTGGGCCGCCAGCTTTGCCAGTTCCGGCCTGTCCCCATGCTTTAGCGCCAGAATCAGGGACCGCGCCTTGCCGTCATATAAAAGCGCCGTGCGCCCGTCCTGCCAGGGGCGGGGCGTTTTCATGCAGTCGTCACACTCGATCCGGTGTCCGTCCGCCTCGCCCGGCAAGGGCACGCCACAGCTTTCGCACACCACCCCACCAATAAAGGGCGTGTCGCGCCAGCATTGGCCACACAGACCGAAATCCTGTTCGGTCAGATCGCCGCACCCCAGGCAACGCGGTGGATAGATCAGTTGAACAGCGGTTTGAATCCGCTGCCACATGCGATAATTGCGCCCTATGAAGCTGCCTGACTCCAATGCACCCTCTATGTTCGACCGCCTGGCCCTGACCCGGCACCGCGCCCGCGCGCAGGATGACGCGCTGTTTCTGCACCACGCCGCCGTGGACGAGGTGCAGGATCGGCTCTCCATGGTTAACAAAACCTTTACGGCGCCCGCAGTGGTGACGCCGTTTGCACAGGTTTGGCAGGATGTGGTGCCCGGGGCGCGGATTGTTGCGGATGATGAGGTGCTGGACCTGACGCCCGGCGCCCATGATCTGGTGATTCACGCCATGGCGCTGCACTGGGCCAATGACCCGGTTGGGCAGCTGATCCAATGCCACCGCGCCCTGCGCCCCGACGGTCTGCTGCTGGTGGTCTGTCTGGGCGGAGAGACCCTGCACGAGTTGCGCGCCGCCCTTGGGCAGGCCGAGATCGAAATCGCAGGCGGCCTCAGCCCGCGCATCGCGCCTATGGCCGAGCTTCGCGATCTGGGCGGTTTACTGCAACGGGCGGGCCTTGCGCTGCCGGTCGCCGACACCGCGCACCTGACGGCGGAATACCGCGACCTGACCCACCTGATGCGCGATCTTCGAGCGATGGGAGAGACCAACAGCCTGTCCGGCCGCGTGAAACGCCCCACAAGACGGCAGGTCTTTGCCCGGGCGCAGCAGATCTATGCCGACCACTTCACCACCCCTCAGGGCCGCCTGACCGCCACGTACGAGCTGATCTGCCTGACCGGCTGGTCGCCCGACGACAGCCAACCCAAACCCCTGCGCCCCGGATCGGCCCAAGCGCGTCTGGCCGATGCGCTGGGTGCAAAAGAAGGCAAACTGCCCGATTGACGACCGGGTTTTTCCGGTTATCTCAGCTTGGCATAGAGAAATCTCAGGAAGCTCGACATGTTTGACGCCACTCGCCCATCCCACGCCCCCGCCGACCACCCCAAGGTCAAGATGGGCCGCGTCGGCATTCTGCTGGCCAATCTGGGCACACCGGACGACTACAGTTATTGGCCGATGCGCCGCTATCTGAACGAGTTTCTGTCGGATCAGCGCGTGATCGACTATCCCAAGTGGAAATGGCAGCCGATCCTGCAGGGCATCATCCTGACCAAACGCCCCTTCAGCTCGGGCGAGGCCTACAAGTCGATCTGGAACCACGACAAGGGCGAAAGCCCGCTGATGACGATCACCAAGGACCAGACCGCTAAGCTGCGCGACGTGATGCAGGCGCGCTATGGCGATCGTGTGCTGGTCGATTTCTGCATGCGCTACGGCAACCCCTCGACCAAATCCAAAGTGCGCGAGATGGTGGCCGCAGGTTGCGACCGCATCCTGTTCTTCCCGCTCTATCCGCAATACGCCGGTGCCACGACCGCCACCGCAAATGACCAGTTCTTCCGCGCGCTGATGGAGGAAGCCTGGCAACCGGCAACCCGCACCGTGCCTGCCTATTTCGACGAACCCGCTTACATCGACGCTTTGGCCGGATCGGTGGAACAGGCCTATGCGGCGATGGAGACCAGGCCGGATATTCTGGTCGTCTCGTACCACGGAATGCCGGAACGCTATTTGCAGCAGGGTGACCCCTATCACTGCCAGTGCGCGAAAACCTCGCGGTTGCTGAAAGAACGGCTGGGCTGGTCGGACGACCAGCTTGTGTCAACCTTCCAGTCCCGATTCGGACCCGAAGAATGGCTGAAGCCCTATACGGTCGACCACGTGGCCGAACTGGCCAAGCAGGGCAAAAAGAACATCGCCGTCATCGCTCCTGCATTTTCTGCCGATTGCATCGAAACGCTGGAAGAGATCAACGAAGAGATCCGGGAAAGCTTTGAAGAGGCGGGCGGTGAAAGCTTCACCTACATCCCCTGCCTCAACGACGATGATTCGCATATCGCGGCGCTCGGCAAGGTGATCGAAGACAACCTGAAGGGCTGGCTGGACTGACCGGCCCTTCCATCAGGCCCACCCAACCAGGCATGAAAAAAGGCGGTGGATTGCTCCACCGCCTTTTCTCTAGATGACGCTTGTCAAATTAGCTTGCTGCAACAGCTGCGGCAACTACGACCAGCAGGATCAGCGGCAGGATGATGCCCTGCGACGTACCTTGAGTTTCCTCAACAACAACCGGTGCTTCTACAACCGGCTCTTCCAGGTTACCGGCATAAGCGGTCGAAGCAGCAGCGGTCAGTGCAGCGGCGAGAACGAGTTTCTTCATATTAACCTCCAGAATTTGCACGGTTCCAAATAGCGAAACCGCACATCCAAGACTTACCTCGTACGTTTTTTCTAATCAGCTATCCAACTGGAATGCAATTGCAACTTGCGCCACAAGCGGGTTCGTGCGCGAAAATGTCGTCAAATTAGCAACACTTGCGTGCCGACCTTCGCCATAGAAAACAGTTCCGCGATGTCTTCATTGAACAGGCCGATACAGCCGTTTGACGATCTGCGACCGATTTTGCGCGTATCATGGGTGCCGTGGATTCGGTAATATTTCCAACTCAGGTACAAAGCGTGTGTTCCCAATGGGTTATCAGGTCCCGGCGGGATATAGTCCGGCCATTCCGGATTGCGCTTTTTCATCGACGGCGTTGGCGACCAGCTGGGTCCTTCGACCTTGCGGACCACACTGGTGCGGCCGCGGCGGGTCAGTTCCTCGGTCAGAGGCACGGAAGAGGGGTATAATTTGTACACACGCTGATCCTCGGACCAATAGTGCAGCGCGCGCGAGACGGTATCGACCAGAATGGCCCCATTATTCGTGTTGGAAAAATAGGGCTGCCAGTCCAGCGCACGGAATCCCGAAATATTGCGACGCACCTCTGGTTCCGGCTCGGGAGCGGGGCGCAGCGGGTCGCCAGGAATATATTGGGCAACCGCAGGCGTGGCCAGCAGAGCCGACGCTCCGGCTAGGAATCCCCGGCGGGAGGGCGCATGAATGTGTTTTTTGACCATGACGGGCGGTCCTTTTCTAAGGCCAGTCTGAAATTCAAGCGTATTTTATGGCCAGAATGCGTCAGTCGCAAATCAAACCGGCAGAATCACGCGGAACCGGGCCAATGCGCGTTTGCCCAAGGCGGTCTGTCGCGCTATGCCCTAGGTTAAACCAAATATCAGGTCGATCATGACGCGTATCATTTCTTTACTATTTGCCTGCTTTGTCGGGCTGGCCGCATGTACCCCCGGCAGCACTCCAACCTATGGATCGGACGGACGGCCGCTGCCGACAGTCTATAAGATCCGGGGCAACCCCGAAAAACTGCAGTTCCGTATGCTTGATTCGGTCAACGCGCTACGTCAGGCGCAGGGCCTGCAGGCGGTGCAGTTGAATTCGCAGCTCAACGCCGCTGCCGCTACGCATGCCAAGGACATGGCACGCCAGAACCGCCCCTGGCACTTTGGCTCGGACGGCTCATCGCCGATCGACCGCGCCCAGCGGGTTGGCTATTACGGCACCTTCCTGGGTGAGGCGATTTCGGAAACCTATGAGACTGAGACCGAAACTCTGGCCGCCTGGATGCAGGAACCCGGCCCGCGTTCGGTGATCATGGACCCCAAGGCCACGCAGATGGGCTTTGCCTGGCACCAGGAAGGCGGCGGCAAAATCTGGTGGACGCTGGAAATGGGCGCGGGCGGGTAACCGCAACCCTATCCGAAAAAGAAAAAGCCCCCGGAAAACCGGGGGCTTTTTTCGTATCGACAGCGGTTTAGGCCGCTTGCATGGACTGCGCTTCGGTCAGAATGGCGTACAGTTTGACCGGATCAGGGTTGGCCCGCAATTTCGCACAAACCGAAGTGTCGCGCAGGGTCCGCGACACCAGAGCCAGCGCCTTCAGGTGATCCACCCCAGCCTCGTCCGGCGCGAACAACGCAAAGGCGATATCCACCGGCTGGCGGTCCACAGAACCAAAATCAATCGGCTTTTCCAGCATCACGAAGACACCGGCAACGGCCTCAAGCTCGGACATGCGCGCATGTGGCAAAGCCACGCCATGCCCGACACCGGTGGGCCCCAGGCTTTCCCGCTCCAGCAGCCCGTCCACAACGATCTGGGCCTCAAGGCCCAGAGTTGCGTCTGCCACATCGGCGATTTCCTGAAACAGCCGCTTCTTGCTGGACGCGGCTGACAGTACACGCACTGCTTCGGGCTTCAGTATGCTCGAAAGCTCCATGATTACGCTCCATGGCGAAGCCCCCGCGGGATGCAGGGGCGAGCCTTTGCTATTCTTGCCTGTTACGGATCGATCCAGCCGATGTTGCCGTCATCGCGGCGGTACACGACGTTCAATCCGTCCTTGTTTTCATTCCGGAACACCAGCACCGGAGCGCCGGCCAGTTCCATCTGCATAACGGCTTCACCAACACTCAGCGATGGGATCTTGGTTTCCATCTCAGCCACGATCATCGGCTGCAGGGATTCCGGCTCTGCTGCCGACTCAGACTCGTCAGAAGCGAGGATATATGAGGAAGCCCCAAAGAGTTCAACCGGCTCGGACCGATCCTTATGGTGATCCTTGAGGCGGCGTTTGTAGCGGCGCAATTGGGTTTCCATCTTGTCGCAGCAGGCCTCAAACGCCGCGTAGATTTCGGTTGCGTGAGCCTTGGCCTGCGCCGTCAGGCCGGTGGAAAGATGTACGGTTGTTTCGCATACATATTCATGCGCAGAACGGGAAAAGACGACATTGGCATCGGTCGGACGCTGGGCGTATTTACCCACGACCTCGCCCAGTTCGGTCTGCACATGGGTCTGGAGTGCTACACCGATGTCGATCTGTTTTCCGCTGATTTGGTAACGCATGTGATCTCCTTCACAATTCACACCCATTCTGACGTCACGTAACGCGACGCGCTTGTTTTTATCGGGTGGGGGGTAGAGACATTTCCCGCGGTAGCCGCATCGTTCCCCCTTCGACAAGGGGGCATCGTGATCCAGACGGGAACCGAAGAAATGCCATGGCCCAATTGAGGCAAGAGACGGCCGAAGAGTCAATCAAAACAGACGTGTATATACGTGATTTCCGCCATGCATTCGGCGCATTTCTGCGCAAGCTCATGAAATCCGGAAATTTTCGCCCAGATAGACGCGGCGAACGTTCTCGTTTTCGACCACTTCATCCGGTGAACCGGACATCAACACCTGCCCGTCATGCAGGATATAGGCGCGATCCACAATCTCCAGCGTTTCCCGCACGTTATGGTCGGTGATCAGAACGCCAATGCCGCGCTTTTTCAGGTCCGCAACCAGATGTCGGATATCGCCGACGCTGATCGGGTCAACACCTGCAAAGGGTTCATCCAAAAGCAGATATTTCGGGTCAGCCGCCAGACAGCGGGCAATCTCGACGCGGCGACGCTCACCGCCCGACAGGGCCAGGGCAGGTGCCCGGCGCAGGTGTTCGATCGAGAAATCCGACAGCAGCTCTTCCAGCCGTTCCTTGCGGCGGTGGGCGTGACGCACCGTAATGTCCAGAACGGCGGCGATGTTGTCCTCGACGCTCATGCCACGAAAGATCGACATTTCCTGCGGCAGATAGCCGATCCCAAGCCGCGCGCGGCGGTACATCGGCAGGGTCGTCACCGTCTGCCCGTCAATCGTGACCGTGCCCGCCTCGGGGAAAACCAGCCCGGCGACCGAGTAGAATGTGGTCGTCTTGCCCGACCCGTTCGGCCCCAGCAGCGCCACAACCTCGGACCGGTCCAGCGTCATCGACACGTCCCGGATCACCGTCTTCTTGCGGTAGGATTTCCGTAACTTTTCGATCCTGAGGCCGGAATTGCCCTCGGCCACGGTCAGTTCAGGGCGCGCCATCAGTTGTTGCCCTGCTGCAGAATGGTTTTGACATTGCCGGTCATCGTCGCGGTACCTGCGGTCAGGTCGGCATTCATCTGATCGCCGCTAATGGTGCTGGGACCCTGGTTCAGCAGTACGTTGCCCTTCATCACGATCACGCCAGAATCGATGGTGTATTCGGCCGAGTCGCCCTCGGCCGCATCGGGCGGGCTGACCAGAACTACATTCTCGGTCGCTTCCATCCTCTCGATGCCCGAGCGGTCCTCATTGTAGATGACCAACACCCGTTCTGCAGTCAGGCGCATTTCACCCTGAATGACGATCACATTGCCCAGAAATTCGGCCGATCCGTCCTCTTGATTGACGTTCAGCTTTTCCGAGGTCACTTCAACCGGCAGGCTGGGGTCGGCCTGGGTCGCGCCAAACGCAACCTGAGTCTCCTGCGCCGCCGCAGAAAAGGCGCCAAGGATCACAAAAAGGCAAAGTGGAACAAATCGGAAATCGAACACAGGTTATCTTTCTGCTTTTTGAGGCTCGTATATCAGCTTAACGCCATCTGTAAAAAGAATATGCACAGGGCCATCGGTTTTTTCCGCACCAAAGCTCATGCTGCCAGCGGTAAAATTGCCGATGATCCCGGTTCCGTTGACCTGGCCGGGCGCATCGCCCCGGATTTCGTCCAATGAGGTGTTCAGCAGGTCGGTGGTGATCTCCGTGCCATCGGTCGAAGTGATGACGACATCGCCGACAAACGTGGCCGTGTTCTTGTCGGGCCGGATCATGCCCGAATTGGAATCCAGCGTAATGACACCACCACTAGACAAGCTCATGCTGCCCCGGAATTCGGCTGCGGTCGGAATAGAGCCTTCCCTGCCCTGCGTTGCCCGGATTGCCTCGATCTGAACCTCTTCGCCTTTGCGGGTGGTGCCGCGGTAATTCGGCTGTGTCACCACCTGATCGGCCAGCCGTTCGTCGATGTCCTGCTGGGTAAACGGGACGCTGACATTGGTTTCGATACTGCGCGACAGAAGGAAAACGGTGGACAGCATCAAGATGGCCACCAACGGCAGCACCACCTTGAAGAACTGAACCATGCGGGAATGTCCGTCCACCGCGTATCCCTCCGCTTAACCCAGACCGACGCGCAGGCAGTCGTGGATGTGCAGCAACCCTTGTGCCGGGCCCTGCGTTTCGGGGTCGACCACGAACAGCGAGGTGATCTTGCGATCGTTCATGATCGCCACCGCCTCTTCCGCCATCGCATTGGGTGCGATGGTCAGCGGATTTTCGGTCATCACTTCTTCGGTGGTCTTGTTCAGAAGCCCGTCCATGTTTCGACGCAAGTCGCCATCAGTCACGATGCCCATCAGGCGGCCCGCTTCATCCGTTACACCGACGACGCCGAAGCTCTTCTGGCTCATCACCAGCAAAGCCTCACTCATCGGGGTGCCGACCGAAACCAACGGCAAATCCTTGTGCATCAGATCACGCACGGTGGACAGCTGCGCCCCCAGCTTGCCACCGGGGTGGAAGGCGCGGAAATCCTCGGGCTTGAAATCGCGATACTTCATCAGCGCAATCGCCAGCGCATCGCCCATCGCCAGCGTCAGCGTGGTCGAGATCGAGGGCACCATGCCGAAGCCGCAGGCCTCGCCCATCGACGGGATCAGCAGATGCACATCGGCCTGTTTCATCAACGTGCTTTCCGGCTTGCTGGACAGTCCGATCAACGGAATGCTGAAACGGCGGGTGAACGCCAGCAGGTTTACCAGTTCCGGCGCTTCGCCCGAGTTCGAAATAGCCAGAACCACGTCGCCCTTGGACACCATGCCCAGATCGCCGTGGCTCGCCTCGGCCGGGTGCACGAAATAGGCGGGTGTGCCGGTGCTGGCCAGCGTCGCGGCAATCTTGTGGCCGATATGGCCCGACTTGCCGATCCCGCTGATGATGATCCGGCCCGGGGCCTGCAGGATCAGTTGCACGGCTTCGGCAAAATGTTCGTCCAGACTGTCGGCCAGAACGTCCAGCGCGCGGGCCTCGTCAGTGACGACCTGCCGGGCGGTTTTCAGGAATGCTTCGGTATCGGTCATGAGTGCGCAAAAATATCCGTTTCGGGCCAACCGGCGAGGTCGAGTTTCGCACGCATCGGCAGGAAGTCAAAACACGCCTGCGCCATCTCAGAGCGCCCTTCGCGGGCCAGACGCCCGTCCAGCGCTTCGCTCAGCTGGTGCAGGTAGAGAACATCCGAAGCCGCGTAGTCCAGCTGCGCGTCGGTCAGGGTCTCGGCGCCCCAGTCGCTCATCTGCTGCTGCTTCGAGATATCGACGCCGATCAGCTCCTGGCACAGGTTCTTCAAGCCGTGGCGGTCGGTGTAAGTACGCACCAGACGGCTGGCGATCTTGGTGCAATAGACCGGTGCCGCCAACGCCCCAAAGGTGTGGTACATCGCGGCAATGTCAAACCGGCCGAAATGGAACAGTTTCAGCACATCGGGGTTTTCCAGCATCGCGCACAGGTTCGGAGCCTCGGTCTGGCCCTTCTCGACCTGCACGATATGGCTGTTGCCGTCGCCACCCGACATCTGGATCACGCACAGGCGGTCGCGATGCGGGTTCAACCCCATGGTTTCGCAGTCGATGGCCACAACAGGGCCCAGGTCCAACCCGTCCGGCAGGTCGTTTTTATAGAGATGGTTCGCCACGCAGGTCTTCCTTTGTCCGGTATCGTCCCCGAGATAGGAGGTTTGGCCCCCGAACTCAACGCTATCAATAGAATGCGACCAAGTTGCGCGGATTTCTTGACCCCGAAGGCATTGGCGGGAAAATGGCTTCGGGCACAACGCCCCGGATCACAGAGGGCTCTGGGGTGGTCCAAATGGCCAAAAGATCCAGCCTGCCGATGCTGAGTGTCCTGCGAAATCAAACGTATCGCCACCTGCTGGCGGCCCAACTGGTTGCCCTGACGAGCACCAGTCTGGCAACCGTGGCGCTGGCGCTGCTGGCCTATGATCTGGAAAGCCTGCTGAGCCCGATGCTGGCCGCCGCGCTGCTGCTGATCGTCAGCTTTGACAGCCTGTTCTGGGGCACCGGGCTGGGGTTCATCGCTTCGGTCCTGCTTGTGGTGTCGGTCGCACTACCCTCTCCCAAACCAACTCAACGCCGGGGCATCTATGACCCAACCACACGGGGCATCCGCCTGTATCTGAACACGCCTCGCCTGCGGGGTCTGCTGGCGCTCAACTGGACGGCGGCGGCGCTGAGTTCGATGGTCATCGTCAACACCGTGGTCATCGTCCGCGCCGATCTGGGCTTGTCCGAAAGCGCGGTGGCTATCGCTCTGGCCGGATTTGGAGGCGGCTCAATGCTGGCCGCGTTCACCCTTCCCAAGTTGCTGGATACCTACAAAGACCGCAGCGTCATGCTGACCGGGGCGGCGATCGGCACCTTGGCGATGGGAGTTGCTACCGTTTCATTTGCCGTCACGCAAGTCTCGCTGATCGGGCTGACAATACTGTGGGCTTGCGTCGGGTTCGGCTATTCCGCAACCCTGACACCTTCAGGCCGCCTGCTAACCCGCTCGGCCCGCTCCGAAGACAGACCAGCGGTTTTTGCAGCGCAGTTCACGCTGTCCCATGCGTGCTGGCTGGTGCTGTATCCGCTGGCAGGGTGGATCATGACGACGACCAACACCGCAACGACACTTGCGGTCATGTCTGTGGTTGCCTCGCCCGGCCTTGCGGCAGCGGCCCTAATCTGGCCGCGTCCGCCTCGGAAAGCCGTTTCAAAAGAACGCTCTGACATGTCTTGAGCCCCCCGGCCCCTGTGCATTACACCTTGGGGATCATGGATCAGCTAGACCGCCGCATCATCGCTGCCCTGCAGCACAACGCCCGCGAGACGACCTCGAAGATCGCCGCGAAACTGGGCGTGGCCCGAACCACCGTGCATGAACGCATTCGGCGGATGGAAGAAAATGGCGTGATCGCCGGATACTCGGTTGTTCTGAACAGCTCTGAAGACGCCCCGCGTGTTCAGGTCGTGGTGCTGCTGGAAGTGCAGCAAAAGGAAACCACGCGCATCATCAAGCGGCTTGAGGCCTACCCGGAAGTGAAACTCTGCCTGTCCATCAACGGCGAGTTTGACCTGCTGCTGTCGGCCGAGGCCCCGCGGATTGAGGATCTGGACATTCTGGTCGACGATCTGGCCAAGATCCCCGGCGTGCTGCGCACCAATACCAGCGTTGTCTTCGGCCGCCGGATCGACCGGAATTAGGTGGCTGATAACCCTCTGTAAACCCAAGCAGGACTAGCTTGGCCGGGACTGATCAGAATCCCGGACCGGCAGAATGCCCCATCGTTTGATCTTTGGCCTGAGTTTCCTTGCGCTGTGTGCGGCGCAACAGGGCTTTGCCATGCCTGAAGCGCGTGTGGCCGAAGTCTGCGACTCAGCCGCACGACGAGCCGCGCAGGCGGAAGGCGTCCCGTTGGATGTTCTGCGCGCGATTGCGCGGGTGGAAACCGGGCGACTGAGGGACGGGCGGCTGGAACCCTGGCCCTGGACCATCAATGTCGAGGGCCAGGGGTTTTGGTTCACCTCGGAATTCGAGGCGAAATCATACGTTTTCAACATCTTCAAAGCGGGCAAGCGCAGCTTTGACATCGGCTGCTTTCAGATCAACTACCGCTGGCATGGCAAAGCATTCCGGTCGATCGACGCCATGTTCGACCCGGATGAAAACGCCTCCTACGCAGCCCGTTTCCTAAAAGACCTGTATGCCGAGCTTGGCTCGTGGCCCGCCGCCGTCGGGGCCTATCATTCCCGCACGCCATCCTTGGCCAAGGCCTATTCCGGTCGGTTCCAGACTGTACTGGCACAGCTTGGCCAAACCGTACCCGATGCGCCCCTGCAGGTGGCGCGCGACCCGTTCACCTCCGTCGCAACCCCTCTGATCCCGGTCAACCTGCCGCAATCCGGCAACGTTTTGGGGTCACTGGTTCCGACCTCGGGCACCGCCACCGCCTTTATCTCGTTCAACTAGGAGACCTGCGTGCCCAAGATCGACGCCCGTTCCCTGTTCTCTCCGACCGTGCTGCTGGCGCTGGCGCTGATGACAGTCATCGTGATGATGATACTGCCGATGCCCGCCTGGGTGTTGGACGTTGGGCTGGCGGCGTCCTTCGCTCTGGCGATTCTGATCTTCACACTGACGCTGTTCATCGAACGGCCGCTGGATTTCTCATCCTTCCCGACAATCCTGCTGGCCTCGCTGATGCTGCGGCTGTCGCTGAACGTCTCCTCGACCAAACTGATCATTGGCCAGGGGCATACCGGCCCCAACGCCGCCGGCGATGTGATCGAGGGCTTTGCCGATTTCGTCATGGGCGGCAGCATCTTTCTGGGGCTGGTTGTGTTCGGCGTGCTGCTGATCGTGAACTTCATGGTCATCACCAAAGGTGCCGCGCGCATGGCCGAGGTCGGCGCGCGGTTCGCTCTGGACGGGATGCCCGGCAAGCAGCTGGCCATCGACAGCGACATGTCCGCCGGGGCCATCGACCACCAGCAGGCCAAGGAACGGCGCGAGAGGGAACAGCAGGAGACGACCTTCTTCGGCTCACTCGACGGGGCGTCGAAATTCGTCAAAGGGGATGCGGTTGCCGGGCTTCTGATCACGTTGCTGAACCTTGTGATGGGCCTGATCATGGGTGTGATCGTGCACGGAATGCCGATCTCGTCCGCGTTCGAGACCTATGCCATCCTGACCGTCGGCGATGGGCTGGTGTCGCAAATCCCGGCGGTGATCATCTCCATCGCCTCGGCCCTGCTGCTGGCCCGCGGCGGCACGCAAGGCGCCACCGACAACGCGATTTTCTCGCAGCTGGGCAAACATCCGGCAGCACTGGGAACGGTTGCGATTCTGATGGTGCTGTTTGCGTTGGTGCCCGGCCTGCCCTTCCTGCCCTTCATTCTGGGCGCGGGGGTGCTGGGCTATGCCGCCTTCAACGTGCACCGCAAACAAAAGGCCGAGGAAGAGGCGGCGCTGGAGCCCACGCCTCAGGACGAAACACCCGTTTCGCAGGCCATCGGCGATATTCTGGATCTGGACGACGTGCATCTGGAGTTTGCCCCCGATCTGGTCAGCATGGTTTTGAACCCCGGCACCGGTCTGGACGCGCGGATTGCCAATATGCGGACCTATGTCGCCTCAAGCTTTGGCCTGATCCTGCCCGATATCCGCCTGACCGACCGCGCCGATCTGCCCATGGGCACCTATGTGGTCAAGGTGCAGGGGGTCGAACAGGCCCGCGGCGTGCTGAACCCCGATCTGGTGCTGGCGCTGGTACAGGACGACCGCGACATGCTGCCCGAAGGCAATGACGTGACCGAGCCGGTCTATGGCGCCCCGGCCCGCTGGATTCTACCCAAGGACCGCGAGGCCGCCGCGATGAGCGGGGCCACCATCGTCTCTCCGCCCGAGATTCTGGCCACACATCTGCTTGAGATCATCAAACAGAACTTTTCGCGCCTGCTGACCCTGAAATCCCTACGACGCCTTCTGTCCGAGATGACGCGGCTCAGCGATCCGGTCCGCGCCGAGGCCAATCGCAAGCTGTTGGACGAGTTGATCCCCGACAAGGTGCCAATCGACACACTGCACGCAGTGCTGCGACTGTTGCTGGACGAACGTGTCTCGATCCGCAACATGGCCCTGATCCTGGAAAGCGTGGCCGAGGCGCGGCTGACCACGACCCAGCCCGAGGGCATCTGCGAACTGGTCCGGCAACGGCTGGGCTTCCAGCTGGTCGCCGAAATGAAACGCGAGGATGGCTCGATTCCCCTGATTCAGCTGGCCCCGGAATGGGAAGATACCTTCGCCACCTACCAGATCGACGCGCCAAATGCCGGACTGGACGTGGCGCTGCCGCCGAACCTGTTCAACAAGCTGGCCGATGGCGTAGTCAACAGTGTGGCACAATCCGCCGATCACGGGCTGTTCCCGGCACTGGTCACATCCACCCGCCGACGCAGGCTGCTGCGCACCATCATGCACGCGCGCGGCATTGCAAATCCGGTTCTCTCCTTCGAGGAAATCGGGCTAGAGGCACGCCCCGCACTGGTCGGAACGGTGCCCGCGTGATCGCGCTGCCGCCAGAGCTTCTGCCCCAACTGGGCGAGGGTCTGTGGCACATGTTTGCCGTCTTTCTACGCGTCTCTGTCATGGTCTCGCTGTTGCCCGCCTTCGGGGAACGCAGCATCCCGACCCGCGTCAAGCTCGGGATCGCGGTGGCGTTCACCTTGATTGTGGCGCCTGCGGTGCAGGCTGCGGGGACCGCACCCGACCTGTTTCCATTGGCACGGATGATTGTGGTCGAGACCCTGATCGGAGGGGTTCTGGGACTGGGCCTGCGCCTGTTCGTTCTAGCCCTGCAAACGGCAGGATCGATTGCGGCGCAGGCGACCTCATTGTCTCAGATTCTGGGTGGTGCGGCGGCAGACCCGGTCCCTGCGATGGGATACCTGCTAACTCTGGCGGGATTGGCCTTGGCGGTGCTGCTTGGCCTGCACATCCGCGTCGCGCAGTTCCTGATCTACAGCTACTCGCTGTTTCCGATGGGTATGGCCCCGATAGCGCCCGACCTGTCGCAATGGGGCGTGCAGCAGATCGCGCGCAGCTTTGGCATGGCTTTCGCGCTGACCATGCCGTTTGTCATCGCCTCGCTGATCTATAACCTCGCGCTCGGGGTCATCAACCGCGCGATGCCGCAGTTGATGGTAGCCTTTGTCGGTGCCCCGGCCATCACATTCGCGGGCCTGTTCCTGCTGTTCGCGGGCACCCCTCTGATCCTGTCGGTGTGGTCCGACGCCCTGTTCGCCTTTATGGTAAACCCGCTTGAGAGCACACGATGAGCGGATCGGATGACGACAGTGACAAGTCCTATGAGCCGACGCCGCAGAAACTGCAGAAGGCGCGGGAAAAGGGCGAGGTCGCCAAATCCAACGACCTGTCCGTTGTGGCGGCCTATAGCGGATTTCTCATCGCGTTGTTTGCAGCCGGCCAGTTTGGTGTCCAGCACTTGGGAACGCTGTTTGTTGTCCTGATTGACCAGGCCGATACCTTCGCCCCATTGGTGACCGACGGCCCGGCGGCCAGCCCGGTCGGCGGGATGCTGAAAACCGCCTTGCTGTCGGTCTCGATCGTGTTCGCCCTGCCCGCCAGTGCGGTTTTGCTCAGCCTGATCGCTCAGCGCGCGCTGATCTTTGCGCCCAGCAAGCTGAAACCGAAGCTGTCCCGCATCTCGATCCTGTCGAATGCCAAGAACAAGTTCGGACGCGGGGGGCTGTTCGAATTTGCCAAGAGCTTTGTGAAACTGGTGATCTACGGCACCTGCCTGGCGCTGTTCCTGCGTGCGAACCTGAGCGAGATCCTGTCGGCCAGCGCCGCGCCCGCGCGGTCCTCGGTGATGCTGATGATGAACCTGCTGTTTCGTTTCCTGTTCATCGTCATCGCAATAGCGCTGGCAATCGGGGTGGTGGACTACTTGTGGCAATACGCAGAACACATGCGCAAGAACCGGATGTCGCGCAAGGAAATCCAGGACGAAACCAAAGATGCCGAGGGCGATCCGCACGTGAAACAGCAACGCCGCCAGCGCGCGCAGGATATCGTGACAAACCAGATGATGTCGGATGTGCCCTCGGCGGATGTGGTGATCGTCAACCCGACCCACTATGCGGTGGCGCTGAAATGGGCCCGCACGGCGGGCTCGGCGCCGGTCTGCGCAGCCAAGGGCGTGGATGAAGTGGCCGCCGCGATCCGTGCACGCGCCGCCGATTCCGGTGTTCCCATTCACTCCGATCCGCCCACCGCACGTGCGCTTCATGCGGCCGTCGAGATCGGGCAGGAAATCGCCGAAGAACACTATCGCTCCGTTGCCGCCGCAATCCGATTTGCTGAGGCGATGCGCAAACGGGCAAAAGGGCAGATCAGATGAGACAGGACGGGTATTCAGACCTCGAAAAAGTCACCGACGCGGCGTTCCAAAAGGAATACAACGTCCTACGTCCGCTGATCGAAGCCGAAGCCCGGGTCCAGCAACAACTGGCGCGGCTGGATGCTCAGGTTCAGCAAACCCGCAAGGACAGTGTTTCGGCCGAGGGGTATCGGGTCACTGGCACGGACGTTCTGTGGAATGGATGGGAATCGGCCACGCGCCGCCAGCTGAACATGGAACGCGCCCGGCTGCGGGCGCAAAAACTGACAGCGATGGAGGCGTTACGGACGGCATTTGGCCGCAAACAGGCTGTAGCGAACCTGTCGGCGGCCCAGAGAGAAGTGCGTAAACGCGCACTGAACAAGAAGTTTTCAAATTAACTGGCTACGGCTGCGCCGTCTGGATCAGACGTCCTGGCGGCTGACACTCATGATCAAAACCTGCGAGACGTCATCGCCCAGATCCCTGCGCGCCGTCTCCAGCAGGGCTTTGCGCAACACTTTCAAGTTGTCGGACTCGGTGAAGGCACCATCGAACCCCCCGGTGTTGGCGTGGTCGAACATGACCTGCAAGAACCCGTCGCGTAGCTTTGGCTCGACCGCGTAAAAGGCCTCGGTCATGCCGGGAGTGATCTCAAGGCTCAGCGACATGGTGACCAGCGCCTCGATGCGCTCGGAATCTACGACCGGCACCACAAACTGCTTGGTCAGCTTGAGGTATTCATAGTCGCTTGGCTTGTCCTTTTTCCCCGCCTTGCCATCCTTGGCTTTGACGGATTTCTCCTTGGGTATTTCCGCCTTCGGTTCCGATTTCTCCTGCTTTGCAGTCTCTTTCGATTCAGAGGGTGACAGCACGACGCCAGCGCCGATCCCAGCCCCCAGACCGACCAGCAGAAAGATGACGGGCAACAATTTCTTCATCTCATCTACTCCTTAATACGGCAGTACGGCGTCCAGAATCTGCTGGCCATATCTCGGTTGCTGCACATCGGTGATCTGCCCGCGACCACCATAAGACACACGGGCCGAGGCGATCTTGTCATAGGTGATCTCATTCTGGCGCGAGATGTCCTGCGGCCGTACATACCCCGCGACCAGCAGCTCACGCAGTTCGAAATTCACGCGCAATTCCTGCGAGCCCGAGATCGACAACACACCGTTCGGCAGCACATCGACCACGGTAGCGGCCACACGCAGGGTCAGCTTTTCCTTGCGTTTGACCGACCCCTCGCCTGTACTTTCCGAGGACGAGTCGATCTCAACCGCGTCAGCAAGCGATGCGCCGTCCGGCAAGTGTTTGTCCGCGCGCTGCGGCAAGCCGAACAGGCCCACGATTCCCAGGCTTTCCGAGGCCGAGCGCGAGCGTTCCGTGTCATTCGAGAACTCGGCTTTCTCGTCCAGTTCGATCACGACCGTCAGGATATCACCCTTCTTGATCGCCCGCTGATCGCCCAGCAGCGATTGCTGGCCACCGCTCCACAACGAGGACCGGTCGACGTTGCGCTGCGGTTGCGTGTGCAACGGCAGGCCCGGCCACAGCATGGCGACATGTTCGGGCGAGTCCTCATTGGGGGTAAAACTGGGTGGCTTGCCCAGATGATCCACCCGACCGCAGGCCGACACGGCAAGCACCGCAAACAACAGAGATTTCGATAGGCCTGACATTATTTCACCTCGATTTGGCCGTCGGACCGGATAAGGCCGATCACGGTCGTGCGGGAGGACAAGTTCATGACCCGGATGCGCTCCCCGGCAGCCCCGCGCCCCAGCGCGCGGCCTTCCGCCGTAATCGACAGCGGTTTGCGGTCAAAGATCAGCACCACCAGATCGTTGCGATCCACCAACGCCGGCGCGCCGACATCCCCGGGGCGGATTGGGCGCCCGGGATAGAGCGCGACACGGGCCTCTTGCCCGACCAGAAACTCGGGGTCGATCACCGCTCCGGGCACTTGCTGCGCCTTGATTTCAAGATCGGTGGCCGCAATGATTTCCTTGGCACGGATGGTGCGTGTCGGCACGACGATATCGGCCAGTGCAAACACCGGCATCAGCACCCCCACTATCAGGACCAGGACCCGCATCACCGCACCTGCGTCGTTGCGCCCATCATCTGATCGACGGCGGAAATGACCTTGGCGTTCATCTCATATCCGCGCTGTGCCTCGATCAGTTCGGTCACCTCGCGGATCGCATCGACCGAGCTGTCCTCAAGATAGCCCTGCCGCAAGGTGCCCAGCCCGTCCTCGCCCGGGGTGCCAACCACAGGCGCGCCGGACGCTTCGGTCTCCTTGAACAGGTTGCTGCCGATCGCCTCGAGCCCCTTGGTGTTCGAGAAACTGGCCAGCGTGATTTCCCCCAACAACTGCCCCTCGGGCGCGTCATCGAAATAGGCATAGACCTCGCCCGCCGCGTTGATGGAAATCGAGTGCGCATCGTCGGGAATGGTGATCTCGGGTGCCACCGCGTACCCGTCCGACGTCACAATCAACCCCTCGGCCGAGCGTTTCAAACTGCCATCTCGGGTAAAGCCGGACTGGCCGTTGGTCAGCGTCACCTCAAGATAACCGCGGCCTTCGATGGCGACGTCCAGATCGTTGCCGGTGGCCGACAACCCACCCTGCGCCAGCTGCACCGTGACGGCCGCCGGGCGCACGCCCAGACCCAACTGAATGCCGGTGGGCAGAACTGTGCCGTCATTGGCGTTCACCGTCCCGGCCCGTGCCATCTGCTGATAGTGCAAATCCGCAAACTCGGCCCGGCGGGCGTTGTAGCCGGTGGTGTTCGTGTTCGCCAGGTTGTTCGAGATCGTCTCGACCCGCATCTGCTGCGCAGCCATGCCCGTCGCTGCAATTTTCAAAGCCCGCATGTTGAAATCTCCTTTTCACAAATCAGCGCATCAGCGCTTTCAGCGCCCCGCGTACGCGTTCGTCTTCGGTTTCCAGAAAGCTCTGCCCCAGCTCATAGGCGCGCTGGATTTCGACCAGCCGGGTCACCTGATGAACGGCGTTGACGTTGGACCCTTCGAGGAAACGATGCACAACAACCGGGTTTTCCACCGGTTCAATCTCGCCCTCGGCACGGAATTGTGTGCTGCCCTCGCGTACCAGCGTGCTGGGGTCGGCCACGCGATAGACGCCGATCTGCCCCAGCAGTTGCCCTTCGATACTGAGCGTCCCGTCGCTGCCCACATCGATCGAGGCCGCATCAGGCGGGATGAAAACAGGCGCGCCGTTCACGTCCAGCACACGGTGGCCGTCCATCGTGACCAGATCGCCCTCGGCGCTTGGGGAAAAGGCACCCGCCCGCGTCAGACGGTTGCCCGACGCGGTTTCGATCATGAAAAACCCGTCGCCCTCGATGGCGAAATCGAACTGGCCTCCGGTCTCGGTCAGCAAGCCCTGTTGCTGCGAGGTGTTGCGCGCCTCGGCCCGGCTCATCGACAGGGACGGGTTGCCCGGTACGTCTTGGACGAACTCCGAGAACACCAGACCCTGCGCGCGGTATCCGGTGGTGTTGGCATTGGCGATGTTATTCGCCACCAGCCGCATTTCATTCATCAGCCCGGACTGGCGGGACAGGGTGACATAGGCGGTATCCATCAGCGGCCTCCTGCAATCAGTGGGATGAGGGTTGTGGTGAAAAACGTCACCAGCGTCTGGGTCATGAAACCCATGGAAATCCAGAACACGATGACGATGGCGATCAGCTTGGGCACGAAGGTCAGCGTCATCTCCTGAACCGAGGTCAGCGCCTGGAACAGGCCGACGATCAGGCCCGACACCAGCGCCACCGCCAGGATCGGGACCGAGGTGATCACCGCAACCCATAGCGCCTGACGCACGATGTCATAGAAGAGACCTTCGCTCAGCATCTCGTCAGACCGGCATTCGCAGGATTTCCTGATAGGCCTCGACCACCTTGTCGCGCACGACAACGGCCGTTTCAACAGCCAGTTCGGTCTGCGCCAGCGCCTGAACCAGCGCATGCGGGTCGGCCTGCCCGGTCATGGCGGCCTGTGAGACTTGCTCGCTTTGATTCAGCGTTGCGGCAAAGTCCTGAAACGTGTTGCGCAGCCCCTGCGCCAGTCCGGCGTGGTTGGGATCGGCCTGCGTGGCCGGGCGCGCAACAGCATAGTTCTGGGCTGCGGTCAGGGATCGGATGTCCATTCTGGTGTCCTTTTATCTTCTGAGGAGTTCCATCAGGCTCGACGACATCTGGCGTGTCTGGTCGAACATCTTGAGATTGGCTTCGTAGCTGCGCTGCGCCTCTCGGGCGTCGGCGATCTCGATCATCAGATCGACATTCGAGCCGCGATAATGACCGGTTTCATCGGCCATCGGGTGGCCGGGGTCATAGATGCGCGTTCCATCCCGGCGATCCAGCTTGACGCGCCCGGCCTGCACCACTTCGCGCCCGTCTTGCTGCACCGTCTCAAACGGCACCGTCTTGCGGCGATATCCCGGCGTGTCGGCGTTTGAGATATTCTCGGACACATGCCGCAGGCGGGCGGATTGCGCACGCAGGGCGCTGGTCGAAGCGGCGAGGGAATGGGAAAAATCACTCATGTTTCTGCCCCCTTATGACCGGCCAATACTGCTGCGCAGGATGTTCATCGAGGATTTGTAGATCGTCAGCGCGCGGTCATGCTGGCGCTTGACCTCGACCGCTTTGAACATCTCTTCCTCGACGGACACGCCGTTGCCATTGGGATCGCCCGAGGGAGCGACCTCATATTCGGCCCAGGGCTGCGGGCCTGAGGTTCCATTCAGGTGCCCAGCCCGCGTGGCGGTCATGGCGACCTCGCGGCCCGAGTTTTCGAATGCTTTTTGAAAGGCCTCAATATCGCGCGGCTGGTAGCCCGGCGTATCCGCGTTGGCCATGTTGCGCGCGATGACGGCCTGCCGTTGCCCGGCATGGGTTGCCATTGCGTGCGCGGTCTTAAAGACGTTCAGGTCATAGAACATCGGGGCTTCTCCCTCGATCGATTTCAATCAAGGCTTAACCCCGATTCCTTTAGAAAGCGTTTTCAGAAACCCGTTGGAGAACCCACGATGTCCGATCTCGACCCGATGCTTCTGAAATGCGAATTCGACCGTCTTTCGGCTGTGCGCCATATGGGCCGCGTGTCCGGTGTGGCGCGGGGTGTCATTGGAATACAGGGGCTTGAGGGGCAGGCGCGGATCGGCGACCACCTGACCTTGCGGCGGCGCAGCGGGCCGGATCTGCCCGGCGAAGTGCTACATGTCGAATCGGATTTGATTCACATGATGCCGACCGCCGCGCCCGACGGGGTCTGCCTGGGCGACCGGGTGATTCTGGACCAGACACCCGCTTTTGCACCGGGTATGCACTGGCTGGGACGCGTGGTTGATCCGTTTGGCAAACCGCTGGACGGAAAGCCGTTGCTGCCGGGCACGCAGGAACAGGATATCATGCACGCACCGCCTCCGGCTGTGGCACGCAAACCGTTGGGCGCGCGGATGGAGACCGGGCTGACCATGCTCAACACCATGCTGCCCGTGGTGCAAGGACAGCGCATTGGCCTGTTCGCCGGTTCGGGTGTGGGTAAATCCACATTGCTGGCGACATTGGCGAAATCGATGCAGGCGGACGCTGTCGTGGTCGCGCTGGTGGGTGAACGTGGGCGCGAGGTGAACGAATTCGTCGAGCACGCGCTGGGGGCCGAGGGGATGAAACGCTCGGTCGTGGTGGCGGCCACCTCTGACCAGTCGGCGCTGGCACGGCGGCGCTGCGCCTGGTCGGCGATGTCGGTGGCGGAGTACCTGCGGGATCAGGGGCTGAACGTGCTGTTTCTGGCCGATTCAGTGACCCGCTTTGCCGAAGCGCATCGCGAGATCGCCGTCGCGATGGGCGAAACGCCCTCGCTGCGCGGCTTTCCCCCATCGGTCACACCGCTGATCGCCGGCCTGTGCGAACGCGCCGGACCCGGCACCGCAGATCAGGGCGACATAACCGCCGTATTCAGCGTTCTGGTCGCCGGGTCGGATATGGATGAGCCCGTCGCCGATATCCTGCGCGGCGTGTTGGACGGGCATGTCGTGCTGAACCGCGACATTGCCGAGCGCGGGCGGTTCCCCGCCATCGACCTCAGCCGCTCAGTCTCGCGCAGCCTGCCGGGTGCGGCGACCGAGGAGGAAAACCAGATGATCTCGGAAACCCGCAAACTGGTCGGCAGCTATGAACAGTCCGAGGTGATGATCAAGGCCGGGCTCTATACGGAGGGCGCAGACCCGTTTCTGGATCAGGCCGTGCGCGTGCATGAGGAGTTGGATGCGTTCTTTGGCAAGGCCGACCCCGAGGGCATCCGGAACAGTTTCGATCGTCTGTCTCTGATCCTGCGCCGGGCGGGCCCGCAGGTGCCGCGCTAAAATCGGGACAGTTTTAAGTGTTAAGGCCGCCTTAAGACCTGCGCTGCTACCCCGGTAGCGGGTGAAAAGAAGGTGGTGGAGATGGGTGCGCAATCCAATGCGGCGCCAATCATCATCAAGAAGAAACGTGTGTCGGGTGGCGATGGCCATCACGGTGGTGCGTGGAAGGTCGCATATGCCGACTTTGTCACGGCCATGATGGCGTTCTTCATGTTGATGTGGCTGCTGAACGCAACGACCGAAAAACAACGCAAAGGGCTGGCGGATTACTTTTCGCCGACGATTCCGGTGAACCCGGTCTCAGGCGGCGGTGACGGCGCCTTTGGCGGCAATAACATGTTTTCCGAGAAGACAATGGTAATGGATGGCTCGGGGGCTGCGAAACGGCACCCCACGGTCGCTCGGCAGGCACGGGGTTCGATCGGGGTTCATCCGGATGGTGGCAAAGAAGTGTCCGACGATTTCTCGACGCTCGAGGCCCAGCTGCTGGGGCATACCGGGGAGAGCATGGTCTCGGACAAAGTGCTAAAACACATCGTCACGCGCGTCACCGACGAAGGTCTGGTGGTCGAGCTGTTCGACACCGAGGATCAGCCGTTGTTCGAATTGGGTACGGATGAGCCGACAACAATGATGCGTGCGCTGGCATTGCTGGTGGCGCGGTCTTCGGATCTGGTGACCAATGACGTGGCGGTCGAGGGCCATGTCAGCGCCTCGCCCGTGGTTCTGGCGCGCGATCCGTCCTGGGATATCTCGACCTCACGCGCGCAGGTGGTGCGGCAACTGCTTGAAGATAAGGGGTTTACGACGAAGCGGCTGGATCGCATCACCGGTCATGCCGACCGGGAACTGTCGGATGAAAATCCGATGGCAGTGCGTAACAACCGGATCGAAATCATCTTCCTGCGCGAAACCTGACGGCCAAAGGATAGACGGCATTTTACCTGTTAGCGCGCTGTTAAGGGGCAGTGCGTTAGCTGTTGCATCAAAGATTGACGCAACAGAAGGGCGTGCCAATGACGATTTCTTCCTCGCTGAATGCCGGTGTGGCCTCATTGAAGGCCAACGCCAACCGGCTGGCCACCATTTCGGACAATATCGCGAACTCTTCAACCTTCGGCTACAAGCGGGTCGAAACGGATTTTCATTCGATGGTCACGTCGGGTCAGGGCGGCAGCTATTCGGCGGGTGGGGTCAGAACCACCAGTCAGCGCCTGATCGACCAGCGCGGATCTCTGGTGACCACCAACAACTCGACCGATCTGGCGGTGCGGGGCCGGGGCATGTTGCCAGTGCGCCCCAGCTCGCAGATCGCGGGCGGTTCGAATGAGATGCAGCTGACCACAACCGGATCGTTCCGCACCAATGAAGAAGGGTATCTCGTCACCGAATCCGGCCTGGTCCTGCTGGGTTGGCGTGCAAATCCCGATGGGTCGATTCCGGCGGTGCCGCGGGACACCCCGGCAGCGTTGGAACCCATCCAGCTAAGCGTCAATCAGCTGTCCGGCTCTCCGACCACGGCGATGAACCTGCGCATGAATCTTCCGGCAACGGCAACCGACGCCGGGGCACCGGGCGATACGCAGCCCCTGTCGGTTGAGTATTTCGACAACCTGGGCAAGTCCGAAAGCGTCGATATCGAGCTTGTGCCAACCGTTCCTGCAGCCGGCAGCAGCAATGAATGGACCATGATCCTGCGGGATTCTGCGTCCGGCGGGGCGGTGATCGGGGAATACACTCTGACCTTCACTGACAGCCGGACCGCCGGTGGCACGCTGGCAAGCGTTACGACTGTATCTGGCGGGGCCTACGATCCAACCACCGGCAGCCTTGTGGTGAACGTGGCCGGTGGCCCGATGGAGGTCAATATCGGCCAGATCGGCGACGCGGACGGCATCACGCAACTGTCTGACACCTTTGCGCCGGTATCGATCACGCGTGACGGCTCGGCCGTGGGCACGATGACCAGCGTTCAGGTCGACGAGAACGGCTATGTCTATGCGTTCTATGACACCGGTGTCAGCCGCCGCATGTTCCAGATTCCGCTTGCGGATGTACCCAACCCCAACGGTTTGACCGCACTGGACAGCCAGACTTACGCGCCGTCCCGTGAAAGCGGCACCTTCTTCCTGTGGAACGCAGGCGAAGGGCCGACCGGAGACCTTGTGTCCTTTGCACGCGAGGAATCGACCACCGACATCGCAACCGAGCTGACCTCGCTGATTCAGACGCAACGCGCCTATTCGTCGAGCGCGACGGTGATCAAAACGGTCGACGAGATGCTGCAGGAAACCACCAACATCAAACGCTGATTTGGGTTTTGACCCGGAAAGGGGGGCTGTCCGATGAATTTGACGACGGCATTCAACAACGCAGTAAGCGGTCTGACGGCCGCGGGCCGAGGCACGTCGGTTGTGTCGGACAATATTGCCAACGCGCTGACCCCCGGCTTTGCCCGACGGTCGCTGGAATTAACGACAAATGCGATCTCGGGTCATGGGGTGCGAACGGTTGGCGTGGTGCGCAACCAAGACCCGGTCCTGACCGCCAATCGTCGCGCGACAGATGCGGATCTGGCGTTTCAAACCGCTGTGTCCGGATTTCACAGCAAGGTCGAAAGCCATATCGGCAAGGTCGATGACCCCGCCTCGCTCGCCGCCCGGTTGGCCGATTTCGACAGCAGCCTGATTACGGCGGCCAGCCTGCC
Organism: Ruegeria sp. CG11; assembly: GCF_056537245.1. Classification (NCBI taxonomy): domain Bacteria; kingdom Pseudomonadati; phylum Pseudomonadota; class Alphaproteobacteria; order Rhodobacterales; family Roseobacteraceae; genus Ruegeria; species Ruegeria sp. CG11. Next base: position 70,059 of record NZ_JBQFRE010000008.1, read on the forward strand.
GGACTCATCCGAGCGGCTGGATCAGGTCGCCCGCACCGGGCGGGATCTGGCGAGCAGGCTCAATTCCGCCTCCGAAGGCGTGCGGCAGCTACGCTCGGACGCGGACCGCACCATTGGCAAGCAGGTGGACAGCCTGAACCAGACCCTCAAGGATATCGAGAAGCTGAACGCCAGAATTCCCTCGGTCAAACATTCGGGCGGTGACATCGGGGCCTTGCTGGACCAACGGCAGGTGCTGATCGATCAGGTCAACGAATTGGTGCCGGTCAACGCGGTGCCGCGGGCGAACGATCAGGTATCGCTGTATTCCGATGGCGGCCTGATCCTGCTGGAAGGCACGGCGGCGCAGTTTTCCTTTACAACCACCGGCGATACCAAACCCCACATGACGGTGGGCAACGGCCTACTGTCGGTGTTGGAGATGAACGGCAATCCCGTGCGCACCAGTGGCGACAGCGCCCAGATTCGCGGCGGCGCGCTGATGGCCCAGTTCCAGATCCGTGATGAGTTGGCGGGTGAGGCTCAGGCCAATCTGGATTCGGTCGCCCGGGACCTGATCGGACGGTTCGAAACCCCCGGTCTGGACCCCACCGCGCTGCCCACCGATACGGGCCTGTTCACCGATGCCGGAAACCGGTTCGATGTGACGGCCCCGGCGGGGCTGGCCTCGCGCATCACCCTGAACACGATCGTCGATCCGGATAATGGCGGCGACAGCTGGCGGCTGCGTGACGGGTTGGGCGCGGTGGGCCCCGGCGATCCGGGCGACGCCACGCAGTTGCAGGCCTTCGGCGCCATTCTCAGCGATGCGCGCCCGGTTGCCGGTTCGCCTTTTGGCACCGGTGCCATGCGGGCCTCGGACCTGACCGAGGCGCTTTCGTCCAAAGCTGGCGCCAACGCCCACACGGCCAGCCAGCGCCTGACCTTCGCCAACAGCGCCCAGCAGGAAATGGCCCGGATCGAGGCCGAAGACGGTGTCGACACGGATCAGGAACTGCAGCGCCTGATGGAGATCGAGCAGGCCTATGCCGCCAACGCCCGGGTCATCTCGGCGGTGGATGAATTGATGAATACTCTGTTGAGGTTGTGATGATGAATTTGACGTCTATCGGTGATCTGGCGCGGGGCATGACATTGAAGACCCGCTCGACCGAACTGAAAACCCAGATCGAAACCCTGTCCTATGAGATGTCCACCGGCAAGGTTCAGGATGTGTCCGGGCGGCTGGATGGCGATTACTCGCACCTTCTGGATCTGGATCGCAGCCTGTCGCGGCTTGACGCCTATCGGGTGTCCGCGGCCGAGGCCGGGCTGTTTACCGATGCCATGCAGCTGAGCCTGACGACGATTGATGACTCTGTCAGCGAATTCACCGCGTCCCTGCTGTCTTTTGGCACTTCGAACCAGGCGGTCAGCCACGAAAACGCATCAGTGCAGGCGCGCAACGAACTGGATACGATCATGTCTGCGCTGAACACGCGGGCCGGCGGGCGCAGCCTGTATTCCGGCATCGCAACGGATGTTTCGCCCCTGCCCTCAACCGACACGTTGCTGACTTCACTAGAGGCAGAGTTGACCGGACACGCCACTGCGTCGGATATCCGGCAGGCGGCAGAGGATTGGTTCAACGACCCGGCCGGGTTTGACGCGGTGATCTATCAGGGATCGGACACCGCCTTGGCGGCGATGCAGATCTCCGAGAACGAAAGCGTCCGTATCCCGATCACAGTAACGGATCCCGCAATCAAGGATACGTTGCGGGATATTTCTGTAGCGGCCTTGGTGTCGGATGACAGGCTGAACTTACCGCGTGATCAGCGTACCGCGTTGTTCACGCAATTGGGCGTCGATCTGGCCAATACCCAGAATGATATCGTGAATTTGCGAGCGTTGGTGGGGTCGGCCGAGGCACGGATCGAACAGGCCGCAACGCGCAACAGTGCCGCACAAACCAGCCTGGAATACAGCCGCAACAAACTGATTGCAGCGGACCCGTATGAAACCGCCGCGCAGCTGCAAACCGTGCAGTTCCAGTTGGAAAGCCTCTATTCCGTCACCGTTCGCAGCGCGAACCTGTCTCTGGTGAATTTCCTGAGATGAAACTTCTTGTTTTCCTATTGATGATGCTGCCCGGGATCGCTTCAGCCGGCGCGATCCGCCTGAAGGACCTTGTGGACTTCGACGGGGTGCGAGGCAATGATTTGGTGGGCTATGGTCTGGTTGTCGGGCTGAACGGCACTGGGGACGGGCTGCGCAACTCGCCCTTCACCGAAGAGATCATGTCGAACATCCTCGAACGGCTGGGCGTCAATGTGAACGGAGAGGATTTTCGCCCCAAAAACGTTGCGGCCGTGTTGGTGACCGCCAGCCTGCCACCTTTTGCCCGGGTCGGTGGGCAGATCGACGTGACAGTGTCAGCCATCGGCGATTCCAAAAGTCTGTTGGGTGGCACCCTGATCATGACACCGCTGAACGCGGCCGACGGGCAAATCTACGCTGTAGCGCAGGGCACGGTTCTGGCCGGCGGCGCCGTGGCCGAGGGCGAGGCTGCCTCGGTCGTACAGGGGGTTCCGACCTCTGGCGTGATCCCGTCGGGTGCGCGAGTGGAACGCGAGATCGACTTTGACCTCTCGACACTGACGCAAATGCGGCTGGCCCTGCGCGAGCCCGATTTTACCACCGCCAGCCGTATCGAGGTTGCGATCAACACTGAGTTCAACCGAGCGGTTGCGATCATGCGCGATTCCGGCACGGTCGAACTCAACATCGCAGCAACGCAGGCGATATCGACAGCGCACGCATTGGGTCGGATCGAAAACATTCTGGTCGAGCCCGAAACCAAGGCCCGCGTGGTGGTCGATCAGCGCTCGGGCACCATCGTCATGGGGCAAGAGGTTCGGATATCGCGCGTAGCGGTATCACAGGGCAATCTGACTCTGACGGTCGAAGAGTCGCCGATCGCGGTCCAACCCAACCCGTTTGCCCGTGGAGAAACGGTTGTCGTCCCCCGCACATTCGCCGGCATCGAAGAAGAAGAAGGCACCGGACTGGCCGAAATCCCCGAAGCCACCACCCTTTCCGAGGTCGTGGCGGGCCTGAACGCGCTGGGCATATCGCCCCGCGACATGATCGACATTCTGAAAACGATCAAGGCCGCCGGGGCGCTGCATGCCGAGTTCGTGGTCAGATAACGAAAGCCGTGGGGGCATGGGTCAAACGACCCGCGCCCTCACTTGGATTTCCAGCTGTCCAGCCAACGGCGAAAACCGTTGCGTTTCTCTTCAATCGCGTCGCCTGCTGCGTAAAAGCCGTCTTCGACATTTTCCAGCATCGGGTCAATGCTGCGCTGCCGGAACCTGCGCCAGCGCACCCAGATCGCCCAGACGATGGCAAAGAACACCGTCAGGAAGATGATGTTGAACCACGGGATCAGCCGGACATCGGGGCTGTCCACCGGGCGCACCGACACCACGTTGGGAAAGATCGACATGAGCTGGTTGCGCCAGCCATAATGGCGTATCACCACCCATTGCGGGTCTGCAGCCGTTGATACGAGATTGGTCAACTCGGCTTGCAGGTTCGAGCTGTCGAGCTTGAAATAGGGCGGCCAGCCCCAGCCGGTATCCTCGTTGCGATATACGCGCGGCTTGCCGTTGGGGCGGAATGTTTCGACGAAACGCACATCGCGGTTGGTGGTTTGAGCCCCTTCCTGACCGGTGTCCTGCTGCGCCCAGAAAATCGAGTTCTCGCCGAAGTCGACGCGCCTCACCTCGGTTTTGACGATCCGCACCACGTCCTGCTGCGGCAGAGTGTATTCTAGGACTGCGGCGACCAAGCCCCAGAAAACTATGATGAACGCCCATTTGACATAGACCATCTATCCGGCCCTCACATAAAATTCGTAATATAGATCAGCAGGGCAATTGCCCCAAGCGGGACGACATAAACGCCCAGTAGCAGTTTCCTGCGAAAGGAGTTGTCGTATTTCTTCAACCCTCGCGCGACAAAAGCGTCGCGATCTCCGGTCAGCCCTTTCTTTTCCCAATGCGCGATCAGCTTGCGCCGCCGAACCAGGCGGGAATAGATCGACAGTCCGACATAGATCACCGTCAGAATGATCAGCAGTGGAATCAGAAAACGGATTGCAACGATCATTCAGTTCCTCCCAACAGCGCCCCAGGGACCGACGCGCGCGATGATGTCATCGCTGACCCGGTCATTGCCGCTCATGTCAGGTTCATGGCCGAACAACGCGGCGCGGGCACCTGCCTTGTCCACCTGATACTCGCGCGCGAGGAAGTCGGCAACATAGGCTTTCTTGGTCTCGGGCCAGGTGGAATAGGTGCGGTAGAACAATTCCTTATGGCAGATGAACATCTGGCGCGGGTCCAGCGGGGCGAGTTCGGCCAGCAGCATGTTCACCAGATCGCGGTTGGGCGTATCAGAGGCCCGCAGCGTATAGAAATAGGCCGGATGGTCCGAGGTGATGCGCGGCCACGGCCCGCCATCGCTGGCCCAGCGCAGCAATTGGGCAAGGCCGTGAAAAGCCTCGGGCAGGCGGTCGGCGTGGTTTCGGGCCAGACGGCGCATGTCGCTGCGGTCCAGCCCGGTCAGGTCGACGCCTGCGTCGGCGGCGGCGTGGACGGTCAGGAAGTCCATCTTTTGCTGAAGAACGGCGGCCGAGTTTACGCCGCGCGCCTCGATGATCGTCTCGACCAGATTGTTGTCGTTCAGGAAGGCCGCAATCCGATGCCGTTGTGAGGCGTCGAACACGTGCTCGATCGGCATGTCATCGGGCCGGTCGCCCATGCAAATTGCCGCCGGATCATCCAGATCGGGAAACAGATACAGCCCGCCGAAGTGCGCCGTCCAGAAGTTGCGCTGCTCAAACGCGGTGTGGCGCAGGTGGACGGGGTTGCGGGTGACGTCGCCGGTTTCCCTGGCGGTTTCGATCATCTTTGCGATCAGCACGTCATCGAACCAGGCGTCCTCTTCGGTTTTGAACCGCTCGACCATACCCGCCAGTTGCTCGGCCTTGCGCAGGGTGCCGCCGACCGTGTCGGCCTCGATCTCGATCTTGCGCAGGTTCAGCAGGTCGCGCGGCGTGGTGAGTTTGAAGACCGAGTTCACCAGCTCTCCGGCCACCGCATCGGTGGCGGTCAGGGCGAAAAGCTGCGCCTCGTTCATCTCGATGAATTCGCGCAGGATATCGCGTGAGGTCGAGAATTTGACGTTCAGCAGAGGCGCGCGTTTCTGCTCGGTCGTCAGCAGGATGAACTGCCGGTTGACCCCGTTGGGATTGAGGTAGAGCGGGTCGTCCAGCTCAATCCCCACCTCGGGCGAATAGCCCGAGATATCGACATGGAAATCCGTCAGTTCCGTGGTCTTGCCCGCCAGATGCTGCAGCGCGCGGTTATACCGCTCGACCAGAGCCGGGCTGGAGATGTGGACGAGGTTGCCGAACATCAGGCCTTTTTTGATGAGGCGGATCATTACTTGAGCTTCTTCCGAAGAAAGTTCTCAATAGGAATCATCGCACTATTATAGTCACTCCGAAATTTGTCATCGCTATCCAACCTACCATACAGAAAATATCGTTTATCGCTGAAGCTATCCTGAGCCACAATCTTCTCAGCCCTCGAAAGAGAAGGGTTTGATGCTTTGAGATAATCTTCCAGAACGAGTTTTAACTCCCATTCAAGATCGAAAACCGGACTAAACAATTCTCTTGAGTCAATATTCCAAACTGCGTCTGCTTCCAACAATAGCGGATAAAGGTCCGACCTAACTTCTGAAATTTTCTCCCATCTCTTCTCATAAACAGCGAAAATCTCCGAAAAACGTTTGCTCGCGTAATCTGCATCTTCAGGTTGATCTTTGCCTTCCACGGCTGCGGCTATTTCAGCCCCCAAGATTGCGGGATGCCGGGCTGCTTCCACGGCATCTCGATGTTTGTACAAAAGCTTAAGTATATCGGTAGCAAGCCTATGGTCTGTCTGGTAGGAAACTTGGGACTTCCATGTGTTTAGCCCAAAATAAGCAGCACCAGCAGCCACAACCGCTGCAATTGCGGTAACGCTGTTGGCAAAAGCTGAAATGACAGCTGGTATTTCACTCATTCCTTCCCCTCCAGATACCGCCGCTTGGCCTCTTCCATCCGGCCCATCTCGCGGACGGCGTTCTCGATGGCGACCTCGTCGCTCTTGTCGGCATAGCGGAACTCGCTGTCGGCGTAGCGGTTGATTTCCTGGATCACCATCTCAACCGTGATCGGCTGGCGCAGGTCCTCGATCATGGCCTTCTTGGTGTCGTAGTCACGGAACAGGAACAGGTCGGGGTTCTCCATCCATTCGTCGGGCAGTTCGAAATCCATCGCACGGACCTTGACCGCATCGGTGATGTTCTTGATCGCGCGACCAGTGAAGCGTTCATCCGCGGCTTGGATCGCCTTGAGGTAGGTGCCCAGCTTGGCGATTGTGTCCATCTGGCCAATCTCGCCGGAGACCTGGTCATAGACCTGCAGCAAGGCGTCCTCATGCGGGCGGGAGTGGCTTTCGAAACTGGCGGCAACGGCCTTTTTGATTTCCTGCGCGGCATAAGCTTCGTGTTCGCCTAAGGGTATGTCGTGGTTGCGGCCCATCAGCAGGTGCAGGATGTCGATGTAATCCTCGCGCGTTTGCGGGCCGTCCACCAGAAACCGCGCGCCCGCCCGCTGGCGCAGGGCGTCGTCCACGTTCTCGGGGTAGTTCGAGAACATGCCAAAGGTGCAGTTGCCGCGCACGACGGTGTTGGCGCCCGCAAAGCTCTCCATCAGCACGGCGGTGATTTCCAGTTGTCCGGCTGAGGATTGCCGGTCGCCGCGTTTGCCTGCCAGTTGGTCGATGTCATCGATGGTACCAAAACCGATCACCGAGGGGTCGATGATCGTGTTGATGAAGGCCTTCGCGTTCTGACCGGACTTGCCCTGATAGCTGTCGATATTGTCGGTGCTCAGGTTCTGATAGCGGAACGGGTAGCCCGCGTTCTGGCAATAGTCGTTGATCAGCCCCGCCATCATCTGGATCAGAGTCGTTTTGCCGGTGCCCGGTTTGCCGTCGCCCATGAAGGTAAAGATGAACCCGCCAAGCTCGGCGAAGGGGTTCAAACGGCGGTCGAAATCATAGGCCATCAGCATCTTGGCCAGCTTCATCGCCTGATACTTGGCGATATGGTTGCCCACCACCTCGTTCGGTTTCTTGAACGTCATGGTGAGCGTGGTGGACTTGGCTTTTGAGGCCGGCTCAAACCCGCGGATGGTCAGGTCGTCGGCCTCGATATGCCAAGCGGCGTTCTGGAATGGGGCCAAATGGCCAGCGGACTGGGCGCGCAGAGCGGCCTTTTCCAACAGTTGCTCGGCATAGGCGCTGGCAGCCGCGATAAGGTGGGCGTCGTCGGGGGCGTGTTTGGCAAGCGTTTGGTCCAGTTCCCACAGCGCGCCGTGCAGTGCGAGTTGGCCGTTGTCGGCCAGAACCTCTTCGATCTCGCCAATATCAACCGTGGTTTCGCCCAGATGAGAGGACATCAAATAGGCCAGTGCGTTGCCGAACGTATGGGAAGTGATCAGAGCCTCAGCCGTCAGCAGTCCCGAGAATTCCGTCTTGCGGGCGGCTGGCAAATCCCCGGCGAGGTTCGCGCGCTTCAGGTCGGCCAACGGGGTCTGTTCCGCATAGGCCTCGGCCACGGCCAAAGCGATTGCAATGGCGCGCCGGATCGCCTGCTGCACAGTCGCCTGCGGAGGAGAGACCAGCGTATCGCCATCATCTGACGCCTCAATCCGCTCGACCAGATGCACCCCGTCGGCGCGCACTGTGCGTCGGGTCACCAGACCCGGCGTGGTGGACCGAAACCGCCGCCCGGTCGATACCCCCGGAGACCGCGTGGTCGACGCCTCAACAGCCTTGGCAATTCGGGGCGCATGTTCGAACCCGTTCAGCAAAGCGGTCGCAGCCGGATAATGCTTGCGAATATCCGCCTCGCGCAGTTCCATCTGATCTGACGTCAAACTCATTTGCTCAACCCTGCTTCTTCTCGTTCAAAATACGGTCGTCCCGCTGCTCGGCAGGACCCTTCCAGGGTCCGAACGGGGTGAAAATTTCAATATCGCAACACCTGCCCGGTCTTGCTGACGACGAACTTGCGCACATCGGCAAAACCCGGCGGGTTTCGTTCAGCCAGCACCTGAAATGGGCGCTGGGGCAGAATGATGGAGCGTTGGGTGCGCGTGGCCCCGGTCTCGGCCCCCTGCCCGCCGAACGGGTCCAGCGCGAAGACCTCGCGCTCGACGGTGGAGAACCAACCAGCGCGCTCTTCGATCACCTCTTCGCTTTCCAGCTCTTCGGTAGTCCAGGCCAAAGCCCAGTCCTGACCCTCGGGTGCCTGCGCGTCTTCCAACACTTGCCGCAAAGGACCGGATTGCTCGGTATAGGCCGAGGAATACATCGGGCCCACATGGATGCGGCGCAGGTGTTTGGGGTGCAGGTCGTCGAAATCCTGATCGAAGCCCTTGGCGATGGTCACCAGTTTCAACCCGCCCAGAGACTGCGCCATCAGATGCGCCTGCACCTCGGGCCAGCGGCGCTGATCCTTGGGCAGGGCCGTCTTGCCGCTGTCCTCCAACTGCATCAGGTAGATCACCGGCAGGTTGATTTGGCTGTCATAGACCGCCCAGTGGATCATGAACCTGCGCCGCTCTCCCTCATTTCCGATCCAGTGGCATTCGGGGTCGTTGCGGACCCAGAATAGCTGACCTTTCAGCAATTCCTCGTAATAGAGCCTTTGAGACAGTGCGAATTGCAACTTGGTTGGGATTTCCCGGTCGCCAATGATCGTCCGCACCATGTCTGTTTTCAGGTCCTCTTCCGAGGGCATGTTCGCCAGATGTACCTGCGCCTGTTGCGCGTCATTGGCCATGGTCAGCAACTCGGCCGCCACCGGAAAGCCGCTGTCGCGCTTGTCCATGGCGAGGCTGCCAAAGAACCGCCCCGTATCACGCCCGACCAGCAGGTATTTCATGGACAACGCACGGAACGTGTAGAGCAGCCCCGAAAGGTAGCGCGATACGATCCGCACCTCTTGTTTCGAGATCGCGCCCTCGGCCTCCATCGTCGCGGCCACGCGCAGGAGGTGGACGGTGATCACCTCGAATTTGCGGAAATAGCGGCGCGAGGCGAAGGTGTCGGTTAGGCCGACATGGTCTTGGGTGGGGTTGGTCACTAGTAGAACCTCCAATCCAAGTCATGTTCTAGCCAACAAATTAGCTTGGAAGCTTTGAGCTCTAGCTGCGGCCACCAATATCCCAGAAATCTGACAACCTTTGGGAAAAATACGATTGCAATCATCACGCAGTACGTGACGAAACCTCCTAGCCCGGCAATCGAAGCCACCCATTTTGCGCCAGAAAGCATTCCAACAAGCGCCAATATTGCGAATACCGCCATTACCGCGAACAGCCCAATGCAAATTCGGAACCACTTAGGTTTAAATCCCGGCTGCAGTTCTTTGACACTCTTGATTTTGATGGGCCGGTGGTCCTTCACAAATCCAAAGAGCATCACCCACCATACAAATTCTTATCATGCTTCTCGACAATCGAGGCAAAGCGGCGGGCAAAGCGTTCGTCGGCCTTGGCCTTTTTCTCCAGCACGTCGCGGGCAAAGACCATGTGGTCCTCATGCGCCTCAAGCATGTCGGCCATCTTCTGGTTGGTCGCGGTGCCGATGGCGGCCATTGCCGTCTGCGCCTCTTGGTCGGTCTGCACGCCGATCTCGTTGATGCGGTGGGCCACATCCTGCTGCTGCGCGGTTTTCAACGATTTGGTCAGGGCATCGTACAGCACAACGCGCTGTTGCGTGTCTGTCTGCAGCTTGTTGATCAGCACCATCTGCGTCGCCGCCTGGTTCTGTAGCGAGTCGACCCAGGTCTTGCCCTTTTCGATATAGCGCTCGAGCGTTTGCGACTTGGCCAGCTTGACCTGCTCTTCCTGAACCTTGGCGTTGTATTGCTTGTTCAGCTCGGCCAGCTCGGTTTCCAGCTGGGTGCGTGCGGCGGCGTCCTGTTCGACGCTGATCTTGTTCTCCAACGTGATGATCGTCGGGTCCATGCCCTGAAGCTCGGCGCGCAGCGATTCCAGTTCGGCCACGGTGGCCTCACGGTCGTCCAGCGTGCCGCTCAGGTTGTCCTCGACCTTCACGCGCTGTTCTTCCAGCACCGACAACTGGCCTTCCAGCAGTTTCACGATCACGTCGGATTTGGCGATCAGGTCCTGCAGCTTGTCATCGATATTGGCGGTACGCATACGTTCCTGCCGCATCGACTCGGACTTCCCACGCGAGAAGATGCCGACAAACGACTCCCACCCGGTTTTCGAGCGCATCTCGTCGAAATCCTTGGAAAACGCGTTGGTGACATCGTCCAGCCCCATGATCAGCTCGGCGATATTGGCGTTCATTACCTCGGTATGGGCGTGCACGTCCTCAAGCGTGGCGTTTTCGATGTCGATATCCGCCTCGGCCGTGCCAATCTTGGCCCGCGCGGCGTCAATCCGCGAGGTCAGGCTTTCAATCTGCGACTGACTTTCGCGGACTTTTGTCTGAGTTTCTTCGATCAAGGCGTCAAATTGATGGTTCGACATCTGCACTATCCCCTTTTTTTGTTTATTTACCCAATAAGATAGGGAATGTTACGATGCTTTACATCCCCTCGGGCCCAAAAATCATCCAGACTTTGGCAAACTCATCACGAAAAAGATAGCGCCATGATGCCGCCGTTTGCGATCTGTTGGGCATCCGCGAAAACCGAATTTTTGATCAAATCTGGATTGATCCGCAGGGCACAGTGGACATAGACAATTCGGACCCCACCTGATTGGGTGCGCGTGAACCAAATTCCTGCCGGAGGCCGACCCATGCTGGATGCAACAACCGACCTGAAATCGATCCTGAAAAACCCCGATCTGCTGGTGACCAAAGCCTATATCGGCGGCCAGTGGGTGGATGGCGACAACGGCACCTTTGCGGTGACCAACCCGGCCCGCGGTGATGTGGTGGCCGAGGTCGCCGATGTCAGCCGGGCGCAAGTGGCCGGGGCCATTGCTCAGGCCGAAGCTGCACAAAAGGAATGGGCCAAGTTGACCGGCAAGGAACGTGCCGTGGTTCTGCGCCGCTGGTACGACCTGATGATGGAAAACGCCGAGGATCTGGGCAAGATCCTGACCGCCGAACAGGGCAAACCGCTGGCCGAAGCTGTTGGCGAGATCGGTTATGGCGCATCCTTCATCGAGTTCTTCGGTGAAGAGGCCAAGCGGGTCTATGGCGAGACCATTCCCGGCCACCAACGCGACAAGCGGATCATGGTGCTGAAACAGCCCATCGGGGTGGCGGCATCGATTACGCCGTGGAACTTCCCCAACGCGATGATCACCCGCAAGGCTGGGCCCGCTCTGGCCGCAGGTTGCGCCTTTGTCGCGCGCCCAGCGGCTGAAACACCATTGTCGGCTCTGGTTCTGGCGGCACTGGCCGAGCGGGCCGGTGTACCTGCGGGTGTGTTCAATGTGGTGCCGTCCTCGCAGGCCAGCGAGATCGGCAAGGAGTTCTGCGAAAATCCCTGTGTGCGCAAGCTGACCTTTACCGGCTCAACCGAAGTGGGGCGCATCCTGCTGCGGCAAGCGGCAGATCAGGTGATGAAATGCTCGATGGAGCTGGGCGGTAACGCGCCGTTCATCGTATTCGATGATGCCGATCTGGATGCCGCCGTCGAAGGGGCGATGCTGTGCAAGTTCCGCAACAACGGCCAGACCTGCGTCTGCGCCAACCGCATCTACGTGCAGGCTGGCGTCTATGACGCATTCGCCGCCAAGCTGAAAGCCGCGGTCGAAGCGTTGAAGGTCGGCGACGGCCTGGCTGACGGCACCACAACCGGTCCGCTGATCAACGCCGATGCGGTCGCCAAGGTTGAAGAGCATATCAAGGACGTCACCGACAAAGGCGGGTCGGTTCTGACCGGCGGTCTGCCCCATGATCTGGGCGGCACCTTCTTCCAGCCGACCATCGTGACCGGCGTGACCCAGGACATGATGGTGGCACAGGACGAAACCTTTGGCCCGCTGGCCCCGCTGTTCAAGTTCGAGGACGAGGATGACGTGATCGCCATGGCCAATGACACGATCTTTGGCCTGGCCTCTTATTTCTATGCCAAGGACCTGAGCCGCGTCTACAAAGTGGCCGAGGCGCTGGAATATGGCATCGTTGGCGTGAACACCGGCATCATCTCGACCGAGCTGGGCCCGTTTGGCGGCGTCAAGCAGTCCGGTCTGGGCCGCGAAGGCAGCCATCACGGCATGGAGGACTATTTGGAAATGAAATACGTCTGCCTGTCGGTCTGATCTGAAAAGGCCCCGGTGCGGCGCGCCGGGGCCTTTTGGTTTGTCACAAAACTGCAAAGAAACCGTCACATCCCTGCAATGACCTGCGGTCATCCCCGCTTGCAGCCAAGCAAGAGAGGAACCAACCGATGTCACTGCGCTTTGTCTGCCTGACATCTGCCCTTGCCCTGACCGCCAGTCAGGCAGCGGCAGAGATGAATTTCAACCGAATTGCGTCCTTCCCGGTCGTCAAGAATATGGCCGAGGGGGCGGATACTACCCGTGAAACCTCGCCCGAGATCATTGCGGCGACCGCAGATGGCATGACGCTGGTTTACACCGACAGTCCGCTGGGCGTGATCGGCATGGTCGACATTACCGATCCCGCGAGACCTGCGCCTCTGGGCGCGATGGAGGTGAGCGGTGAACCGACATCCGTAGGCATCGTCGGCGCGACGGCCTTTGTGGGCGTGAACACATCGGAAAGCTATACCGCCCCTTCGGGCAAGCTGATCTCGGTCGATATCGCGGGTAAGACAGAAACCGGCGCCTGTGATCTGGGCGGCCAGCCCGACAGCGTCGCCATCGCCCCCGATGGCAGCTTTGTCGCCGTTGCGATCGAAAACGAGCGCGACGAAGACCTGAATGACGGCGTCATCCCGCAGTTGCCCGCCGGATCGCTGGCGCTGGTGCCGCTGAAAGACGGCGCGCTGGATTGTACGGGCATGAAAATGGCGTCGCTGACAGGTCTGGCCGAGGTTGCGCCCACTGACCCTGAGCCGGAATTCGTCGACATCAACAGCCTGGGCGAAACCGTCGTCACCCTGCAGGAAAACAACCACATCGCCGTTGTTGATAAGAACGGCACCGTGATCAGCCATTTCTCGGCCGGCAGCGTGGATCTGGAAGGCATCGACGCCACGGATGAGCGCGGCGCGCTGATCTTCACCGAAAGCCAGCCGGGTCGCCTGCGCGAACCGGACGCGGTGAAATGGATCGATGACAACCACTTCGCCACTGCCAACGAAGGCGACTATGAGGGCGGTTCGCGCGGCTGGACAATCTTCCACAAGGACGGCACCGTCGTTTACGAAAACGGCACCGATTTTGAAAAGGCCATCATCCAGATCGGCCACTACCCCGACAAACGCTCGGACAGCAAAGGCGTTGAGCCTGAAAGCGTGACGGCCGCGACCTTTGGCGGCACGCCGATGATCTTTGTGGGTGCCGAGCGCGCCTCGGTCGTGGGTGTCTATGACGCCACTGACCCGGTCAACCCGGTTCTGAAACAGCTGCTGCCGTCGGGTGTTGGCCCGGAAGGCTATGTGGCGATCCCGGAACGCAACCTGCTGATCTCGGCCAACGAAAAAGACCTGATCGAAGATGGCGGTCCGCGCGCGCATGTTTCGATTTTTGAGTATCAGGACGCCCCCGCTGCCTATCCGCATCTGACGTCTGCCGGTGCGGATGAGCTGATCGGATGGGGTGCCCTGTCCGGTCTGGTCGCAGACGAAGACGGCATGATCTACGCGGTCAACGACAGCTTCTACGGCTTCCAGCCCTCGATCTTCAAGATCGACCCTAGCCAGCAGCCCGCCCGCATCGTGGACGTGATCCGCATTCACCGCCAGGACGGTAACCCGGCACAGAAGCTGGACCTTGAGGGCATCACACTGGACGGTAAGGGCGGTTTCTATGTCGCCTCCGAAGGTCGCGCCGACCGCGTCATCCCGCACGCGATCTATCACGTCTCGGCGGATGGCCTGATCAAGGACCGCGAGGGTGAGATCGGCCTGCCGCCGGAACTGATGGCGGTTGAGAAACGCTTTGGGTTCGAAGGCATCACCAAGGTTGGCGACACCCTTTGGATGGCCGTTCAGCGCGAATGGAAAGACGACCCGGAGAACGACGTGAAACTGGTCGCCTACAATCTGGACACCAAGGAATGGGGCGCCGTGCATTATCCCAAGGCAGACCCGGAAAAAGGCTGGGTCGGCCTGTCGGAAATCGTGGCCTTCGGTGACCATGTCTATGTCATCGAACGCGACAACCAGCATGACCACCGTGCGGTGACCAAGAAGATCTACCGCATCCCGCTGTCTGAGATGACCCCGGCCCCGCTGGGTGGCCCCCTGCCCGTGGTCAGCAAGCAAGAGGTCCGCGACCTGCTGCCCGACCTGACTTCGACCGGCGGCTACGTTCTGGACAAGATCGAAGGCCTGGCCATCCTGCCCTCGGGCGAGGCGTTCGTGATGACCGACAATGACGGCGTCGACGATGCCTCGGGCGAGACGATGTTCTGGTCGATCGGGTCGGTGACGGCTGGGAATTAAACCTGCAAGCTGAGACTATTAGACCCCGCGGATACCATTCGCGGGTTTTTTTTCATCTATTCTGTTTCTTCCATAAACAACAACAATCCGGAATCGTCACTGAAACGGTTTAGCGCTTTGTTCGCGATCTCGCGTGCGAGCCGGCCCCGTCCCATTAGATACAACGCCCAAACCTGTTCCTCGATATGCCGTGGCTCGTTTGGAGCAAGAGCAATAGCGGCTTCCGCCAAAGGAAGCGCTTCTTCCGGCTGTCCTACAAAATTGTATGCACGCGCGGTGAAGTAGAGCACGTCTGTGTTATTTTGGTCTCGATCAAGCGCTTCCAAACAATCTTTTATGGCATCCTCAAATCGCTCAAGATCTTGACGTACAACACACCTGGACAACCAGCCTTGCCAGTGCGGATCCTCCAACAACAATTCCGTGTAGACTTCTTCAGCTTTGGACGGCCGCCCCATTTCCCTATAGGTCCAGGCCAGCATTCGCATAGTTGATGTATCACGAATTAAGGCCAAGCTTGCCTTTAGGTCATTAGTGCTGCGTTCAAACTCCCCAAGCTCTCGGAAGGCAATACCACGATCGGCAAGGGCTGTTGCACGAATTTCCATTGGCAGATCATCCGTCTCCAACTGATCCGTGCATACCTCAACACTCCTATTCGGATTGCTGTTGGGATTGACCTTTTGGCAAAGATGGGGCTCGGCAAATACGCTTAACGGGATTAACAAAAACACGCATAAACATCTGAAAAACATAATAAAACCACATATGTAGAGCGTGATCCACCTTTCTCACCCTAAAGGCGACTTCCGGAGAAATATACCCCAAAAACAACGCCCCGCGCCTGGAGGTGCGCGGGGCGTGCAGTCTGCGACAGTCCAGAGAGGCGGGACTGTCGCTTTGGGGTCAACGGCCTCAGTTCACGGCTTTGGCGTCGACCACGTCCTTTTCGATGGCCTTGGCCGAAGAAATCTCGATCCGGCGCGGTTTCAGGGCCTCGGGAACTTCGCGCTTCAGATCGATGTTCAGCATGCCGTCCTCATGGCTTGCGCCGGTGACGCGTACGTGGTCGGCCAGCGCGAAGCGGCGCTCGAACGCGCGGGTGGCGATGCCACGGTGCAGATAGCTGCGCTCTTTATCCTCGGCGGCTTTCTTGCCGGCAACGATCAGCGCATTTTCCTTCACTTCGACCGACAGGTCATCTTCCGAAAAACCGGCGACAGCGACCGAGATGCGATAGGTGTCGGCATCGGTTTTTTCGATGTTGTAAGGCGGATAGCTGGGCTGAGCCACGTCATTTGTCAGAACGCGGTCCATCATGTCGGCGATCTGGTCGAAACCAATGGTGGCGCGGTGCAGCGGTGCAAAATCAAACGTACGCATATGTCATATCCTCATGTCTGAGCGATCAGTGTTTTGCCCTCCGTTCGGACGGGCGGTTCAGTATGCCGGGCCCCGTTTGCGGCGACCCGGTACAGTTCACATGGGGAGCTTTTTGACCGAGTTCAAGACCCGCCAGAGGAGATGAATTTCGCGCCGGTACCGGACTTGCCCGACCCCACCTGCAAGCGGCGGATCGCGGCCTTGGGTTTCGGTGCGTCGCGGCGCAGGTCGGCCTTGAGTTCCGAAATGATTCCAGCCAGTTCCATCCCGAAACCGACCTTTTGCCGCCCGTCGGTTCCGACCGCGGAAACGACCGACAGAATCTGCCAGCGCGGGCCGTTCTGGGCCAGCAGCGCCGACCCGGATGAGCCAAAGGTAATGTCGCAGTTGAAGGTGATCAGCCCCTGCCGCCTTTGCAGAATGCGGCAGGACCGTTCACGGGTGATCGCTTCGGACCGGCCGCGCCCGTATGAGGCAAGGCTGACCTCTTTTCCCGCCACGCCGCCGTTGAACAGCACAAAGGGATCAGCGACGGAATAAG
The DNA here is from genome assembly GCF_056537245.1 of Ruegeria sp. CG11. Lineage (NCBI taxonomy): Bacteria > Pseudomonadati > Pseudomonadota > Alphaproteobacteria > Rhodobacterales > Roseobacteraceae > Ruegeria > Ruegeria sp. CG11. The sequence continues at coordinate 86,713 of NZ_JBQFRE010000008.1, forward strand.
GGATGGGCTGTTCCAACCGCATCAGGGCGACATCCGCCCGAACGGACGCGGCCGAAAGCTCGGGGTGTTTGAGGTAATCCGGATGCACCGCGATCTGGACAACTTTGCGGTCGGCCAGCGATTTGCCATAGCTCAGCCCGGCCCGAAAGGTCACCTCGCCCGGGGCATAGGCTTGGCCCGTTTTCTTGTCGATCGCGCAATGGGCCGCGGTCAGAACCAGATCCTGCGCAATCAGCGTGCCCGTACAGAATCCGCTCTTGCCGATGTCCAGACGGCCGATAGCTTCCCAGCCGAAAAGGTCCTCGCGGTCGGTCAGTTCGCGCTTGCTGCTTTGGGCATGGGACACGGTGGCAAAAAGCGACAGGCCCAGAAGCGCCGCCAGCAGAAATCGTGTCATGGCTTGATGAACCTCGCGCCAATGTTTCTGTTACCCCCCCCCTGAGGTGTGGCGGCAAGAAACCCGCGACCAGCGGACAATTCGGCCTGCAACAGGGGCAACGACCCCTCAACCGCTGTGCCTACCGCGACCCGCTGACCGTTGAATTCCGCTTTGGCCGCCACCACCGACACGATGCGTGGGCGGTCACCGTCAAAGGAAAAGACCGGCGCACCGGATGAGCCGAACTCGACATCGCAGGACATCACCAGAACTTCGGATTGGCGGGTCATGACCGAGCAGACCTCTTGCAGTGACGGGGCCTCGGCCCGGTCGCGCGCATAGGACACAACACCGACTTCGGCCCCCCGGCGCGGCCGGTCGCCAGTTTCAAAGGGAATCACGGTGGTATTGCGTATCGGTTGCCATAGCTCGATCAGGGCAATGTCATTGCCCAACCGCGCCGTCGGGGTTTCGCGGCTGTAGCGGTAATCCGGATGGATCACCGCCTGCCGCGCCGCGCGGTAGGCCGAGGCCCGGCCCAAGCGCCACGCGGCCAGAAACTCGACCTCGGACAGATCAACCCGCTGGCCCGTCGCCTTGTCAAACAGGCAATGGGCGGCGGTCAGGACCAGAGTTGGAGAAATCAGCGTGCCAGTGCAGAACCCCGCACCGTTGATGTCCAGGCGACCCACAGCCATCCACGCCCGCCCTGCATCGGTGGTATCCAGGCTTTTCAGCCCGCTGTCCTGCGCCATGGCGGTCATCGGCATCAATGCCAGCGCGATTGCCCTGATCCAGTTTCGCAAGCGGTTCTCCGGCGTTGCTGTTGGCTTACGTTCCTACGGCCCCGGTGGGGCGAAAATAGGGCGGCAACGCCGGATGCGGTTTCACCCGGAAACTGATGCACTGCTGCATCATTGACGTCTACCTGAGGATCGGAACTTCTGGCGCACGGTCATCTTGCAGGGCTCGCGGTTTGGGACCGCCGGTTGCCCAGTCCAACAGCTCGACCGTGTGCAGAACAGGAACATCCGTGCCTGACCCGATCTGCATCATGCAGCCGATATTGCCCGCAGCGATCACATCAGGGTTCTTCGCCTCAAGCGTTCTGACCTTGCGCTGCTTTAACTGGCCCGAGATTTCGGGCTGCATCAGGTTATACGTGCCCGCGCTGCCACAGCACAGATGGCTGTCAGCAGGCTCTAACACAGCGAAACCTGCCTTTTTCAACAGGTCCTTGGGATGAGTTTTGACCTTTTGTCCGTGCTGGAGGGAACAGGCCGCGTGGTAGGCGACGGTCAAACCCGCGTCGGGGCCTTCCGGCAGATCCAGCTGCACCAGCAGTTCGCTGATATCCATCGCAATACCCGACACCCGCGCCGCGTCCTCGGCCAAAGGATCATTGCGGAACATATGCCCGTAATCCTTGACTGTGGTGCCGCAGCCCGAGGTGTTGATGACGATGGCATCCAAACCGTCGCCATTCATCTCTGCTATCCACGCTCTGATATTGGCCTCTGCCGCTTTGTGGCTGTCCTGCACCTTGCCCATGTGATGGGTCAGCGCGCCACAACAACCTGCGCCTTCGGCCACCACGACCTCGCACCCCAACCGTGTCAGAAGGCGGATCGTTGCATCGTTGATATCGGTGTTCAGCGCCTTTTGCGCGCAGCCCGTCATCAGCGCGACGCGCTTTTTACGCGACCCCTTTGGCGCAAAACTTTGCGGGTCGTCATTGCGACTGACCGGAGGGATATGCTGCGGCGCCATGTCCAGCATCGCCCGCAGCCGGGCATCGGGCATCAGGAACCGGAACGGGCGGCCCAGCTTGGCCCCGATCAGCGCCCAGCGGAACCGCATCGGATAGGGCAGAATCTGCGCCAACACCCAGCGCAGCGCGCGGTCCGTGAAGGGGCGCTTGTAATTGGCCTCGATATATTCCCGCGCGTGGTCGACCAGATGCATGTAATGCACGCCCGACGGGCAGGTCGTCATGCAGGCCAGACAGGACAGGCAACGGTCGATGTGCTTGACGGTCTTTTCGTCCGGCACACGCTCATTTTCCAGCATGTCCTTGATCAGGTAGATACGCCCGCGCGGGCTGTCCAGTTCATCCCCCAACACCTGATAGGTCGGGCATGTGGCGGTGCAGAACCCGCAATGCACACAGCTGCGCAGGATCTCATTCGAACGCTTTATCGCCGGGTCTTGAAGCTGTTTTTCCGTGAACGTCGTCTGCATCGGCTTACCCCATCAGCCCCGGATTAAGGATACCCCGAGGATCAAAACGCGCCCGTAGTCCCTTTGTTAGAGCCTCAACACTGGAGGATTCAGGTTGAAACCGGCCCAAGGCCTCGACAGTTTTCGCATCTGTGCGCACCAGCGTCGCGTGACCTTCGAATATTCCTATCCGGGAACGCAAATCGGAGCCTTCGGGAACGCGCTCCCAGATCAGGCCGCCGCCCCAATCCAGCAGAGTCTGATCCGCTTCAAGCCGGGTCAAGATTTCAGGCGCATCGGTTGGTTTGACCGAAATCCGCCAGACATCGCCATCGCGCCCGTGAAACGGCCTGACATCACGCAGATCCCGCCACAATTCAATAGGGTCCGAAGTCTCGGTGATCTCGCCAAACGCCGAAAGCGCGGATTTTAACTGCTCTGTCCGGTAGGTCACCGAGTCCGAGAACCCCTCAACCCGCAACAGCGCCCGCCCGTCTTTCGGGTCATAGGCGGCCCCGCTGACCTCGTACGGGGACGTCAGCCCCGCCGAAAGAACCTGCACCGCAGTCTCAGCATCGGACACTTCAACGGCCAAGGTCGCAACGGCTTCGGGCTTGGGCAGCACCTTCAGCGACACTTCGGACAGAACCCCAAGCGTGCCCCAAGACCCGGCCATCAGCTTGACCAGATCGTAGCCGGTCACGTTTTTCATGACCCGACCGCCGTTCTTGATCACCTGCCCCATGCCATCGACATAGCGCACGCCCAGCAGGAAATCGCGGCAAGCCCCGGCCTGAATACGGCGCGGGCCCGAGATATTGGCGGCCACAACACCACCAATGGTGGGCGTCCCGCTGGTGCCCAGCAGCCCGCGATGGTCCATCGGCTCGAACGCCAGTTGCTGCCCTTCGGCTTCCAACACGGCCTCAATCTCAGCGACGGGCGTTCCTGCCTGCGCCACGAGGGTCAGCGCGCCGGGCTCATACAGGGTGATCCCGCTCAGCCCTGAGGTCTCAAGCGTGGCCTCCGGTCCACTCACCCCACGCGTGCCGCCGCCGACTATACGCACCGGTTCCGTCAGCCCGGCCACCATTTCGGCCAGTTCGGCCTCTGTCTTGGGTTTCATCGCAAATCTTCTTTATTAGAGCCTGTTATTCCGCAGCCAACCGCACATCCCGGCGGGACTCGGACGCATCCAGAGGAAACACTTTGGCGGGGTTCAGCAGCCATTTGGGATCGAACACATCCTTGACGGCCATCTGCGCCTCAAGGTCCGCAGGTGCGTATTGATGGGTCATCAGGTCCCGCTTTTCGATACCAACGCCGTGTTCGCCGGTCAGGCAGCCGCCCACATCAACGCAGAGCTTCAGGATATCGGCCCCGAACGCCTCGCATTTTTCCAGATCACCGGGTTTGTTGGCATCGAACAGGATCAGCGGGTGCATATTGCCGTCTCCCGCGTGGAACACGTTGCCCACGGGCAGGCCGTATTCTTCGCTCAACTCTCCGATCCGGCGCAGCACTTCAGGCAGCGACGACACCGGGATCGTGCCGTCCAGACACATGTAGTCGTTCATCTGCCCCATCGCGCCAAAGGCCGATTTTCGCCCCAGCCAGATCTTAGCGCTTTCCTCAGCCGACTGGCTTTCGCGCAATTCTACCGGGTTATGGCGCCTGGCGATCTCGATGATTTTCGACAGTTGGTGGTCGATCTCGGCCTCGGAGCCTTCGACCTCGACAATCAACAGCGCGTGGCAATCCGGATAGCCTGCATGGGCGAAATTCTCGCAAGCCCTGATGCAGAGCGTGTCCATGAACTCGATCGCCACCGGCAGGATGCCCGACTTGATGATGTCGGACACGCATTGGCCCGCGACCTCATTGTCATCAAACCCCATCAGCACTGGCCGCGCCCCCTCGGGCTTGCGCAGGATGCGCAGCGTGGCCTCGGTCACCACACCCAGCTGCCCTTCAGATCCGCAGATGACGCCCAGCAGGTCCAGCCCGCCGGCATCCAGATGCGCGCCACCGATTTCGACCACGCTGCCATCCATCATCACCATTTTCACGCCCAGCAGGTTGTTGGTTGTCACGCCGTATTTCAGGCAATGCGCCCCACCCGAGTTCATCGCGATGTTGCCCGCAATCGCGCAAGCCAGTTGCGAGGACGGATCGGGGGCATAGAAAAAATCTTCTTCCTCAACCGCGCCGGTCACGCTCAGGTTGGTGCGGCCGGTCTGAACGCGGATGAAGCGGTTATCGTAGTCGGTCTCCAGCACCTCATTCATCCGGGCGACGCCCAGAATGACGCAATCCGCAGTGGGCAGCGCCCCGCCCGCCAACGATGTGCCCGAGCCGCGCGGCACCACCGGCACGCCCTCATCATGGCAGATGCGCAGCACGTCCGAGACCTCTTGCGTGTTCGACGGCAGCACCGCCAGCATCGGCGGGCAGCGATAGGCGGTCAGCGCGTCACATTCATAAGCGCGGGTTTCAGCCGGGTCATGGATCACGGCATCCGCAGGCAACACCTGCAACAGGCGCGACAGAACGGCCTGCTTGCGCGCCAGGATTTCGGGGTTTGGCCGGGGCATTTCCATCGCTGATCCTCCGTTTGGTAAAATAATATTACCAATTTACCTATCTGGCAAGTTCTGATCTCTGACCCTACTGTCACCGACATGACATGGATCGACCGCGCCCTTTTATTCTCAACACTGGATTATGCCGCCGTACTGCTGTTGCTGGGCGCGTGGCAATGGATCGGCTGGCGGATCGAGCATCCCGCGCCACATAGACAATCGGTCGCGATGATGATGGACGACTTCCGGCGCGGCTGGATGCATGAGATGGTCACAAGGCAGCCCCGGATGTTCGATGCGCAAGTCGTGGCAGCGATGCGGCAGGGCAGTACCTTCTTTGCTTCGACCACCATGATTGCCATCGGGGGCGGGCTGGCGTTGCTGGGAAACACCGAACGGCTGGCGGGCGTCGCCAGCGATCTGGCCATCGGCAGCGCCCCGGCGCTGGTGTGGGAGATCAAGATTCTGGTGGTGATCCTGTTTCTGGCCAATGCGTTCCTGAAATACGTCTGGGCGCATCGGTTGTTTGGATATTGCGCGGTGCTGATGGCTGCGGTCCCGAACGACCCCGAAGACCCGCAAGCCTATCCGCGCGCGGCACAAGCGGCCGAGATTTGCGTCACGGCTGCGCGCAGCTTCAATCGCGGCCTGCGCGCCACCTATTTCGCGCTGGCCTCGCTGGCGTGGATATTAGGGCCGCTTGCCCTGATACTCGGAACCGTCATCACTCTGGGCGTTCTTTACCGGCGCGAATTCGCATCCCATTCCCGGTCGGTTCTGCTGACCATGCCGCCCAACACAGAGTCGTGATGACGCCACCGCGCATCACCTCGTATGGTCGCCCTATGCGTTATCTGATTCTCAGCGCCTTTCTGGCCTTACCCGCCCTTGCCGATGACCCCGTGATCGAAAATGCCACCGCCCAGCGCAGTGGGGATACATGGCGATTCGATGTGACCGTCTCACATCCCGAAACCGGCTGGGATGATTACGCCGATAGCTGGCGTGTGTTGGATATGGATGGCAATGAGCTGGGGATGCGCGTGCTGCATCACCCGCACGAGAATGAACAACCCTTCACGCGGTCGCTGAGCGGCGTCGCGATTCCCGAGGGAACCTCACAGGTGCAGGTACAGGCGCGGACAAATGTGGATGGCTGGGCAGAAAAGACGTTTGTCATCACCTTGCCCTGATCAGAACAGACCCATTTCCAACCCGGCAGCCATGGCCAGCCCGATCTCGCGGCATTTTTCAAGCTGATCTTGCGGAATGGCCTTTTCGGCCAATATCGCCTCGGGCGACTGCGCATGGGTGCAGATGATTAGGGGCGGCTGCACCTCTTTCAACCGCCAGCCGGTTGCGATACGGGCCATCTGGCGGGCTGCGTTTCCCCCGTCAGACCCCGCGCAAACCATCTGCGCATAAGGGCGGCCTTCGATCTTACCGAGCACCGGATAGTAGCAGCGATCAAAGAATTCCTTCATCAAACCCGAAATCGCGGCCAGATTCTCGGGCGCACAGAAGATATAGCCATCGGCGCGCAGCAGATCGTCAGGCCCGGCCCGATCGGCGCGTTTCAGGATTGTTTCAGCTTCATCCCGCGCGGCCTGAGCCGCCGCTTCGGCCATCTGCCGGGCTCCGCCGGTGCGGGAATGGTAAACGATCAAAAGCTGCGCCATGTCAGACCCGGTGATAGGGGCCGCCCGACAGGATGGTTGCGGCCCGGTAAAGTTGCTCGGACAGCATCACACGGACCAGCATATGGGGCCAGACCATCGACCCGAATGAAATGGAAAAATCGGCCTCGGCCCGCATATCAGGGTCTATTCCGTCAGCCCCGCCAATGATCAGCGCCAGATCCTGTCGCCCGGCATCGCGCCAGCCGCCCAATTTTTTGGCAAAATCAGGCGACGACATCACCCGTCCGCGCTCGTCCAATGTGCAAATCACAGCGCCCTTGGGCAGGGCCTTGCGCAGCAGCGCAGCTTCTGCGCCCATGCCGGCGTTTTTCTTGTCTTCGACCTCGATCACCCGTGCAGGACCAAGGCCCAGCGCGCGGCCGGTCCGGTCAAAACGGGTCAGGTAATCGTCAAGCAGGGTCTTTTCCGGTCCGGCACGCAATCGCCCGACCGCACAAATGCTTATACGCATATTTCTCTCGCCGCCGGCCTGTTAATGCAGACCGGGATGGCGCCTCAGTTCGCCGAGGCGCTGCCGCCCTGAGGCAGCCACATCTTTTCCAGCTGGTAGAATTCACGCACTTCGGGGCGGAAGATATGGACGATCACGTCGCCCGTATCGATCAGCACCCAGTCGCCGGCATCCTTGCCTTCGACCTTCGAGGTGAAACCGAATTCCTGCTTGATGCGATCCGTCAGCTTTTCCGCCATGGCAGCGACCTGACGGGTCGACCGACCCGAGGCAATCACCATGTGATCCGCAACCGAGGATTTGCCTTGCAGGTTGATCTGCACGACATCTTCGGCCTTGTCATCGGAAAGTGAGGAAAGGATGCGGTCAAGCAGCTTGTCGCTGATTGACTGAGAGTGAGCCATTACACCGGCTCCGTCATCGGCGGGCAAACCCGCCTGGGTATGTAGAGACAGGACATAGTCCTCCTTTGCTGCGCGCCGCCAAACCCCGGCGCAGGGGTACTAATAAGGTAACAAGGGGAATGCAACATTTCAATGAAAGGCCGCCACGCAGGGCGCACGGGCGGTCACTCTTTGGCGACCTGTTGCGCGTATGCGCTGTCGGACAACAGCCGAACCTCGCGCTGCGGGAAGGGGATCGAGATGCTTTCGTCTTTAAAGGCGTCCCATAGTGCAAGGTAGACATTGCCCCGAATATTGGTCAGCCCTTTGGTCGGATCGCTGATCCAGAACCGCAGCACGTAATCCACACTGCTGTCACCGAACCCGGTGATGTGGCAGACCGGCTCGTGCGATCCGCCGCTCAGCACGCGAGTGACGGATTTGACCGCTTTAATGGCCGTTGCCCGTACCTTGTGCGGGTCGTCGTCATAGCTGGTGCCGAACTCCAGATCCAACCGCACAAACTTGTCCGAATGTGACCAGTTCACCACCTGATTGGTGATCAGATCCTCGTTCGGGATCAGGTATTCCCGCCCGTCCCGCGTGACCACCGAGACATAGCGCGCGCCCAGCGCGTTGATCCAACCGAACGTATCGCCCAGCGAGATCACGTCGCCCGGCTTGATCGACCGGTCCATCAGAATGATGATCCCCGATATCAGGTTCGACACCACCTTTTGCAGCCCGAAACCGATCCCCACGCCAATTGCACCGGACAGCAGCGCTATGCCGGTCAGATCGAACCCGAGCGTGCGGATGGCGGCCATAAACACTGCGCCGTACAGCAAAACTTGAATGCCTTTGGCCAGCAGGACCTGCATTGACGGCGTGATGTCATCGTTGCTCATCAACCCACGCTCTGCCGCGCGAGTGCCAATACGGGCCAGCGTCAGAAGGACACCAATCAGCAGAACAGCCTTGAGAATTCCCAGCGCCGATATGTGCAGATCACCAATGGAAATCGCCACGCCGTCCAGAAACTCGGCCACGTCATCGGTCAGATTCAGGGCAACAAGCGTTGCATAGACCCACATTGCCCATTTGAAGATGCGCCGCAGAGTCCGGTTGCGCACCAGCCGCGCCACCAGCGCAATCGCCAGCCACGCCAGGGCCAAGGTCGCCACAACACCGATGATATAACTGCGCGAGGGCCATGTGATCTGCTGCATCAACAGATACAGCACCCAGGACATCACCACGAAATAGACCAGCGTCAGGCGCTGCATCAGCTGTACCAGAACCCGCAAGCGCCACTTTGGCCACCCTTCGCGGGCACGGGCCCAGGCCTCCCACCGGCCTTGCGTCGTCAATTTCAGAACGTAGGCCAACGCCCACAGGCCCAGAATGATGACCAGCTGGTGCTGGCGCCATCCCGGCGTAACAACCAGCTCGACAAGGTTTTCGAATTGCACGGAAAAGCCCGCGACCATGTTGTCATAGAGGTCCGACAGCGAGCTGGGGATCAGATCCTGATTCATGGCCCCAGCTTGGACAGCGTTTCCGCGCGATGCAAGCCCGTCGGGGATTGAACCTTGATTGACGGCCAGACGCGATATATCTGGTGCGCATGAGACTCACCTTGGCCCCAGCACCGACGTTGCAAGACCGCACGCGCCTGCGTGAACGGTTCTTTGGGGCCGCCCGCACGGTTCTGGCCCGCCTATAAGCGGCGTCCAGCCACTCGCCAGCTATTTCTCATTAAATACGGGAGAGGACCAATGTCCCCCAAAACACTCTATGACAAGATCTGGGATGCCCATGTCGCGCACGAAGCCGATGATGGCACCTGCCTGCTGTATATCGACCGCCACCTGGTTCACGAAGTGACCAGCCCGCAGGCGTTCGAAGGCCTGCGCATGGCGGGCCGCAAGGTGCGCGCGCCGGAAAAAACAATCGCCGTGCCGGATCATAACGTTCCAACAACGCCGGATCGTGTGAACGGGATCGAAAACCCGGAATCGCGCATTCAAGTCGAAGCGCTGGACAAGAACGCCAAGGATTTCGGCATTCACTATTACCCGGTGCATGACGTCCGTCAGGGCATCGTCCACATCGTTGGCCCCGAGCAAGGCTGGACCCTGCCCGGCATGACCGTTGTCTGCGGCGACAGCCACACCGCCACCCACGGCGCGTTTGGCGCTTTGGCGCACGGTATCGGCACGTCTGAGGTTGAGCACGTTCTGGCCACCCAGACGCTGATCCAGAAGAAATCCAAGAACATGAAGGTGGAAATCACCGGCAAACTGCAGCCGGGCGTGACCGCCAAAGATATCACTCTGGCCGTGATCGGTGAGACCGGCACCGCTGGCGGCACCGGCTATGTCATCGAATATTGCGGCGAAGCGATCCGCGATCTGTCGATGGAAGGCCGCATGACCGTCTGCAACATGGCGATCGAAGGTGGCGCCCGCGCCGGTCTGATCGCGCCGGACGAGACCACCTATGAATATGTCCAAGGCCGCCCGCACGCCCCTAAAGGCGCACAGTGGGAAGCGGCTCTGGCGTGGTGGAAAACGCTTTATACCGACGAAGACGCGCATTTCGACAAGGTCATCACCCTGCGCGGCGAAGACATCGCGCCGGTCGTGACTTGGGGTACCAGCCCCGAGGACGTTCTGCCGATCACCGCAACCGTGCCTCATCCAGATGATTTCGAAGGCGGCAAGGTCGACGCGGCCCGCCGTTCGATCGAATACATGGGTCTGGAAGCCGGTCAAAAGCTGAGCGATGTGGAAATCGACACTGTCTTTATCGGGTCGTGCACCAACGGCCGTATCGAAGACCTGCGCGCCGCGGCTGAAATCCTGAAGGGCAAGAAGATCAAAGACGGTCTGCGCGCCATGGTCGTGCCGGGCTCGGGTCTTGTGCGCGCTCAGGCTGAAGAAGAAGGTCTGGCCGATATCTTCAAAGAGGCCGGTTTCGAATGGCGTCTGGCGGGATGCTCGATGTGTCTGGCGATGAACCCCGACCAGCTGCAACCGGGCGAGCGCTGTGCAGCGACCTCGAACCGCAACTTCGAAGGCCGTCAGGGCCGCGGTGGACGCACCCACCTGCTGAGCCCCGCAATGGCTGCCGCAGCGGCAATCACAGGACGGCTGACAGACGTCCGTGATTTGATGTAAGGTCCCCTCATATCTAGATATTTGAGGGATTGAAAACATGAGTGACTGGGTCAAATGGCTCCTGCTGGGGCTTCTGTCTATCGCGTTCGGTATCTTTGTACTGGGCGCGCCAGTTGTGGCGTCGATCGCCGTGACGGTGGTAACCGGTGTGTTGCTGCTGATTTCGGGCGCGCTGCAACTTGTGGGTGGCTTCACGGTTGAAGGCACCGGCAACAAGATTCTGTCACTCATCATGGGTGCGGTGATGCTGTTTCTGGGCTGGTCCTTTCTGGATCACCCGCTGCAGGGAACCCTGACCCTTGCGACGGTGATGCTGATCCTGTTCATGGCAGGCGGCATCGCGCGGGTCATTCTGTCGTTCCAGATGAAAGGAACACAGTTCTTTTGGCCCACGATGATCTCGGGCATCTTGTCGATCATCCTCGCAGGGATCATCTGGACCTACGTCGGAAGCGATCCGCAGGTGCTGCTGAGCATTCTGGGGATCTTCCTGGGCATCGAGATGCTGTTCAACGGGTTCGGATTGGTCTTCATGGCGTTCTTCGTCAAGAACGCACCCAAAGGCGAAACAACGGAAGCGAAACAGGCTTAAACGCGGGGCAAGGGGTCGGCCCTCTCCCGCAGGAGTGTGAACATGGAAAAGTTTGAAAAAGTCCACGGGGTGGCCGCCCCAATGCCGCTGATCAATATCGACACCGATATGATCATTCCGAAAGTGCACCTGAAGACCATCAAACGGTCTGGCTTGGGCGTCGTGCTGTTTGACGAAATGCGCTATCACGATGACGGGCAGGAGAACGAAGAGTTCGTTCTGAACAAACCCGCCTATCGCCAAACCGAGATTCTGGTTGCAGGCGACAATTTCGGCTGCGGCTCGTCGCGGGAACACGCGCCTTGGGCGATCAAGGATTTCGGCATCAAGGTCGTGATCTCGACCAGCTTTGCCGACATCTTCTTCAACAACTGCTTCAAGAACGGCATTCTGCCAATCGTGGTAGCAGAAGAGCATCACGTGATCCTGATGGAAGATGCGCATAAGGGTGAAAACGCCCGCATGACCGTGCATCTGGAAGATCAGCAGATTACCACTTCGGATGGTGTCGTGATCGCGTTCGAGATCGACCCGCACCGCAAGCACTGCTTGCTGAACGGTCTGGACGATATCGGCCTGACGATGGAAAAAGACCATCACATCGACAAGTTCGAGGACCACGCAAGCCAGGCCCGTCCCTGGGTGTGATTCTGGAAACGAATCCGGGAATGCACAACTTTACGGGGTCGCCAAGGCGGCCCCGTTCGCGTTCTTGGGGCTGCGCATTCAGAAACCACAATATGTAGGTTTCATATTGATACACACGTCGGATTTGCGTCAAAAATGATGCAATCCCGCACCAGTTGCGCCATCATTTTGCCCGAAATCACGTGTTTTCTGCGCCTTGGCTTGAGCGAAATGTCGCTTATCGCCAATGTGGCGGGTACAGGCACCCACCAGTTGAACATTGGTGACTCAAGACATCCGCCACAACCATTAGTGGTGGGCACAAGTTGGAAGTGAAGTCGGCGAAGAATCGGCTAATCCAGTTTGAAAGGGTTCGGATAGTGATTGCGCGCACAACAGGGGCGGCGATTCGGGGAATATTGGTTGCACTGATGGTGCTGACCCCCGCGTTGTACCTGCCCGTATCGTCAACGAATGGGACCGAGATTGTCGTATTTCTCGCCATTCTCGCATTCTTTCTGACCTTTGCCGAATACAACTCGGCCTTTCCCAGCTTTATCGAATTCCGCGACGCACCGCCGGTGAACCGCCTTCGGTTTGTCGGGCTGATGTCGATGATCATGTTCCTGACGCTGATCTGCAAGAACGCCTACGCGCCCAGCAGCCTGACCGCTGTTTTCTACTCGCTGGGTCTGGGCGTCGCCAATGTGGTCGACTTCCCCTATTCTCCGGTTCGTCTGGTGGTGCTGATGCTGCCCGCAGATGCCAGCGCGCCGCTGATCGAGCTGGTACGCGTTGCCGCCAGCGTGGCTTATGTCGCGGCGTTGGTGACCATCGGCAGCTTTGCCTATGCGGTGAAGATGCGCGGCTGGCCGACGGGCAACGGCGCCTTCAACGTTTGGACCAACCTGCCGCTGTTCGATCCGACCAAGGGTGGCGACGTCGTTACGCGCCTGCAACGGGACGGACGGCTGAACATCTCGATCGGGGTGTTGCTGCCGTTTCTGATCCCGGCCCTGATCAAGATGCTGACCGATTACGCCAACCCGATCTCGCTGAGCAACCCTCAGACCCTGATCTGGACCCTGAGCGCTTGGGCCTTCCTGCCCGCCAGCATGATCATGCGCGGCATGGCAACCCTGCGTATCGCCAATCTGATCGTCGAAAAGCGCCGCGCTTACTCCACTGCCGAGTCCACGCAGGCTGCATGATCCGCATCCTTCTGCTGCTGCTCTTGCCGGTGATGGCGCAGGCGCAGACAGTACGCATTGCCACCTACAATACAGAGCTTAGCCGCGACGGGCCGGGCCTGCTGCTGCGGGACATCCGGCGCGGTGATCCGCAGGTGCAGGCAGTGGTCGAGGTGCTGGTGGCCACGCAGCCGGATATTCTCGCCCTGCAGGGCATCGACTGGGACCTGAACGCCGAGGCTCTGAGCGCGTTGATCGAACAGCTGCGCGCCGCGGGGTTGGATTATCCCCATCACTTTGCTGCGCAGCCCAATGCCGGTCTTGAAACGTCCCTAGACCTGAACGGAGATGGCCGGGCGCATGGCCCGGCAGACGCGCAGGGCTGGGGCCGGTTCACTGGTCAGGACGGGCTTGCGGTGCTGTCGCGCTATCCGATTCACTCTGGCGACGTGCAGGCGTTCACCGACTTGCTGTGGCGTGACCTGCCCGGCGCGCAGATGCCGGTCTCGGACAACGGCCCTTTCCCCTCGGAAGAAGCGCAGAGCATTCAGCGCCTGTCCGCCGTGGCCCATTGGATCGTGCCGGTGGATACGCCCATCGGAACGGTGGACCTGATGACCTTCCACGCCGCCCCGCCGGTGTTCGACGGACCCGAAGACCGCAACGGGCTGCGCAACCGCGATGAAATCCGCCTTTGGTCAGTTATTTTGGACGGCCAGCTTGGTCACAAACCCGACAGCCCGTTCGTGATCGCCGGGGACGCCAATCTGGACCCCGAACGCGGCGAAGGACGCCGGGAAGCGATCCAAGCGCTGTTGTGGCTGACCCTCGCTTGCAAGACCCTCGCCCCGCTGACGTGTCGGGCGCGCTGACCACCGTGGAATGGAAAGCGGTAGGAGAGATGCGGGTGGACTACGTACTACCGTCAACCGATCTGCAGGTGACAAGCTCGGGCGTGTTCTGGCCCGCCCCGGGTTCGCCCGAGCGCGCGGCGGCCGAACAAGCCAGCAGGCACCGTCTGGTCTGGGTTGACGTAACCGCACCCTAGTGGCGATCAGGCGGGGGCCAGAACCCCATCCGAACGCAGCGCATCAGGGATCGCTCGTTTCAGAGCGGCATCCAGATCCGTACGCTGAAAATCCCCGACCAGTTCTCGGAAAAACGCATCCTCCAGACTGTGTGGCGTATTCCACAGATACCGCATTTCAAGCAAATGAGGCGCCATCCGCCAGAAGGGGCGGGCAAGCTGAATCGGCAACCAGTTCATTCGCTGCACAGACACATGCCGACCCGTGACCCGAGACAGCGCCTGCGCCATTTCAGAGCCGGTCACTGTGTACCCCTCGTAAGGCACATCGCAAAAACGGGGCAGCCTCTTGCGCATTTCGGCAAGGACAACCGCCGCACGCGCAAGGTCGGGCAGATAGGCCCAGGCATGGGCGATGTCGGGATTCCCGGGATAAATGAAACGCCCCCGCGCCAGAGGTTTGATCATCACCTGATCGAACCAGTTCCCAGACGCGCATGTATCAAGGTAATCCCCGGCCCGCAGAATGATCGTGCGAACGGATGAGGCGCGATAGGCTTCCTCCATCTCGATCCGAATCCGGCCCAGAGGGTTATGGGCCAGATGTGGCGTGGCCGTTGACCACGGCCCCGGTGAATCTGCCCCGAACACATAGACATTGCCAGGGATGATGACCGTCGCCCCTGTGTCCCGCGCGGCCGATATAACCTGCCGGGTCAGCTCTGGAACCTGTGCCTGCCAATCCGGATAGGGCGGGTTCCAGGCGTTGACGATCACATCCGCACCTTGCGCGGCCTGCGCCAGCCTTTCGGTGGAGCGGTCAAAGGTGCGAACGGCCCACCCCGCGTTTCGAAACGCAGCCATGGCGTTTCGCCCAAAACGGCCGGTTGCACCCAGGATCAGAACGGATTGTGTCATGGGGAACTCCTTTCAAATCGAAACTATCAATTCAAATCAATCGAGCAATTGCCGGGAAATGCAGAACGTGTATTCATATTTGAATGGACAAATCACTCACTCACGCAGACTGGTCCCTGATTCAAAGCTTTCTGGCAGTGGCCGAAACCGGTTCACTGTCGGCGGCGGCGCGGCAGCTGGACCGCAGCCAGCCCACGCTGGGCCGCCAGATCCATGCGCTTGAGGATGAGCTGGGCGTGTCCCTGTTCGACCGTCACGCACGCGGCCTGAAACTCAGCGAGGTGGGCACGCAGTTGTTGCCGATGGCGCAGCAGATGCATACGGCCATGACATCGTTCAGCCTGGCAGCCGCGGGACAGTCGCAGCAGTTGGAGGGGTCGGTACGCATCACCGCCTCGGTCTTTGCCTCGCACCACCTGCTGCCGCCTATTCTGGCGCAGATCCGCGCTTTGGAACCGGCGATCCAGCTTGAACTGGTGGCCACCGACACCACCGAGAATCTGCTGTATCGTGAGGCTGACATCGCCGTGCGCATGTACCGCCCCGCGCAGATGGACATCATCTCGCGCTATCTGGGGGATGTGAACCTGTGCTTTTGCGCTGCCCGGGCCTATCTGGATCGGGCCGGACGACCCCAAAATCCCGAGGACCTGTTCGATCATGATCTGGTCGGCTTTGACGCCAACGAGCAGATTATCAAAAAAATGCAGCAACGGGGCTGGCCCGCCAGCAAAAACAGTTTCGCTACCAGATGCGATCTTCAAAGCGCCTATTGGCAGCTGGTCCGGGCCGGGTGCGGCATCGGCTTCTCACAGGTTCAGGTGGCCGAGGCCGACCCGGATGTCGAAGTGCTGGATCTGGATGTCGAGATTGAACCGCTGCCCGTCTGGTTAGCCGCGCCACAGGCTATGCGCCAGACGCCCCGAATCCGGCGCGTCTGGGACCTGTTGGCCGAGGGGTTGAAGGCCAGTCTTTGACCGGAAAGCGCGGGTTCGGCGGCGGTTTCGGCCCGGAAAGCGGATTTCCGGCCCATAAAGGCCGGTTCGTCTCATTGACCCGATGCGGCGCAGGCGCTAGGGCCATTGCGACGAAACGCAAGGAGATCCTTCATGTCCAACCCCTCGCTCCTCATCCTGCCCGGAGACGGAATTGGCCCCGAAGTCATGGCCGAAGTGCGCCGCGTAATTGACTGGTTCGGTGCGAACCGCGGCCTGGAATTCGACGTGAGCGAGGATCTGGTCGGCGGTGCCGCCTATGACGCGCATGGCAAGCCCCTGTCGGACGAGACCATGGCCAAGGCGCAAGAGGTCGACGCGGTTCTGCTGGGCGCCGTAGGTGGTCCGAAATACGACGACCTGGATTTCAGCGTAAAACCAGAGCGCGGTCTGCTGCGCCTGCGCAAGGAAATGGACCTGTATTCGAACCTGCGCCCGGCGCAGTGCTTTGACGCGCTGGCGGATTTCTCGTCGCTGAAGAAAGACATTGTTGCCGGTCTGGACATCATGATCGTGCGCGAGCTGACCTCGGGCGTCTATTTCGGCGAACCGCGCGGCATCTTCGAGGAAGGCAACCAACGCGTCGGCATCAACACCCAGCGTTACACCGAATCCGAGATCGAACGCGCCGCGCGTTCCGCCTTTGAACTGGCAATGCGCCGGAACAAAAAGCTGTGCTCGATGGAGAAGGCCAACGTGATGGAATCGGGCATTCTGTGGCGCGAGGTCGTGGACCGTGTGGCCAAGGACTACCCCGAGGTCGAGCTGAGCCATATGTATGCCGACAACGGCGCAATGCAGTTGGTGCGCGCACCCAAGCAGTTTGACGTGATCCTGACCGACAACCTGTTCGGCGACATCCTGTCGGACTGCGCCGCGATGCTGACCGGTTCGCTGGGCATGTTGCCGTCGGCATCCCTGGGTGCCCCGATGACCAATGGCCGCCCCAAGGCAATGTACGAACCGGTCCACGGTTCGGCGCCCGATATCGCGGGTCAGGGCAAGGCCAACCCGATCGCCTGTATCCTCAGCTTCGCCATGGCGCTGCGCTACAGCTTTGATCAGGGCGCCGAGGCCGATCGCCTGGAAGCCGCGATCGAAAAAGTTCTGGCGGATGGCGTCCGTACCGGCGATCTGCTGGCCGAAGAAGGGGTTCAGCCGGTTTCGACCACCGAAATGGGTGACGCGATTCTGGCTGCTCTGGACGAGAGCCTCTGATCAGGTCTGATATTCCAAAGTAAAAGGCGGTGCCCGGTGCACCGCCTTTTTTTATGCCTCAGTTGCCAAAAACGTTCTTGAAGAAGTTATTGATGGCGTCCTCAAAACCACGCCCTTGTCGACGGCGCTGTTGCTGAGGCTGCGCCGTCCGCACCGGCGGATCGGGCGCCAGCATCGGCAGCGGCGTGGGCGTCATGCCTTCGGTCACGCGCAGCATGGTTTCTTTCCAAATCTCCGCAGGCAGGCCACCACCGGTCACACCCGACAGCGGCGTGTTGTCGTCATAGCCCATCCAGACGCCCGCCACATAATCCGCAGTGAAGCCGATGAACCACGCGTCCCGCGCCGCCTGCGTGGTGCCGGTCTTGCCTGCCACCTGCCAGCCCGGCAGCTTGGCGCGCCCACCGGTGCCCTCGGACACCACGCGCTCCATCATCCATGTCAGCTGCTTGGCTGCCTTGTCGTTGATCACTCGTTCGCCAATGCCCGAGCTGGTCACCATCATGGGCGTGTCGTCACCCAGCAATTTCAGTTCGGACAGACCATAAGGCTCCACGGCAGAGCCACCGTTCAGGATACCCGCGTACGCCCCGGTCATCTCGATCAGCGTGCTTTCCGATGCGCCCAGCGCCAGCGCCGGACCTTCGGCCAGGTTGCTTTCGATTCCGAACTCGCTGGCCACGGTGCGCACATTTTCCAGCCCGGCCACCTCGGCCACTTTCACGGCCGGGATGTTCAGCGAGTTCTTCAGCGCGTCCGCCAGCGTTACCCGGCCATAGAACTTGTTGGTATAGTTCTTGGGGCACCACTGACCCGATCCGGGAATGTTGACGCAATACGGCTCGTCCACAACCGTATCCAGCGGTGAATAGCCAAGCTCCAGCGCAGTGGCATAGACAAACGGCTTGAAGGAGGATCCGGTCTGGCGCAGCGCCTGCGTCGCCCGGTTGAACGCGCCCGACACGCGCGTTTTGCGTCCGCCGACCATGGCGCGCACAGCGCCATCGGCCGACATCACCACAATCGCGGCCTGCGCCTTGGACCCTTCACGCACCTTTTCCTGAAAGATGTATTTCAGCGCCTCTTCCGCCGATTTCTGCAGGCGCTGGTCAAGCGTGGTGCGGATCACTACGTCATCGGTGGTGTCGGTGCCAAAATAGCTGGGCAGTTCGGTGATCACCCAATCGGCGAAATAACCGCCCGCCCGCGCTGCAGCGGCCTCGGACAGCTGCGCCGGGGTGCTGCGGGCACTGCTGGCCTGCGCAGTCGTCAGATAGCCCTGCGCCTCCATCAACCCGATCACCAGCTTCGCCCGGTCTTGTGAGCGTTGCAGGTTGTTGGTGGGTGCATAGCGTGTCGGCGCCACCAACAGACCGGCCAGCATCGCCGCTTGCGCCGGGTTCACCTCGGCGGCCGAAATTCCAAAGTAACGCTGGCTTGCCGCCTCGAACCCGCGGGCACCGGCACCAAGGAACGCGCGGTTCAGATAGATGGTGAGGATTTCATCCTTGGAGTATTTCACCTCCATCGCCATCGCATAGACCGCTTCCTTGGCCTTGCGCCACAGCGAGCCCTGACGGCAATCGGCCTCATAGGCAGCCTCGGACTCCCACTCGCTGGGCACGTAAGGCACACCCAGACACAACAGCTTGGCGGTTTGTTGCGTAATGGTCGAGCCACCATGGCCGGACAACGGGCCGCGCCCTTCGCTGAGGTTGATGCGGACCGCACTGGCGACACCGCGGGGGCTGACACCGAAATGGCGATAGAATCGCTTGTCCTCGGTCGCGACCACGGCATTTTTCAGATGCGGTGAGACGGTGTCGGCGGTGATCACCCCGCCGAATTGGTCCCCGCGCCAGGCAAAGACCTTGCCATCGCGGTCCAGCAACGTGACCGAGCCACGCGCTCGGCCATCCAGCAGGGCATCCACGTCAGGCAGCGAGGTGTAGACAACCCCAACCGCCAGCGCCAGCAGCAACCCGGCCACAGCACCCACGCGCCACGTAACCCCCCAAATCAACCGCCAAATCCAGCGGAACAGCCGACGGAAAAACCCGCCGCCTCCGCCACTGGACTTCCGGCGTGTCTTCTTCCGGGCGGTCTTGCGGGTTGTTGTCTTGCGCGCGGTCGCCTTCTTTCCCGCGGGCTTGGCAGCCCGCTTGGTTGCCGTGGGCTTGCGCCCTTTCGACGGGTATCTCTTGTCCGCAACCAGCGGTGTCTTTCGGCGCCTGGACTCAGTCATGCTCAAACTCTGCCCGGTTATCATTTTGAGGCACCATACCCTGACACACCGGTGAAGTAGAGGGCGGAAATTCAGGAAGTCACCCTCCTCAGCCTGCCTATTTTTTAATCATTCACCGTATTATGTGCAAAAATTGTGCAACTTGCCGCTATTTTCCCCGACGTTTCACTACCCGAAACGTTCCTTACCACGCGCAGCTGCGCTTTTTTTCTGCAGGTGCAAACAAGCCGGGCAGACCGGGGAAGCAGAGGGGAAGAACGTGAAACTGATCATTGCGACAATCAAGCCGTTCAAGCTCGAGGAGGTGCGCGAGGCACTGACCGAGGCAGGCGTGCGCGGCATGATGGTGACCGAAATCAAGGGCTTCGGCTCGCAATCCGGTCACACGGAGATTTATCGCGGCGCCGAATACGCCGTGAATTTCGTACCCAAGATCAAACTGGAAATCGTGGTCCCAGCCACGATGGCCGATCAGATCGTCGACACCATCACCAAAACCGCCAAGACCGGCAAGATCGGTGACGGCAAGATTTTCGTCCTTGATGTCGAGCAGGCACTGCGCGTGCGGACCGGGGAAACGAACGAAGAGGCGCTGTAAGGCGCCCCCACTCACAATCATTCGAGGACTGACAATGAACCTGATGAAATCTCTCATCCCTGCCGCCGCGATCGTCGCGTTGCCGCAGATGGGTCTTGCGCAAGAGGCCGCCAGTGGCGAGACCGCGCAGCACACGCAATTTATCCTGACCTCACTGCTCTTCCTGGTTGGCGGTTTCCTGGTGTTCTGGATGGCTGCGGGCTTTGCCATGCTCGAGGCCGGCCTGGTGCGTTCCAAGAACGTCGCCATGCAGCTGGTCAAGAACATGGGCCTGTTTTCGTTCGCCGCCATCATGTACTGGCTGGTCGGCTATGGCCTGATGTATCCCGGCGATGGCTGGATGATCCCCGGCGTTCTGGGCGCAATCGCCCCTGCGTCGCTTGAGGCCGTGGGCCTGGAAGGCGTGAATGCTGACCTGTCCTATGCAACCGTCGGCTCGGACTTCTTCTTCCAGCTGATGTTCTGCGCCACCACCGCATCGATCGTGTCGGGCACCGTGGCCGAGCGGATCAAACTGTGGCCCTTCTTCATCTTCGTGATCGTCCTAACCGGCATCATCTACCCGATCGAAGCGTCCTGGCAGTGGGGTGGCGGCTGGTTGCTCGAGATGGGCTTTAGCGATTTCGCAGGCTCAACCCTGGTGCATGCCGCAGGTGGTTTCGCAGCGCTGGCAGGTGCCATTGTGCTGGGCCCGCGGATCGGCAAGTACAACAAGGATGGCAAGGTGGTTCCGATCCCCGGCTCGAACCTGGCGCTGGCAACCCTGGGTACATTCATCCTGTGGCTGGGCTGGTTCGGCTTCAACGGCGGCTCGCAGCTGGCAATGGGCACCATCGGTGACATCGCAGACATCAGCCGCATCTTCGCCAACACCAACATGGCCGCTGCAGCGGGTGCCGTTGCGGCCCTGATCCTGACGCAGGTGATGTATGGCAAGGTCGACCTGACCATGGTCCTGAACGGCGCGCTGGCCGGTCTGGTCTCGATCACCGCCGAACCGCTGGCCCCGTCGTTGTTCCAGGCGCTGATCATCGGTGCAGTTGGTGGCGTGATCGTTGTCCTGACCGTTCCGATGCTGGACCGCATGAAGATCGACGACGTTGTCGGCGCGATCCCGGTTCACCTGATCGCCGGTTTCTGGGGTACTTTCATCGTGGCATGGACCAACGGTGACGCGAACTTTGTGACCCAGATCATCGGCTTCGCTGCGATCGGCATCTTTGTCTTCGTGGTCAGCTTCATCCTCTTCTCGATCATCAAGGCAACTGTTGGTCTGCGGGTTGGTGAAGAAGAAGAGATCAACGGCCTGGATATGGGCGAGCTGGGTATGGAAGCCTACCCCGAGTTCTCCAAGGGCTAAAACCTGAGTTAACCACTCCAAGGCCGGGCGTTCGCGTCCGGCTTTTTCTTTGGGAAGGATCTTCAGGATAGGGCTGGAAAACAAAAAAAGCCGCGCTGGTCGGCGCGACTTTTGTCAATTTCGGGTGGCTGGCTCAGACGCCGACGTCGACAATCGCTTGCGCAAGGATCGGCACAGTCGTGGCGTTCAGACCGGCAATGTTCAGGCGGCTGTCGCCGACCATGTAGATACCGTGATCGGCACGCAGTTTCTCGACCAGTTCCGGTGCCGCACCCAGACGCGAGAACATGCCGCGGTGCTGCGCGACAAAACCAAAGCGGTCCGAGCCGGTCAGGCGCTGCAGTTCATCTGCCAGTTGCTGACGCAGACCCAGCATGGACAGACGGATCTCTTCCAGCTCAGCTTTCCAGTCGGCGCGCAGAGCTTCGTCGTTCAGGATCGTCGTCACGACGCGCGCACCGTGATCCGGCGGGAACGAATAGTTCTGGCGGTTCAGGAAGGCCAGCGTCGACTGATTCAGCGAGGTCTGTGCCGCATCGTCACTGATCGCCATCAGCAGACCGGTACGCTCACGATAAACGCCGAAGTTCTTCGAGCAGGACGCTGCGATCAAGCAGCGCTTGACGGACGAGGCCACCAGACGGGTTGCCTGTGCGTCTTCTTCCAGACCGTCGCCGAAACCCTGATAAGCAATGTCGATCATCGCGACGAGGCCAAGCTCGTTAATGATGTTCACGACCTCTTGCCACTGCACCATGTTCAGGTTGGCGCCGGTCGGGTTGTGACAGCAACCATGCAGCAGAACCACGTCGCCCGCCTTGGCGGTTTTCAGGTCCTCGACCATGCCGTCGAAATCGACACCACGGGTCTCACCGTCGAAATAACGGTACGGGACGGCCTCCATGCCCAGATAGTTCAGGATCGACAGGTGGTTCGGCCAAGTCGGGTTCGACACGAACACACGCGCCGAAGGATTGGCCATGCGGATCATCTCAAACGCCTGACGGCACGCGCCGGTACCACCGGGGGTCGCCACGGCGGCAATGTTGCCACGCGGAACCGAAGTGCCAAGGATCAGGTCAATCATCGCGTCGGCATAGGCCGGATCACCGGCCAGACCGGTATAGGATTTGGATTCCTGCTCTTCCCAGATGCGCTTTTCGGCGGCTTTGACCGCGCGCATCACGGGCGTCACGCCCTCGGCGTTCTTGTAGACACCCACGCCCAGATCGATCTTCTGATCGCGCGGGTCTTCGCGGTACATCTGCATCAGCGCCAGAATCTTGTCGGCGGGCTGCGGTTTGAGGTTCTCGAACATCAGTTCTCTCCGGTTGCGACGGGCAGGGTCGGGAAGGCACCCCATTCAGCCCAGGAGCCGTCATAAAGCGAATGATCTTTCTTGCCCAAGCGCTCGAGCGCCAGACTAAGGATGGCAGCAGTCACGCCCGACCCACAAGAGGTGATGGCGGGCTTGGAAAGGTCCACGCCTGCGGCCTCGAACACGGCGCGGCATTCGTCGGGTGACTTCATCGTGCCGTTCTTGTTCAACAGGTTGCCAAAGGGCACGTTGCGCGAGCCCGGAATATGGCCCGAACGCAGGCCTTCACGCGGTTCCGCCTCGGTCCCGGCGAAGCGAGCGGCCGAGCGGGCATCGATGATCTCATGATCGGCCAGTTTGGTTGCCGCCGACACCTGTGTCACGTCGCGCACCAGATGGTTCTGCACGCGTACCGTCATGTGGCGGTCACGGATTACGGGGGGCAAATCCTCGATCTCGCGGCCCTCGGCCTGCCATTTGGGGAAGCCGCCGTCCAGAACGGCAACGTTTTCCTGCCCCATCAGGCGAAACAGCCACCAGACCCGCGCGGCCGACATCAGACCGGCACCATCATAGACCACAACCTGATGGCCATCGCCCACACCCATCGCCCGCAGGCGCGACATGAACTTTTCGACCGGAGGCGCCATGTGCGGTAAGTCCGACCGTCGGTCGGAAATGTCATCGATGTCGAAAAACCGTGCGCCGGGAATATGCGCCTCGTCGTATTCCGCCTTGGCATCCCGCCCCTGCTGCGGCAAATACCACGACCCATCCAGAATCCGCAGATCCGGGTCCTTGATGTGGGCTGCAAGCCATTCGGTTGAAACGAGGGTTTTCGGATCGTCCTGCATCAAAGCCTCCCCAAGAGCGAGCTTGTTTTTCCCTATACGCGCAGGCATTGGGGTTCAAGGCTGGATGGCGCCAAGCCTGCCTAACGCGCGCGCCTGAGGCGGAAAAACTGTACGATCCCGATCATGCTGATCAGAATCCAGAAGGATTCGATCAACATCGAGGCCAGGTTGAAGTTCTGAAGCAACGAATAGACGATCAGGATCGATCCGGCCAAGTTCAGCACTGGAAACGCCAGATCGTCGGAATTCATCATCCGCATCTGGGTGGCGAAATACGCCGCCACAACGACCAGCGCACCGAACGAGCCAACAGCATCCGCCAGCGTCAGAGTTTCAAGAAAAGCGGCCATGTCGTTCCCCGGGCGTGTTGGTTTCGCGTTCAGCCGATCGCGGCCAGCGCATCAAGCTGCGCGTAATGGTGCATGTTCAGAAATGCCGCGCCTTGGTCGCCTGCGCGGTAGCCATGCGGCAGATCCGCCGCAAACCGCAGCCCCTGCCCGGCCTGCAACGGCACCCATTCGCCATCCCGCAGAATCTCGAGTGAGCCGTTCAGAACAAAGACCTCCTCGGTCACGCCAGTGGCATGGGCCGCGGATTCGTGGCTTTGGTTCGGCGCAAGATCGACGTGAAAGGTCTCGGCCCGCAGGGCAGGATCAAAAGGAAAGACGATTTTGACCTCGATACTGCCGGGAAAGGTCACGGTGCGGAACACGTCCGGTGTGGCCCTATCGCGCAAGGTCTCCGAGCCGATCAGGGCACTGAGCGGCAGCTGGAACCCTTTGGCGATCTTCCACAGCGTCGCGATGGTCGGGCTGGATTCACCACGCTCGATCTGGCCCAGCATGGCTTTGCTGACGCCGGTCATTTCAGCCACCTTGGACAGGCTCAGCCCCGAGGCCGCCCGTACATCCCTTAGTTTCAGCGTTATGTCTTTCGGTGCCATAGTAATCGTCTTTCGAATCCCCTTGTGCGTTATAGCGCACATGTGGTACGTGCGCTATAACGCACATATCCCGCATATCGCAACCGGGGCAAAAGGGAAACAGCATCATGCCAATGTACCGATCCAGAACTTCCACTCATGGCCGCAACATGGCCGGTGCCCGCGGCCTGTGGCGCGCCACAGGCATGACCGAGAGCGATTTCGGCAAGCCTATCATCGCCATCGTCAACTCGTTCACCCAGTTCGTGCCGGGTCACGTGCACCTGAAGGATCTGGGCCAGATGGTCGCGCGCGAGGTTGAGGCCGCGGGCGGTGTGGCCAAGGAATTCAACACCATCGCGGTGGATGACGGCATCGCCATGGGCCATGACGGCATGCTGTATTCTCTGCCCTCGCGCGAAGTAATCGCGGATTCGGTGGAATACATGGTCAACGCCCATTGTGCCGATGCCATGGTCTGCATCTCGAACTGCGATAAGATCACCCCCGGCATGCTGATGGCCGCCATGCGTCTGAACATCCCGGCGATCTTTGTTTCGGGCGGCCCGATGGAGGCCGGCAAGATCGATATCGCCGATCTGGACGTCAAGAAAATCGATCTGGTTGATGCAATGGTTGCTGCCGCCGACGACCACTACACCGATGAGCAGGTCAAACATATCGAAGAAAACGCCTGCCCCACCTGCGGGTCGTGCTCGGGGATGTTCACAGCGAACTCGATGAACTGTCTGGCCGAAGCGCTGGGTCTGGCACTGCCGGGCAACGGTTCGACCTTGGCGACACACGCGGACCGCAAAGAGCTCTTCCTTGAGGCCGGTCGCCGGATCGTCGAGATCACCAAGCGCCACTATGACCTGAATGAAAAGGGCTTCCTGCCCCGCGAAATCGCTACGTTCGAAGCATTTGAGAACGCAATGAGCCTGGATATCGCGATGGGCGGCTCAACCAACACTGTTTTGCACTTGCTGGCTATCGCCCATGAGGGCGAGGTGCATTTCACCATGGCAGACATGGATCGGCTTAGCCGCAAAGTGCCGTGCCTGTGCAAAGTCGCGCCGAACACCGAGAATGTGCATATGGAGGACGTCCACCGCGCCGGTGGTATCTTCTCGATCCTCGGAGAACTTGGCCGCGCCGGGTTGCTGCACGAAGATTGCAGCACGGTGCATTCGGGTACGATGGGTGAGGCCATCGCCAACTGGGACATCAAGGTCGCCAACAACCCCAAGGCGCAAGACCTGTTCAAGGCCGCGCCGGGTGGCGTTCGCACCACGCAGGCGTTCAGCCAGTCGAACCGCTACAAGGAACTGGACACCGACCGCGAGGGCGGCGTGATCCGCAGCAAAGAGCACGCCTTCAGTCAGGACGGCGGTCTGGCGGTTCTGTTCGGCAATATCGCCCGCGACGGCTGCATCGTGAAAACCGCAGGCGTCGATCCGGCCAGCCTGACCTTCACTGGCACGGCCTATGTCTGCGAAAGCCAGGATCAGGCAGTCAACGACATCCTGACCGGCAAGGTCGAAGCAGGCGACGTGGTTGTCATCCGCTACGAAGGCCCGCGCGGCGGTCCGGGGATGCAAGAGATGCTGTACCCGACCTCATACCTGAAATCCAAAGGGCTGGGCAAAGCCTGCGCCCTGCTGACCGACGGTCGTTTCTCGGGCGGCACCTCGGGTCTGTCGATCGGCCACGTCTCACCAGAGGCCGCCGAGGGCGGTGAGATCGGATTGGTGCGCCAGGGTGATAAGATCGAGATCGACATCCCCAACCGTTCGATCCACCTGGCCGTGTCCGACGAAGAACTGGCCGCGCGCCGGGAAGAACAGGACGAAAAGGGCTGGCAACCAGCCGAGCCGCGCAAGCGCAAGGTGTCCACGGCACTCAAGGCCTATGCCAAACTGACCACCAGCGCCGCCAAAGGCGCCGTACGTCAGGTCTGAGCGATATGAACCGGTTCCTGATTGGGGCCGGTTCCTTCAAGCGTCAAAGGGCCCCCGCGCCCGAAACGCACCATCGGCTCCGCCAATGCCACGTTCGGTCTTGGGCCCGGCGCCGCGCAAAGCGCGGCGCCGGGCCCAACCTGAGGAGATGTCTCGTCAGAGACATTGACGATGGGCGGGAGCGCTCTGAGGCGGGGTCAGTCGCCGAGTTTGGCGTGAACCTCATCCAGATCAATTTCACCGGTTGGCATCTTGTTTGCCGGATTTTCGAAATCGTATTTGAACAGCTCGAAATCCTGTTTGTAGATCTCATAGACCAGATGCATCGACAGATCGTCGAAGTAATCCTCGACCGGATGAGCGCGCTTGGGGCCGTGGCCCTCGGATTCGTTGAACCGGGGGATGTCTGTCAGGTTCACCGCGTGCGGCGTGTCCAGATTGTCCAGAACACCCTGCATCCCGTCGTTGAACTTCTCGGTCCAGAAAATCCTGTCATACCGCCCACCATTTACGATGAAGGTCGAGACATGACCTGACATGGCAGACCAGTGGATGTCGGGGTCCATCGGCCTGCGCCAGCGGATCGTATCCCGTGCGAACAGAAGAAAGCGGCGGAAGCTGGCGATCTGGTCGAACTCGCCCTTGCCGTCATCGCCCCCCACTTCGATCCCGTAATTGTAGATCAGCGTCGGGACCAGATTGCCGCGATAGCGTTTCCCGTTCCGCTGAATGCCGCAGATCTTGTCGAAGAACGAGCTCAGAATCCGCGTGTAGGGATTGCGCACGCAGGTAAAGGAATAGGACGCATGGTTGCGGATATTGCCCGAAATGCGATCTTGACTATGGTCGAACGCCCATTTGTGCATCCCGTCTTTTGCGTCGTGGATATCGCCGTCAAAAAACCGGCCATGATCCGAGTAATACATGATCTGCCCGATGGTTGAGCAGGCGCATTTCGGCACGACACGGTAAACCATGCTTTCACTTTCGGTCATCCAGGTGCCGGGAAAACCCATATGTTGCGCCTCCTTAACAGGTCAAAACTCGATAAACACGCCTGCTTTTGTAGCCAAAGAACCAAAAATATTCTGTTTATTCAATCGCTCTTCCTCAGTATCACGGATCAAACAGGCTAAAACGGACTTCACAGATACGATATGGCAAAGATTGCCTATATTCTTTTGTGCCACAAAGACCCCAAGGCGATCATTGCCCAGGCCGAGCAACTGACCGCTGCCGGGGACTGCATGGCCATTCACTTTGATGCGCGGGCCAGCGCTGCGGCTTATGACAGTATCCGCACCGCCCTGAAGGACAATCCGAATGTCACCTTCGCGGCAAAACGCATCAAATGCGGCTGGGGCGAGTGGTCTTTGGTTCAGGCAACGCTGAATGCCCTGCAGGCTGCGGTGGTTGCCTTTCCCCGCGCCACGCATTTCTACATGCTGTCCGGCGACTGCATGGCGATCAAAACGGCCGAATACGCCCATCGGTTTCTGGCCGAAAACGACAAGGACTTTGTCGAGAGCCACGATTTCTTTGCCAGCAACTGGATCAAGACCGGCATGAAGGACGACCGGCTGATCTATCGCCATTTCTTCAATGAACGCACCCAGAGCAAGCTGTTCTACATCTCATACGACCTGCAGAAACGCTTTGGCCTAACCCGCGACATCCCGGCGGATATTCAGGTCATGATCGGCAGCCAGTGGTGGTGCCTGCGTCGCCTCACGGTCGAGATGATCCTCGACTTTCTGCAACAGCGCCCGGATGTGAAACGCTTTTTCTCGACCACCTGGATTCCGGATGAAACCTTCTTTCAGACCCTCGTCCGGCACCTGATCCCGAAGGAAGAGATTGAAAACCGCACTCCGACCTTCCTGATGTTCTCGGATTACGGGATGCCGGTGACCTTCTACAACGACCATTATGACATGCTGCTGGGGCAGGATTATCTGTTCGCCCGCAAAATCAGCCCCGAGGCGCATGAGCTGAAAGAGCGACTGGGCAAGCTGTACGCCAGCGAAGGGGTCGAGTTCAAAATCTCGGATGAAGGTCGCAACCTCTATGGTTTCCTGACCGGGCGCGGGCGGGTTGGCCGCCGGTTCGGGCGGCGCTTCTGGGAGGCCGGTAATACGCTGGGCCCCGAGCGCGAGATTTTCCTGATCGCCTGCAAGAAATGGCACGTAGCCAAACGTCTGGTCGATCAGATCACTTCCGAAACGGATATTCCCTGCGTCGAATACCTGTTCAACGAAGAAGAAACTCCCCTGCCCGATCTCGGCGGGATCGAGACGACGCTGCTCAAACGCTCGCGCCACCGGCGAGCAGTGGTGCGGATGTTGTTCGACCACTTCGAGACCGACAAGCTGGTGATCTGCGTGGACCCGGGCAATCTGGACATCATTCAGGATTTCTGCGCCGATCAGGCCAAGACCCACGTTCTGGAAATCGAGTGTGAATATTCCGACGAATACCTGATCGGTCACGCCCGCAGGGTTGGCCTGGCCGGTGAAAACAGCCCAACCGCGAGGGTTGCGCGACTTGTGCCGACGCTGCGCAATTCTATCAGCTACGAATCCGAACTGATCCGGGGCGCAGGGTTTGACGGGTATTTGCGTATTCGGGAATCCAGCCCGCGCACCAAGAACGAGGCCGCCGTGGCCGAGTTTCTGGGTGTCTCACAAGACACGGCACAAGCCGTGATGCGGCTGGACTACCTGTTTGCGGATTGACCCGGCGGCGCTTCTGCAGCCGCCGGGCCGTATGATCAGATATCGAACTTGACGCCTTGCGCCAGCGGCAGCTCGGCCGAGTAGTTCACGGTATTGGTCTGACGCCGCATATAGGCCTTCCACGCGTCCGAACCACTTTCACGCCCGCCACCGGTTTCCTTTTCACCACCAAAGGCGCCACCGATCTCGGCCCCCGAAGGCCCGATATTGACGTTGGCGATACCGCAATCCGACCCGGCTGCGGTCAGGAACTGCTCGGCCTCGCGCATGTTCAGCGTGAACACACAGGAGGACAGGCCCTGCGGTACGTCGTTCTGGATCTCGATGGCATCGTCGAAATCACCATACTCCATCACGTAGAGGATCGGGGCAAAGGTCTCGGTCTTCACCGTCGCGGTCTGGCCGGGCATCTCGACGATGGCAGGCTGCATGTAAACGCCAGCGGGCACATCTTCGGTCACCCGGTTGCCGCCAAACACGGTGCCACCATCGGCTTCAGCCGCTTTCAACGCGGCCGTCATGGCCGCACCCGAGGCTTCGTCCACCAGCGGGCCGATCAACGTACCCTCATCCAGCGGATTGCCGATGGGCAGACCGGCATAGGCTTTCTTCAGACGGCTCACCAGTTCCGCGCGGATCGATTTGTGCACGATCAGGCGGCGCAGCGTGGTGCAGCGCTGACCGGCGGTCCCCACAGCCGAGAACACGATCGCCCGTACTGCCATTTCCAGATCGGCCGAGGGGCCGACGATCATTGCGTTGTTACCGCCCAGCTCCAGAATGCACTTGCCGAACCGCTGCGCCACGATGGGCGCAACAGCGCGACCCATACGGGTCGAGCCCGTGGCCGAGATGACCGGCACGTCCTCGCTGGCCACCAGCGCCTCGCCCAGCGCAGCACCGCCGATCAGGGTCTGCAACAAGTGGTCAGGCGCATCGCCAAACCGGGCCAGTGCGCGTTCAAAAATTTTCTGGCAGGCCATCGCGGTCAGCGGGGTTTTCTCGGACGGTTTCCAGATCACGGTATCCCCACAGACCAGCGCCAATGCCGCGTTCCACGACCAGACCGCAACCGGGAAGTTGAAGGCCGAGATCACCCCCACCGGACCGGCAGGGTGCCAAGTCTCCATCATCCGGTGACCGGGACGCTCGGATGCGATGGTCAGGCCATATAGCTGCCGCGACAGGCCAACGGCAAAATCGCAGATGTCGATCATCTCCTGCACTTCGCCCAGGCCTTCGGACGTGATTTTGCCCGCCTCCCAGCTGACCAGTGCGCCCAGATCGTCCTTGGCGGCGCGCAGTTCCTCGCCCAGCAGGCGGATCAACTCGCCCCGGCGCGGGGCCGGAACCGTGCGCCATGCTTTGAACGCCGCTTTGGAGCGAGCAAATAACGCATCCATCTCGTCGACGGGCGTTTCATGCACCTCGGCCAGCAGGCTGCCGTCGATGGGGGACCGAACGGCCAGAGTGCCTCCGGTCAGCTCAGCCTCGGTCAGGTCCAGATTTTCGAGGGTGGTTTGCGCAGTCATCACGATGTCTTTCATATCTCAGGCCGCCTTGTTCTGTTGGGTTACGTCACCGGCGCGATAGAGCCGGCCAAATTCGGTGTTGAGGAAATCGGACAGGTTCACCTGTTCCTGCCGGACAAAGCCCGTGCTGAGCAGAGCGCCGGTACGCATCAGATCGACCACACCCAGAACGCCTGCGGCGGTGGTGACCTGAATAGCGCTCCAGACCTGTCCGTTGATCTCACGGGCAAAGCTCTTGTTGATCAGGGATTTCTCGCGCAGCGCACCGTCGATCGTGCCTTTGGCGGTGCAATAGACCAGCACCACATCCTGATCGGTGCGCGGCAGCGCGGTTTCAAAGATGTCCTTCAGCAGATCGCGACGGCGTTCCAGACCCAGATCCTTGAGCAGCAGCTTCAGGATATCGCAATGGCCGGGATAGCGGATCGAACGGTAGGACACCGCCCGCGCCTTCCCTTCCAGCGTTTCCGGCAAGGTGCCCAGACCGCCGGACGTGTTGAAGCATTCATACTCCACCCCGTCATGGCCCAACACCTCATAGTCTTCCAGCGGCGCGGTTTTCACACGTTCGCCATTCACGATAGCATCACAGGGGTTACAGTATTCGTTGATCAGCCCGTCGGTGGACCATGTCAGGTTGTATTTCAGCGCATTGGTCGGATAAAGCGGCAGAGCGCCAACGCGCATATGCAGGCTGTCGAGTTCGTCGAATTCCGACGCCAGCGCCGCCCCAGCGATGCCGACAAAGCCCGGCGCCAGACCGCATTGCGGCATAAAGGCGGTGTCGCTGTCCTCGGCCAGTTCACGCACAGCATTGGTGGCCGCAACATCTTCGGTCAGATCAAAGTAATGTGCGCCTGCTGTCTTGGCGGCCTTGGCTATTTTGGGCGTTAGAAAGAACGGCGCTGCCGAGATTACGGCGTCGAACCCGGCCAGCCCCTGCGCCAGTTGCGCTTCATCCCCCACATCAATCTGCCGGGTCGCAATTCCCTGCTTGTTGAGCACCGACAATGCGGCCAAGTCGCGGTCCGCCACGGTGACCGAGTAATTGGGGGATGATTGCAGCAGGCTAGCGATCATCTGACCGATTTTGCCTGCCCCTATGACA
This sequence comes from Ruegeria sp. CG11, assembly GCF_056537245.1. Classification (NCBI taxonomy): domain Bacteria; kingdom Pseudomonadati; phylum Pseudomonadota; class Alphaproteobacteria; order Rhodobacterales; family Roseobacteraceae; genus Ruegeria; species Ruegeria sp. CG11. Next base: position 118,810 of record NZ_JBQFRE010000008.1, read on the forward strand.
CAAATGTTCCAGCTCAAAACGCGCCTCCTCTTACGTTTATGGAAAGTATGGGGCGCGGGCTGTTCGATCCGCAGGGGGTATCTTGACGAAAACGCCGAAAGTTACGTCACTTTGACGATGTTTTCGTCATCATGTCTCATGCGATCCGTGCCATGTGCACCGCAACCGCCTGGGAGCCGACGCGGCACCGGTGTCAGCAAGTAGAGCTTTCCGAGTCCGGGGCGGGCAAAGGCTGACATCAAAGCTCGGGCTGGCTTAGGGTCGGGCTCGTTGAAACTCGCATAGTCAAATCAACAACATCCGTGATTTTTGTGTCCGAATAAGCTACGGTACAGCCAATTGGGCCCATTTGTTCGCACAATTTCCTGCGGCCGCGCGGCCCGGCCAGCGCAGAACGCCCCGTCGGGCCGGTCATGAAATTCCGTATGACCACCGCAGCCTGACGCAGGCACCAGATACAGCGTTGGTTTTTTATGCGTTTCATGGCTAAGTTCAGGGGGGAACAGACGTGCCTAAGGACCCAATTGAAAACACCATTTCCTTTACTCCAACCGAACCCGAATGGGCATTGATACAGGATATCCTGCCGGCGGATGACCCGTCAGCCATCAGGCCGCATTTCGAGTGTTTCGAAGTGTCCGAGGAAACGGTTCTGCCTTCGCGGGGCATGTATGTTGTACTGGACGGCGAGGTGCAGCTGCGCCAGGACGGAAAGGTTCTGGCCACCGCCGATACCGGCGATTATTTCTACGAAGAACATCTTGAGATTTTTGACATCCCCGTCAGCCTCGAGGCGCTGGCCACGCCCGGCACCAAGCTAGCCTACCTGTCCAGCAACCACTGGTTCGAAATTCCGACCAAGATCCGCGAGGCCTGTTACGACACCCTGTTCGGTGATCTGGTCAGCGTGCATCTGCAAAACTTCCAGCAGCCCATAAATTGCTGCAGTGTCACAGCAGCGGCGCTCAGCATGTCGGCGCTGGGATTCAGCTGCGAGGTCAACGACATCTTCCGCGAATGCGGCCTGCCAACCTCATTCGTCGTAAATGACGGTATCTCGCTGGGTGAGCTTTATGACGTTGCCTGTACCTTCATTCACTCGCAAGGACTGCGCGAAAAAGTGCAGGTTCAGGCCTATTTCATGGATGAGGCCACCACCTCGGTCGAGTTGTTGCTGGAAGCGATTGACGAATCCAACCGGCTGGGCGGCGACAACGACATTCTGGTGGCGAATTTCCAGGTCGGCGTTGCCCATGGCAAACCGAACTTGCCGGGCGGGCATTTTGCCATCATCGCCAAATGTAACCCCAGCACCGGGCTGGTGCACATGATGGACGTGCACCCCGAGAAATACGGCAAGCTGTGGGTGACCACGGTGGATCGTATCTGGGCCGGGATGTCGGATCGCGACGGAACCTCGATGCGGTCGCGGGGTATCCTGCGGTTCTCGGCGCGCGAGGCGGTGAAAACCAACCTGCAGACGTTGCAGCAGGACTGCAACTATGTCGACAGCACGCAATATCTGGCCAAAGACCCCAAGAAACGGCGCAACCTGTTCCGGCGGGCCAGCCCGAACATGAACTCACTGGGGGTGCTGGCCGAAAGCCTTGCGATTCTGGGCGATGCGCAGGTCGATGAAGACAAGCTGCTGATTGCAACGCAAACCAATTTCACCGATGCGCTCAGCCGGGTATCCACCGCAAAAGAGATGCACGCGCTGGCGCAGCGCTATCTCAGCCAGTCGCCCGACGTGCATCTTGGCAGTACTTTCCATGGCTTTGCCACCCGCAGGGGTCAAGGCGACAAGTCACCCGAGGATTGGTTCCGCGACAAGCTGCGCAGCCTGAACGACGATCAGGACCGGCACCTGATGATCAATATCGACTTCAACCGCGTGCTGGGGTTCGAAGTCATCCGTCCGCCCGAGAACGTGTATCGCGAAACCGCGCTGCTGGAAGAGTTCTGGTGCCTCTGCATCGCCTATGACGAGGAAAGCGATCTGGTGACCGTGGTGGACATGAGCCCCGCCACCTCGCAGGTTTGGCAGGCTCCACGCGGGCATATCTTCCGCGGTTTGCGCGACCTCAAGAACCCGGCGATGCTGGTGATCGAAGAGCATGAGCCGCCCGAAGACCCGACCGACGTCGCCCGCATCGTGGCGAACCACCCGATCGTCATGTTCTATGCGGATGAAGACCCGTGGTCCTATATGCTGCGCAGTATTCTGGCCAATATCGGCATCACCAGCGTCAAGCTGATCGACATCGAAGGCCACGGGGCCAATGTGATGAAGATGCGGCGGCAGCTGAACGTGCTGACCGGCAAGGAAAAACCGCCTTACCTGTTCTTTCAGGGCGAATGCTTGGGCCGACGCACCGATATTGTCGACATGATCCTGAAAGGGCATTTGCAGGAACGGGTGCACGAGGCCGGGCTGCCGGTTCTGCTGCGCCATGAATCCCCCAGCCTGGACAAGAACATCTTTGGCTATCCCAAGGGCGGGCTGACCGATGCCCCCACCGAAAAGCGCAATGTGCTGCTATGTGCCTGCGGATCATCGGCGGCGGACAAGGTGCCGGAACTGGTGGAACGGATCACCAAGGCCGGTCACAACGTGAAACTGATCCCCTCGATCTCGGCCGAGAAATTCTTTCGCGATTTCGGCACCGAGCGGATCGAGAAATGTATCTCGCACAACGACTATTACCGCGACGATGACGAATGGAACTTTCGCTATATCGAGTTCGGAATGCCCCTGCGCGCCTCGCATCTGGCGCTGTGCGACTGGGCCGATTGCGTAATTGTCGCTCCGGTGACCTGCAACACGATGGGCAAGATCGCCAACGGGATTGCAGACAACCTGCTGTCCTCGGTGTTTGTGGCGTGGCAGTACCGGAACAAGCCGGCGATCCTTTGCCCGGCCTGCAACACAAATATGTGGAACAACGTCACTACCCAGCGAAACGTGGAAAAGTTGCGCGATCTGGGCATTGATCTAGTCGGCCCGCGCAAGGGGCGGCTGTCCAACGGCAGGATGGGGATCGGCATGATGGCCACCCCGGACCAGATCATGGAGGTGCTGGACGAAGCCTTCGAGGAACTGGCCGATCAGGAACACAACATCTGTAAATGGGCGCAAGAGGCCGCCGCCTCGGACAATTTCGCGCAATGGGGACGGGTGTTCCAGGCCATCGACAACGGCATGGCCGGGATCGACATCGTCGATGACAGCAACGGCGACACGTTGCTGCACTATGCGGCTGGCGGCCAAGGTGAGCTGAAGGATGACGGGGTGGATCTGGGCAAGCCCGACCTTGAAGCCGCGCAGGCGCTGATCAACCGGGGCATCAACATCAACGCCAGCAATGACCACGGATTTACCAGCCTGCATGTGGCGGTGATGAACAACTCGGTCGAAATGGTGGAAATCCTGCTGGGGGCCGACGGGATCGACGCCAGTTCCTGCATCCATTTCCTGCAGAATCCGAACAACACCAGGGGCATCAAGCTCTCGGAAGAGATCGTCGAGATGCTGGACGACTGGGCCAACACCCACACCCTGACTGAGTTGGAGGAAGAGGACGAAAGCGATCTGATCGAGGATAGGGAAAAGACCTATCTCTACTTCACCTACGGCTCGCTCAAGAAGGGATTCCCGAACCACGATGCCCATACCGAGGTGCTGGATGATTTCGTCGGTGAGGCCATAACCCGGCAACGGATGCCCCTGATCGTGCCGCACGAGCCGCATTGCGACAACCCCAACTGCGGTTTCCTGCACCGCATGGCCACGCTGGTCGACCAGAAAGGCCGTGGCAAAGCGGTGAAAGGTGAGGTCTATCGCGTCTCATCCAGCGGGATGAAAGAGCTGGACAAGCTGGAAGGTTACCACGGTCCCGACTCGCCCGAGAATGTCTATGTGCGCAAGCGGATCAAGGTGCTGATCAACGGCGTGAAAAAACCCGCCTATACCTATGTGATCGCGCATCCCACCAAGTATCTGGATCAGTGGGAGCAGGGCACATCCGAGGTCGTCGCCGAATACACGCTGGATATGGCCACGGGCACGCCCAAGCCGGGTTATCAGCCGCCGGCCTAGTTCTGAATCTCGATCACGGCCTCGTCCTCGGGCCCGGTCTTGAGGCTGAGATTGTAGGCCGTGATCGCCACCATGCACAACAGGACAAAGGGCCAGAACGCGGCCTTGGGGTACAGGTTGTCCTTGTAGTGGATGAACCGCAGCGAGGGCACCGCCTCGGACGCGAACAGGTAGGTGTTGATCGAGACCGCCAGCAGCAGGAAATACATCAGGAAAAAGAACGATTCCATGTAGATCACCGGCGATCCGGCAAAGCCTTCGCGCAGTTGCACATGAGCCAGCAGGATCACGAAAAACAGGACCGAGCAGGTGCCGATTACGCTGGAGGTGCTGAAATCGTGCCGTTCCACCAGATTGGGGCGGCGGGTGACGGTCATCACCGCGCCGAACAGCAACATCGTCACCACGATCAGCGGGATCATATGGACGATGAAAGCATTCCCGAAGTTCCGCTTGATGACGAAGTTATAGTGCAGTTCCGGCAAGTTGGTCTGAAACTCGTTTTCCCCGATACCCAGCGTGGTACCCAGATCGGACTGACGATAGTCAAAATAGGTGTTCTCGCGCTCCCATGTGCCCATGACGATGCGCGGATCGATGCCAAAGATATCCTCGGGGCCGGTGGCTGGATAGGCCCAAAAGTCCGGTATTAGAGCCACATCAACGTCAAACTCACCGGGCCAGAACCGGACCCAGACGGTTTTGTGGTCGAACGGGTAACTGGTGTAATCAAAGCTCTGCCGCAGGGTCTGTTCGAAATACCAGCCGATCAGTTCCGACCCGTTCTGGTCCATGCGATAGACCTCTTCGATCAGGCCATTTGCGGCATCGGTAGCCTCGGGCAGGATGAACCCCACCTAGCCCTCGGCGGGTTTGATCGCATCATGGATGCCGTCTTCGTAGTGCTGCCAGATATAACCGCTGACATGCACGTCGCTGGCACCGATAAAGCTGAAGGATTTGATGAAAATGCCGGTCTTCACCCGGTATTCCGGCGCATTTCCCAGTTTTTTCAGATAATCATCGACTGAGGCCTGATCCGGAAGCTGGGTCGGGTCGCCTTCGAAATGGTTCAGCGCGACCAGAAGCCTGAAGAGCAGCACCGCAAGACCAAAGGTCAGGGCACCGGAAATCCACCAAACCTTCTTTTCGATGCTCATTCATCCCCTCTCATGACGTGGTCCAGCTGCCGACCAGGGACTGCGTAATTCCCATCTCAGAAAACCGCGCGCCCAGCGCGTCAAAGTCTTCATGCGCGGACATCGGAATGCCCCATCCGCCACACGCGGCCAGTACCTTTGCGTGCTGAATCGACAGATCGACCATCGGCAAGGGTTCTTCGGCAATGAACTTGGCCAGAGCATCCGCGTATTCCGTGGCCCTATCCCATTCCTGCCGCGCCAGCATGACGGCGCTGGCATCGGGATAGAAATGCAGATGGCTATGCCCCACGCAGCCCTCGGCAATGATCTGAGCGCCCAGTTTCAGGTGCTGATCTTGTTTGTTAGGGTCTGTTTCGGCCATGGCCAGCGCTGACAGCGCCTTTGGCCCCACAAAATTGCGACCGTGTTCCAACGCAATCTCAACAGCGTGCTCACCGGTCGCACGCGCCTGTTCCAACTGCCCTGCATAGACCTGCGTACGGGCCAGATGCTCCAGCGCCTGCGCCTCTAGCCGCTTGGCACCCACGCGGTTGGCGATCTCGGCGGAAACGGTGAAGGTTTCAAGCGCCTGATCCAGTTCGCCCAGAAAGGTGTGCGCCACACCCAGACAGGTCTGCGCCACGCATTCCGGAACAAAGGCAAAATACTTCTGCGAAACCTCGATGGCCTCCTGTGCGTCGCGCTTTCCCTGCGCCACATCACCGGTATAGCTGCGCGCCACGCTGAGGTTGTGCAGGTTCGCCGCCAAATCCCGCACCAGACCCTTTTCGCGGGCACGCTCGACCGCCTGCGTATAGAACCCGGCGGCCGTCTGCATCGTGGCATTCATGAAATTGGCATCGCCAAATCCGCTGAGCGCCCCGACCTCCAACCGGGCCGATTCCAGCTTTCTGGCCAGTGTTAGAGCCTTTTCATTGCTCTGCATCGCGTCCTCAACCCGGCCCAGCGGGAAATAGACATTGCCGCGCACATAGTTGATCTGGGCGATGTCTCTTTCGGACCCGCAGCGCTCTGCTGCTTCCTCGGCGGTATCGAGGCTTTGCAGCGCGTCCTTGTACAAGCTGGCCTGCCGCGCCGCCTGCGCCAACCCGATATGGGCCCGGCTGACCTGTTCATCGGTCTCGGCCAAATCTGCGGCCTCTTTGAATTCGCGCAAGGCGTCATCCGACAAACCTTGCAAGCGGTGCGTCTCGCCCCGTGCGCAGAACAGATCGAACCGCACCCCAGACGGTGCGGGTAGTTCCAGCGCCCGTTCGATCAGCGGACTTGCATCGTCGAACTGGAACGCCCGGATCAGGTTCTCAGCGGCATCCAGATAGGCCTGCGCGGCGTTGGTGGCCCCGGCCCGATCCAAATGCTGTGCCCGCAGGGTGGCGTCACGGTCTTCGAACCATTTCGCAGCCTGACGATGCAGCCGCGCGCGTTCCGATTTGACCAGCGTCGCATAAGATCCGTCGCGGATCAGCGCATGAGCAAACATCAGATCGGTCCCGGCCTCACGGATCAGGGCCGAGCGGATTAGGGTAGATACATCCAGATGCCCCTCGCCCAGAATGAAGTTCAACACCTCGGGCGAGAACCGCTGGCCCAATACCGAAGCCGCCTGAATCGCCGCACGGCTGGAGCGGTCCAGAGCATCCAGCCGCGACTGCACGATGCCCTGAATGCTGCCGGGAACGGATTCGCGCTTCAGCACGTCGATATTGCGCAAGAGCTGTTCCAGAAACAGCGGATTACCCCCGGCGCGCTGCACGCAGGCGTCCAGAAGCTCGGGGTCGATGCCGGTGAACTCCTCGACCAGTTGCCGGGCCTGATCCTCGCCCATCGGCGCCAGTTCCAGTTTCGAGATCAGCGCACCATCCGTGCTCATCTGCCATTCACGGTTGATCGGGTCGCCTTCGACGCGGCTGGTCATCAGCAGGACGCAGGGCAAATCCCGCGTGGTGGCGGCGATATGGGCGCAGGCCGTCAGAATATCCGGCGCGGCCCAGTGGATATCCTCGACTTGGATCAGCATCGGCGCTTCACGGCTGCGCGCGGCGATCAACTCGTCAATCACCTGCCGCCGTCCACGCAGACGGGTGGCGTTATCCATCACCGCATAGACCTCGGCCAGTCCGGGGTCTTGCTCCAGTTCCAGCAGCGCGTTCAGATGGGTGGCGTTCGAGGGCGAAACCCAGCCCTTTGCCACCGCATCCTGCGCCATTGCAGCGCAGGTGGCGGCGTCATCTGCGGCCTCAAGCCCCAGAATACTGCGCGCAACGGACTGAATGGCCGAGTGCCCCTCGCGCGTGCCAAAATCCATGACGACGCCATTGTGGATCGAATAATTCAGGCCTCCGGCCATCTCGGCCACTTGTTCGGAAAGATGTGTCTTGCCGATCCCCGGTTCCCCCAGAACGATATGAACCTCACCTTTGCCATGCTGCTGGCAGCGGTCAAACGTGGCCGAGAACAACGACATCTCGCGCTCGCGCCCGACAAAGCGGTGACGGCGCGAGCGAATGTTGCGCGCCAGCCGGTCCAGCCGCCACAGCTCGACCGGCTCATTCAGGCCCTTGATGTCCTTCTTGCCCATGCTCTCGCCGACAAAAAGCGGCCCTAACGCGCGCTGAATGTCGTGTGAGACAAAGGTTTCGCCCGGTACGGCCATGTCAGTGATGCGCGAGGCCAGGTTCACGCCATCGCCGGTCACCGTGTATTCCGTATGCGCCTCGCTGCCGGTGGTGCTGGCGATCACCTGCCCCGAGGCGATGCCGATATGGCAGGAAACCGGCGGATTCAGGCTGGGCAGAACCGCGTGAATTTCCAGCGCCGCGCGGGCCGCGCGTTCGGTGTCGTTGGTGTGGGAAATCGGCGCCCCGAATACGGCCATGACCGCGTCGCCGATATGCTTGTCGATCCGGCCGCCGAATTTCTCGACCACGTGATCCACCTTGGCGAAAAACGCGTTCAGCAGCGCGTGCATGTCCTCGGCATCCAGCTCGCTGGTCAGGCGGGTAAATCCGGTAAGGTCGGCAAACATCACCGTCACCTGCCGTTTGGCGGGTTCGGGTGGGGTGTCGGGTTCGTAGGGCTGAACGGTTTCAACGGTCTCAAGTTCGGAAATCGCGCGCAGTAGCCTGCGGCGGTCTCCGACAGCGGTCACTCCGATTTCGATCAGGTCTTCGCCCGTAAGATCGGGCAGAATTGCGAAATCAATTTTGTTATCCAAAAAGGCTTGCGCGTATTCAGAAAGTCCAAGCGCGCCCAGCCAGTCCCTAAGGTCCTGAGACATGTCGCCCCTCTGAAGCCCCCTTACTTCAGAGACAGACCTAGCACAGCAGACCCCTTTGAGTCTGCAATGGTTAACGAAATTAATATTTATGTACGTTCATATGCCCGAAATACGGGCACCGGGCCTCGGCGCTCAACCCGTCAGCAGAACGAGCTTGTCTGACCGCTGGATCAATTCGGCGTTGCCGTACGGACCCAAGGCAAACCCGGTGCGATCAGCATGAATCAGGCAAATGGTACCCGCGCCTCGTCCAGTGTTTTTTGCCCGGTGGGCAGGGCCAGATCACAGGTGACCAGGTTTGATCGTGCAATCACGCGGCCCTTGCGCACCACCGCCAGCCGGTGGGCGCGCAGCCGGATTGCCTCGATCGGGTCGGCCGCCTGTAGCAGCACGAAATTCGCCGCACAGCCCTTGGCGACGCCGTACCCCTCGAGCCCCATGATCTTGGCCGAGTTCTCGGTGACCGCCTCGAAACACCACGCCATATCGGCGCGGCTGGACAGTTGCCCCACATGCAGCCCCATAAAGGCCACATCCAGCATGTCGGCTTTCCCCAGCGAATACCACGGGTCCATCATGCAATCCGAACCGAACCCCACGGTGATCCCGGCATCGCGCAGCTCACGCACACGGGTTTGGCCTCGGCGTTTTGGATAAGTGTCATGCCGTCCCTGCAGCATGATGTTGATCAACGGGTTCGGAATGGCATGAACCTCGGCCTCGACCATCAGCGGGATCAGCTTGGAGACATAGTAGTTGTCCATCGAGTGCATCGATGTCAGGTGCGAGCCCGTAACCCTGCCGTGAAGGCCCAAACGCTGGGTTTCAAAGGCCAACGTTTCGATATGACGGCTCAGCGGATCGTCGCTTTCGTCGCAATGCATATCGACCATCAGCCCGCGCTCGGCCGCGATCTCGCAGAGCAGCCGCACAGAGTCGGCCCCGTCGGTCATCGCGCGCTCGAAATGCGGTATGCCACCAACGACATCCACGCCCATGTCCAGCGCGCGGATCGTGTTCTGCAAAGCGGTTGGATCGCGTTGCACGCCATCCTGCGGGAAAGCCACCAGTTGCAGGTCCAGGTAATCTTTGACCTGCTCACGCACCTGTAGCAGGGCTTGCACTCCCTTCAACTCGTTGTCGCAGGTGTCCACGTGGCTGCGGATCGCGCCAATGCCCATCGACACCGCCAGATCGCAATACCGCATCGCGCGGGCAATGATGTCGTCGACGGATTGAATCGGCTTCAACTCTCCCCACAGCGCAATCCCTTCCAGCAACGTGCCCGAGACATTCATCCGCGGCGTGCCCAGTGAAAGCGTTGCGTCCATGTGGAAATGCGGATCAACAAAGGGCGGGGAAACCAGCTGCCCATTTGCGTCGATCACTTCCTGGGCCTCAGCGGTGATCCCGGCCTCGACAGCCGCGATCTTGCCGCCCTTGCAGGCGATGTCCACGCCGGTCTGGCCATCGGGCAGGGTGGCATTCTTGACGATCAGATCAAACATGGCGGCTCCTATCGTTGGCCTTTGAACCAGGGGGTAAGCAGTGCACGCGGATAATCCGCCGACCGTGCGGCAACCACAAGCGCGATGATCGACAGGATGTACGGCGCCATCAGGAACACCTGACCGGGCACCAGCGCGCCAATTTCGGTTTGCAGCCGTACTTGCAGCGCGTCGAACGCACCGAACAGCAGCGCGCCCAGCAGCGCCTTGCCCGGCCGCCAACTGGCAAAGATCACCAGCGCGATACAAACCCAGCCGCGTCCGTTCACCATGCCAAAGAAAAACGCGTCAAAGGCGCTCATGGTCAGGAAGGCCCCGCCCAGCGCCATCAGGGCAGACCCGGCAACGATGGCCCCGATCCGCAACCCGTAGACCGACAAGCCCTGCGCATCGACGCTGTCCGGATTGTCACCCACGGCCTTAATCGCCACGCCCAGAGCGGTGCGGTTCATCACGTACCAGACCACTGCCACCATCAGCAGCGCCAGCCAGGTGAGGGCCGTTTGCTGAAACAAAACAGACCCTAAAAAGGGCAATTCGGACAATATTGGCAAGTCCAGCGGTTGAAACGGTTCGATCCGGGGTGGCGATGACACGTTCGGCAGTGCCGTACGATAGGTGTAGTAACTGACCGAGGTGGCAAACAGCGTGATCCCGAGCCCTGACACGTGTTGCGACAGGCCCAAGGGCACCGTCAGGATCGCGTGCAACAGGCCAAAAAACGCTCCGGCCAGCGCAGCTACCAGCACCCCGCCCCACAGGCCCGCACCCAGCCAAACCGCCATCCAGCCGCACATGGCGCCGACGACGAAAATCCCCTCGATCCCGAGGTTCAGCACCCCTGCCCGTTCGCAGATCAGCGCGCCCAGCACGCCAAAGATCAAAGGTGTTGCGATACGCAGGGAGGCCGCCCAAAAGCTTTCGCTGACCAGAATGTTGAGGATGTCCATCATGACGCGGCCCTCGTGGTGCTGGCCCGGACAATCCGGTAACGGGCAAAGAACCCGCCGACCAGCACGCAAAGCAGCGAGACCGACACCACCAGATCCGCCAGAAACGAGGATACGCCCATGGCGCGGCTCATGCTGTCAGCGCCCACAAACACAGACGCAATGAACAGTGCGGCAATAACCACGCCTGCTGGCGACAATCCTGCCAACATCGCGACAACGATGCCGGTATAACCAAAGCCGGGCGAAAGATCGGCGGTCAGATAACCTTTAAGCCCGGCTACCTCGCTGACGCCAGCCAAACCGGCCAACCCTCCGGACAGGATGGCGACACCAAACAGCGAACGGTTCACGTTGATCCCCGCATGGCGCGCGGCGGCGGCGTTCTCTCCCACCGCCCGCAACCGGAACCCCCAGACCGAGCGCGCCAGCATGAATTGGGCCAATCCGGCCAGTATCAGAGCCACAATCAGACCGGAATGCACCCGCATCCGATCCATCAACGGCGGCAGCATTCCCTGATCCAGAACAGGGGCTGATTGCGGCCAACCCAAGCTCATCGGGTCCTGCAACGGCCCCTCCAGCATCATCTGCACAAAGATCAGGATGATGAAATTCAGCAGCAGCGTGGTCACCACCTCATCTGCACCGAAGCGGGTTTTCAGGTACGTGGGCGCAACCATCCCCGCCGCCCCCGCCGCTGCGCCCAGCAGGACAATCAGCGGCAAGAGCAGGATGCCGGGCACATCCAGCGCGCCGGACCCGATGGCCACAGCAGCCATCGCCCCCAGATAAAGCTGCCCCTCGGCCCCGATGTTCCACAGTTTCGCGCGGAAGGCCAAAGCGGCTGCCAAACCGGTGAAAATCAGCGGCGTGGCGCGGGTCAGCACCTCGGAAAAGGCAAAAACCGAGCCGAACACGCCGCGAAACATCTCAGCGTATGCTTGGATTGGGTTCGCCCCAGCAGCCAGCAGCGGGATTGCCGCAAACGCCAGCGCGATCACGGCGGAAAGGACAGGAACGCCCAGCGTGAAGGTCCGCGATTGGGTTTGACGAGGTTCGATGCGGATCATGCCGGTTCTCCTGCCATCATCAGCCCGATCTGTTCGCGGTCGCGGCTGGGGGCCTCGTGCAATTCACCATCGCGGATCACCACGATCCGGTCGGCAAGGCCCAGAATTTCGTCCAGATCTTCGGAAATCAGCACCACACCCGCGCCGCGTTCGCGCGCCTCAAGCAGGCGGCGGCCAACTTCGGCTGCGGCACCCATATCGAGACCGCGGGTGGGTTGGTTGGCCAAGATCAGGTTCGGCGACCGATCGAACACGCGCGCCAGAATGAGTTTCTGAATATTGCCGCCAGACAGCAGCCGCGCCGGGGCCTCAACACCCGGTCCGCGCACGTCATAGGCTTGGGCCAGACGCTCGGCGTTCTCTGCAATTGCTTCACGCCGCAGCAGGCCGCGCGATTGCACGTCCGCGTCATCCAGCCGTTCGATGATCATGTTCTCGGCGACGCTCATCGCTCCGACAATACCTTCGTGGTGGCGATCTTCGGGAATGCGGCCAACGCCCGCCTGCACCATGGCCGAGGGGCTCGGAGCACCGATTTCGGCGCCATTCACCTTTATCAGACCCTGTTCAGGTCGGGTCAGGCCCGAAATCACATTGGCCAACCCGCTTTGACCGTTGCCCGAAACCCCGGCAATCCCGAGGATTTCATGCGCGTGCACCGTCAGGTCCACATCGTTGAGCGTATCGCGCTTGGAGCGGCCAGTGACCGACACGCCCGACAGGGCCAGTACCGGCTCATCCGGCGCCATCGCAGCGCTTGCCAGTTCCGGTGTATCCGCCCCGACCATCAGCCGGGCAATGGATTTCTCATCGGCCTCAGAGGTCGCCATTTCACCCACTTTCCGCCCGTGGCGCAGCACGGCGATCCGGTCGGAAAAGGCCAGAACCTCACGCAGTTTATGGCTGATGAAGATGACCGAAAGCCCTTCGGCCGTCATCATGCGGATGTTTTCGAACAGCGTGTCGGCCTCTTGCGGGGTCAGCACGGCGGTGGGTTCGTCCAGCACCAGAATCCGCGCCTGCCGATAGAGCGCCTTGAGGATCTCGACCCGCTGACGTTCCCCCACCGACAACCGCCCGACCGGCGTATCCAATGGCGCGGTCAGGCCGCTTTGGGCAATGATTTCTTCGACCTTGCGTTGCGCTGCGCGCCGGTTGCGGCGCAGGGCGAACAAGGGTTCGGCCCCCAAGGTAATGTTGTCCAAAGCCGAGATATTCTCGGCCAGCGTGAAATGCTGGTGCACCATGCCGACACCTGCGGCCAGTGCCACCTGCGGATGGCCCAGCGGCAGAGGCTGCAAAACACCCGCCTCATCAGCAACTTCAATAGACCCTGAATCGGGCAAATAATGCCCAAACAGCATATTCATCAGCGTGGTCTTTCCCGCGCCGTTTTCACCCAGCAAGGCCAGAACCTCACCCTTGTTCAGGGTCAGGCTGACATCATCATTGGCGATGACCGGGCCGAAATGCTTGCTCAGCCCGTTGAGCTTGAGAACTGTGGTCATGGGGAAAGCGGGCCGATGCAAAACCGGCCCGATTGCACTCAGTTGTCCGAGACCGGACGGTCATCGTTGACGTTCACGCGGAACAGCCCGTCCAGAATCTCGGCCTGACGCGCATTCACCGCTTCGAGCACGTCAGCCGGAACAAGTTCTTCATCCAGAACCATCGATCCGCCGCCATAGCCCATAAAGCTGTATTGGCCATAATCCGCAGCCTCAAATGACCCGCTGGCGACATTGGCGATCGCTTTGTCGATGGTCGGCTCCATATGCCACAGGGCCGAGGCCATGATCGTGCCGGGGTAATCGCCCGACGTATCGATGACATTGCCCACGGCCTTGACGCCTCGTTCAACCGCCGCGTCCGACACGCCAAAGCGTTCGGCGTACATGATGTCAGCGCCTGCATCCATCATCGCGATGGCGCTTTCCTTGGCCTTGGGCGGATCATACCAACTGTCGATGAAGGTCACGAGGAAGGTGACATCCGGGTTCACCTCGCGCGCGCCGTCCATGAAGGCGTTCATCAGACGGTTCACCTCGGGGATGGCATAGCCGCCGACCATGCCGATCACGTTCGATTCCGTCGCAGCGCCAGCCACCATGCCGGTCAGGTAAGACGGTTCATGAATCCAGTTGTCAAAGACCGAGAAATTGGGGGCAACCGGACCAAAGGACGAACCCATCAGAAACGCTGTATCCGGGTAGTCCTTCGCCACCTTGCGCGCGGCGCGTTCCAGACCGAACACCTCGCCCACAATCAGCTGGGCACCCTGTTCGGCATATTCGCGCATTACGCGCTCATAGTCGGTGTTGGCGACGTTTTCCGAAAACACATATTCAATGTCGCCCCGTTCGGCCGCGGTATTCAGGGCCTTGTGGATACGGCTGATCCATTGCTGTTCCACGGGCAGCGTGTAAATCGCCGCCACCTTAACCGTTTCTGCCGCCGCCAGCCCGGCGGAATACAATATTGAAACTGCGGCGGCCGCAGCCAGCAACACTCTGCGCGTAAATGTTCTTTTGGTCATATCTCTTTCTCCTGTGTGGTGGGATGGCAGCACTTTTTTACTGTTCAGTCAATTTTTTCATCCACGCACACGAGGACCCCGGCCAATCCACTGCCTGTTCGAACGTTGTTTAGGCAACCGGGTGTAATGGTCGTAGGAACATCACTGCTCGCCACTTCTCTGAGTGATCGCGGCCAGCACGTATCTGATGCAATATCCGGCACATCGTTCCAACGCCTGACATGCACTGAAGCTATGAGCATTTTCCGCGCAAAATCTGTGTGAAGTTCGCCCGCGTCTGTGGTTTTGCGCGTCGGAGATGCGCTGCGTAACTCAATCTTAGGTTGCAAATCACCGAGTCGTTGTTTATTAACCCGATGGCAAATGATGCAACTGCGCAACAATCGTGCAGGTGTAGAAATCTTTTAGTCCTAGAGTTGTTTTGCCCCTTAAATATTTCACGTCGCGGGTTTATCCGGGACGCCGTTTGATTGCTTAATTGATGCATTAGCATCTGCTCTCAAGATGTCAGGATATTTTTAAATGCTGGACTTCGCTTCCTCAACGGCTTCACAAGACAGATCAGCGGGACAGCCGGTGCAACACCGGGTACCGTCTGGGCTGTATTCGAGTCTTGGTAAGCGTGTCTTTGACATCGTGCTCGCAGTGCTGCTGCTGCCCGTTGTGGCGCTGGTCATTGCGGTGCTGTGGTGCCTTGTGCGCCTTGACGGAGGTCCCGGTTTTTTCGGCCATACCCGTGTGGGCCAGAATGCCAAGCCCTTCAAATGCTGGAAGATTCGCAGCATGGTGGCCGATGCCGAGGCGCGGCTGCAGGCCTATCTGGACGCCAATCCCGAAGCCGCAGCCGAGTGGGAACGCGACCATAAACTGACCGATGATCCGCGCATCAACCGGCTGGGCCGCATCCTGCGCAAGACCAGTCTGGACGAGCTGCCGCAGATCTGGAACGTGCTGAAAGGCGAGATGAGCTTTGTCGGCCCGCGCCCCGTTGTAGCCATCGAACTGGTCAAATACGGCAGTTCGGCATCGGCCTATCTGGCACAGAAACCGGGGGTCACCGGGCTGTGGCAGGTCTCGGGGCGCAACGATATCAGCTACAGCGAGCGCGTCGCTTTGGATGTCGCCTATCTGACCCGGTGCAGCTTTCTCAGCGACATCAAGATCATCTCTCTGACCGCGTCGGCCATGCTTCTCAGAACCGGTCGGTAACAGGCGCACAGACCTTTATTCTTGCTTGGGGACCGTGTAGAGCGCAGTGGCACACGCGTTTCGCGTGTGTCAGGCATTTGGGATCATATATTCGATATGAAGCAAACTCCGATACACGACGCGCAGTTCAAACCGAACCGGTCCCCGGCAAGTGACGCGCCGCAAAATGACGTCATCGACCTGGCCGCTTTGGCGGGAACTTTGTGGCGTGGCAAGTGGATCATCGCGGTGACCACAGCCGCAGCCATTCTATTGGGGGCCTACTACGCCTTTGTCGCCGCCGTCCCATTGTACAAATCTACCGCCGTGGTCATGCTGGAAACCGATCAGGCCAGCGTGGTCGACCTGCAAAGCGTGGTGGGCGGCTTGGCCGGAGACACTGCCGAGGTCAACTCCGAGCTGGAAGTGCTCCGGTCCCGCGGACTGATGGGCAAGGTTGTCGATAAGCTCAACTTGGTTTCTGATCCTGAATTCAACGGCGCGCTGACCGCGCCGTCGACCCTCACAGTCATCAAGAGTGGCCTGAAATCCGCCTTGGGACTCAGCCCGGAACCTGTGGAAGTCCAGCCTGACATCGCGGCGCTGATTACACGCGACAATGTTATCAGCGCATTGCTGAACAAGGTTTCGATCCGAAACATACCGCAAAGCCTGGTGTTCGAGGTAACGGTCGAAACGGAAGCGGCGCGCAAGTCGGCCCTGATCGCGGATACAATTGTCGAGCTCTACGTTCTGAATCAGATCGAAGTGAAGTTCGAGGCTACCGAACAGGCGACCGCATGGCTGACCGACCGGGTGGCCGAGCTGCAGGTCGAGTTGGAAACCGCCGAAGCGGAAGTCAACGAGTTCAACGCGACGACGGCGCTGATCTCGCCCGAGGCGTTGCAGTTGCAGGAAATTCAGCTGAAAGACCTGCGGGAACGCCGCATCTCTGCCGAGGCAAACCGTATCTCGGCTCAGGACCGGTATGAAACACTGGAGGCCGCCGACACCCGCGCGGCACAGGCCGAAGCCAGTCAGGACCCGCAGTTGCAACGGCTGTATTCACAGGTCGGGGACTCGGACACTGGTGAAGCCACCTTTGACACCGCATTCCAGCGCCTGCTCGCGCGCACTGCGCTCGATGCGCGGCGGGCGGCGCAGCAGGTTCAGGCGCTGACGCAATCGGCCAAAGAGCTGGGTCAGCAGATCGCCCAGCAGAATGCGGATCTGATCACACTACAGCAACTGGTGCGCGAAGCCGAAGCGGTCCGGCTGCTGTATGAATATTTCCTGGCCCGACTGAAAGAGACTTCGGCGCAGGAAGGCATCCAGAAAGCGGATAGCAGGCAGCTGTCCCGCGCAGTGATCCCCGGCAATCCGGCATCGCCCCGCAAATCCATGATCCTCGCGCTGTCGGCCATTCTGGGCCTCTTGCTGGGCGCTGGTATCGTGTTGCTGGCCGAGTCGCGGCGCAAAGGATTCCGTTCAGCACAAGAGCTGGAACGCGAAACCGGGTACAGCGTTCTGGGTCAGATTCCCGTCTTCCCTGCCCGCGGGCGCCGCAAGATTCTGGAATATCTCGCCGAAAAGCCCTCATCTGCCACGGCCGAGGCGGTGCGCAACCTGCGTACCTCGCTGATGTTGTCAAATGTGGACCGCCCGCCGCAGGTGGTGGTGATCACCTCTTCGTTGCCGGGCGAAGGCAAGACAACAAACGCGCTGGCTCTGGCGCAGAACTTTGTCGGGATCGGCAAAAAGGTACTGCTGGTCGAAGGCGATATTCGACGCCTGACCATGACGGCGCAATTGCATGGCGTCCCGAACAAGGGGATCGTGTCTGTTCTGGCCGGCGATGCGACGGCGCAAGAAGCCATCTTTCAGGACCCGCTGCTGGGTTGTGACATTCTCGCGGGTGAGAAAACCTCGGCCAATGCGGCGGATCTCTTCGCGTCAGAACGGTTCCGGCTGTTCCTGGAGGATATGCGCCAGCAGTATGACGTCATCCTGATCGACACGCCGCCAACCTTGCTGGTTTCTGACGCGCGCCTGATTGCGCGCAATGCGGACGCAGTGCTGTTGACCGTCAAATGGAACGACACGTCCGAACAGGATCTCACCGAAGCCATGCGCCTGTTCCACACGGACAATCAGCGGTTGACGGGTTTGGTTCTTGGTCAAATCAATGCGCGAGGAGCGCGGCATTACGGGTATTCCTACGGCAACTATGCCAACAATTATTACAACAACTAAGGCTGCGCCCCTTCACCGGATTGGGAGGGGCGCGCCTTGTTGTTGATACGGTCTGGTTCAGTTTGTGCTGACGGTGCTTGTTGTGCTGTTTGCTGATCCGCCTCCGCTGCCTGCGGCAGCGACGCCGATTGCGGCTGCGGCCACGCCGAGCGCGGGTGCGACGAGCGGAACGAAGCCGGTCACGCCAGCTGCAGCTGCGGCTCCGCCGGCTGCTGCTCCTGCGCCACCTGCTGCGGCACTAGCGCCGCCTGCGCTACCGGTCTGAGCGGTGGCCTGAGCCGTTGCCGCTGCGCCGGAGGCGTCCTGGGCATAGGAACCGGTGGCTGAAAGGGCCAGAATCAGAATTGCTGTTCTGATCATCTTGAATCTCCTAAAACAAGTCTTGGGCCGAGGCTATCACAGCTGACCGGAGCTGAGAATGCCGCATCCGCAAAAAAGTGCACGGATCTGCCGGGAAATTTCTGTTTTTCAGCAGCTTGCCACAGACCCGCCGAACCGCCACCGCCGCCAGGCCTGTGCCGCACCGTGCTTAAAAAGCAGCACAACCGTCCGACCAAATTGCAGATAGGCCACAAAGCTGCGGGAAAGCCCGCAGCAGCGAATTGACACAAGACGGCACAGGCAAAACCCGCTAATCAGGCGCCGAAAAAAAGTGATAATCTGACGTGAAGATTCGAGCGGTATCAGCAAGGCGGAAAGGCCTGATGGCAGTGGTGTGCGCGACGGCGACCGGCATGGCACAGGCGCAGTCGGTCTCGACCTATGGCACGCCCGGCCTGCTCGAGATCCCGACCGCCGAGATGTTCGAGGATGGCGCGCTGGTCTTCACCGCCGCAGGGTTCCGGGACACCGGGCGGGGCACGATGACCTTCCAGATGCTGCCCTGGGCGCATGGCAGCTTCCGCTATGCCTATATCAAAGGGTTCGACGGTGCGGTCGGCGACCGCTACGACCGCAGCTTCGACCTGCATTTCCGGTTGCACGAGGAAAGCAAGCACAGCCCGGCCATCGTGATGGGGCTGCGCGATTTCGGCGGCACCGGCATCTATGCCGCGGAGTATTTTGTGGCCACAAAAACCTTTCGGGACCGGTTCAAACTGACCGGCGGCATCGGCTGGGGGCGGATGGCCGGGCGCGGCGCGTTTTCCAACCCGCTGGGCGTCTTCGGCGACCGGTTCGACACCCGGCCTTCCTCGAATGACGGAGAAACCGGCCAGCTGGATTTCGGCAACTGGTTCCGCGGTGACGCGGCCCTGTTCGGTGGCGCCAGCTGGCAGTATAGTGACCGACTGACATTTCTGGCCGAGTATTCCCCCGATCTCTACACCGCCGAAGGCGACAATATCGGGTTCGATGTTCGCTCGCCGATCAATGTCGGGGTGCAATACCGGTTCAAGAACGGCACCCAGCTGACCACCTCTTACCTCTATGGCACCACGCTGGGACTGACCTTCAGCTATTTCATCGATCCGCGCAAAGCGGTGACGCCCGGTGGGCAGGGCGCCGCGCCGCCGCCGCTGCGGCCCAGATCGCAGGTTGCCGTCGCCACCGCAGACCGCACCCAAGGCGACATCCGCTACCGGTTGCAGCGCGCGCTGGGTCAGGAAGGGCTGCGGCTTGTCTACCTGTCCGAGACCGGCGACACCGTTCAGGTCGGGGTCGAAAACAATCGCTATGGCCAGTCCGCCCAGGCGCTGGGACGCACCGCCCGCGTGCTGGCCAACGAAGAACCGCCGCAAACCGAACAGTTCGACATCGCGCTGATGTCGAACGGCGTGCCGCTGAGTGCGGTGCGGGTCAATCGCGACGACCTCTACGAGCTGGAACACGACCCCGACAACGCCTGGCGCAGCTTTGCCCGGGCCGAGATCTCGGACACGATCCCGCTGCTGCAGGGCGGCATCCTCAGCGATGCCTATCCGCATTTCTCCTACCGTTTCGGGCCCTATCTGAACTTCTCTTTCTTCGACCCCGACGATCCGCTGCGGTACGAGCTGGGGGCCGCGCTGGGGCTGGATTATACCCTGTCACCCGGCTTCACCCTGTCGACCGGGCTGCGCCAGCCGATCCTCAGCACGCTGGATGACAGCACCCGCGTCTCGGATTCGCCGCTGCAGCATGTGCGCTCGGACTGGGCGATCTATGCCCGCGAATCCAACCTGCGCGTCGAACATATGACCGCCGAGTACCTGTGGCGGCCGGGCAAGGATCTCTATGCCCGCACCACGCTGGGCTATCTCGAGACCATGTTCGGCGGGCTTTCGACCGAGCTGCTGTGGTACCCCACCGACAGCCGCCTGGCCCTGGGGGTTGAGGCCAATTACGTGGCCCAACGCGACTATGACGTTCTGTTCGGCTTTCAGGATTACAATGTCGCCACCGGGCACGTTTCGGCCTATTACGACCTGCCCGGCGACTATCACGCGCAGGTCGATGTCGGGCGCTATCTGGCGGGCGATTATGGCGCCACCTTTGCGCTGGATCGCGAGTTCAACAACGGCTTCAAGGTCGGCGCCTTCTTTACCCTGACCGATGTCAGCTCCGAGGAGTTCGGCGAAGGTTCGTTCGACAAGGGCATCCGGATAGAGGTTCCCGTCTCGTGGATCACCGGGCGCCCCTCGCGCAACAAGATCGCCCAGACCATCCGCCCGGTCCTGCGCGACGGCGGCGCGCGGTTGAACGTGCGCAACCGGCTTTACGGCGTCACCCGTGAGGCCCGCGCGCAGGACCTGTCCCGCGGCTGGGGGAGGTTCTGGCGATGAAGGCCCTGCGACGTCCTGCCCCTTTGGCCCTGCTGGCCCTGATGCTGATCTCCTGCGGCGAGGCACAGGAGGATGTCGATTTGCTGAAAGGCGCGCTGTTTCCCAACGCGCCACGCTTCCATCCGCGCGCCGAGGTACTGGCCGCGCGCCGCCCTATCCCGCCCCGGCTCGAGGTCGGCTTCCCCAGCCGCGATCTGGCCGGTGTCATGCTGCTGGAGACCGAGCGCGACGGGGTTCAGACCTGGCTGACCGCGGATGGGGCCACCATCACGCTGGAACAGGGCCTGCTGACCTCGGCCATCGGCTTCGGCGGCGGCATGTCCGGGTCGGATCTGCGCCAGAGCGCCGCGCTGATCCTGACCGGCGGCTCGGGCCACGCCGAGCGGTTCCACAGCTTTCTCAACGGCGATGACGAGATCGAGCTGCACGCCTATAAATGCCGGATCACCCCGCTGGGCGCGGACATGGTCGTGCTGGGCGGCACCCCCGTCGCCACGCAAAAACAGCAGGAAGACTGCTATGGGCTGGCCCAGCAGTTCACCAACATTTACTGGGTGCAGACCGGCACCGGCCGCATCGTCCAGTCCTCGCAATGGATCGGCGATTTCCTGGGCAACATGTTCATAAAGGCAGTGCCCGATGATAGTTAAGGTTTTGAACAGCGGAGGACGCATCGTGCGCCACATCCCCCTTTTCCTCAGCGCGCTGGCCGCAGTTGGCCTGATCGCCGGATGCTCGACCATCTACCGCAGCCCCTCGGTGACCGCAGGCGTGTCGGAGGCCGGCAAGGTCCGCGTCGTGCCGGTGACGCCCGAGACCGTGCTGGTGGCCAACCGCTCGCCCTATGCGCCCAAGACCCTGCCCTCGGTCTTTGCGCTGTCGGCCGGATCGGGCTCCTCCAACAGCCTGCGCGGCACCGGCCCGCTGCCCGAGGCGCCCTCGACCCAAGACGGATCGCGCGCCGGCCTGCAGCTGGACCCGCCGCCTCAGGTCAATCCCGGCCCCTACACGATCGGCATCGGCGACGTGCTGGTGCTGTCGACGCCCTCGACGCAAGGCACTGCCGGAGAGCTGTCGGGCCTCTTGGCCGCGCAGAACAGCCGCAACGGCTATACCGTGCAGGATGACGGCTCCATCAACATCCCCGATGTCGGCCGCGTGCGCCTGGTCGGCCTGACCGTGGACGAGGCCGAGGCGCTGCTGTTCCAGCGCCTGGTGGAAAACCAGATCGACCCAACCTTCAGCCTGGAAATTGCCGAGTTCAATTCCCGCCGCGTCTCGGTCGGCGGCGCCGTCGGCCAGCCCGGCGTGCAGCCCATCACCCTGACCCAGCTGACCCTGGGCGAGGCGCTCTCGGCCGCAGGCTCGGTCTCGGTCAGCGATATCGACAACTCCTCGGTGCGCATCTACCGCAACGGCAATGTCTATCAAATCCCGCTGGAAGACCTCTATTCCCGCACCGAACTGCAGAATCTCAACCTGATCGCGGACGACTCGGTCTTTGTCGACACCGACTATGATCTGGACCGTGCCGAGCGCTACTTTGCCCAGCAGATCGCCCTGCGCGAGACCGTGCTGGAAGGCCGCCAGACCGCGCTGCAGGAGCTGAACACCGCCGTCAACCTGCGCCGCGCCGACCTGGATGAACGCCGCGACAACTTCATCCAGTCCATCGAACTGGACGCGATCGACCGCGATTACGTCTATCTCTCCGGCGAGGTCCGCACCCAGGGCCGCTATGCCCTGCCCTTCAACCACTCCGCCACCCTCGCCGACGCGCTTTACGACACCGGCGGCGGCGTGGCCAAGGAAACCGGCGACGCGTCGGAGGTCTACGTCCTGCGCGCCGCCCAGGACCCCCGCGAGTTCGGCGCCGTCACCGCCTGGCACCTCGACACAAGAAACGCCGCTCACCTCACGCTGGCCGCGCAGTTCGAACTGCGCAACAACGACATCATCTTCATCGCGGAAAACCCCGTCACAAGATGGGGTAGAACCATCTCACAAATAACACCTTCTCTCATTACAACTCCAATCAACGCTGCTGTGAATTAACAAGGAAATCGCCCCACCAACTGGTCCGGGCCCAGGTTACAAAAGGAATTCAACCATGAAGATTGCGGTCGCCGGTATCGGCTATGTGGGCCTGTCCAACGCGGTGCTGCTGGCGCAGAACCACAACGTGGTGGCTCTGGACGTGTCAGAGGACCGCGTGA
>NZ_JBQFRE010000009.1:0-138324 GCF_056537245.1 Ruegeria sp. CG11
GGAACTGGGTGAGCCCTTCCGCCGCGACGCGATGAAGAAGCCGGTCGAAGTGGCAGGCATCAGCGCCGACGACATGAACCAACAGGCCGGGGTTTAATCCGCGTGAAGCCTCTGCGCGCCATTCTCGGGACGGCCAGTGCCTCCGACAAAATCATCGCCCTGGCCGAGGGCGATGATCCCCGTGTGGTCGAAGGCGCGGTCATGGCCGTGAAAGAAAACGTCGCGCGGATCATCCTGATTGGCAACAAGGCCGAGGTTTCGGCCTTGTTGCAAACCCATGAGGGCTACGATCCCGAGCGGATCGAAATCCACGATCCTGTTGATTCTGCACTGACACCGGAACTGACGCAGGCGCTGTACGAACGGCGCAAGCACCGGGGAATGACCCTTGATGAGGCGCAGCAGCAGATCAAGGACCGTCTGACCTATGCCGCCTTGCTGGTACAGCAGGGCATCGCAGACGGCACTGTCGGCGGCGCGGTCGAAACCACGTCCGACACCGTGCGCGCCGCGCTGCAGATCATCGGTACGGCCCCGGATGCGGCGATGGTCTCAAGCTTTTTCCTGATGCTGTTCTGCAAGGACCATCACGAGGTCAAAGGCGCACACATCTTTGCCGATTGCGGTCTGGTCGTTGACCCGGACGCACAGGAAATGGCCGAGATCGCCCGCGCCTCGGCCGCGTCCTATGAAACCCTGACTGGCGAAACCGCGCGAGTGGCGATGCTGTCCTTTTCCACATCCGGCAGCGCCGAACATGCCAAAGTTTCCAAGGTCGTCGAGGCCACGCGTATTGCGCGCGAAAAGGACCCAACCTTGCTGATCGACGGAGAGCTGCAGTTCGATGCAGCCTTCGTGCCTGAGGTTGCGGCCAAGAAGGCCACGGACTCGCCGCTGAAGGGTGAGGCGAATGTCTTTGTCTTTCCCAGCCTGAATGCGGGCAATCTGGGCTACAAGATCGCCCAGCGCATCGGCGGGGTCGAGGCGATCGGCCCGGTGCTGCAGGGATTGGCCAAACCGGCCAACGACCTGTCGCGCGGCTGTTCGTCCGAAGACATTCTGCACATGATCGCCGTGACGGCGGTGCAGGCTCAACACATCAAGTCCAAGCCGGGGACGTGTTGACCCCGGCCACCGAAGAACCCTGGCGACAAACCCGCCGGTATCGCAATTTTTCCAGAAGGCATGTCGGGCAGATGCTGGCAAAGACCGAACCTACGTCTCTTTTTGGCGCAAATGCCGCGCACACGATCCGCACTCTGTTTCCCGGCGTGCTGGTCGCGACTACCGTTGCCGTGACTGCAAAGTTCCTGTCCGAGCATTATGCGACACCGGCGATGTTGATGGCGCTGTTGCTGGGCATCGCGCTCAGCTTTTTGGGGGAAGAGGGCAAAACCGTCCCCGGTATCGGCTTTGCCGCGAAATCGCTGCTGCGACTGGGTGTGGCGCTTTTGGGCGTGCGTGTTTCGATGACACTGATGATGGGGTTGGGCTGGGACCTGATCGCGCTGGTTGTTGGCGGCGTGCTGGCCACGATTGCCTTTGGCCTGCTGATCGCGCGTTTCTTCGGCCACAAATGGCGCTTTGCCTTTCTGACCGCTGGCTCGGTCGCGATCTGTGGTGCGTCGGCGGCGATGGCGATCAGCGCCATCCTGCCCAAGGATGATCGATCCGAGGAACGGCTGATCTTTACCGTTCTGGGCGTCACCGTCCTGTCGACCATCGCGATGATTGCCTATCCCATTCTGGTGCGCATGCTGGGCATGAGCGACGTCGCAGGCGGCGTGTTCCTTGGTGGCACGATCCACGACGTGGCGCAGGTGGTGGGTGCTGGATTCTCGATTTCGGAACAGACCGGTGACACCGCGACATTGGTGAAACTGTTCCGCGTTGCGATGCTGGCGCCGGTGGTTCTGGTCGCCTCGCTGATCATCCGTGGCGTCACTGATATGGACGAGGCGGGCAAGCGCCCCCCGATCCTGCCCAGCTTTGTCGTAGGCTTTCTGGTTCTGGCCGCAGCCAGCTCATTCGGCCTGATCCCGCCCTTCATCTCGGACCTGCTCAGCCAGATTTCTCGCTGGTTGCTTCTGATCGCCATCGCAGCAGTCGGCATGAAGACAAATCTGAAACAGATCCTGTCGGTCGGCGGCGCTGCAATCGCCCTGATCGTCGTAGAAACTCTTTTCATTGCAGGAGTTATCCTCGCCGGAATAACATTCCTGACCTGATCCGTCGCCCCGATAGAAGGACGCCAGATGACCATCCAGCAACCGAAGATCGACACCAGCCCTAAAGTCTCGGACGAGGTCCGGCGCACCACCTGCTACATGTGCGCCTGTCGCTGTGGCATCAACGTTCACATGAAGGACGGCAAGGTCGCCTATATCGAAGGCAACCGCGACCACCCGGTGAACAAGGGTGTTCTGTGCGCCAAGGGCAGCGCCGGGATCATGCAAGTCAACGCACCATCCCGCCTGCGCAAACCCCTGCGCCGGGTCGGACCGCGTGGCTCGGGTGAATTCCGCGAGATCGAATGGGACGAGGCGATCAGCACGGCCGTCGGCTGGCTGAACGAACTGCACGAAACCGCGCCGCAGAAACTGGCCTTCTTCACTGGCCGCGATCAAAGCCAGAGTTTCACCTCTTTCTGGGCACAGAATTTCGGCACCCCGAACTACGCGGCCCATGGCGGGTTCTGCTCGGTCAACATGGCGGCGGGCGGCATCTACACGATGGGCGGCGCCTTCTGGGAATTTGGCCAGCCCGATTGGGACCATACCAAGCTGTTCATGCTGTTCGGCGTGGCCGAAGACCATGACAGCAACCCGATCAAGATGGGCATCGGCAAGATCAAGGCGCGCGGCGCACGGGTGATCGGGGTGAACCCGATCCGGTCGGGCTATAACGCCGTGGCTGACGATTGGGTCGGGATCACGCCGGGCACCGACGGTTTGTTCATCCTGTCGCTGATTCATGTACTGATGAAGGCGGGCAAGATCGACCTGGATTACCTCAGCCGCTACACAAATGCCCCAGTTCTGGTAAATGCCGCAGAAGGGCCTGAGAAGGGCCTGTTCCTGCGCGACGCCGACGGCAAGCCGCTGGTGATCGACCGCGCCACGGGCAAGCCCACCGCCTTCGACAAACCCGGCGTCAGACCAGACCTGTCGGCCACTTATGAAAAAGACGGCGTCACGCACCGCCCGGTCTTCCACCTGATGGCCGAGAAGTACCTGTCCGACGACCACGCCCCTGAGGCTGTCGCCGACCGCTGCGGCATCCCCGCCAAACGCATCCGCGCCATCGCCGCCGAGATCGCCCGCGTCGCCTTTGACGAAGCCATCGAGTTGGACCACGAATGGACCGACTTCCGGGGAGAGACGCATTCCAAAATGATCGGTCGCCCGGTCAGCTTCCACGCTATGCGCGGGATTTCGGCCCATGCCAACGGGTTCCAGACCTGCCGAGCCCTGCACGTCCTGCAAATCCTTCTGGGCACGGTCGAGGTCCCCGGTGGTTTCCGCTTCAAACCGCCCTACCCCAAGCCGGTCGAGGCCCATCCCAGCCCTCACGGTGACCGTCGGCCCGGTCGTCCGCTGGAAGGTCCGCACCTGGGATTTGTGCGCGGCCCCGAAGACCTGCTGATCGACGACTGCGGCACGCCGCAGCGCATCGACAAGGCATTCACGTGGGAAAACCCGATGTCGGCCCACGGGCTGATGCATATGGTGATCTCGAATGCTGCTGCGGGCGATCCCTACAAGATCGACACGCTGTTCATGTATATGGCGAACATGTCGTGGAACTCGTCCATGAACACCAAGGGCGTGATGGAGATGCTGACCGCCCGCAACGAGGACGGCAAATACGTCATCCCCAAGATCATCTATTCCGATGCGTATTCCTCGGAAATGGTGGCCTATGCCGACCTGATCCTGCCCGACACCACCTATCTGGAACGGCACGACTGCATCTCTCTGCTGGACCGCCCGATTTGCGAGGCTGACGCGGCCGCAGACGCCATCCGCTGGCCGGTGGTTGAACCTGACCGAGATGTGCGCGGGTTCCAGTCGGTGCTGATCGAACTGGCCAACCGCATGAGCCTTCCGGGCTTCACCAACGAAGACGGAACGCCGAAGTGGAAGGACTACGCTGACTACATCGTCAACCACGAACGCAAACCGGGCATCGGCCCTCTGGCCGGGTTCCGGGGCGAAAATGGCGACAAGGAAGGGAGAGGAGAGGTCAATCCAGACCAGTTGAACCGCTACATCGAAAACGGTGGCTTCTACGTCGCGCATATCCCCGAAGGCGCGGATTACTACAAACCGTGGAACAGGGCCTATCAGGACTGGGCCGTAGGGATGGGGATTTATGACAGCCCGCAACCCTATCTGTTCCAACTTTATTCCGAACCGATGCGCCGATTCCAGCTTGCCGCCGAAGGTCACGGAGATCGCCAGCCGCCCGAACATCTGCGCCAGCGCATCAAGGACACGATGGACCCGCTGCCGATCTGGTACGAAACCGACCAGCAGGGCAACGAAGGATTCACCGTCAACGCCCTGACCCAACGCCCGATGGCGATGTATCATAGCTGGGGCACGCAGAACGCGTGGCTGCGCCAGTTGCACGGGCGCAACTCGCTTTATGTCCCGACCAAACTGATGCGCGAGCACGGTCTACAGGACGGCGATTGGGCCAAAGTCAGCTCTCCGCACGGGGAAATCACCGTGCCGGTGATGGAGATGGCTGCCCTGAACGAAAACACCGTCTGGACTTGGAACGCTATCGGCAAGCGCAAAGGCGCCTGGGCGCTGCAAGAGGACGCGCCAGAGGCGACCAAGGGCTTCCTGCTGAACCACTTGATCCACGAACTGCTGCCGCCAAAAGGGGACGGGCAACGCTGGGCCAATTCGGACCCGATCACCGGGCAGGCCGCATGGTTCGACCTGAAAGTGAAAATCGAGAAGGCTGCAGCCCCAAGTGATGCAGAAAGCCAGCCCGAATTTGACCCGATCAAGTCACCCGTTGGGACCGGCCCGAAAGATCTTGCGTGGAAGGTAGGCAAATGACTCAACTCCCCCTATCCACCGAGCGCAAAATGGGTCTGGTCATCGACCTCGATACCTGTGTCGGCTGCCATGCCTGCGTGATTTCATGCAAAGGCTGGAATACCGAAAACTACGGCGCGCCCCTGTCCGATCAGGACGCCTATGGCGCCAACCCGTCGGGCACTTTCCTGAACCGGGTACACTCCTACGAGGTCACACCGGCCGAAGGTCACGCCCAACTGATCCACTTCCCCAAGTCCTGCCTGCATTGCGAAGACGCCCCCTGCGTCACCGTCTGCCCCACCGGAGCCAGCTACAAGCGGGTCGAGGATGGTATCGTGCTGGTCAATGAAAGCGACTGCATCGGCTGCGGCCTCTGCGCCTGGTCCTGCCCCTATGGCGCGCGGGAACTGGATGTGGCGGAAGGCGTGATGAAGAAATGCACACTCTGCGTTGACCGTATCTATAACGAGAACCTGCCCGAGGTAGACCGCGTGCCCTCCTGCGTGCGCACCTGCCCGGCCGGAGCACGCCATTTTGGTGATCTTGGGGACCCGAACAGCGATGTCAGCAAATTGGTGGCCGAGCGCGAGGGGATGGACCTGATGCCTGAGATGGGCACCAAACCCGTAAATAAATACCTGCCGCCACGACCCAAGGACCAGATCGAGGACCAGATCGACATTCTTGCGCCCCTGCTGGCCCCGGTCGCCGAAGAGCCCAAAGGCTTCCTCGGCTGGCTCGACAAAACTCTGGAGAAGCTCTGATGCACCCAGCCCCTTCTGTCATCATCTTCACCACCTGTTCCGGGCTGGGTTTTGGATTGCTGTTTTTTCTTGGCCTCGGCCAACCCGAGGTGACCGGTTTCGTCGCCTTTGTGTTTTACCTCATCGCCTACGCTCTGGCGGTGGGCGGTCTGCTGGCCTCAACCTTCCACCTGGGGCATCCCGAGCGTGCCTGGAAAGCGTTCAGTCAATGGAGGTCCAGCTGGCTCAGCCGTGAGGGCGTCTGCGCGGTTGCTGCCCTTCTTGTCATGGGGCTTTATGCCCTTGGGGCTGTGTTTGCGGGCAGTCACTGGACGGTCATAGGTTGGATCGGAGCGCTGCTCAGCCTCGCCACCGTGTTTACCACCTCGATGATCTACACGCAGCTCAAGACCGTCCCACGCTGGAACATGAACCTGACACCGGCAATGTTCCTGTCTTTCGGCCTCGCAGGGGGTGCGCTGTTGGCGGGTGCCGAGGCACTGGCTCCATGGCTGCTGGCCATCGCAGGGGCTGTGCAGTTGGCCTATTGGGCCAAGGGCGACGGTGCGTTTGCCCGGTCTGGCACCACACTCGGCACTGCCACAGGGCTGGGAGGCCGTGGTGCCGTCCGCGCCTTTGAGCCTCCACACACGGGTACAAACTATCTGCTGCGTGAGTTCGTCCACGTGGTAGGCCGCAAACATGCGCAGAAACTGCGGGTAATTTCCTTTGGGCTGGCCTTTGTGCTGCCCTTGCTGCTGATCCTGATCCCGGTTTCAGGAGTTGCGATCAAACATATCTTTGCGCTGCTGGCCGTGCTGTCGCATCTGACAGGCGTCGTGGTGTCACGCTGGCTGTTCTTTGCGCAGGCGGAACATGTGGTAGGGCTGTATTACGGCAAACGCTGAACGAAAGAGCCTTGATCCTGAGGCTCTTTTTTTTTGCGGTTCATGTCACAAACCCGGTGGCGCGACCGTCCTGTTCTTGTTCAATACCAAAACAGGAGAATGCGATGTCCCCCCCGGATCAATCATTTTGCCGCCGCCCCCGAGCTATTGCAGCCCATGCTCGACATGGAGGAAAGACTGCATGCGTCGGAACTGGAACACAGCTTGATCGAGCTTGTGAAGCTCAGGGTTTCCCAGATCAATGGCTGCGCATATTGCATCCACATGCACACACAAAACGCGCGCACGAATGGCGAAACCGAGGATCGGCTGCATCTGTTGAACGCCTGGCATGAATCTTCGCTGTATTCAGTACGTGAACGGGCGGCGCTGGCTTGGGCGGAGACCCTGACCCGGATCGAAACCAGCCGTGCGCCAGACAACACCTATGAGGAAATGGCGGCCCAGTTTTCAGAACGGGATCAGGTGGCACTGACCCTTGTGATTACCACGATCAATGCTTGGAACCGATTGGCAGTGGGGTTTGCAATGCCTCACCCAGTTGACAACAAGGCCACAGCCGCATGACCGGGTCAGAGTCCGCCCCCGACGATCGGGCTTTTGTCGATATGCAACCGCGTCTATTCGCGGTTGCCTACCGAATGCTCGGGTCGGTCGGTGATGCCGAAGACATCGTGCAGGACGCCTATCTGCGCTGGCGGCGCGTTGATGTTGAACAGGTCCACGATAAGACAGGCTATCTCATCCGTGTCGTCACAAGGTTGTGCCTCGACCACTTGCGGGCAGCGCGCACTGTGCGTGAGACTTATCCCGGAGAGTGGCTGCCGGAACCACTGGTCACCGATGATGCAACCGAACGACTGGACCGCGATGTCTCGGTGGCTCTGCTGATGGCGCTTGAGAGGTTGTCACCGCTGGAACGCGCCGCCTTCCTGCTTCATGACGTGTTCGAACATTCCTACGACGAGTTATCCGAGACACTGAAGCGTAATCAAAACAGCTGCCGCCAGCTTGTCAGCCGCGCCAGAAAACACGTTGAACAGGTGAGGCTGCGCGCGCCTGTTGCTCGTGAGCAGGGTGAAGAACTGGCCAAGGCGTTTTTTAAGGCTGCCAAAAGCGGCGACACCAAACATCTGACGGATTTGCTTGCGCGGGACGTTCAATTGCACTCGGATGGCGGGGGTAAAATCATCGCGACCCTGAACCCGATTTATGGAAGGGACAAAGTCATTCGGTTTTTTGCAGGGCTGGCGCGGAAACCTTCGGCCCCGCGCGCCTATTCCTGGACATTTTGCTGGCTAAATAGCCAACCGGCAATCCTCAACCGAGAACCCGGCGGATCGCTGCAGGCCACATCTCTCAAAATCGAGAACGGCAGGATTGCGGCCATCTACATGGTGCGTAATCCCGACAAGACCCAGCATCTGGGCGAACTGCTCAGCGAATAGGGCCTGCTTTAGTGGGCAGGCCCATACTCTTTAGGCTCAGATCAGACCAGCATGGGCCATCGCAGCGTCGATGGCGGCCTTGGTGCTGTCGTCCAGCGGTGTCAGCGGCGAGCGTACCTCTTCACTGCACAGGCCCAGCTTACTGAGCGCGTATTTTGCGCCTACCAGACCCGGCTCGATAAAGATCGCTTCGTGCAGAGGCATCAGACGATCCTGATACTCCAGCGCCTTGGCATAATCGCCCGCCAGCGTCGCCTGCTGGAACTCGGCGCACAGTTTCGGTGCCACGTTTGCGGTGACCGAGATACAGCCGACGCCACCATGCGCGTTGAAGCCCAGCGCAGTCGCGTCTTCACCTGACAGCTGGCAGAAGTCAGGCCCGCAGGACGCACGCTGCTGGCTGACGCGGGCCAGATCACCGGTGGCGTCCTTTACGCCAACGATCCGCGGCAGCTCGACCAACTCTCCCATCGTTGCGGGGGTCATGTCGATGACCGACCGGCCGGGGATGTTGTAGATGATGATCGGAATATCGGCGCAGTCATGCAGCGCGCGGAAATGCGCGATCAGGCCCTTTTGCGTGGGCTTGTTGTAATAAGGTGTCACAACCAGCGCCGCATCCGCGCCAATCCGTTCTGCGAATCGCACAAACCGGATCGCTTCGACCGTGTTGTTCGATCCTGCACCCGCGATTACCGGCACGCGACCGGCAGAGGCTTTGACAACCTCTTCCACCACGGTTTCATGCTCTTCATGGCTAAGCGTCGGGCTTTCGCCGGTGGTGCCGACGGGGACCAGCCCGGTCGAGCCTTCCTGAATCTGCCATTCCACCAAGTGTTTGAGTGTCTTCAGGTCCAACTCGCCGTTTGTGAACGGGGTGACGAGGGCTGGCATTGAGCCTTTGAACATGACACGCTCCTTGGTGTGCGGTTAGCAATTTTTGCGCTTGGGGCCATCACAATCGTCGCGATGTGAGTTGATCCCGGCGGCGCAAGGTTTATCCTGAGTGGCTGTATCCTTGGTTGGTTGGGAAATGCAAGGCATGACACGCGTTCTGGCACTATTGATAGCGGTGATTCTGGGGTCAATCGGGCAGGCGCGGGCCGACGCCGTGGGCGATCTGCGCGCCGGGATGTCCGAGATGCACAAGGGCGACTGGAATGAAGCCCTGCGTGTAGCGGGCAACCGAGGGTCGGTGAGCCGCGATATCATCGTCTGGCACTGGTTGCGCCAGGGCTTTGGCAGCTCGGGCGATGTGCTGGTGTTTCTGGACCGTCGGTCCGACTGGCCCGGGCTGGCTTGGTTGCGACGCAAAAGCGAACCCGCCTTCACGGGCGCCGATCCCGACCGGGTGTTGAAATTCTATGCCGGCAACCCGCCGCAAACGGCAGAAGGTGCGCTGAACTATGCCGTCGCGTTGAAGGCAAAGGGACGTCCGGGGGATGCCGAGGCCGATATCGTGGCCGCGTGGCGCACCATGCCGATGGGGTCCGGACTGCAAAAGGACTACCTTGAGAACTTCGGCAAGCTGCTGAAACCCCATCACACCGCCCGGCTGGACCGGATGCTGTGGGATGGGCACCTTGTCAGCGCCGGACAGATGCTGCCCTTGGTCAGCACCGATCAGCGCAAGCTGGCCGAGGCGCGAATTGCCTTGCAAAAGCGCCAACCCGGTGTGGACAACAAAGTTGCTGCGGTTCCGAAGTCGCTGGCCGCATCTCCGGGGCTGGCCTTTGACCGGTTTGTCTGGCGCGACAAGAAAGAACTGGACGACAGCGCGATCGACCTGATGCTGGCGCGCTCGACCGGGCCGGATGCGCTGGGTGAGCCGGACAAGTGGGGCGAAGGTCGCCGCCGTCTGGCGCGGCTTGAAATGCGCAATGGCGATGCCAGCCGTGCCTATCAGATCGCCGCGAACCACCACATGACGCCCGAGATGGGCTATGCCTACGCAGATCTGGAGTGGCTGGCCGGGTTTCTTGCGCTGCGCAAGCTGAACGATCCCGCCACAGCGGTTCGGCATTTCCAGAACTTCTCGGGCGCGGTGGAATCGCCGATCTCGAAAGGGCGTGGCGGCTATTGGCTGGGCCGGGCCTATGCGGCGCAGGGGGATGCCGACAAAGCCTATGACGCCTACGCGATGGGCGCGGACTATCAGACCTCATTCTATGGCCTATTGGCAGCTGAGCGGATCGGAAGGCCCTTCGACAGTGAACTGGCCAACCCGCGCCGGGCGCCTCATTGGAAACAGGCCGAGTTCGCCGATTCCAGCGTTTTGGAGGCCGGGCTGTTGCTGCTGCGCGCCGGGGAAAACAATCTGTCCGAACGTTTCCTGACCCATCTGGTCGAAGAGCTGGACCCGGTGCAGGCAACGCAACTGGGCGATCTGGTGATCGAACTGAAGGAACCGCATCTGGCGGTGATGATTGCCAAACGCGCCGCGAAAACCGGTGTCGTGCTGCCCGCCGCCTATTACCCTGTGCATCCGGTGGCCGATATGGGCCTGCCCATGGCCAAAGAGATGACGTTGGCGATTGCCCGCCGTGAAAGCGAGTTTGACCCGGTCGTAGTCAGCGGTGCAGGTGCACGTGGATTGATGCAGGTGATGCCCGCCACGGCCAAGCTGGTGGCCAAGGAGCTGGGCATCCTCAGTGGCCACAAGACTTTGAAGCTGACCTCGGATTGGCAGTACAACGCTAAGCTGGGGGCAAATTACCTGTCCGGGCTGGCCGCGGATTTCAACGGCAACGTGGTGATGATGGCCGCAGGCTACAACGCCGGGCCGCGGCGTCCGATTTCGTGGATGGAGCGCTATGGCGATCCCCGCGCCGGTGAGATCGACGTGGTCGACTGGATCGAGACGATCCCCTTCAGCGAAACCCGCAACTACGTGATGCGGGTGGCGGAAAGCCTGCCGGTCTATCGTGCCCGCTTGGGTCAGCCCCCGCTGCCGGTTCCGTTCTCGCAGGAGCTGGTCGGCTCAACTCTGGCTTCGTTCGCGCCATAGGGTGAACAGGCCCGCAGCCACAACCAATGCGGCCCCGAGGATAACCGCGGGCCGCAACGCCTCACCAAAGACGGAAATGCCTATGATGGCCGTCCAGACCAGATGGAAATAGGCAAAGGGCTGCACCGCGCTGGCTTCGGCCATTTCATAGCATTTGATCAGCAGCCAGTGTCCCAGAACGCCACTGACGCAAAGCACCGCCATCCACGCCCAATCCGCGCGTGCCATCGGCTCCCAGAACCACATCCCCACTAGCGTCATCGCCACGGCCCCGGCCACACCGGTCCAGAAGAAACTGGTGGCCGCAGTATCCTTGCGTGCGGCATAGCGGGTCAGCAGACCATAGAGCGCGAACAATAACGCCGAAATCAGCGGGATAATGGCCCATGGGTTAAACACACCCGCGCCGGGTTGCAGAATGATCAGAACGCCGATGCAGCCCACGCCAATCGCCACCCAGCGCCGCCAACCGACCTGCTCGCCCAGAACCGGCCCGCTGAGCGCGGCGACCAGCAACGGGTAACAGATGAACACCGCCATGCTGTCGATCAGACCCAACACGGTAAAGGCATAAACGGCGACGCAAATCTCGGCCGCCAGAAGAACTCCTCGGAACACCTGCAAACCCAACTGGCTTGTCTGGGTCGCTGCGCCTAGTCCTCCGGGGGCACGCGCGGCCAGTGCGATGACGAAGGCGGCAAAGAACCAATAGCGGATCATCACGACCATGTAGGTGTTGTAAGTCCCCGCCAGATGACGCGAGATCCCGTCCTGCAGCGCGAACACAACCGTCGCCGCGATCATCAGCGCGATACCCGCGCGGGTGTTGTTCTGCTGCGTCATTCCCGGATTGCCCGGGTCATATGGCGCTTACGACCGTATCCGGGAGTGCGGGTGACGGCGAAGCCTGCTTCCTCCAACCCGCGCCGCACGAAGCCGGCGGCGGTATACGTCGCCGCCGTGCCGCCTTTGGCCGTGTGATCGGCCACCTGCTGCATCAGGTCCGCCCCCCAAAGCTCGGGGTTCTTGGCCGGGGAAAACCCGTCCAGAAACCAGGCATCGGCCTCACCCGCCCATGCGGGCAATGTCTGACGCGCATCGCCCTCGATCACCTCAAGTTGCAGGGTGCCCAGATCGCAAGTGCCACCCTGCCAACGGGCCAGAAAACGGTCGGCCCAAGGCGCAAGTTCCGGGAAGGCCACCAGCGCACGTGCCATATCCTCGGGCACCATCGGAAAGGCTTCGAAACTGGTGAAGGTCAGGGGCGTGGTCTGACCCGCTTTTTCCCACTCGGACCACACGGTCAGCATGTTCAGACCGGTGCCGAACCCCAGCTCGGCAATGCGAAACCCCGGCGCGAACCGTGCAGGCAGGTCGTTGCCCGCCAGAAACACATGCCGCGTCTCTTCCAGCCCGTTTTGCAACGAGAAATACGGATCGTCGAAACGGTCCGAGACCGGAATTTGACCCTCGGTCCATGTCAGTTCAGCGCGCTGGTCTGCCATCGGGGAATCCTGTAGCTAAGCGGCGCGACACTGAACAAGGAAAAGGGGAATGGCAATGGTCGATGTAACGGTGCGCGGTGCGGGCATCTTTGGCCTGTCCATCGCGTGGACCTGCGCCCGGCGCGGCGCCAAGGTACAGGTCGTCGATCCGTTTGGTGCCGGTTCAGGCTCCAGCAGCGGGTTGGTCGGTGCGTTGGCCCCGCATGTGCCCGAGAACTGGAACGCCAAGAAGGCCTTTCAGTTCGACAGCCTGATCATGGCCGAGCCGTTCTGGAAACAGGTCGAGGCGACCGGCGGCGTTTCCCCTGGGTATGCGCGGCTGGGCCGGTTGCAGCCCATTGCTGACACCCGCACGCTGGAGCTTGCTCATGCCCGCGCGATCACCGCTGCCGAGCTTTGGCAGGGCCGCGCCGAATGGCGGGTGGTCGAAGCCGAGACGCTCGGCGCGTGGTGCCCGCCCAGCCCGACCGGTTTCGTGATCCACGACACGCTGAGCGCCCGGATGCACCCCCGGCGCGCCTGTGCCGCGCTGGTTTCGGCACTGGCCGTCATGAGCGTGGATGTGGTGACGGACGCGCCGGACCAAGGTCAGGTCATCCATGCCACCGGTCTGGCTGGGTTGCAGGAGCTGAGCCAAGCCTTCGGCAAAACCGTCGGCAATGGCGTTAAGGGGCAAGCCGCACTGTTGCGCTTTGATGCGGGTGAAGTGCCGCAGCTGTTTGTCGATGCCATCCATATCGTGCCCCATGCAGATGGCACGCTAGCGATCGGCTCGACCTCGGAACGGGACTATGACGACCCATCCAGCACCGATGCCGCGCTGGACGACGTGCTGGACCGCGCCACACGGGCAGTGCCGGTATTGCACGGTGCCGAGGTGATCGAACGGTGGGCCGGGGTCCGTCCCCGCAGCAAAAGCCGCGCTCCGATGCTGGGTGCGCATCCGTTGCATAAGGGTCAGTTCATCGCCAATGGCGGCTTCAAGATCGGCTTCGGCATGGCCCCCAAAGTGGCCGAAGTCATGGCCGATATGATGCTGGACGGGCGCGATACGATACCCGCCGATTTTCGGCCCGAGGCGTCTTTGTGATCGTCGATAAAACACCTACACGCCTGATGTCAGACAGCACACGCCTGACAGAGGTCTTGCATCTGATCCGCGAGACTTTTGCCTATATGGAGGGCCGCATTGACCCGCCCTCTTCAATGCATCGCCTGACCGTGGAAGAGCTTCAACGTCAGGCGCGTGACGGTGAGATTTGGGGGATAGGAGACCGGCCCAATGCAGTCGTCTTTCTGACGCCCAAGCCAGACTGCCTGTATCTGAGCAAACTTGCCGTTGCCCAAAACAAACGCGGTCAGGGTCTGGCCCGACGTCTGGTGGAAGTGGCTGAACACCGGGCCCGGGCCAAAGGGTTTCGGGCGTTGGAATTGCAAACCCGGGTCGAACTTGTCGAAAATCATGCAGCCTTTGCACGCCTGGGATTCGCGATAACCGGCGAGACAACCCACGCCGGTTATGATCGAACAACCTCGCTTACGATGCGAAAGCGACTGGACTGACGCCCCGCCCCAAGGAATCGGTTGCGGGGGTAGGTCAAAATCCCGCTTCGGCCCGCAGTTTCTCCATCAGCATCCGCAAACTGCTTTCATAGCGGTCGCTGGACAGTTTCCCCTGCTCGTCGAACTCGTTCGAGCTGTTGGCCAGATGGATTTCCGGCCCCTGCAGGATGCGTGGTTGGAACGGGACCATATAGCTGCGCAATACCATTTGCGCGCGTTCCCCACCCGCACGCCCGGCGGCGGCCGACATCACTGCGACCGGTTTGTCGGCCCAGGGGCGGCCCTCGGTCCGGCTGACCCAGTCCAGCGCGTTTTTCAGCACGCCTGACGGTCCCTTGTTGTATTCCGGTGTGGAAATGATCACCGCATGGGCCTGCGCGATCTGATCGGCCAGCGCCTGGACCGCCTGCGGAATGCCCTCGCCATCTTCCAGATCACCGTCATAGAGCGGCAGGTTCAGATCGGCCTCGATATGGGTGCCAGGATTGAACAGCCGCGCCGCCTCGCGCAGAAGTTTGCGGTTGGTGGCGTTTTGGCGCAACGAGCCGGAAAGGCTCAGCAGGATCGGTTCGGACATCGGGGAACTCCGTCATGATGTTTCCCCATAGTTAGCCCGAGACCCGCGCCAGCCATAGCCCGGGTGACGCGCAGTCAATGTGCGAAAAAGGGCACCCGCCGGCGCCCCTCTCGTCTTATGTGCGACTGTTGGGGATGATCTCGATATCGACCCGACGGTTAAGAGCCTTGCCCTCGGGCGTCAGGTTCGAGGCGGCGGGACGGTTCTCACCCATACCAATCGTGCTGATCCGGGCACCGCTCACACCATTGGCCTGCAGGATATCGGTTACCGACCGGGCGCGGCGTTCGGACAGGGCTTGGTTATAGGACGCTTCGCCATCACTGTCGGTATGACCGATGACCTGAACGTTCGAGTTGGGGTATCTCGTCAGGTTCTGTCCCACTCTCTCCAGATCAGCCCGCAGCGCCGGACGCACGGTCGCGCTGTCGGTGTCAAAAGAGATATCATTTGGCACGGTGACAATCAGACGGTCGCCGGCATTGGTGACGGTGATACCCTGATTGGCCAGTTGCTGACGCAGCTCGGCAGCCTGACGATCCAGCTGGTTGCCGAATAGACCGCCACCGGCGGCACCCACCGCGGCACCAGCCAATGCGCCAAGACCCGGGTTTGAGTTATTGGCGATCGCGCCAACACCCGCCCCGACCAGTCCACCCAGAAGCGCACCCTGTTTGGCGTTCTGATTGGGATCGCCCGGCAGGTTCAGCGTCGCGGGATCCGTGCAGGCACCCAGAAACAAGGCCGAGCACAGCCCGGCGGACAATGCAAATTTGGAAATCGTCATGATGTCACCTTCTGCTCCGGCGCCCGTTTGCCGGGCGCGTTTTATATGGTGCAGTTTATCACGCTGCCTGCGGGTGTGCTCAAGCAACAATCCAGTGAAATCGGCGAATACCCGCCACTCAGGACGCCCTTGCCGAGGTGTCCCAGCGGTTCTGCTCCTGCCACAGCGCCCGCAGAGGTTCGCCTTGCCCGCAAAAGTGATCCTCGGTCAGTTCACAAGCCCAGATACGATCGGTGCGGAAATGGCGGAACCCGTTGCGCAGCTCGCACCACGCGGCCAGGAGAGTGCATTCGATGTGGTAGATCAGAGCGACGGGCCGGACGATCCGTTCGGTTCGCTCACCTTCGCCGTTCACATAGGTGATACGGATCTTGCGTTCGTCCCGGATTGCCTCGCGGTAGTTCACCACTGGCACACATCCCTTTTCGGGGTCATCCATGGGTGCGCCCCACGGGGCCACCTGCAACCAGTCGGCGGGCGCGCGCAGCGCTTCGATCTTGCAGCACACCCGATCGGCAGCCTGCTGCAACGTGCTGTCGCCGGTGCGCGCCAGCATCGAAAGGCCGACCCACAGCGCCTCGACCTCTTCGGCATCAAAATTCAGCGGCGGCAGGTCATAGCCGCGCCGCATCAGGTATCCGACACCGGCCTCGCCCTCGATTGGGGTGCGTTGCGCCTGCAGGGCCGCAATATCGCGATAGACCGTGCGTTCTGAGACTTCGAGCTTTTCTGCCAGCATTTCAGCCGTCACCGGCGCCTCGGCGGCGCGCAGAATCTGGATGATTTCAAACAGGCGAGTGGAACGGCGCATGGGTTTCTCCGGTTCATCTGCTGACACTCTAGCACACCCCCCTGACAGGGTGGTGTCAGGAGTGATGGGTGAAACTTGGCATCAGATGATAGGAGATCACCGATGCCGTACCACGACAATCACGTGATGATGACCCTGAAACTGGGCACCTGGGCGCAGGATCACACCCTGCGCAGCTTTGAGATCGAACGCGAAATCATGGCCGCCCGCCAACCCTGTGCCCCGCGCAAACGCCGCAGACGGTTTTCGCTGGGCAATCTCAAGATGCTGTGGACCAGTACCGCCTGAAGTTCAGAAATCCGCCTTGGCGCGGAACTTCATGGACACCCCGCCTTCGGGGTTCTTCAGGCGCAATTCCTCGGAATGCAGCATCAGGCGTGGGAAGTCCCGCGCCGCACCTTCGGCGTAAAACGGGTCACCCAATATCGGGTGGCCCAACGCCAGCATATGAACCCGCAACTGATGCGACCGGCCCGTTTTGGGAAACAGGCGAACCCGTGTCGTTTCACCCTCATATTTTATAACACGCCAATCGGTGACAGCAGGCTTGCCGGTCTCACGACACACCATTTGCCGCGGACGATTGGGCCAGTCCACGATCAGCGGCAGGTCCACAGTGCCGGTCTTGTCCGCAACCCACCCCCAGACGCGCGCCACATAGGTCTTGCGGGTCTGACGGTTCTCGAACTGCATACTCAGATGGCGCTGCGCATGAGGGGTCTGGGCAAAGACCATTACGCCCGAGGTATCCCGGTCCAGCCGATGCACCAGCAACGCCTGC
Source organism: Ruegeria sp. CG11 (assembly GCF_056537245.1). Taxonomy (NCBI): domain Bacteria; kingdom Pseudomonadati; phylum Pseudomonadota; class Alphaproteobacteria; order Rhodobacterales; family Roseobacteraceae; genus Ruegeria; species Ruegeria sp. CG11. The sequence goes on from NZ_JBQFRE010000009.1 coordinate 17,188, forward strand.
GGAAAGGCCGCCTGCACCCGGGTCAGCAGGCAATCGGCCAGATGCTCTCCCCGCCCCGGCACCGACAACAGCCCCGAGGGTTTGTTCACCACAATCAGCTGCGCGTCCTCATACAGAACGTCCAGAGGGGTCTTCGGGGGATCATAGGTCTCGCTCATGCGCGCCTGCCTATCGCAGCGCGCGACCTCCCGCAACGTCGCGCTTGCCTGAACGAAACGGTTCAGCAACTCTGCCCCCAAAGCGGAAGGAGAACCCATGCACCCCACGATCGAACGTATGCAAGAGGTGGTCGCCAAGGGCGATGAGAGCCTGATCCACGAATTGCTGGCTGAGAATGTGCGCTTTTCCCCGCCCACCTACTACAGCACCTGGACCGGACGCGAACCGGTGGCGGCTGTGCTGGGTCATGTGGGGCAAGTGTTTTCGGATTTCCGCTATCGCCGCGTGATGGGTGCGGGCAAGGACTGGGCGCTGGAGTTTCAGTGCAAGGTCGGCGACCTGGACGCTGTGGGTGTCGATCTGATCACACTGAACGATGACGGGCTGATTCAGGAATTCGAGGTCGTCATGCGCCCATACAAAACCATCGGCGCCCTGCGCGAGGCGATGATGACCCGCGTCATGACCGACCCGCGATTCCTTGAATACAAAAACGCGCTCAGCTGACCATGCTTGTCGCTGCCGATCAGCTGTTGCGTGTGCCATTGCTGCCAGTTCTGGCGGCCCAAGGTCTCTCGGTACGCCGCAACGCCCAAATGCTGCCGGAACCCATCGGCCCACGCGAAGGGCGCGTGGGGCGAGGGCCTCGGCGGCGTCTTCTGATTGCTGGCGACAGCTCTGCTGCGGGGGTCGGCGCCGGGACACAGGCGCAAGCGCTGTCTGGTTATCTCGTGGCCCGGTTGGCCAAGCACTATACGGTCGAATGGCGACTTGAGGCTACGACCGGGCACACAACACAAGACACGATTGACCGGCTAAGCGGCCTGAGTGGCCAATTCGATATGGCCGTCACCGCGCTCGGCGTGAATGACGTGACACGCGGCGTGACACGCCAACGGTTCATCGACCGCCAGACCCAATTGCTGGAGCTTTTGACCGGACCTCTGGGTGTGCGGCGACTGGTGGTCACGGCTGTGCCGCAGATGCACCTGTTCCCGGCCCTGCCGCAGCCGCTGGCCTGGGTTCTGGGGAAGCAGGCGGCGCGGCTGGATCGCGGATTGCAGCAAGCTGCGGCCCGCTTTCCACAGACAAAGCATCTTCAATTGGATCTGCCCGAAGACCCGGCCCTGGCTGCGCCGGACGGCTATCATCCCAGCCCGAAAGCCTATGCCATCTGGGCCGAGGAGGCCGCCCGTCTGTTACGTCAGGTCTGAGACCGCATCTGCCGGATCATCGGAATCGAATAGACCACCAGCGCCGTCCAAATCAGCGGAAACGCGATCATGCGGCCTCGGTCGATCTGTTCGCCGAACACGGTGATGGCAGTGATAAAAATCATGGTCGGCGCGATATATTGCAGGATACCCATGGTCGACAGCCGCACCAGTTTCGCCCCATTGGCATAAACCAGCAGCGGCACCGCCGTCACAACACCCGCACAAGCCAACAGCATAGTGTCCGAAGCGCCTACACCGAAATGCCCGGTGCCGTGAACACCCAGCCATGTGACATACATCAGCGCCGGGATCAGTAGGATCAGAACCTCAAGCAAGAACCCCTGATTTGGACCAATCGGCAGCGACCGCTTAAAAAACGCATAGAATCCCCAGCTCACCATAAGACCCAGAGCCGCCCATGGCAGGCTGCCCGCCTCGATCACCAGAACCAGCACGCCCAGCGCGGCGATTGCAACTGCCGCCAGTTGGATTTTCGTCAACGGTTCCCGCAGCAGAACCGCGCCCAGAGCGATACTGAACAGCGGGTTGATATAGTACCCCAGCGCCGCGTCCAACGCCCGGTCATTGGCAATCGCCCAAACATAAATCGCCCAGTTCACCGAAATCAGCGCCGCCGTCAGGCAAGCCATCCCCAGCATCTTCGGGTTCACCAGCGCCGCCTTCAAATCCCGCGTGCGCCCCAAGGCCACCAGCAGCAGGCCCGCGACCGGAACCGACCAGATAACACGATGCGACACGAGTTCGATCGGCCCCACATGAGACATCGCCTTCATATACAGCGGAAGAAAGCCCCACAGAACATAGGCCGTCACGGCCAGTGCCAGCCCTTTGGGTGTATCTTCTCTGTTCGGTGGTACAGGGGTATCTGCCACGACGGGTCTCCGATTGATATCGAGTCTCTCTACGGCAAATCAGACCAAGTTGGGAACTGCGAAAACTGTGAAGCAGGTCATCAGGAATTCTGATACGTCGCGTCCACCACCTGCAGCCCCAATAAAAGAGCCGGGGCGCCGCAGCGCCCCGACAATTTGATTATACTTTGACGCGTTCCGATTTCGGGTCGTACATCGGCTTCTGCGACGCCTCGGCCTTGACCTTCACACCGCAAACGTCGATCTCATAAGTCGAATCCAGCACATCCGCCGCTTTTTCACCTTCACACGGCACGTAACCCAGACCAATGGCAGCGCCCAGCGTGTGGCCATAGTTGCCCGAGCTCAGATAGCCCACATATTCGCCGTCCCGGATGATCGGCTCGTTGTGGAACAGCAGCGGCTCGGCATCGGTCAGTTTGAACTGAACCAGGCGGTTCTTGGGCCCGCTTTCCTTGCGTGCAATCACAGCCTCGCGGCCGATGAAATCGCTGCCCTTATCGACCTTGACGGCAAAGCCAAGCCCGGCATCCACCACATGGTCTTCGCAGGTGATGTCGTGACCAAAGTGGCGGAAGCCCTTCTCGATCCGGCAGCTGTCCATCATGTGCATCCCGCACAGCTTCAGACCCATGTCCTGCCCCGCCTCGTGCAGCGTTTCGAACGCGTGGCCCGCCATATCGGACGAGACATAAATCTCCCATCCAAGCTCACCCACGTAAGTCACGCGGTGAGCACGGGCGAGACCCATGCCAAGCTCGATCTCTTGCGCGGTGCCGAACGGGTTGGCGGCGTTCGAGAAATCGTTTGGCGAAACTTTCTCAAGCAGAGCACGTGCATTCGGGCCCATGACGGCAAGAACCCCTTCACCTGCGGTTACATCAGTGATGACCACGTTGAAGTTGCTCGCGTGGCGCATCATCCATGTCTGGTCAGCCAGACGGGTCGCCGCCGGTGTGACCACCAGATAGGCGGTCTCGGTCAGGCGGGTGACGGTCACGTCCGCCTCGATCCCCCCAGTGCGGTTCAGGAACTGGGTGTAGACGATCTTGCCATTGGGCACCGAATAGTCGCCACCGCCAATATAGTTCATGAATTTCTCGGCGTCGGGCCCTTCAACGCGAATTTTGCCGAAGGACGACATATCATACATGCCGACGTTTTCGCGGACCGCACGGTGTTCAGCCGCCGAGTTCTCAAACCAGTTCTGCCGCTTCCAGCTGTACTGGTATTCGCGCTCCTGCCCTTCATTGGCAAACCAGTTCGCGCGTTCCCACCCTGCCAGTTCGCCAAAGACCGCACCTTGTTCCTTGAGATGGTGATGGAATGGGGTCCGGCGTACGCCGCGGGCGGTCGCCTTCTGGCGGTAAGGATAGTGGTCGGCGTAGAGCAGACCCAGCGTTTCCTTGGACCGTTCGAACAGGTAGGTCTTGTTGCCCTGAAACGGCTGCATCCGGCCGATATCCACGTCACCCAGATCAAACGGCTTTTCGCCGCTGTCCATCCACTCTGCCAGCGCCATGCCTGCGCCGCCCGCGGATTGGATACCGATCGAGTTGAAGCCGGCGGCGACCCAGACATTGTCCATCTCGGGCGCCAAACCCAGGTGATAGGCGTCATCGGGGGTAAAAGATTCAGGGCCGTTGAAGAAGGTGTGAATCCCGGCCTCGGCCAGCATCGGCATCCGGTTACAGGCCGCTTCGAGGATCGGCTCGAAGTGATCGAAATCCTCGGGCAACTGATCGAACTCAAAGCTGTCCGAAATTCCGTCCATGCCCCACGGCTTCGCATTGGGCTCAAACGCACCCAACAGGATTTTACCCGCGTCTTCCTTGTAATAGGCGCATTCATCCGGAACGCGCAGCACTGGCAGTTGCGTCAGGCCGTCGATACCTTCGGTCACAATGTAGAAGTGTTCACACGCGTGCAGCGGTACATTCACGCCTGCCATGCGGCCGACCTCATGCCCCCACATTCCGGCGCAGTTCACCACCATGTCACATTCGATGTGACCAGAAGCGCTGCCATCGTCCGCAACCCAGTCCACACCGGTAACCTTGCGTCCTTGCTTGACGATATCGGTGACCTTCACACGTTCTTTGACGATACCGCCACGCTGGCGCGCACCCTTGGCCAACGCCAGAGCGATGTTTGCCGGATCGCCCTGCCCGTCCAGCGGCAGGTATACGGCACCTTTGACGTCTTCGATGTTCAGATGCGGATACAGTTCGGCCACGCGGTCGTTCGAGATTTCTTCGACCTCAACCCCAAAGGCACGGGCCATCGCAGCCTGACGATAGATCTCTTCCCTGCGCTCTTCGGTCAGGGCAACGGTGATCGAACCGCAGCGCTTGAAGCCGGTGGCAACGCCAGTTTCCTCTTCCAGCGAGCCATAAAGTTCCTGGCTGTATTTCGCCAGCTTGGTCATGTTCGCCGTTGCGCGCAGCTGTGCAATCAGACCCGCCGCGTGCCATGTGGTGCCGCTGGTCAGCTGCTTGCGCTCAAGCAGGACAACATCGTTCCAGCCCTTTTTGGTCAGATGATACGCAACCGAGCATCCGATAACGCCGCCGCCGATGATGACCACTCGGGCCTTGCTGGGAAGATCAACCATCCTGAAATCTCCGCTGTGTCAGGTTTTGGGCAAAATGACACGGAAGACCGACAATAAAGGCACCAAAAGCGTCACAAGATCGGTGATTTTCACCGATGTGTCGCGGCACGCTTTTCCCGGCGGACAACAAAGGGGGTGACGCCGAAAAAGCTCTTGTAAACAGAGGAAAAACCGTTCGGAAACCCGCAGGCCAGACCGATTTCGCGTACGCTCATGGTTGTGTTGAGCAGCAGGTTATTGGCCTTGGCCAACCGCATTTCGCGGTAGAATCCGTTCGGCGTGGTGCCGAAATAGTTTTTGAATTTCCGCTCAAGCGACCGGTTCGACAGGTGCAGCGATTCGACGATCTGGTTGATCGGCAGCGGGTCCTCGATATTGGCCTGCATCAGCTTGATGCACTGGTCCAGCTTGGCATCGCCGGTTGCGGTCTGCTTGGCCCCGGAAAACGGCTGCATCGAGGCAAAGTCGCGGATGTTTTCATGCAGCATGATGTCGGCCACCGTCATCTTGGCCGGTCCCGAGATATGCCGCCCGATCACCGCCAAGGCTACATCCGTGGTCGCCTCCATCCCTGCACAAGTCACAACCGCGCCCTGTTCAGTTGCGATCGACAGCTTGGCTTCGAACCGGGCTCCGCGTTCACGCAGGAACGAGGCGTTTTCCCAGTGCGTTGCCATATCATCGGTGCCCTGTTCGTCGATATAGCGACTGGCGGCTTCGGCCAGCAGAAACACCTTGGCCCCGCGGAACGTGTAGTCCGACACCACCCGCCCCAAAGACAGGTCCGGATGATCGGGGTCGGAATTGCCGATCACGAACAGGTAGTCCGCCTTGGGCTGGGCCGGGGCAGGTTCGGTTTGAACCACCGCATCGCTGCTGCTGGCAATCGGGCCGCCTTTCAGCGATCGATAGGCATAGGTGAACGGAGGGCTCGGGCAGACACGATTGGCCAGCCGCAGCACCTCGACCAACGAGGCAAGTTCCAGCAGCACGTATCCGGGCGCGACCAGAATATCAAAATGCAGCTGGGCTGAGTTATCCGCAGAGTTCCGCATCGTCTTCACCTCAGACGATTTGATGACCGGCAGCGCGCAACCGGTTGGCCAGGGTTTCGATGTGATCCGGGCCAACCTCGCAGCAGCCACCGACAATGGTTGCACCCTGCACCACCCATGCCATCGCGTGATCGGCATAGGCGTCGGGGCCCAGGTCCTGACGCTGTTCCAACGCATCGACCGTGGGCGCGTCTTCCAGAAACTGCTGAGTGATGCCAGTGAAGCCGTTGGCGTAGGCTCCATATGGGCGATCAAAGTCAGCAATGACATCCAGCGCGGCAGGAATAGCCTCGGGGCGCGAGCAGTTGATCAGCACGGCCTCGGGCGCGAAACGCTCAACCACCGGCGCGATTTCGGACAGTGGCTCGCCCGAGCGCAGGCGCGTGCCATCGTCATCCATCACCGTCAGCGCCAACCAGACGGGCTTGCCGCCTTCCGCCGCGCCGCGCAGCGCACCTTCGGCTTCCTGAACCGAGGACACGGTTTCGATCAGGAAGAAATCCACACGATCCGCCATCATCTTTGCCAATTCAGAAAACTTTTCTGCCGCCTCGTCCACATCGGGTTTCAGGTCAGGCCGGTACGAGGCCAACAGCGGCCCCAACGCCCCGGCAATACGCCCTCCGTTTGAGCCACGCGCTTGCTCGGCTTGCGTGACCGCCGCGTTGATTAGATCGGCAAGCTGCGCCTCCATCCCTTCCCGCACCAGCCGGGACCGATGCACGGCATAGGTATTGGTGGTGGCAACCGTCGCGCCGCGACGGAAATACTCGGCATGGACCTCGCCGACCAGCTCAGGCTGATCGATCATCACCCGGGTCGACCACAAGGGCGTTGGCCGGTCACCGCTGCGCTTGACCAGTTCCTGCCCGATTGAGCCATCCAGAAGAGTGATTTTTGCCATTTTCCCAACCCTTTCACGGAATAAGAACAAGTTTGCCCGGGAATGCTTTGGATTGAAAATCCGCCTGCGCTGCCGCGATGTCCTTTAGCGGATAAGTCTTTGAGATCAAGGGCCTGATCCGACCGGCATTGATCATCTCGACCAACCTCCCGAACACGTCAAAGGCCTGATGGGTGCAGCCGTGGATGGTGATGTCGCGCAGATAGATGTCACGTAGGTCGGCCTGAACGATCGGTCCTGCGATCGCGCCCGACACGGCATAGTGGCCACCCGGCTTCAAGGCCAGGATCAGGCCGGGCCATGCCGGGCCGCCCACAACGTCGATCACCACATCAAACATATCCGCTGGCAGCGTGGCATCACGTGCAAAGGTCTCGATCGCGCCATGCCCTTTGACGACCTCAGCTTTGGCCGGACTGGTCACGCCCCAGACAGTTGCGCCCCGCAGCGCCGCCAGCTGCACGGCGGCCAGACCGACACCGCCGGACGCCCCGGTGATCAGCACCGTTTGCCCCGAGGTTACTCCTGCACGGGTCAGAAGGTTCTCGGCTGTGCCAAAGGCACAGGGGATGGCGGCGATTTCAACATCCGATAGGGGCGAGGCGGTAACGTCATACAGATCATCCGCCTCGACCAGACAATATTGCGCAAAGGCGCCGTCCATTTCGGACCCCAACGCAATGAACCCGGTCGGATGACCCGGACGTGGACGCGGCAGGTTAATCGGGCAAGTTACGCGCTGACCGGGTTGGAAACCCGTCTCAGGCCCGGCCAGTTCAACGACGCCGCATAGATCACCGCCCTGAATGCGCGGGAAGCGCAGTGCACCGCCCCAGCCTCCGGCCTCGATATCCTGATCGACGGCATCGGTCGCGCCCGTCACGTCAGAGGAATACCAGCCAACGCGCGTATTGATATCGGTGTTGTTCACCCCCGCGGCCAGAACCCGAACCAGCACCTGCCCCGGCCCGGGCTGGGGAACAGGTATATCGTCCCGCCATTCCAGCGCCTCTGGCCCACCGTGTTGGGTCAGGTAAACGCCGGACATTGTTTGGGGGAGTTTCATCTGGTCGGCTTTCAGGTCTGATCGTCCGGATGCGCCGGAACCGGACCCATCGGGATGATGTCATAACGGGCGTTCAGGTCGGCCATCTTTGCCTCATCCGCAAAGTCGGCCTCGCTCATTGTCGCAAGCTCGGCCAGAAAACCGTCAAACCCCGAGGGCTGAAAGATCATCAGCATCCGCGCCGGTTCACCCCCGGCCACGCGGCACGCATGTGGCACGCCCGCAGGGACATGCATCGTTGTACCCGCCGTGCACCGGTGCCAGTCGCCATCGACGAAGAAGTCCACCTCACCGTCCAGAAAGTAGAATGTCTCGGCATGATTGTCATGGCGATGAAGGCCAAGCGCGAAGCTGGCCTTCAAGTTGTCTTCCATGAGCGTATAGGCACCACCTGAGTCCTGACCGGACACCTTGACGAAGGTATGGTCGTTTTCCCAGTCATAGTTGGGGCCCTCACCGGGCCCCAGTTTGGAGTATCGCTTGCTCATGGCACCTCCGTCCGGGGTTACGCGCGCAGCCGCTCGTTTGCCGGATCCCAGAGCGGTTGGTCCTCTTGTACCACAGCGCGGTATTTCTGACCGTAGATTTCCACCTCAAGCTCAGTGCCCGGGTTGGCGGCTTCGGTCTTCACCATGCCCAGCGCGATGGATTTGCCAACGCGATAGCCCCAGGCGCCCGAAGTGGTCTCACCCACGATCTCACCGTTCTGCGAGATGCAGGACATGTAGGGCGCATCGCAATCACCGGCCTCGACGGTCAGCGTGACAAAGGATTTCTTCACCCCTTGCTGCTTTTCGTTCTGGATCGCGGCCTTGCCGGGGAAGTCCTGCGGTTTGTCCAGCTTGACGAACCGCTCCAGACCACCTTCCAGCAGTGAGTAGTCGCTGGACAGATCGCCCTTCCAGGTGCGGTAGCCCTTCTCGATCCGCAGCGCGTTCAACGCATACATGCCGAAAGGCGTTGCACCGGCATCGAGGATCGCGTCGTAGATCGCTGGCATGTCCTCGTTCAGGGCGTGCACCTCCCAACCCAGCTCACCGGCGAAGGAAACGCGGATCAGGAAGGCCGATTTACCGGCGACAGTTGCCGCCTGATGGGTCAGCCAGCCGGTGGACAGGTCCGCATCGCTCAGACCCGACAGGATCTCACGCGATTTCGGGCCGGTCACGATCAGCGTGTCACGGGTGGTGGTGACATCTTCGACCGAAACACCGGCAGGCATCGCCTTCGTCAGGATGTCACGGTCATGCCACTGAGCAGTCGCTGCGGTGATCATCATGAACTCATCCTCGCCCAGACGGACACAGGACATTTCTGTCAGGATGCGGCCCCGGTCGTCCGAGACATAAACCAGGTTGATGCGGCCAACCTTGGGCAGGCCACCGGTGATCAGGCCGCGCAGAGCTTCAGCTGCTCCTTCACCTTTGACCATGAAACGCGAGAAGCCCGGCAGGTCGAGCACGCCGCAATTGTCGCGAACGGCTTCACACTCTTCCTTGATGCGTTGTTCCCACGGGCCGGACCGACCCCATGTGTGCGTGGCGTCCTCAGAGGTGTCGTCGCCCGGCTTGGCAAACCAGTTGGCACGCTCCCAGCCGTTATAAGCCCCCATAACGCCGCCCAGTTCCTTGACCTTGGCATGGACCGGAGACAGCTTCTTGTCGCGCGCTGCTGGCCATTCGTGGTGCGGAAAGTGCATGGCGTATTCGTTGCCGTAAACTTCCACACCTTTCTGGTTGCAGTAATCCTGATCGGTATAATCGGTGTAGCGGCGCGGATCGACCGCCCACATATCCCATTCGGTGTGGCCATCAACGATCCATTCGGCCAGCACCTTGCCTGCGCCACCGCCCTGCGCGATGCCGAAGGTAAAGCTGTGGGCCTCGAACGCATTTGTCACGCCCGGCATCGGGCCGATCAGCGGCAGACCGTCGGGCGCATAGGGGATCGGGCCGTTGATCACACGGCCAACACCCGAGGTCGCCATCAGCGGCACCCGCTCCATCGCGTCGGTGACGATGTCTTCGATACGGTCCAGATCGTCATTCCACAGCTGGAAGGAGAAATCCTCGGGCATCGGATCATCTTCGGTCATCCAGTGGCCCTTGCAGTTGGGCTCGTAGGGACCAAGGTTGAAGCCGTTCTTTTCCTGACGCAGGTAGTACGAGATATCCACGTCCCGCAGCAGCGGCAGCTTGCCACCGTTCTCTTTCGACCATGCCTCGATCTCGGGCACTTCGTCGGTCAGCAGGTACTGGTGGCTCATGACCATCGCAGGCACGGTACGGCCGCCATAGGGCTTGAACATCTCACCCACGCGCTGCGCATAGTAACCGGCGGCGTTCACCACATAGTCACAGGCGATGTCGCCCTGATCGGTGTGCACGGTCCAGGTGCCGTCTTCGTGCTGGGTCACATTGGTCGCCGGGCAGAAACGGATGATCTTCTGGCCCAGATCGCGCGCGCCCTTAGCAAAGGCCTGAGTCAGCTGCGCCGGGTCGATGTCACCATCGGTCGGGTCGTACAGCACGCCTTCCAGATCATGGGTTTCGAGGAACGGGTAACGCTCTTTCGCCTGTTCCGGAGTCCACATCTCCATCGGGATGCCCTGATACAGGCCCATCGACATGGCGCGTTCGAATTCCTGCATGCGCTCTTTGCTGTGCGCCAAACGGATCGAACCCGACACGTGGTAATTCATCGGGTAATCAACTTCTTCGGCCAGACGCGAATACAGCTCGGTCGAATAGCGCTGCATGTTCATGATCGCCCACGAGGTCGAGAAGGTCGGCACGTTACCCGCCGCGTGCCATGTCGAACCGGCAGTCAGTTCGTTCTTTTCCAGCAGAACGCAGTCGGTCCAGCCCTTCTTGGCCAGATGATACAGGGACGAACAGCCAACGACGCCGCCGCCGATGATGACCACACGGGCCTTGGTTGGAAAATCACTCATGAGCTTGGATCCTCTTTTACTGTGCCTCTTGGGGCAGATCGTCTGTGATGTCGTAGTAGTCGCCCTTGTCGGCCACAAAGATGTGCCGGGCGAGGTGCAGTCCGGTGGGTTCGCTCAGGGCGCCCATGGAAATCGAAATCGTATCCTCGTCATTGTGCTGCCAGAACAGGAACGAACCGCAGGCACTGCAAAAGCCACGCCGGGCAATGTCGGAGGCGCGGAACCAGCGCAGCGTGTCACTGGCGGTAAAGCTGAGATTGTCCTGATGGGTCGAAGTCGAAGCCCAGACATGGCCCGATTGCTTGCGGCACTGGCCGCAATGGCAGGCCGAAGGCGGCGACAGATCGCCGTCAATGGCAAACGAAACAGCACCACAAAGACAGGAACCGGTGTGCATGTGATTACCTCCTAGCTGCCGGCGAATGGACAGGCATCGGCCCCACGCCACAAACGATGAATGCAGGACCCGACATGTCAGTACACCGGCGGTGCGATGACCCAGATGGCCACTGCGGGCTCATCATAGGGGTTGGCCCATTGATAGGGTTCGTTCTTGATCCGGAAACTGTCCCCCGGACCGACCGAAAACGCGCGCCCCCCGATCACCAGATCCAAACGACCCGACACCATATAGCCGACCTCCTGCGTGGGGCGGTTCGCGGGCGTCTGCATCTTTGAATGCGGCTTGAACGTGGAATGCACCATCTCGAAGTCATCAGTCAGATCGGGTGACAACAGTTCTTCGATCAGCCCTTCCTCGCCCGACCCCATCGGGCGGCGCGATCCGGCGCGCACGACATACCCCTGCTCGTCCGCTGGTGCTGAGGAATGCGCGAACAGCATCGACATCGGCACACCCAGACATTCCGAAATCTGGCGCAGGTCCGAGATCGAGGGATCCGACATGTCCCGCTCGACCTGACTGAGCCACCCGACCGAGCGTTTCAGACGTTCGGCTATTTCGGTCAGCGTCAGCCCGCGCGCCTTGCGCAGAGCGCGGATATCCGCACCAAGCGTCGCGCTGTGGGGGGCCTGAGTGTTCACGTGCCGCTCCGATTCTTGTGAAATTTTCCTCTTCTTTTTCACGATGACCCAGATTCGTGAAATTTCCAAGAGTTTTTTCATTTGCACGTGAAACCGTGCCTGTTTATGCCAAGGCCATGTGGATTGCAGTGATCTATCTTTGGGCGATCAACGCCCTGACGCTATTGGCATTTGCGTGGGACAAGGCCCGCGCCCGGCGGCGCAAAGGCAGGGTTCCGGAGCGTCGATTGTTATGGCTGGCCGCACTGGGCGGCAGTCCGGGCGCAGTGGTCGGTCGGTGGATTTTCAACCACAAAACCCGCAAGCGCGGCTTTTCGATGCGGCTGTTCGGGATCTTCGGATTTCAAGGCGCCGTCTGTTACCTTGTTCTGTCAGACAGGCTGCAGAATTGGTTGTGAACCTAGAGTGACTTTCGACTTTGCTTGAGAAAAGCAGGATTTATAGTTGGATTATGATCGAACCACCCGAGCGACATCACACAGCCGCAGCAATTGATTTTATATCAAAGCGACTTGGTTTGAGAAATGACCCGGGCATGCAAGATTGGGAATTCGAAGTCGCCGAAGCTTCTGATCTGCACAGATATCTGAGCTTATACGACGAGGCGGCTGATAAAGAAGACGTGCGCTTCACATTGGCCGACATGATCATTCAGGCGTTTGAAGAATCAGGCGACAACTTGTCCGTAAACCCAAAATGGGAGACGTTTCTTGAGACCTTGGTCAGAGGTATTGATATCCACGGCTGCCAGATCTGGTACTGGGCGTGCTGGGATTATCAGCTTGACGAAGCTTGGAACGTAACGCCGTTCATGCGGTCCCTCTGCGAAACGCACTTCGCCGCAGAAAAGTAGCCGCCAAAGCGGCGAAATCAGGCCAACAATCGCCTCGCCTGTACAAGAGGTTTTCTTCGGCAACACTTACCATCTGAATCAAACGCTGGAGAATACTCTATCCAATATGGAACTCAGCCGTGCCGCATCTTCGTCGTCAAACGCATCCGGCTGATCACTGTCGATATCAAACACTGCGATCACGCCACCCGATGCATCCCGCACCGGCAGCACCAGTTCCGACCGGGTGGATGAGGCGCAGGCGATGTGGCCCGGAAACGCGTCTACATCCGGCACCAGCTGCACCTCGCCGGTGCGCGCCGCCGCGCCACAGACGCCGCGTTCGAATGGGATAACCAGACAGCCGTGACCGCCCTGATAGGGGCCGATCTTTAGCACGCCCGGTTCGGTCACCCGGTAAAACCCGGTCCAGTCAAAACGGTCGTCGGCGTGGTGCACCTCGCTGGCAATCGTTGCCATCAGGGCGACCTGATCTGTTTCGCCTTCGGTAAGGGCGGAAATGGTCTTGGCAAGCGTGTCGTAATCAACGGTCATGTTCAGTCTTTTCCGGGCTGGGCGGGGGCGCTGCCCCCGGACCCCCGGAGTATTTGGAAAACGATGAGGCGTCAAACCCGTTCGATAGCGATGGCCGTGCCTTCACCACCGCCGATGCAGATGGCCGCAACGCCGCGTTTGAGATTTCGCTTTTCCAACGCGTTCAGCAGCGTCACCATGATGCGCGCGCCCGACGCGCCGATCGGGTGGCCCAAGGCGCAGGCACCGCCGTTCACGTTCACCTTGTCGCGCGGCAGGCCCATTTCGTGCATGAAGGCCATGGGGACAACGGCAAAGGCCTCGTTCACTTCCCACAGGTCCACATCGTCTTTAGACCAGCCAATGGCCGCAAGCAGCTTTTGCGCCGCCGGAACCGGAGCGGTCGTGAACAGGCCCGGAGCCTGCGCGTGGCTGGCGTGACCTACGATGCGGGCGCGCACGGTCAGGCCCTGCGCTTCTGCAGCATCGGCCGAGGCCAGCACCAATGCCGCGGCACCGTCAGAAATTGATGAGGAATTGGCCGCCGTCACCGTACCGTCCTTGCGGAAGGCGGGTTTCAGTGTTGGGATTTTGTCGGGTCGCGCGGACTGCGGTTGCTCGTCTGCGCCAAAAGTAACCTCACCCTTGCGGGTCCGGGTGGTCACAGGTGCAATCTCGCCTTCGAACGCACCGCTTTCCTGCGCGGACAGAGCGTTGGACAGCGATTGAAGCGCATATTCGTCCTGTGCCTCACGGGTGAATTGGAAAGATTCGGCGCAGTCCTCGGCGAAGGTGCCCATCAGGCGGCCCTTGTCATAGGCGTCCTCAAGCCCGTCCAGAAACATGTGATCGACCACCTGACCATGCCCGATCCGCGCACCACCACGCATCTTGGGCAACAGGTAGGGGGCGTTGGTCATGCTTTCCATCCCGCCGGCAATCATCGTATTCGCGTGACCCAGAGCGATCTGGTCAAAGGCCATCATCGCCGCCTTCATCCCCGATCCGCACATCTTGTTCAGGGTTGTTGCGGGCACCTCTTCACCCAGACCCGCAGCGAATCCGGCCTGGCGCGCTGGCGCCTGACCCTGACCGGCGGGCAGAACGCAGCCCATCAGCACCTCATCCACTGTGTCAGCACCCGCGCCCTGCAGCGCGGCACGGATGGCGGTTCCGCCCAGCTCGGCGGCAGCCACACCGTCGAACATTCCCTGAAACCCTCCCATGGGTGTGCGCGCGGCCCCGGCGATAACAACCTGTTTCATCGGCGTGTTCCTCCTCTTTTTCCATCCGATGGATACCGAATGGTAAGATTTGCCGTCTAGCGTATTTCTACCAGTGATTTTCAGATTAAAGGACCGTCGCGCATGGCCCTGACCAGCACAACGACCGACGCAACCCAGATTATCAAAGTACATTCAGACCGGATCGATGCGGCCATGGCTATCCAGTTCAAGGAAGACATGCGCAACGAGGCCGAAGGCGGCGCCATACGGGTGGTGCTGGACCTGAGCAGCGTGGAGTTCATCGACTCGAGCGGTCTGGGCGCCATCGTCGCCTCGATGAAGCAACTCGGCAACGACCGCAGACTGGATCTGGCCGGGTTGCATCCCTTCGTCGAAAAGGTGTTTCGGCTGACCCGCATGGACACGGTGTTCAAACTGTACCCGACGCTGGATGATGCCTTGTCGGCCGCCGCCGGCTGACCTTCCTGACCATCTGAATAGGCCCAATGCCCATGTGTGACGGCAAATGTTTGGATCTGAGCTTTGCAGCGACCGAATCTGAGGCCAGCGCCGGAATTGCGCAGCTCAGCAGATGCCTGGCGACACAGGGGCTGCCGCAGCACAAGGCGGGGGACGTGAAGATTGCTTTGGCCGAAGCGATCAACAATGTAGTCGAACACGCCTATGCCGACGTGACGCCCGCCAAGGTCAAGGTGCGGTGCCGCCTGCACCGGAACTGGCTGGATATTCTGATTTCGGACACCGGCAACCCCCTACCCGGATTTCGGGTGCCGGACGGCGTACCAGCACCGTTGGGATCAACCATCGACGAGTTGCCCGAGGGTGGATTCGGCTGGTTCCTGATCCATGAATTGACCAGCGATATCCGGTATGAACGCTCTGACGGCTGCAATCGATTGTCGCTGCGGTTCGACTTTCCCGATCCAGCCTGACGGCAAGAAAACGCCACAATAAGGCCCAGATCGAACCATTGTAGCGCCGCAAACAACGGACAAAGATATACCTGTAGCTCAGATAGCTTCCCTCGGCGCCAAGTGTCACAGCCCCCACCCAGTGAACGGCGCCGAGGACCTTCTCCTTCATGTTCATGTGACTGGACAACTTCTGACCGCGCGATACCTTCGGCGCGTTCAAATCGGGGAAAAGCATCATGCGGGATTTTCACACTCCGGGCCGGTCCGAAGTTCTGGCGACCGAAGGGATGTGCGCCACGTCGCACCCTCTGGCGGCGAAAGTGGCCGTGGATATTCTTGCACGGGGCGGCAACGCGATGGATGCGGCCATTGCCGGAGCGGTCCTGCTGGGCATTTGCGAGCCTCAGATGACCGGATTGGGCGGCGATTGCTTTGTCCTCTACAACCGGGCCGGAGAGGATGAGATCCGCGCCCTGAATGGCTCGGGTCGTGCACCTGCCGCGGCCGATGCGGAAACACTAAGGGCGCAAGGGCTGACTGCGGTGCCCCTGAACACCGCGGACGCCGTGACCATCCCCGGCGCGGTTGATGCGTTCTGTCATCTGGCAGAGACCGAGGGCAAACTGGGCCTGGACGCCATCCTGCAACCCTCCATTCACTATGCCGAGGCCGGAGTGCCAGTTGCGCCAAGGGTCACTTTGGACTGGGCGACCGGGGCGGCCACACTGCAAGGGGCGGCGCGGGGGCACTATCTGATCAACGACAAAGCGCCCGAGGTCGGGCAGATTTTCCGTTCCCCCGGCCAGGCCGAAGTTCTGCGTCGGATTGCCCGAAACGGGCGGGACGCGTTTTACTCCGACGAAATTGCCGGCGACATGATCGCGGCGCTGACCGAACGAGGCGGCACCCACACGGTCGAGGATTTTCAGGCCACGGCCTGCACCAAAACCCTACCCGTCAGCGGAACGTATAGCGGGCTGGAATTAGTCGAGCATCCGCCCAACGGTCAGGGTGCGACCGCGATTTTGCTGCTGAACATCCTCAAGAATTTCGACCTTGCCAGCATGGATCCGTTCGGGACCGAGCGTCTGCATATCGAGGCCGAGGCCTCAAAGCTGGCCTATGACGCGCGCAACCGGTTCATTGCTGATCCCGATAACACGACCCATGCGGCCCGGTTCCTGGATCAGGACGTTGCAGACAAGCTGGCAGCCCTGGTCGACCCAAAGCGCGCAATGCCTGCTGCGGCCCCGCTGACCGAGTCCATTCACAAGGACACCGTCTATATCACCGTGGTGGACCGGGACAGGATGGCGGTGTCGCTGATCTATTCGATCTTCCACAGCTTCGGCTCGGGGATCGCGTCCGAGAAATATGGCATTCTACTGCAGAACCGCGGGGCGGGCTTTACCCTTCAGGCGGGTCATCCCAATGAGTTCGGTGGCGGCAAACGCCCCATGCACACGATCATCCCCGGGCTCTTGAAACAGAATGGCCGGGTCCTGATGCCGTTCGGAGTGATGGGCGGCGCCTATCAGCCCACCGGTCATGCCCGGTTCGTGTCAAACCTGACCGACCACGGGTTGGGCATGCAGGCCAGCATTGATGCACCGCGTGCTTTTGCGGACAATGGTGTTTTGAAGCTGGAACGCGGTATTTCGCCCAAGGTAGCTCAACAATTGTGTGAAATTGGCCACACTGTTGAGCTGCCGGAAACGCCACTGGGCGGAGCACAGGGCATTCGAATCTGTGAAAACGGCGTTCTGAAGGGCGCAAGTGACCCGCGAAAAGACGGCTGCGCGCTGGGATATTGACCGACAAACGCGCGGTCAGAGGACCTCAATTCAGATGGAAGTGCAGCGGGTAGGACCCGTTTTCAAACGGACCGAACATATCGGGGATATCCGGGTGCTCAACCGGTTCTCCAGACTGATCCGCAACTAGATTTTGTTCTGAAACATAAGCAACATAGAAGGACTGATCGTTTTCCGCCAACAGGTGGTAAAACGGCTGATCCTTGATCGGGCGGCTGTCTTCGGGGATGGCCTGATACCACTCTTCGGTATTCGAAAACTCTGCATCCACGTCAAAAATCACCCCCCGGAAGGGATGTTTCTTATGACGGACCACCTGACCCAGGCGGTACTTGGCATGTGTCTTCAGCATTGTTTCTGCCCCCAATAGTCTTACTACCTGTTTCCGGGTCGAAATGCCAATAATTGATCCGAATTTAAGGGAAACAGTCTGTGAACCTCCTGCTGACAGTGTTCGAAATCGTGGCCCCGGTCTTTCTTTTGGCCGGTATTGGATTCGCCTGGGTGAAGCTGGGATTCGAGTACCGGTTGGAGTTTGTGACCCGCCTTGGCGTCACGCTTGCGGTGCCCAGTCTGATCTTTGTGGCCCTGATGCAAACCGAAATCCCGGGCGGAGATCTGACCCGCTTTACACTGGCCGCCATTGCCGGACATGTGGGGCTGGCAATCGTTTTCGAGGTGTTCGTACATCTGCGTGGATTGGACCGCAGAACCTACCTGTCTCCGCTGATTTTCGGGAACACTGGCAACTTGGGCCTGCCGCTGTGCATCTTTGCCTTTGGGCAGGCCGGGCTGGGCTATGCGGTCATTTTTCTGGCTGTCACTGCCCTGCTGTCTTTCACATACGGCATCTATCTGGTGGCCGGGAAAGGAGGCTTCGGCAAAGCGGCACGGGAACCGATGGTCTGGGCGACTCTGTTGGGGGCCCTGTTCCTTTGGCGCGGTTGGCAAACCCCAGTCTTTTTGACCAACACGCTGGAACTGTTGGGGCAGATGGCCATTCCGATGATGCTGATCACAGTCGGGGTAGCAATCGCCCGCCTGACAACACAGAAAATAGGGCAGGCTGTCTGGCTATCCCTGATCAAGCTCGTCGTGTGCTTTGCTTTGGGATGGGCTTTGGCCGTCTTGTTCGCCCTCGATTCCATAGCGTTTGGAGTGATGGTCCTGCAAATGTGCACACCAGTTGCGGTGACGTCTTATCTTTTGGCGGAACGGTTTGAGGCGGATGCAGACGCAGTGGCAGGGATGGTCATGATCTCGACAGTCCTGTCTGTCGCCGCGTTACCTCTCATTCTAGCTATTGTTCTGTAACGATTGTGATTTCCTAAAAGCTCAATCTGCGCTAGAATAAAAGAAAAAGGCACGAGGCACATGAGCAGATTTTTTATCGTACTCTTCGGGGTGCTGCTTTTGGCATCCTGTGGGGGTGGCTCCAAGCAGCCGCCCAGCAAGCTGAATGACGCGTGCAGCATTGCGCGGGAACGGCCCGAATACATGAAGGCCTTTAAAAACACCGAGCGAAAATGGGGCGTTCCGGTCCACGTGCAGATGGCGACGATCTATCAGGAAAGCCGCTATAAGCACGATGCCCGCACGCCGCATCAGTATGTTCTGGGCGTGATCCCGATGGGCCGCCAAAGCAGCGCCTATGGCTTCAGCCAGGCACTGGACGGCACATGGGAGCAATACCAGAAAGAAACCGGCAAACGCCGCGCCAAGCGGGATCGTATTCGCGATGCGTCGGATTTCATCGGCTGGTATATGAACAAAAGCTACCAGCGGAATGGCATCCACCCCAGCGACACGCGCAACCAGTACCTCGCCTATCACGAGGGGCACACCGGTTACGCCCGCGGCAGCCACTATGGCAAGACGTGGCTGCTGAACGTAGCCAACGACGTGGACGCGCGCGCCAAGCTGTATCAGGCGCAACTGTCCGGATGCCGCTACTGACAGGTTAGCGGGTCAGCGGTTGCCTGACCCGCTTCTGTTCGATTTTGTAAACAAGTCCCGGCTCAGGTTCTTGCCTGTGTCCAACTGCCCCAGCAGCACGGTAGTCTGGGTGCCCGCATTGTCGTGGATGACCCATTTGCGCAACTCGATCGGGTTGTCAGTGAACATCAGCTCAATCCGACCCGATTCAGGATTCTTGGGGTCCTGAGCGGTGACTACCGTCGCGGTGCCGTCGAAATCGTGACCAACGACCATATTCGCCTGCCCAAGATTCACATTGCGCGCCAGCACCAGCGACAGGGGCGTCCGGTTCAGCGGGTATTGCTCGGGTGGCTGGTTCGACTTGGGGTCAAAAATCTGCACGGTGCCCGTGTTGGCCAGAACAACGGCGCTGCTGGGCGGATCATACTCGAACCGCATCTTGCCCGGCCGCTGCAACCACAGCTTGCCGGTGCTCAGCGAACCGTCATCATTGACCTGAGTGAATGTCGTCTGAACGGTTTTCAGACCGTTCAGATAGTTGGAGATCTGCGACAGCGGCAGTTTTTCGGCCGCCCAGGCCGCCGGGGCGGCCAGGGTCAGGGCAAGGGCAAAAGCAATCTGTTTCATGCGTCACAGATAGGCGCTCTGCCCTTGTTATTAAATATCCTACTGTTCGGGGACGAGGATTTCCCGCTTACCGACGTGATTTGCCGCTGATACAACGCCTTCGTCCTCCATCTGCTCAACCAGGCGCGCCGCCTTGTTGTAGCCGATGGCGAGTTTCCGCTGGATATACGAGGTCGAGCATTTGCGATCCTTGATCACAATCGCCACCGCCTGATCGTAGAGGGCATCTTCTCCGTTCGTGTTGCCACCGGTGTTCAGGCCCAGAACGGCATCGATATTTTCAGCCTTTTCCTCAGCCGGGCCATCGACCACGCCGCTCATGTAATCAGGCGGGCCGAACTGTTTCAGATGGTTGACGATTTCCTCAACCTCTTCGTCCGAGACAAAGGGCCCGTGGCAACGGGTGATCTTGGCGCCACCCGCCATATACAGCATATCGCCCTGCCCCAGCAGTTGCTCGGCGCCCATCTCACCCAGAATGGTGCGGCTGTCGACTTTCGACGTCACCTGGAACGAAATCCGTGTCGGGAAGTTCGCTTTGATCGTGCCAGTGATGACGTCAACCGACGGGCGCTGCGTGGCCATGATCAGGTGAATGCCCGAGGCCCGCGCCATCTGCGCCAGACGCTGAATGCAGGCTTCGATCTCTTTGCCTGCGACCATCATCAGGTCGGCCATCTCGTCGACGATGACAACGATATAGGGCATCGCTTCGGGTGCGAATTCCTCGGTCTCGAACACGGGCTCGCCGGTTTCGTCGTCGAACCCGGTCTGCACCGTACGGCTGAACAGCTCGCCCTTGTCCAGCGCGTCCTTAACGCGGCCGTTGTAGCCCGCAATGTTGCGGACGCCCATCTTGGACATCTTGCGATAGCGATCCTCCATCTCACCCACGACCCATTTCAAGGCCACAACTGCCTTTTTCGGATCGGTCACGACGGGCGAGAGCAGATGCGGGATGCCGTCATAGACCGACAATTCTAACATCTTGGGGTCGATCATGATCAGGCGGCATTCATCCGGCGTCAGCTTGTACAGCAGCGACAGGATCATCGTGTTGATCGCCACCGACTTACCGGACCCGGTGGTTCCCGCGATCAGCAGGTGAGGCATTTTTGCAAGGTTCGCCACAACGGACTCACCACCGATATCCTTGCCCAGCGCCAGCGGCAGTGCGTGGTTGCCATCGCCAAAATCGCGGCTGGCGAGGATCTCGCGCAGCACCACCATCTCACGGTTTTCATTCGGCAGTTCGATCCCGATAACCGAGCGGCCCGGCAGGGTCGAAACCCGCGCCGACAGGGCCGACATCGAGCGCGCGATATCATCCGCCAGACCGATCACGCGGCTGGCTTTCAGGCCCGGAGCGGGCTCCAGTTCGTACATGGTGACAACGGGGCCGGGACGAACGCTAACGATCTCACCCTTCACTCCATAGTCATCCAGCACGTTTTCGAGCATCCGCGCGTTTTCCTCCAGCGCCTCATCGCTGAGGTGATGGCGCTGAATGCTGGCCGGGTTGGAAAGCAGGCCCAGCGGCGGCAGTTCGAAATCGGAATGCCGTTCCTCAAAGGACAACGCTGGCTGCGCTTCGGCCTGGGCCCGGCGCGAGGGCGGCGGGGCTCGACGCACGGGTTGGGCCACCACCGGCTTGCGCGGCTCGGCCACCGGGATTTTCATCGCCGGGCGCGGCTGCGGTTCGGGTTCGGGCATCGGAGTATCCTCGAACACCGCTTCGTCTTCGAAATCCGGCTCGGGCGCGAAATCCTCATGCAGCGGCTCCTGCTGCCATTCCGGTGCGGGCTCTGCAGTCAAGATCGGTTCCGGCGGCAGACCGGTCGAGGTCATCGGCGGTTCGGGCGGCAATTCTTCCCCACCTCTGGGGTTCAGGATCAGCGGGTCCGGCCCACGGCCCCGCCCCTTGGTCAGCGGCAGGTTCGGGTCATGCTCGGGCGCCATCTCGCCCGCGGCGACCTTGCGGTTGCGCACGGCGGCGGAAATCTTGGACCGGATGCGGTCCTCGCCCGGCATCTCGTCAAAGCCCGCTATGGGTTCGGGATCGACCAGTTCGGGTTCGGGCATCGGCTCGGGGCGGCGGATCAGGCTGGGCATCCGTGCCAGCAAACCGGTTTTTGCAGGCTCAGGTTCGTCGAATTCCGGCTCTTCAAAGATCGGGTCTTCAAAGGCGATTTCATCGTCGAAAACGGCATCGGCGCGGGCGGTCTTGCGTTCCTCCCACTGCGCGCGACGATCGCGCGCGGCCTGCGCGGTGGCGGCAGCACCACGGCCCAGCAGGTTCATCAGCATGTCGTAGGACATCACCAGACCCAGCAGGAAGGCGCGGAATCCTTTGCGCACATCGGCCTTGGTAAAGCCCAGAACAAAAACTCCCAGCACCAGCATTCCGGCGGCCATCGCCAGCGACATCAGCTTGACCATGAAATGCGAGGAGATTGGCAACAGCGTCAGAAGCGCGCCCATAACGGTATCACCGAACAGACCACCCAGACCAAAGCTGTGGGTCGTGCGCCATGCCTCACCCGGCACCAGCGTTGCGGCATAGACCGAGACAACGGCAATCCAGATCGGGGCAAAGATCAGGCGGGCGACCGCGCGTTCTGCGCCGAAATGCCCAGCAAAACGCACACCCCAGCCGATCAGCACCAGCGCAATACTCCAGCTGCCCCAGCCCACGATCATAAACAAGGGTGCCGCAATCGAGGCACCAATCCGTCCCATCCAGTTCTGCACCGGCGCGTCCGTCGAGACCATCCAGTTCGGATCATCCGGCGTATAGGACCAAATCATTGCGGCAGCGGCCAGCCCCAGCAGGATCAGGGCGATCCCGATCAGTTCCTTGCTGCGCCGCTCAATCGCGGCCTGAGTCGTGCTGTCCAACAATGGATCGCGGTTGCGCGCGTTCAATGATGCCATTTTGCCCTCGTACCTCACGAATAGATGCAGTCGCGGAGCTTGATCAGCCCTTGCTGCAACTCTGTTTTTGGGGCCACCAAAGCGACCCGGATAAATTGCTCGCCCGGGTTTTGCCCCGGATCACCTTGAGAAAGATATGCGCCCGGCAGCACCCGAACACCGGTTTGCTTCCAGACCTTCAATGCAGTTTCTTCACCGTTCTCGACCGGCAGCCACAGGAAAAACCCTGCCTCGGGCGGCATATAGCCCTGAATGCCTGCGAAAATTTCGTCGGCAATCGTGTATTTTTCCTGATAGAGCGCGCGGTTTTCGGCAACGTGTTCTTCATCCGCCCAAACCCGGGCAGCAGCGGCCTGCAACGGCAGCGGCAGCGGCGCGCCTGCATAGCTGCGCAACTGTTTGACCCGTTTTATCGTCTCGGGGCCACCGGCAATCAGGCCCGACCGCAGGCCAGCCAGATTGGACCGTTTCGACAGCGAGTTGAACAGAGTGACCCGCTCGGGGTCAGCGCCCAGTTCCTGCGCCACGGTCAGCGCCCCCGTGGGGGCCTCATCGCGGTAGATCTCGGAATAACATTCGTCGGCGAAGATGCGGAAATCGTATTTCTCGGCCAGTTGGATCAGCTCGACCCAATAGTCGTGCGAGGCCACCGCCCCCTGCGGGTTGGCAGGCGAACAGATATAGGCCGCGACGGTGCGGTTCAGGACATCCTCGGGCAGGCCTGCATAGTCCGGCAGATGGCCGGTGGTGGCCGTGGCGGGCACGAAAACCGGCTCAGCCCGGACCGAGATCGAAGCGACCATATAGACCTGATAGAACGGGTTCGGGCACAGGATGACTGGTTTCTGGCCGTGTTTTTCCTCGGGGCACAGCGCCATGGCGGCGTTGTACAACCCTTCGCGCGTGCCGTTCAGGGCCATCACGTTGGTTTCAGGGTCCATCGTGACGCCATAGCGGCGGCTGATCCAGTCGGTGATCGAACCACGCAGCTCGGGCGAGCCTTCATTCGGCGGATAGCCCTGAAACCCGGCGGCGTTTTCGGTGATCACATCTGTCACCCACGCCGGAAAATCGTGCATCGGCGCGCCGATGGTCATGTGAATCACGTCGCCGCCCGGCTGGTGGTGGTCCAACAGGGTGCGCAGACGCGGGAATGCGTATTCCGGTAGGTTCGAAAACCGCTCGGGGAAGTTCATAACTGCTGCCTCAATATCGGGATCGTTTTCGCCCCGTTTTTTTGGCAGGTTACAGATCACACCCCGTTTCGTCCAGACAAAGAGGTGCCGAATCAGGGGATTGTGACATTCAGGCCAAAGCAGCTTCGGCCGCTGATCCCAGCCTTAACAGAGCCTCTTCCGACCCCGGATAACCCATCATCATCAGCCCGCAGCCGGGTGTTCCGGTGGGCAATGTCAGCGCCGCCAACCCCATCAGGTTGCCAATCCGCGTGTTACGCAGGGCCAGCAGGTTTTCAGTAACGTAGTAATCATGGTCAGCCATCAGCCGGTCCAGATTCGGCGGCAAGATAGGGGATGTGGGGGCCAGAACCGCGTCAAACCCGGCGGTGGCTGCGTCCCACGCGGCACGGATGGCCTTCAGCTTGGACCAGGCGGCGATGTAGTCGGGGCCCGAGGCGTTCTTGCCCCCGCGGAACCGCTCCAGAATTTCCGGATACATCGCGTCCGGGTTCGCCTCGATCACGTCGCGCCACAACCCGTAGGCTTCGGTTGTGTAGAGGATACCGGACAGGCCCATCGCCTCGTTCAGTTCTGGCACAGCAAGGGGCACGATCTCGGCCCCGGCATCCCGCAGCCGTTCCAGCGCGTCGTCGAAAGCCATGCCCGGGGCGTCCCGCAGATCATCTCTGGCGACGTTCTGAAGATCGGCAAAGCGGCGACCTTTCAGACTGGCCCCGCGCAGATCGGCCGGTGAGTTCCCTTCCATCATCGCCAACAGATGGGCTGCATCCTCAACCGACCGGGCCAGAGGACCGGCGGTATCGAAGCGCAAACACAAGGGCACCACCCCTTCCAAACTGACGCGCCCGGCGGTGGTTTTCAGCCCGACCAAATTGTTCCAGGCCGCCGGGATGCGCACCGATCCACCCGTGTCCGAGCCGATCCCACCTGCCGCCAACCCCCAGGCCACCGATGCACCGGCCCCCGAGGAAGACCCGCCCGGCACCGCCTCTTCATCGTTGATACAGGGCGGCGTTCCGTTGATGGGGTTCAGGCCAAGCCCGGAAAAGGCCAGCTCGCTCATGTTAGTTTTACCCAGACAGACGGCTCCCAATGCAGTGGCGTTGCGTAGAACAACCGCGTCCGCCTCGGGCACGCGGCCTTTCAACAGGGCCGACCCGGCCTCGGTCGCGGTTCCGGCGGTGTCGAACAGGTCTTTCCAGCTGATCGGCACGCCATCCAGCAACGACAGGCGCAGGCCCAGCTTGGCGCGTTCTTGCGCCGCCCTTGCTTCGGCGCGGGCACGGTCGTGGGTTACGCGGGCATAGATCCGATCGCTATGGGGGTGGGCGTCGATGGCCGAGAGGTAGGTCTCGGTCAGTTCCACCGGATCAATCCGGCCCATGCCGATACCCCTGCCCAGATCACACGCCGTCATGGTCAGCCAATCCTGCATCCCTGCCCCCCAAAAAATTCTGCTGCATCGGACGGTAGCGACAGGACCGCACATGGACAATCCCGAAAGGCCGCGCATATTGCGGGTCATGGAACAGAAGACCGATATCCTGATCGTTGGCGGCGGGCTGAATGGCCCGGCCCTGGCCCTGGCTTTGGCGCAGACGGGGCATTCCGTCACTGTGATCGACGCCTTGGCCGAGACAGTACGCAAGAACGCGGCCTTTGACGGGCGCGCCTATGCGCTGGCGCTGGCATCGCAACGCCTGCTGGACGCAATCGGGGTATGGGAGCGGGTCGCCGAACACGCCCAGCCGATGTTGGAGATCAAAGTCACCGACGGGCATGCAGGCGCAGGACCCTCTCCCTTCTTCATGCATTTCGACCACGCCGAGATCGAAGAAGGCCCGATGGGCTATATGGTCGAGGACCGCCACCTGCGTCGCGCCTTTCTGGATGCGATGGCCGAGGAAGAGGGCATCACCCAGATCAGCGGTCGAACGGTCATCGCGCAAGAGGCTGACGCAACCGGTGTGACCCTGACGCTGGACGATAACAGCACCGTCACCGGTGGCCTGTTGGTGGGCTGCGACGGCCGCCGTAGCGGCACCGCTCTGCGCGCTGGTATCAAGCGCACCGGCTGGGACTACGGCCAAACCGCGCTGGTTTGCGCCATCGAACACGACCTGCCCCATCAAGGCATCGCGCATCAGTTTTTCATGCCCCCCGGCCCGCTGGCAATTCTGCCGCTGACTGGCAACCGCAGTTCGATTGTCTGGAGCGAACAGGCCGAGGCAGCACAACGCATCAATGCGCTGACCGAAGACGAGTATTTGCAGGTTCTGCGCCCCCGATTCGGGGATTTTCTGGGCGACATCCGCCTGCAGGGAGACCGATTCACGTATCCGCTGAACCTGACCATCGCCAATTCCTTTATCGGAGACCGCATGGCTCTGGTCGGAGACGCCGCCCACGGCATGCACCCGATTGCCGGGCAAGGTCTGAATGCGGGCCTGCGCGACGTGGGCGCGCTGGCCGAGGTGCTGACGCTGGCCGGACGACGGGGCGAGGATATTGGCTCGGTTCTGGTGCTTGAGCGCTATCAGGAATGGCGTCGCTTTGACACCGCCTCGCTTGCATTGGCGACGGATGTATTCAACAGGTTGTTTTCCAACGACAATTCGCTGCTGCGCATGGGTCGCGATATTGGAATGGGGATTGTCGGCTCTCTGCCCGGACTACGCCGGGGCTTTGTGCGCGAGGCCGCCGGGTTGACCGGAGACCTGCCGAAACTGCTGCAAGGCCGCCCGATTTAATCGAGCACGCGCGCCTCATCGACCAGCATCACCGGGATACCATTGCGGATCGGAAAGGCCAAACCGGCCGCCTTGGACACCAGTTCCTGCTTTTCGGCGTCATAGTGCAGCGTGGTGTGCGTCTGCGGGCAGATCAGCGCCTCAAGCATGTGACGGTCAAAGGGGTGTTCGGGGTCGGTCATTGCAGTTTTTCCTCGTTCGTTCCGCCGCGCATGGCGAATTCTATCAATGTCACCAAAGTCTCGCGTCGGGTGCGCAGGCATGGGGCTTCAAGCAACGCCTGTTTTTCTTCGGGGTCGAAGTCCAGCAACATCGACAGTGAGTTGACCAGCAGCTCATCATCGGCGTCTTTCAACGTGTCCCAATCCGTCGACAGCTGGCGCGAGGCGAAGAAGCGTTCCAGCAAATACAAAAACTGCGAACGGTCAAAGCCTTCATCCAGTTCGGTTTTGCCCAGATCGCGGTCAAACCCGCCCCAGGACACGGCGCAGCGTCGGTATGGCGTGAAGGCATCAAGCTCGGACGTGATGCGGAACCGCGAAATACCGGTCAGCGTGATCAGATAGCGGCCATCTTCGGTTTCGGAAAACTGCGTCACCCGCCCGGCACAGCCGATCTGGTGCAAGTTGTCCTCATCGCTCTGGCAGGGGTTCGGCTGCACCATTCCGATCAGCCGTTCCGGCGTTTTCAGGGCATCATCCAACATCTGCAGGTAACGCGGCTCGAAAATATGCAGCGGCAAGCGGGAACGGGGCAGCAGCAGCGCCCCGGGCAAAGGAAAAACGGATACCGTTTCCGGCAGATCAGCGGGATGCATCATGTACCCGAGTGTAGCTCTGATCCCAAATTAGGCAAATATCATCGAGCTGAGCTTGCGCCGCCCGTTCAGAACAATCGGATCGTTGGGCTTGAGCGCATCGAAGATGGTGAACAGCTGCGTCTTGGCGGCGCCGTCATTCCAATCACGATCGCGACGGAACAGTTCCAATAGCTGTGCCACGGCCTCTTCCACATCCCCATTGGCGTGCAGAGCCTGCGCCAGATCGAACCGGGCCTGATGGTTGTCGGGCTCGGCCTCAACCGCTGCGGTCAGTTCGGCCACCGGACCCGCATCTGCGGCCTGTTTCGCCAGTTCCAGTTGCGCATTGGCGGCTTCCAACTCGGGCGAAGAGGAAATCTCGGCCGGAGCACCATTCAGAATCGCCTCGGCCTGCTCCAGATCGCCTGCCGCGATATGAGCGCGGACCAAACCGCCATAAGCACCGGCATGGTTGGGGTCTTCACCCAGAATGGCGGCGAAAGTTTGGGCCGCGTCACTGGCGGCGCCCTCAGACAGCATCTCTTCAGCCGCAGCAACGGCGTCGTCCAGTTGCCCACCAGGGCTTTCGCCACCCGCGGCTTCGATCACGCGGTCGACAAATGCCTTGATCTCGGATCCCGGCAACGCGCCCTGAAACCCGTCCACGGGCTGCCCCTTGAAAAACGCGTACACGGTCGGGATCGACTGGACGCGCAGTTGCGCGGCGATCATCTGCGCCTCGTCCACGTTGATCTTGACCATCTTCACCGCGCCCTTGGCGGCGGTCACGGCCTCTTCCAGCAGCGGGCCCAGCGTTTTGCACGGGCCACACCATGGCGCCCAGAAATCCACGATGACAGGGATCTCCTGCGAGGTTTCGACAACGTCGGCCATGAACGTGGCCTCGGTTCCATCCTTGATCAGATCGGTGGCCTCGGGGGCACCTGCGGCGTTCAGAAGGTCCATGGCATTCACTCTTTCGTTCGAACTCGCGCCCTATATGCAACCGCTGGCTGCGGAAACCAAGGGCCGAGTTGCGGGGTCACAGGTCGAAACTGGCAAAAACGGGGGCGTGGTCGCTGGGCTTCTCCCACCCACGCGCGTCGCGCAGGATACGACTGGAATGGCCCGCGTTGGAAATGTCCGGCGTGGCCCAGACGTGATCCAGCCGCCGCCCCTTGTCTGCCGCGTCCCAATCGCGCGCCCGGTAGGACCACCAGCTATAGAGCTGCCCTTCGGGAATGTCCTGCCGCGTGATATCGACCCAACCGCCAGCATCTTGCGTCTCGGCCAAGTGTTCAACCTCGATCGGCGTGTGCGAGACGACCTTGAGCAGTTGTTTATGAGACCACACGTCATCCTCACGCGGGGCGATGTTCAGATCGCCGACCAGAATGGATTTCTCGGGCTTTTCCGCGTGGAACCAGTCGCGCATATCGGTGAGGTAATCGAGCTTTTGCCCGAACTTCTCGTTCTTTTCCCGATCCGGGATGTCACCGCCCGCAGGGACATAGAAATTGTGAATGGTGACGCCATTCTCCAGCCGTCCCGCAATGTGGCGGGCATGGCCGAGGCCGGCGAAATCCTTGTCGCCCACCTCCTCCATCGGCAGACGAGACAGGATGGCGACGCCGTTATAGCCCTTTTGCCCCCGCGCGACCATGTGGGTGTAACCCAGTTCAGCAAACCCTTCGGTCGGGATTTTTTCGACCGGAGACTTGCACTCCTGCAAACACAGAACATCCGGCGCTTCTTCCTGCAGCAGTTTCAGCACGATGGGCTCGCGCAGGCGGACCGAGTTGATGTTCCAGGTGGCAAGGGTAAAGGGCATAAGGGATTCCTCTGTCGCGGGTTGGACGGAGGTTAGCGTGATGCACATTTGTGAACCATGGGAAAAGGGCACACAAACATCCAAAAAAATGGTAGCAATGCGAGCAAACGAACTTTGCGTGATAAAGAACTAAAAAATTGCAACTCCAAAGTTGCATTGTGCCTGTCCTTGAAGATCAACCACCTCCGACACAAGAACAGCTGCTGAGTGCTGTCACAGCACCAAATTCTTCAATCGGCAGCAATACGCAGTTTGCGAGCGCCAATCGCAATCAGCAAGCCACTCGCACCATCTAAAAAACACCAACAATTCCAGCGGATCCAGGATCACTGTCCCCTCGCGCTCCACAAAAGACCAATAATTACTGCGGATTTCCCCTCGTTAACATCCGGTTAATCTGAGGATTTATAAAAAAATCATGTAGTTCTTAACGAGTTGAATATGGGTAAGCAAATTAAACGGGAGCTGTTCCCACCATTAGATAGTAATGAGCCCAACTTTCAGGGTTCGAGCGGGAACAGCTCCCTAAAATCTTTGTTTCAAATCTTTAAATCGGCGAGCCCAATTGCTTTATGTTTTTTCCTTTTGGCCATTTGCCTTCTTGAAGCTTCCGTTGAAAAATTTGTGTCGCTCTTGATGTGAAATACGATCAGCCTAGCGTGTATCTGAGCGACCCCTCACAAAAAAAGCCGGGCCAAAGGCCCGGCAGTCCAACAGGGAGGTACATGTCATGACCCGGACATGCACGGGTTGGGAGAACTCTAATTACACATCCAGAGTATCACTTTGATCCACGTCAATCCACAACGAGTTAAGAGACCAATCGATATCCGCCCGATTCTGTGACCAAAAGGCGTGCATTGGACGGATCAGGCTCGATCTTCTGGCGCAGACGATAGATGTGGGTTTCCAGTGTGTGAGTGGTGACCCCGGCGTTATAGCCCCAGACCTCGTGCAGCAGCACGTCGCGGGCGACCACGCCATCGGTCGAGCGGTACAGGAACTTGAGAATATTGGTTTCTTTCTCAGTCAGGCGGATTTTGCGATCATCTTCGGTGATCAGCATCTTCATCGCAGGCTTGAAGGTATACGGCCCCAGAACGAACACCGCGTCCTCGGACTGTTCGTGCTGGCGTAGCTGGGCACGGATACGGGCCAGCAGGACCGGAAATTTGAACGGCTTTGAGACGTAATCGTTGGCACCCGCGTCCAGACCCAGAATGGTATCGGCGTCGCTGTCATGGCCGGTCAGCATCAGAATCGGGCTTTTGACACCCTGCTTGCGCATCAGACGGCAAAGCTCGCGCCCGTCAGTATCCGGCAGGCCGACGTCCAGAATGACCAGATCGTAAATCGCTTCACGCGCGCGCTCCATCGCGGATGCCCCGTCATGGGCTTCGAACACGTCGAAATCCTCGGTCATCACAAGTTGCTCACTGAGCGCCTCGCGCAGGTCTTCGTCGTCATCCACCAGCAGGATTTTCTTGAGCTGAGCCATGTGCGGTCCTCCTAAGCCTTTTCCACCACTTGCGCGCGGAAGATGCAATCAACAAGGTTTGCTGCAATCGTCTCACGCCCTCGTGTCTGACGCGGAGGAAATGTTTCACATTTCCATCGTATCAGGCTAGGAGGAAGGTCGGAACGTTACAGGGTAACATAGATGAGTCTGATCCCGGATATTTCAGAATTGCTGGCGCGAGCCCGCGCAGACCTGCGTATGGGGGTCCCGGTTGCCCTGACCGATGACAGCGGTTTCAGCGTGCTGGCCGTTGCCACCGAGACGCTGAGCGCCCAGCGGCTTGCGGATTTGCGCGGCCTTGGGGGCGAGCCGGTCGTCGCCGTCACCGTGCGCCGGGCCGAAACGCTGAAGGCGCGGGCCTATGATGGTGATCTGGCGCGGGTAATCATTCCGGCCGACGCGGATATTGCCTGGGTTCAGGCCGTCGCCGACCCTTCGGACGATCTGAACGCACCGATGAAAGGCCCGCTGATGACCGAGCGTCAGGGCCACGCCAATCTGCACCGTATCGCGATTGCCCTGACCAAATCCGCGCGCCTGCTGCCTGCGGCGGTTGTTCTTCCCATTGAGGATGGGCGCAGCTTTGCCGCGGCGCATGGTCTGACCTGTATCGACCACAGCCGCGCCGCGCCGCATCTGGCGGATCGCAGCGAACTGCACGCGGTGGTCGCCGCCCGCCTGCCGATGGAAGTGTCCGAGGCCGGACGGCTGCACGTATTCCGCCCCGAAGATGGCGGCGAAGAGCACTACGCCGTCGAAATCGGCCGCCCGGATCGTGACAAACCGGTTCTGGCGCGGCTGCATTCGGCCTGTTTCACCGGCGACCTGATGGGTAGCCTGAAATGCGATTGCGGTCCTCAGTTGCGGGGTGCGCTGGCGCAGATGGGATCGGAAGGGGCCGGGGTTCTGCTGTACCTTAACCAAGAGGGGCGCGGGATCGGTCTGGCCAACAAGATGCGCGCCTATTTCCTGCAGGACCAGGGATTCGACACGGTCGAGGCCAATCACCGGCTGGGGTTCGAAGATGATGAGCGGGACTTCCGGCTGGGCTCGGACATTCTGAAATCGCTGGGTTTCAGCTCGGTTCGGCTGCTGACCAATAACCCCGCAAAAATCGCGATGATGGAGAATACAGGCATCGCCGTGACCGAGCGTGTTCCGCTGAAAGTCGGCGAAACGGACCATAACCGCGGATATCTGGCGACCAAGGCGGCCAAGTCGGGGCACCTGCTGTGACGCCTTCTGATCTGGTGCTGACCCCGCGTGGCGTTCGGTTTTCCGGTCGGCTCTTTCCTTGCTCCATCGGCAAAGGCGGGCTGAGCAATACCAAGCGCGAAGGCGACGGCGCCACCCCCACCGGCGTGCATCATATCGCTGGCATGTTTTATCGGCCGGACCGGATAGCGAAACCGGCCGAATGGGCGATTCCCATTGGGCCACGCGATCTGTGGTCAGATGACGTGCAAGACGAAGGCTATAACCATCTTGTCACTGCGCCTTATGACTTCAGCCATGAAAAGCTGCGCCGCGCCGATCCCCTGTATGATCTGGTGTTGATCACCGACTGGAACTGGCCCAATGCCGTGCCCGGCCATGGATCGGCAATCTTTATCCACCAATGGCGACGCCCCGGCTATCCGACCGAAGGTTGCGTCGCCTTCCGCCGCGACCACCTGCACTGGATCGCTGGCAGGGTGTCCCTGGGCGCGCGGCTGATTATTCCTGAGGCTTGACCCGCTCGCCGAAAATGGCGGACCCGACGCGCACATGGGTTGCCCCAAGCGCGATCGCCTGTTCAAAGTCACCGCTCATGCCCATTGATAGGCCCCGAAGACCGTTGCGCGCGGCGATCTTGGCCAACAGGGCAAAGTGCAGCGCGGGTTCTTCTTCGATTGGTGGGATGCACATCAGCCCCTGAACCGGCAGGTCCAGCCCCCGGCATTCTTTAATGAAGGCATCAGCATCGGCGGGCAGGATACCGGCCTTTTGCTCCTCTTCCCCTGTGTTGACCTGAACGAACAGGTCCGGGCAGGTGCCGACCTCTTGGGCTAATCGGGCCAGTGTCTTGGCCAGCTTGGGCCGGTCGACCGAGTGGATGGTGCTGAACAACTCCATCGCCTGCCGGGCCTTGTTGGTTTGCAGGGGGCCAATCAGATGCAGATCGACGTCCGGGAATTGCGCCGTAAACCCCGGCCATTTGCCGGCGGCCTCTTGCACCCGATTCTCGCCGAAACACCGATGCCCCTGCTCCAGAACGGCTTGTACACGCGCGTCCGGCTGCACTTTGGACACCGCGATCAGTTTGACGGACCCTGCGGCCCGTCCTGCGGCGGTTTCGGCTTTGGCGATACGGGCATTGATACCTTGCAGCGACATTGGGTTCCTCAATCTGCTTTGAGCGCAGGAAAACACCATGTCGGCGCAAAAGAAAAGGGCAGGTCCGAAGACCTGCCCTAAAACCTTGCGGTTTCAGATCAACTTAGAAGTTGAACTGCGCACCGAAGTCAGCAACGGTCTGCGAGTCGCAAACGTCACAGTCGTTGACACCGATACCACCGCGCAGCGATGCACCGCCGCCCAGGTCGTAGATGGCACCGATTGCGACCTGCTGCAGGTCTTCATCAGCGTTACCGTCACCGTAGGTGAACAGCAGGGTGGTTGCTGCGCCCAGGTTATAGGAAGCCGACAGACCCCATGCGGTGCCGTCAGTTTCGTCAACTTCGGTCGCATCGTCTGCAACAAACAGAGTACCACCGAAGTCGCCCCATTCGCCGCCCAGGGTCAGAACGGTCAGGCTCGGGTCGCTACCCAGATCACCAGCGTCGGTTTGACCATAGGCCACAGCTGCGGTGATGTTGTTGAAGGTGTAGGTCGCGCTGATGTCCCAGCGGTCCGCGTCAACACGGGTGGTCGTGCCAGCAGCAACATCGGTAACAGCGACGTCAGCTTGGTCGTACGATGCGCCAAAGGCGAAGTCGCCAACTGCGTACTGGAAGAACACAGCGTTCGAACCTGCGCTGCTGCCCGACTGGTAGCTCAGGAAGCTGTAGTCAACGCCCGAGTACTGACCTGCGAACAGTTCCAGACCAACTTCGTTACCGTAGTAGTTTGCCAGGTTGTCGAACGAACCTGCTACGTTGCCGGCGTCAACACGCAGACCACCGTAGATAACCGAGAAGCGTGCGCCGTTCAGTTTGGCGTTGTTTGCTTCACCGTTGCCGGAGTTTTCGTCAGCCTGCAGACGAACACGGCCTTCAAAGCGAACGCCGCCGTCGGTTTCGGTGAAACCGTCGATGTTCAGGCGGAAGCGCGAAACCAGGATGGCGTCGTCGGTCGAACCAGCTGTGATGCTGCCGGTGGTCGTGGTGGTCTGGCCGGTGTTCACAGCGCCGTCAACGGTGGTGGTGGTTACACCGGTGCTAACGATGAAGTTGTCGATGCTACCGGAACGATCTTCCTGATAGCCAATACCAAAACGGCCGTAACCGCTGAAGTTAACGCCGGACTCGGCCGCTGCAACACCTGCGGTTGCGATCAGAGCGGTCGTTGCGAAGAGAACTTTTTTCATCTTGTTTCCCTCGGTTTCAAAAAGTTTATCTACTCGACATATGCCTCAGCACATGTCTCAGCACGGGAACCGTTTCGCTCTTTTTGCCCCTGACGCGCAAGCTCGGCATAAATGAATACACTGCATTGGCAAAAAATTGGTGCAAGGATGCCACAGTCCGTTTTGAGGGCCGGATCAACCCTGACCCCACGCGTATGCGACAATAATAGGGTTGTTGCTGAACGGGTCCTTGTCTAGGAGTAGCATCAGACAAAGTAGACCAAAGTGAACAGGACCAGTCGACAATGCGCCTGCAGACGATTTTCGGTTTGATCATAGTGACTGCTGCCGTGTCGGCTTGCGGAGAGAATCGGGGGGCGACACCCAATCCGAATGTTGTTGCGACGGGCGGCAATTCTGATGAGCAAGAGTTCAACGATCCGGAACGCTCGACCATCTGGGATGTGTTCAACACTGGCGATGCCGAGCAGATCACTAATGTGAACCGGTACCTGTGGGCTGCGTCGCTGGACGTGTTGAATTTCCTGCCCGTGCAGGAGGTCGACCCGTTTACCGGTGTGATCGTAACGGGTTATGGCACCCCTCCAGGTGGCGGGCGCCAATACCGTGCGACTGTACATATCAGCGACCCGGCGCTCGCGGCGCGTTCTTTGTCGGTCTCGCTGCAGACCAGCGGCGGCGCTCCGGTCAGTGCGGCGACGGCGCGCGCGGTCGAGGATGCAATCCTGTCCCGCGCACGGCAGCTGCGTATTGCAGACAACAAGCTCTAGCCACCCGCAGAAAATCACAATATTACCACGCCGGGTTCACGCCCGGCGTTTTCATTCACGAAGGACCGCACGATGTCTCGCTATTCGGCCAACGAAATCGAAGCAAAATGGCAAGAGGCCTGGGACAAGGCCGGAATTTTCACCGCCGACCGCACGGCGGATAAGCCGAAATATTATGTGCTTGAGATGTTCCCCTACCCCTCGGGCCGAATCCATATGGGGCATGTGCGCAACTATACGATGGGCGACGTAATCGCGCGGCACAAGCTGGCGACCGGCCACAACGTGCTGCACCCGATGGGCTGGGACGCCTTCGGGATGCCAGCGGAAAACGCTGCGATGGCCATTGGCGGCCACCCCAAAGACTGGACCTATGGCAACATCGCCGACATGCGTGGGCAGATGAAACCGCTGGGCCTGTCGATCGACTGGTCGCGCGAATTCGCTACCTGTGACCCGGAATATTATGGCCAGCAGCAGGCATTGTTCCTGGATATGCTCGAAGCCGGGCTGGTTTACCGCAAGAACGCCGTTGTGAACTGGGATCCGGTCGACATGACCGTTCTGGCCAATGAACAGGTGGAAAACGGCCGCGGCTGGCGCTCGGGTGCGCTGGTGGAACGGCGCGAGCTGACGCAGTGGTTCTTCAAGATTTCCGACTATTCCGAAGAACTGCTCGATGCGTTGGATACGTTGGACAACTGGCCTGCCAAAGTCCGACTGATGCAGGAAAACTGGATCGGCAAGTCGCGCGGCCTGCAATTCGGCTTTGAACGCACCGATGGCGGAGAGCCCATCACCGTCTATACAACTCGCCCCGATACGCTGCTGGGCGCGTCCTTCATTGGCATCTCGCCGGATCACCCGATTGCCAAGGCTTTAGAGGCCGAAAACCCCGAGGTTGCTGCGTTTGTTGCCGAATGCCGCAAGGGCGGCACCACCGAAGAGGCGATCGAAACCGCCGAGAAGCTGGGCTATGACACTGGTATCAAGGTCAAACACCCGCTGGACCCGAGCTGGGAGCTGCCGGTCTGGATCGCGAACTTCATCCTGATGGATTACGGCACCGGCGCGATCTTTGCCTGCCCGGCACATGACCAGCGCGATTTGGATTTCTGCCGCAAATACGGGTTGCCCGTAGTTGACACCTTCTTTGCGCTGGACGATGACACGCCGGTCGACAAGATCGCGTTCGTTCCGCCGAAAACCGAAAAAGTCCGCTGGGTGAATCATTTCGCGGGCCTGACCGAGGCGACAGGCGACGAGGCAATTAACGCCACCGTCGATTTCGCCGAAAAGGCAGGTTGGGGCGAAGGGGTCACCAAATACCGTCTGCGTGACTGGGGCCTTTCCCGCCAGCGGTACTGGGGTTGCCCGATTCCCGTTGTCCATTGCGACAGCTGCGGCGTGGTGCCCGAGAAGAAAGAGAATCTGCCGGTTCGCCTGCCCGATGATGTTACCTTTGACAAACCGGGCAACCCGCTGGACCGCCACCCGACCTGGCGCGACTGTGCCTGCCCGAACTGCGGCGCCCCGGCCAAGCGCGAAACCGACACGATGGACACGTTTGTCGATTCGTCCTGGTATTTCGCCCGTTTCACCGCGCCGCGCGCCGAAACACCGACCGATCTGGCCGAGGCCGAATACTGGATGAATGTCGACCAGTATATCGGTGGGATCGAACACGCGATTCTGCACCTGCTCTATTCCCGCTTCTTTGCGCGGGCGATGCAGATCACCGGCCACCTGCCGAAAAAAGCCATCGAGCCGTTCGATGCGCTGTTCACCCAAGGCATGGTAACCCATGAGATTTACCAGACGCGCGACGAAAACGGCCGCCCGGTCTATCACCTGCCGGAGGATGTGACCGACGGCAAACTGGCCGACGGCACCGAGGTTGAGATCATCCCGTCGGCCAAGATGTCGAAATCCAAGAAAAACGTAGTCGACCCGGTCAGCATCATCTCGGCCTTTGGTGCCGACACCGCACGCTGGTTCGTGCTGTCCGATTCGCCGCCCGAGCGCGACGTGGAATGGACCGCATCCGGGGCCGAGGCCGCCTATAAGCACCTCAACCGGGTGTGGAACCTCTGCGACAAGATCGGGGCCATGGACCCCGATGCGAAAGGCGAAGGGGATGAGGACCTGCTGCGCGAGATGCACAAGACCATCCGCGACGTGACACTCGGCGTTGAGAGCTTTGGTTTCAATGCAGCGATTGCAAAACTCTATGCCTTCACGAACACACTGGCAAAATCCAAGGCCGGTGCAGCCGCTCAAAAGCAGGCGATCAAAACACTGGCACAGCTGATGTCACCCATGACCCCGCACCTGGCCGAGGATATCTGGGCCCATCAGGGCGGCGAAGGTCTGGTGGCTGTCGCCCCATGGCCGGTCGCTGATGAAGCCATGCTGGTCGATGACACCGTAACCCTGCCGATCCAGATCAACGGTAAGCGCCGTGCGGAAATCAGCGTGGCCAAGGATCTGGCCAAGGACGAGGTTGAAAAAATCGCGCTCAGCACCGAAGCTGTGCAAAAGGCGCTGGACGGTAATGCGCCGAAGAAGGTGATTGTTGTCCCGGGCCGGATCGTGAATGTCGTTGTTTGATCGCAGAACCCTGTTGTTGATGCCGCTGGCGCTGGCCGCCTGCGGCTTTGAACCGGTCTACGCACCCGGCGGTTCGGGTGCAGCCCTGAATGGTCAGGTCGCCGTGTCGGCCCCCAATTCGGTCGACAGCTATATGCTGGTCCAGAATCTGGAACAGCGGCTGGGGCGCAGCGCAACTTCGGGCGACGCGTACAATCTGGATGTGAACGTATCTACCGCGTTCCGCTCGGCGGCGATCACCACAACGAACGAGACCAATCGCTATACCATCGAAGGCAGTGCGAAATACGCACTCAGATCGAATGCGACGGGTCAGATCGTTGCCTCTGGCACAGTCAACAATTTCGTCGGCTATTCGGCCGCCGGATCGACCGTGTCCACGCTGGCGGATGAACGCGACGCCAGAGAACGGTTGATGGTGATTCTGTCGGATCAGATCATAGCCGAGCTTTACGCCGCACCGGGTCTTGGCACATGAAGCTCAGCCCGCGCGAGGCTGAGGGGTATTTCGCCCGACCAAACGCCGACAAGGCCGGGCTGCTGATCTATGGCGCGGATGCGATGCGCGTGGCGCTGAAGCGGCAGCAGGTTCTGGCTGCCCTGCTTGGCCCCAATGCCGAAGAGGAAATGCGCCTGGCCCGGATGCCGGGCTCGGATCTGCGCAGCGACCCGGCCTTGCTTTTGGACGCGGTCAAGGCAGTTGGGTTCTTTCCCGGACCGCGCGCTGTATTCGTCGAAGACACCACCGATGTGGCCGCCCCCGCGATCCTCGCTGCATTCGAAGACTGGGCCCCGGGCGATGCCCAGATCATCGTCACGGCCGGGCAGCTGAAAGCCAGTTCGAAAATCCGCAAGGCGTTCGAGGCGCATCCGGCGGCCTATGCGGTCGGAATTTACGACGATCCCCCCTCGCGCGGTGAGGTCGAGCGGATTCTGACCGAGGCCGGGGTGCAGAACATTCCCCGCGACTCCATGTCGGCAATCTCCGAGCTGGCCACCGGGA
Source organism: Ruegeria sp. CG11 (assembly GCF_056537245.1). Taxonomy (NCBI): domain Bacteria; kingdom Pseudomonadati; phylum Pseudomonadota; class Alphaproteobacteria; order Rhodobacterales; family Roseobacteraceae; genus Ruegeria; species Ruegeria sp. CG11. The sequence goes on from NZ_JBQFRE010000009.1 coordinate 55,982, forward strand.
TCAGCCCCGGGGATTTTATGCAGACTATTGAAAAGCTGTCTCTCTACAAACGCGGTGACAGCTCGGAGCTGACCATTGAGGATATCGAAGCCTGCGCGCCTCGTTCGACCGAGGCGGCGCTGGACGATGTTCTGAACGTAGTCGCCGAAGGTCGCGCGGGTGAGATCGGCCCGCTGATCCGGCGCCTGCAATCGCAGGGCACTAATGCGGTCACTCTCTGCATCGGTGCGACCCGACATTTCCGGACTTTGTACGCCTGCGCGTCCGACCCGGGCGGAGCGGCGCAGGGCATCGGCAAGCTGCGGCCACCGGTTTACGGCAAACGCCGCGACCGGATCTTGCGGCAAGCGCAGGGATGGGGTGCGCAAAAACTGCAAACCGCCCTGACCGTCCTTACCGATACCGACCTGTCGCTGCGGTCAGCGGGTCAGACCGCCCCCGCTATGGCGCTGGTTGAACGGGCCATGATCCGTTTGGCGATGCTGGCACGGTCACGCTGAACGGCTCACCCATTCTGCCGCAGATCGCCCGGCCCATTTCCCCGTCGCCATGCAGGCGGTCAACAAATAGCCCCCGGTCGGGGCTTCCCAGTCCAGCATCTCTCCGGCACAGAACACACCCGGCAGCGCAGTCAGCATCAGCCCGTCATCCACTGCGGATTGTCTGACACCGCCAGCTGTTGAAATCGCTTCGTCCATCGGGCGAAGCTCTACACCAACGATAGGGAGTCGTTTGATTTCTGTTGCCTCGTGCGGCTTCGAAAGCGCACAACGCTTTACCATCTCGTGAAACAGCGCGATCTTTTGCGGCGACAGTTTCAATGACTTTTTCATCCATTGCGACAGCGTGGTCTTTGAACTCTTTGCCGCCAACCGCTCCTGCAGAGAAGCAGTGTCCAGATCAGGCACCAGATCAACAAAGAAATCGGCTCCATCGCGCAGGGCCGGGGTCAGAGAATACAGCCCGCCACCTTCAAGCCCGGTCGCCGATATCGTGGCCTCGCCGCGACTGTCCAGTTCTCCGGCCATCCAGCGCACCGATTTCAACGCCGCGCCGAAATGCGGATGCATGTGAGGGCTCCAATCGACGGACAGGGCCGAGTTCGCAGGGGCGAATGGTGCAAGCTCCACACCTTTTTCCTGCAAGATTTGCGCCCAATGGCCGTCTGACCCCAGACGCGCCCAGCTGGCCCCGCCCAGTGCAAGCACAGTGACATCCGGCGTGATACTTTGCTGGCCGTCCACAGTTTCGAACAACAACGCATTGCCATCCCAACCCTGCCAACACCATCGGGTGTTGATCCGAGCACCTGCGCTTTCCAGCCGCCTCAGCCAGGCGCGCAACAATGGCGAGGCTTTCATTACCGTGGGAAACACCCGCCCGGTCGAGCCGGTGAACAACTCTTGCCCCAGTTCGCGCGCCCAGCCCTGCACCGCGGTGGCGTCAAACGCAACAATCATCGGGCGCAACCAACCTGACGCGTCACCATAGGCCTGCAGCAAGGTGTCGAACGGCTCGGCCTTCGTCAGGTTCAGACCCGATTTCCCGGCCATCAGAAACTTGCGCGCGACCGAGGGCTTGGCCTCGGCCACCAGCACATCATGGCCCGCAGCGGCAAGCTCCTCTGCCGCCATCAGTCCTGCGGGTCCGGCCCCGATTACCACTGCCTGCGCCATTGCCGTCCCCTTGCTTTCCCCGCCATCCGGCGCAAATTAGTAGCCGCCATGCCAACCAGCGACCCGATCTGCCCGCTTTGTGACCGCCCCATACCGGATGGGGACGGCAGCCTGCATCATCTGATCCCAAAACTCAAAGGGGGCAAGGGCGGACCTACAGTTTTACTGCACGTTATTTGCCACAAAGAGGTTCATGCCACCCTGTCCGAGGCCGACCTGGCGCGCACATTCAACACGGTCGAGGCCCTGCGCACCCACCCGCGGTTGGAGAAATTCCTGAGCTGGGTTCGCAAACGCCCGCCCGGGTTTCGGTCGAAAGTGCCGGGCAAGCGGCGCGGGCGGTGATCAGCCGGGCCGCACCGGATCGCCGAAAGCATCACGGAGGGACGTTGTCAGTCCCTGAACCTCCAACCCGCGATAATCTGGCGCCGGTGCGAATTGCGCCCCGGCAAGATGTTGAAACTCCAGCGTGGTATAGGGACGTTTCCACAACCATTCCCGGTTTTCGACCGCCCATAGGTCCGCATTCGGCGGTTCCTCATCGGTGAAGGCATAGAAATGCAGGTCGAACCCGTATTGGGCCACATCCTGCACCGACAAAAGGCGCATTCCCTGCCCACGGCAGAACGCATCCTCGGCGGCGATATCGCCGGTGCGCAAGGTGATCTGACCGATACAGGCTTTGGCGAACGGGTTGTCCGGATCGGCCGCATTATCAGGGCGGTGGCCCTTGAAATCATGTTGCAACAGCTCGATAACAAAACCTTCGGGGTCTTTCAGATGGCACATATAGCCGATGTCGAGGAACTGTTTCGGGTCCGAGACCTCAACCCCTTTCTGGCGCAGATACGCGGCGGCCAGATCGACATCCGGCACGGTGATTCCGATTTTCCAATACCTCTGCCCGCCGTCATGAGTGTAACCGCCGCCGCCCGGCATCAGCAGCAGGTCGGAGTCCTGCCCGCCATAACCAACGCGGTGGTTCGGCCCCTGCGCGAGGCCGGTCATACCCAGAACATCCGCGTAAAACGCGGTCAGCCGGTCCGGGTCGGCAACACGTAGCAGCACAGCAGACAATCTCATCGGCACATCCCTGCAATACCGGCGGAAATGCGAGGGTCGGCGGCCAGACTGTCCGCCACCAGTTCGTGCGCCGTTGGCATCAGCCTGTCGGGCTCAACCACGCGATCGACCAGCCCGAATGTATAGGCCTCATCCGCAGTGATCTTCTGCCCTGCCATCAAAATCATCTTGGTACGAGACGGGCCGATCAACGCGGCCATGCGCACCGGGTCCGACGGTTGCGGCAGAAAACCCAGCTTCATGACCGGATAGAAGAACTTGGCCTGCGGCACCGCGATACGAATGTCACAGGCCAGCACCATACCGTTGGCCCCGCCCGCAAGCGTTCCGTTCAGAGCGGCAACCGTCAGGCACGGCAGGGCGGCGATGGCGCCCGAAAGCCTCTCCCACACATCCGAGGTCGCCAGCCCGGCGCGCGCTTCGTCCAGATCGGCCCCGGCGCTGAACACCTTGCCCGCACCTGTCAGGATCAAGGCGCGGGCCTTGGTCGCGGCCTCGGCAATCTCGGCCAGCTCGGTCAGCATCGCCCCGGTCAATGCGTTGGCCTTTTGCGGGTTGTTCAGCGTGACGGTCCACAACCCGTCGTCTTTGGTCAGTTCGATCACGTCAGCCCTACCCTTTTCCGGATATCCTCTCGCCGCAGCGAGATTTCGGTGCCCAGAAACTCATCCGCGTCCGGGCTGCACATCCACAGCAGCGCCCGTGCGGGCCAGTCAGCGGGGATGTGATCGCTCCAATCCAGCTGGCTGACCGCGTTGATGCCGCTGGCCTTGATGACTCGCTGCATGTCGGTGGCGACAGTGCCGGGCGACAGACCCATGGCGCGGATGCCGTGGATCGCCTCTTCAAGATGCAGGCATTCGGTCAGCATCTTGGCCCCGGCTTTTGAGGCGCAATAATGGCTCCAGGCCTCAATCGGGTTGGACGCCGCCCCCGAGGACACCGTGATCACCGTGCCCCCGCCGGCAGCGCGCATGACGGGCAGGGCCGCCCGCATCCCGTAGAAAACGCCTTTGAGGTTGATGTCGATGGCCGCGCTCCACGCCGCGACATCGGCATTGGACAGATGGAAGATCGGATCAATGACACCTGCATTTCCGATCAGAACATCCAGTCCGCCAAACCGGTCGACACAATCGGCAACCGCCTGTTCGACCTGTGCGAAATCGCTGACATCGCATTGCAGCGCGATGGCATTTTCGCCCAGCGCGTCGGCCAGCGCCCCGATCTGATCACGATTGCGTGCGACCAAAGCAACATTCGCACCGGCTGCGGCAAATACGCGCCCCGCCTCGGCCCCGATACCGCGGCTGGCCCCTGTTATCAGTACGGTTTTACCCTGCATAAGACCCCTGTAGCTCCGTTGTTTTGAGATTGTGTGAATCTCTACCGCGCCAACGGGGAACGGGTCCAGCCCTTGCCCCTTGACGCCCGGCGCCGCAGACACGACGATGCCCGCAAAATTGATCAAGAAGGGTTCTCAAATGTCCGTTTTCGTTCGCCGCAGCTGCGGCGCAGTCTTGGCTTATGCCGTCATCACCCAGGGTGCACTTGCCGATGTCACCACGCAGCAGGTCTGGAATGACTGGCAGGCCTACCTGACCCAGTTGGGGTACGCGGTTTCGGCCGAACAATCCGTATCGGGCAACGTGACCACTATCTCGGATATGAACGTGGCCATGACGGTGCCGGACAACGACGGTGCATTCAAAGTCACCGTGCCGCAAATGACCCTGACCGAAAACGGCGACGGCACCGTCAGCATCGGCCTGCCGGAAAGCTTCCCCATGACCGTGACGGGCGAGGAAGAAGGCGAGGCGTTTTCCGTCGACATCGAGTATTATCACACCGGGCTGGAAATGCTTGTTTCGGGCGATCCGGACGACATGACCTATGACTATTCCGCACCTTCTTTGGGCGTGAAGCTGGGCGGCCTGTCAGTTGACGGGGAATCCGCGCCCGAAGACCTTCTGGATATGGATTTCGTACTGAGCAACCTTGCAGGCAGCTCGCAGATGAAAATCGGCGAAAACCGCAAGGTCGATCAGAAATTCACGGCTGATGGTCTGACCTATGACCTCAAGTTCAACGATCCGGAAGGGTCGGATGACGGCAAGATCGTCGGATCGATGGACAAACTGGCCTTTGAAGGCCTCAGTGTGATCCCGTCGGATTTCGATGGCTCGGACCCCGCAAGCTTTTTCCAGGGCGACACCTCGTTCTCGGGCCTGTTCACCTATGGCTCGGGGAACACTGCCATTGACGGGACCAGCGAAGGTCAGGCGTTCTCGATGGGCAGCGAATCCCAGGGCGGTCGGTTCGGGGCCAGCCTGGACGAACAGCGCCTCGCCTATGACATCGAGCAGAACAACGCGAAACTGGCGGTCACCACCGCTGACCTGCCGTTCCCGATTGAAATCGCGATGGCCAAGACCGGTGTGAGCTTTGAGTTCCCGCTGAAGCAATCCGAGGAAGAGCAGCCCTTTGGTTTCGCCATAAACCTGACGGATTTCACCATGTCGGACGTGTTGTGGAGCATTTTCGATCCAGCCGGAGCGCTGCCGCGTGACCCCGCGACCATCGCGCTGGACACCACCGGCACCGCCAAGATTCTGACCAATTTCTTCGATCCGGCTTCGATCGAAGAGCTGGAGGAATCCGGTGACGCGCCGGGTGAACTGAACTCGCTGAAAATCAACGAATTGCTGGTTTCTCTGGTCGGTGCGAAGCTGACGGGTGACGCGGACTTTACCTTCGACAATTCGAACACCGAAGAGTTCGACGGAATGCCCGCACCGGCGGGCGTGGCGAACCTGCAGCTGGTGGGGGCCAATGCGCTGATCGACAAGCTGATCGGCATGGGCCTACTTCAGGAAAGCGACGCGATGGGTGCCCGGATGATGATGGGCCTGATGGCGGTGCCGGGGGATGAGCCCGACACGCTGAACTCGAAAATCGAATTCACCGAAGACGGCCAGATTCTGGCCAATGGTCAACGCATCAAGTGATGATCACGCGGCGGGGCGGATATTCTGCCCTGCCTGCCCCCCCTGTGTCCCGGCCTGAGCGCCACTTACCCTAAATTGCGTCCTCCAATACAACCGCAGGTCTTGCGGGTCGCGCGGTCCAAGGCTAGGTCCAATGGGTAAAGACCGGAGGCCGCATGACCCGTACACCCGAAGAGATCAGCCAAGCCCTGTTGGACGCAGCCCGCACAGCCGGGGCGGATGCGGCAGATGCCATCGTGATCGACGGCTCTTCGGTCTCGGTCGAGGTGCGGGGCGGCGCGCTGGAACATGCCGAACGCTCGGAAGGCACCGATCTTGGGCTGCGGGTGTTTCTGGGGCAGCGGCAGGCCATCGTATCCAGCTCGGACAGTCGACCTGAAACCCTGACCACAATGGCCGAACGCGCCGTGGCGATGGCGCGTGAAGCGCCCGAGGACCCGTTCACCGGTCTGGCTGATGCGGAACAGTTGGCAAGCGGTTGGGACTTGCCAGCGCTGGAACTGTTCGACCCAACCCCGGAACCGGCGGCCGAGGACTTGAAGCGCGACGCGCTGGAAGCCGAGGCTGCGGCGCTGGCGGTTCAGGGGGTTTCGCAAGTTTCCGACGCGGCGGCGGGGTATGGCACCCATCGCGTGCACCTGGCGGCGACCAACGGCTTTTCCGGCGGTTATGCCCGCAGCAGCCGCTCGACCTCTTGCGTGGCGATCTCGGGCGAAGGCACCGGGATGGAGCGCGATTATGACGGTGACAGCCGTACCTTCCAAAGCGACCTGCGCAACCCCGAAGAGATTGGCCGCACCGCAGGCGAACGTGCCGTGTCACTGGTTTGCGCGCAAAAGCCTGCGACCGGCACCTTCCCGGTGCTGTTTGACGAACGCATTTCATCCTCGCTGATCGGTCACCTGCTGGCGGCCAGCAACGGGGCCGCCATTGCGCGGGGTGCCTCGTGGCTGAAGGATTCTCTGGGCGAACAGGTGCTGCCAGAGCATCTGTCGCTGATCGAAGACCCGCACCGCCCGCGCATCGCAGGCTCGCGCCCCTTCGATGCCGAGGGTCTGGCGACCCGGCGTCGTGCGATTGTTGAAAACGGCATTCTGACCGGCTGGACTTTGGACCTGTCCAGCGCGCGCAAGCTGGACATGACATCAACCGGCAACGCGGCGCGCGGCGTGTCCGGGCCGCCCTCGCCCAGCAACTGGAACCTGGGCCTGACGCAAGGCACCCAAAGCCGCGAGGACCTGTTGCGCGACATGGGCACCGGCCTGCTGGTGACTTCGATGATCGGCTCGACCATCAACCCGAACACCGGCGACTATTCGCGCGGCGCCTCGGGGTTCTGGGTGGAAAACGGAGAGATCACCCATCCGGTCAATGAATGCACCATCGCGGGCAATCTGCGCGACATGCTGAAGCGGATCATCCCGGCAAACGATGCGCGGTCCTATCTGTCGCGGGTGGTGCCCTCGGTGCTGATCGAAGGAATGACGCTTGCCGGCAACTGACCTGCCCCTTTTGATCGACGCCGCGTTAGAGGCCGGAAAGATCGCCACCCGATACTCGGGCACCACGGCGCAGCGCTGGGACAAGCCCGACGGCGCGGGCCCGGTGACCGAGGCCGATCTGGCGGTCAATGCCATGCTGGAACAGCGCCTGCCCTCGGCCCGGCCCGGCTATGGCTGGCTGAGCGAAGAGACCGAGGATTCCACCGCCCGGCGGACCCGCGACCGCGTGTTCATCATCGACCCGATCGACGGCACCCGCAGCTTTGCCGAAGGGTCCCGCACCTGGGCGCATTCCCTTGCCGTCGCCGAAGGGGGCGAAGTCACTGCTGCGGTAATTTACCTGCCGCAGCGCGACCTGCTTTATGCCGCGGCCAAAGGCGAAGGCGCGACCCTGAACGGTTCGGCAATCCGGGTGTCCGGCGTCTCGGATATCAAAGCGGCCGAGATTCTGGCGGCCAAGCCCAATCTGGATCCGCGCCATTGGTTGCAAGGTCAAGTGCCCGAGTTCAAACGGGTCTACCGCCCCTCGCTGGCCTATCGCATGGCCACTGTCGGCCAGGGGCGGTTTGACGGGATGCTGACGCTGCGACCCAGCTGGGAATGGGATATCGCCGCCGGAGACCTGATCATCCGCGAGGCGGGCGGCACCTGTTCGGACCGGCTGGGTCAGCCCTTGCGGTTCAACAACGCCCATCCACGCCTGAACGGCGTGATCGCGGCGGGCCCGGCACTGCACGAGGCCTTGCGCGCACGGCTTGACCCGAACAGCACCGGTATTCGCCCATGAGCAAGCCGCGCTCTCTCAGCCTGGCCGCCTATCGGGTTCTTTCCTGGGGCGTGCCCAACACGGCAAACCGGTCCGACCTGCCCCGCCCCGAAGGCGAGCTGATCTGGGTTCATATCAGCGTCCAGCACCGCCAGCGCGCGGTGACCGATTTCTGCCGCAGACTGCAACAGGCCCGCCCCTCCCTGAACGTGTTGCTGACGGCCCCGCCCGAGGCCGATCTGCGGCGCTGGGATCAGGGGGACTATCCGCTGGTGAACCTGCCACTGGAACAGACCGGTGCCGCGCGCGCGTTTCTGGATCATTGGAAACCCGATATCGGCCTCTGGGTTGGGGGCGGGCTGATGCCTAACGTGATCACCCGTGCCGAGGAACGCGGCATTCCCCTGATCCTGATCGAGGCGCAGATCGACATCAAGATCGCGCGCGGTGCTCGCTGGTTGCCGGATATCACCCGCTATACGCTGGACTGCTTCCAATCGATCCTGACCAAGACATCTGAGACAGCCCGCACGATCCGCCGGCTTGGCGTCGCCTCGGACAAGGTCCGTGAATCTGCGCCCCTGCATGTCAGCCCGAATCCGAGGCCCTGGCCCGAAGACGAGTTGATCGAAACGAACCATGCCTTGGCGGGACGGTTGGTCTGGCTGGCCGCCTGCGTTTTGGACAAAGAGTTCATCTCGGTTCTCAGCGCCCATCGTCAGGCGATGCGGATGCTGCCCCGTCTGACCTTGGTTCTGCATGTGGCGGACATGGCCGAAGCCGGGCCATTGCACCGGCGTCTGGAAGCCATGGACCTGCGCTGTGCCAACTGGGATGCCGACGGGCAGATCGAAGACACCACGCAGGTCATCCTGTCGGCGGAACACGAAGACCTGGGCCTGTGGCACCGAATTTCGCCCGTCACCTTCATGGGCAGTTCCCTGGAACGCGGTGCAGGCGGTTACGATCCGCTTGTTGCTGCGGCCCTCGGCTCGTCCATCATCCACGGGCCGTTTGTGCATCGTCATCAGCAGATGTACGATCAGTTGGATCGCGCCGGTGCCGCACGCATGGTCAAAACCGCAACCGAACTGGGCGACGTCGTGGTCGAGATGCTGTCGCCGGACCGCGCCGCGGACATGGCACTGGCGGGGTGGCAGATCGTATCCGAGGGCGCGCCACAAACGGATCGGCTGATCGACATGGTGCAGGACTGCCTGGACCAGCGGGGGACAGATGATGCGCGCACCTGATTTTTGGAACACCGCCCCGGATCGGCTGGACTTGCGCGCCAGATTGCTGGCGCCGCTGGGGCGTATCTATGCGGCCGCAACCGCGCGCCGGGTAGCCTCGGGCCCCGGTATCAAACCCGGCGTGCCGGTGATCTGCATCGGCAATCTGAACGCGGGTGGAACCGGCAAGACCCCGACCGTGATCTGGATGATCGAACAGCTGCGCGACGCCTGGCACACAACCCATGTGGTGACGCGCGGCCATGGCGGTTCACTGGAAGGCCCGGTGCGCGTTGATCCTGCCAAACACAGCGCCGCGCAGGTCGGGGACGAGCCGCTGCTGCTGGCCGCCTTTGCCGAGGTCTGGGTCGCCAAGGACCGCGCCGCCGGAGCCCGTGCCGCCGCCGAGGCCGGGGCTACGGTGATCGTTTTGGATGACGGGTTTCAGAACCCCTCGGTCGCCAAGGATTTTTCGGTCATCGTGGTGGATGCGGCACGCGGATTTGGAAATGGCCTGTGCCTGCCCGCCGGCCCCTTGCGTGAACCCGTTGATGTCGGATTGCAACGTGCCGATTTGGTGCTGTCACTGGGGGATGCGGCGTCTCAGGCGCAATTCGCAGATCGTTGGAGCGCGGCCCTGACGGTGCCCCATGTCACCGGTGAGGTCGCACCGTTGCAGACCGGCATGGATTGGGCCGACACGCCCGTTCTGGCCTTTGCAGGCATCGGGTACCCTGAAAAATTCTTCCGCACGCTGCGCCAGCAAGGCGCAAAACTGCTGCGGGCCGAGGCACTGGATGATCACCAGCCGCTGACCCCGGCCCTCATGACACGTTTGGAAAACGAAGCCCGTCTTTTGGGTGCGCAGATGGTGACAACGGAAAAAGATGCCGTGCGCCTGCCTGCCGCATTCCGCAGCAAAGTCCTGACACTGCCTGTTCGTCTGAAAGTGGATGAGGCCGACAAGGTCCGGCAGATGCTGCTGCAGATCGCCCCGTCGCCGTGATTGGCGACCGGCCCGGATTGAGCCGGTCGCACAAGGCAGTTAGCTGCCCAGTTCTTCTTCGATCAGCTTCTTGAAATCGGCATAGGACATGTTGTCGACTTTCTTGCCGTTCACGATGAACGAAGGCGTTGCCTGAATGCCGTCACGCTCGGCGTTTTCCTGATACCAGGCCACCAGAGTCTGTGCGCGGGTGCCGTCCTGCAGACAGGCCTCTAGCTGGTCATTGTCGATACCGGCCAGACGGCCGATCTTGCGCAGCTCGTCCACGATCTCAGCCGGGCCACCGGCTTTGACCCATTCGGACTGGCCTTCAAAGATCAGATCGGAAATGCCAAAGAACTTTTCGGGGCCGCCACAGCGCGCCACCATCGAGGCCCACAGGCCGTAGCGGTCGAAATACACCTCACGGTAAATGAACTTGACCTTGCCGGTGTCGATGAAGTCCTTCTTCATCTGCTTGTACGCGCCCTGATGGAAGGTGGCGCAGTGCGGGCAGGTGTAGGATGCATACTCGATGATCTCGACCGGCGCGTCCTCGGCCCCCTGCACCATCTCGACAATGGTCGAGGTGTCCAGATCGGCTTCTTGCGCCTCGGCACTGCCGACCAGCGGGTAAGACGGAGAGGAATTTGACAGCGACAGCCAATAGCCGCCCGCGGCGATGGCGACGGCCGCGCAGATTCCGGTTGCGATACGGCTCATTTCTCAGCCCTTTCTCAGCGTTTTTGTTTGGATAAAACGTTACGGCCCAGACGTTCAAGGGCCGCGCGCAAATCACCATCGTGAACGTCGCGTGCGGTCCGGCCAGCCTCGGCCTCGATCTCTGGGTCAATTTTGGGTTTCGCCGGTTTCGGTTTGTGATCGAAACTGGCTTGCCCCTCGGCAAATCCGGTCGGAGCGGTCTGGGTGATACGCACCCGGCTGATGGCGTTATAGCCATAAACCGCGTTCACCTTGCCGCGCAGCTGTTCCTTCTGCATCTCAAGCATCGGGGCCTGCGGTCCTGTGGTCAGAACGGTCAGCGTCGCACCCATGCCTTCCCTGCCATAGCCCACCTTTACCGGGCGCGCGATTGAGGCCAGATCCTGGCCCACAATCTCGGCCCAGTGGGTCAGCAGGCGCGATACGGCGAAACCCCGGCTTTCCCCGGCGCGCCGAATCTGCCCGTTCAGCAATGTCGCGGTGCGTTTGAACCCGCGGGTCGAAGAACGTCTGCGCTGCATCTGGTTTCCAACTCCTGCGCCGCTATTGTAAAGGGCGTGACACCGGGCGCCAGCGAAACCCGACAGGGAGATAGATAAAACTTGCGTGACTCTATTCAACAAGGCCTGAGCAGTGCTCTGCTGGACTGGTACGACCGCCACGCCCGTGAAATGCCCTGGCGTGTCGGGCCTGCGGATCGGACCGCGGGGGTGATGCCCGATCCCTATCGCGTCTGGCTGTCCGAGGTGATGCTGCAGCAGACCACTGTGGCTGCGGTGCGCGACTATTTCACCCGATTCACCGCGCGCTGGCCCACGGTACAGGCTCTGGCCGCCGCCCCGGATGATCAGGTCATGGGCGAATGGGCCGGGCTGGGCTATTACGCCCGCGCCCGCAACCTTCTGAAATGCGCGCGGGCGGTGACTGATGAGCATGGCGGCACTTTCCCTAATACCTACGACGCCCTACTGAAACTGCCTGGCATCGGCCCTTATACAGCCGCCGCCATTTTGGCGATCGCCTTCGACCGCCCCGAGACGGTGCTGGACGGCAATGTCGAACGGGTCATGGCCCGCCTTTATGACATTCACGATCCGCTGCCCGGTTCAAAACCTCTGCTCAAGGACAAGGCCGCCGCGCTGACGCCCGACACGCGGCCCGGAGATTATGCGCAGGCGGTGATGGATCTGGGCGCCACGATCTGCACGCCGAAATCGCCGACCTGCGGTATCTGCCCCCTGCGCGATCCCTGTCAGGCCCGCGCGGCCGGAACGCAGCCCGATCTGCCGCGCAAGACACCAAAAAAGCCCAAACCCACGCGATACGGCCACGTCTATATCGCCCAAAGTGACACCGGCGCTCTGCTGCTGGAACGCCGTCCTGACAAGGGGTTGCTGGGCGGGATGCTGGGCTGGCCGGGCTCGGATTGGTCCGATGCGCCAGATGCCTCGCCCCCGTTCGAGGCGGATTGGCAAATGCTGGCCGGAGAGGTGCGACACACGTTCACACATTTCCACCTGATCCTGCGCATCTGGACCGCCTCGCTGCCTGCCGAAAGCGTGCCCGAAGGCCTGATTGCACTGGAAAAACATGCCTTTCGGCCCGGCGACCTGCCCACGGTGATGCGCAAGGCGCACGACCTCTGGCGCGACCGATAGTCCGTTGTGCACGCCAATGGACTGTGACTAGTCTATGCGCAATCGTTCGGAGCCCTCCCATGACCGCACCCCAGTCCCTGTACCGCTGGCAATCGGCACTGCCCTTCTGGATCTCATTCCTGCTGATCCCGATAATCTGGACGACGGCAATGGCGGGCAGCTGGTGGGTGCTGCTTGTCCCGATGTCGACATGGTGGGCCTTTGCCGTGCTGGACCGGTTCGCCGGGCTGGAGCTGAACAACGCCGACCCAAACACGCCAGACACCATGCTACGCTGGTACATCCTGCTGACCAAAGCCTGGGTGCCGGTGCAGTTCCTCACCCTCTACGGGCTGATCTGGTACGCCACCCATACCAACCACCTATCGACAGCGGCCACGATCGGATTGTTCTTCGGAATGGGCACCATTTCGGGCACTATCGGCATCAACTACAGCCACGAACTGATGCACCAGAAAGGCCGGTTCGAGCGTTGGCTGGGCGATATCCTTCTCGCGATGGTGCTGTATTCGCATTTCCGCTCGGAACACCTGCTGGTGCATCACCGCTATGTCGGCACCCCGCGCGATCCGGTCACGGCGCGCTATAACGAAGGCTTCCACCGCTTCTACCCGCGCGTCCTTCGACAATGTCTTGTCTCCGCCTTCCGGGCCGAGCGTGAAAAGCTGGCCCGCAAAGGCCGCCCCTGGACCGACCCATCCAACCCGTTCTGGCGCTATTGGGCCCTGCAAGGCGTGATGCTGGCCCTTGCCTTTGCCATCGGAGGGCTGCCCGGCCTCGCCCTATTCCTGATCCAGGCGAGCACTGCCATCTGGCAGCTGGAACTGGTCAACTACGTCGAACATTACGGCCTAACCCGAAAACACCTGGGCGAGGGGAAATACGAACACGTCCTGCCACGCCATTCGTGGAACGCCTCGCAGAAGGCATCGAACTGGCTGTTGATCAACCTGCAGCGCCATTCGGACCACCACTACAAACCCAACCGTCGCTTCCCACTGCTGCAAAACCATTCCGAAGACACCGCCCCGCAACTTCCCTATGGCTATCCGGTGATGACCATCGCTGCCATGATCCCGCCCCTCTGGCGTCGGGTCATGAACCCCCGCGTCCGCGCCTGGCGCCGCCAGTACTATCCCGAAGTCACGGACTGGGCACCCTACAACAAATCGCAGAATCCTTTGCCACGCACCTGACCGCAGCGCGCGCCAGCGCGCTGCCCGGCCCAACGATCTGCATTGCATCTCTGATGCAGGGCAGATCGGCGGGAGCGCCTACCCCGTCATTACCCACACATCCATCGGGGCCTCCACCCCCCGGACCGCGTGGTTTTCGTGTTTCTCAAACCCTGCCATCAGCTCAGATGCGCTGTGCCCCTCGTCCTGCAATTGGCCCCGCACCGCGTCGCTGATGATCACCGTAGCCTGAAATTCGCGGGTCAGCGCCTCCAGCTTGGCGGCCACGTTAACCGCATCTCCGATCACTGCAAATTCCAACCGGTTGGCGCCAATATCGCCCAGAACCACTTCGCCATAGTGAACCCCTATTCCAACACGAATCTCGGGCTCGCCCGCCCGGCGGCGCTCTACGTTCCAGCGGTCGATCACGGCGATCATTGCCCGGGCACAGGCCACCGCATTGCTGGCATCCAGAAGCGTTGGTACTGGAGTCCCGAATGTCGCCATCAACCCGTCACCCAAGTATTTGTCCAGCGTGCCGCGATGCCGGAATACCTCGGCCTCCATCCGGGCGTGGAAGCCGCGCAGAACCTCGATCACCTCATAAGGGTCACGCCCGGCGGTATATTTGGTGAACCCCACGATATCGATGAACAGAACCGCGATGTTCTCCTTGCGCACCTGTTTGAGCGGCTCGTCGTTCTGGCTCAGTTCGTCCACCACGTTGGGTGAAAAATACCGCGACAGGTTCGCTCGCTCCCTCTCCAACCCAGCATTGGTCATCAACAATTGGTTGAGCCGGCGCAATGAAATGCCAAGCGTCACGGCAACCATCATGAAAACAATGACCTGCTGAATGCGCAGCTCAGGCATAAAGCTGTTTGGGTTCAGCCATTCAGCGACATCCGGATAGCCTACCAAAGCCTCTGCTACCCTTTCGCTGATACCGGGGATCGGCGTTGCTACCCACCAGGCGATCACCCAGCCCGCGGTCCACATCATCACGGTCCAAGATCCGATCGCAATAACCGTCCGCCAGGAATAGGCCAGCGTGCCTGCTGCCAGAATGATGAAAAAATACTGGAAGTTGTCGAATCTGTACTGCATGGCCAGCGGCCGCACATCATCGCTGAACGGGTTGGGCGTGATCATCCCCAATGTCATGATCAGCAAATCCACAAATATCAGCAGAAGCTCGGTCCGCGATTGCCCCACTCGGCCCGCTCGCCGGATCAGCCAGCCATTTGCGCAGATCAGCAACAGGATGAAGTGATACCACATCACCTCCCATTGCGGGTTGAGGAAAACCAGCAGAACCGCCGTCAGGCCCATCGCGATCCACCGGGCGCGGACGGCAAGCTCCAGCCCTTCGCGCTTGTGCCGTTCCAGCGCGGCCTCGGTGTATTTGTTGTCCAGATCGAAATTGTCCGGGCGCGTCACCGAAAACCGGTCAAGGCGGGATAGGCTGGCTGTGGTATCCGACATCGCAAAGGCTCCTTCACTGCGCCGCAGGATACAGGAGGCGCGGTTTGAGACCAGACATTCGGAAAACAAAAGACCCCGCCGAAATCGGCGGGGCAAGGCTTAGTGCCTTGTGTCAGGCCACAGGCACCGGCGGTATTGGTGAAATCAGTTCATCTCGGCCCGGATCTGCTGGCGCAGAACATCGATCGGCACCGTCTTGCCGTCGCGCTTGAAGCACCAGTAGGTCCAGCCGTTACACGATGGCGCATTTTCCAGATGCGCACCCACCTGATGGATCGAGCCCTTGACGTTCTGCCCAACCAGCGTGCCGTCGGCGCGGACCTTGGCCTTGTGGCGCTGGTTCATGGAATAGAGTTCCTCACCCGGGCGCAGCATCCCGCGTTCGACCAACTGGCCGAAGGGAACACGCGGTTCAGCGCGTTTGCTGGCGCTGACCTCCAGCGCCTCGCGGTCGAATTTGCGCACCTTCGAGATGCGCTTTTCGGCCACCTTGCGATAGCTTTCCTCGCGTTCGATGCCGATGAATTCGCGCCCCAGCATCTTGGCGACGGCACCTGTGGTCCCGGTGCCAAAGAACGGGTCCAAAATCACATCGCCCGGATTGGTCGAGCCAATCAGGACACGGTGCAACAGCGATTCCGGCTTCTGCGTCGGATGGGCCTTGTCGCCGTTTTCATCCTTCAGACGCTCATGTCCGGTGCAGATCGGCAGCACCCAGTCGCTGCGCATCTGCACGCCTTCGTTCAGAGCCTTCAGCGCTTCGTAGTTGAACGTGTACTTTGCGCCTTCGCGTTTCGACGCCCAGATCATCGTTTCATGCGCGTTGGTGAACCGCTTGCCACGGAAATTCGGCATCGGGTTCGATTTGCGCCATACGACGTCGTTCAGAATCCAATATCCCGCGTCCTGCAGGGCCGAGCCCACACGGAAGATGTTGTGGTACGAGCCAATCACCCAAATCGCGCCATTGGGCTTGAGCAGACGATGCGCCGCCTTAAGCCAGTCGCGGGTGAACTGGTCATAAGCACCAAAGCTGGAAAACTGATCCCAGTGATCGTCGACCGCATCTACCTGGCTGTTATCAGGGCGGTGCAACTGGCCTTTCAGCTGCAGATTATAGGGCGGGTCTGCGAAGATCAGGTCCACCGACGCCTCGGGCAGACTGTTCATCACTTCGATGCAGTCCCCGGATAGAATCGTGTTTAAAGGGAGCGCTTTTGCGCCCTTTTTGGTGGTTGTTGTCATTTTACTGCCTCAAGTATCCACGGCGCTTTTGCGCTCATTTGGTTGAGACAAGGATGAGTCAAAGACGATTCGCCGTCAATTT
The DNA here is from genome assembly GCF_056537245.1 of Ruegeria sp. CG11. Classification (NCBI taxonomy): domain Bacteria; kingdom Pseudomonadati; phylum Pseudomonadota; class Alphaproteobacteria; order Rhodobacterales; family Roseobacteraceae; genus Ruegeria; species Ruegeria sp. CG11. Next base: position 72,605 of record NZ_JBQFRE010000009.1, read on the forward strand.
CTTTTTTGAATCAGCAACTTACGATTTACTCTTGATACAAGATATTGTGTACCGGCTTGAACGAACGTCTATGGTGTGGGGTCACACCAAGATTTTGCAGCGCTTCACGGTGTTGTTTCGACGGATAACCCGCGTTTGTCTCCCAACCATAGCCGGGATGCTGTTGCGCCAAATCCACCATCAGTTGATCGCGCCAGTTTTTGGCGATGATCGAAGCCGCTGCAATCGACACCGAATGAGCGTCACCTTTCACCATCGCCTGCGACGGGATCGTCAGGCCGCGCGGAATCATGTTGCCGTCGATCAGCAGGTAATCTGGCGGCGGGTCCAGCGCCGCCACCGCGCGTTCCATCGCCAGATGCGAAGCACGCAAGATGTTGTGTTCGTCGATCTCGGCCACTGTCGCTTCGGCCAGTGCGACCTCGGCCCGGTCACGTATGGCGACCTCAAGCCCGGCGCGGCGTTTGGCGGTCAGCTTCTTGGAATCATTCAACCCCTCGGGAATGTCCTCGGGGTTCAGGATCACGGCCGCAGCCACAACCGGCCCGGCCAGCGGCCCGCGCCCAACCTCATCCACGCCCGCGATCCGCAGATAGCCTTGCACCGCGGCAGCATTCTCAAATTCATAATCCGGTGTCGTCATACCCCCGGAAAACCGCGTTTCACCACCCACCGCAAGAAAAAAGAGAGGGCAGCTTGCGCCACCCTCTCCCGCACGGCACTTCTGTGGCGCCGCTCCTGCTCGAAAACTGTTACTTGTAACTCACCCGGTATCCGTTCTGGCGCAAACAGCCAGGGTGGTATGCCCGCTTGACCTTTTTGCCATTCCAGAACCTGACCTTGCACTGGTCCGGCAGGCTATTGCTGTATTTGTAATGCTTGCTCAGGCAGTTCTTGCCCAACAACCGTTGGCTGGGCGAGTACCCTTTGAACGTGCGCAAGCATCGTTGCGGCAGGTTATAGCGTGCAACACGTTTCGGCAGCGGGCGTACGTCATGCGGCCTGCGCTTTGGCTTTGTGTACACGTGGTCCTGGGGCGCCTTATAAACATGATTGTAGTTATTCGTAACGGTATTCTTCTTGTTTTCATCGTTGAGATGCTTCACCGCAACGCCAAGCAGCGCGATGGCCGCCAACCCACCAAGGATATCTTCGACATCGGCCGCCCGCGCCTGCGACGCCGAAATTCCGGTGATGGCGACTGCCGAAGCCACAATCAGGGCGATGAATTTCTTATGCATGGTGCTTGTCCTTCAGAAGTCTCAGGTGGCCCGTTTGCGGGCCGTGTGCTCGATGCCCTGACACTGAGTGTTCCCTACCCAGACAAGCAATAACGCCCCCGTGTTATCCGATATCAGCCCCGCCAAACCCCTTGGGTTATTGAATATCGCGCCAACCCGTGCGCAGGATGCGGCCTATGAAACAGATCCTCTCTTCTCTGGCCCTGCTGGCCCTGATATCGCTTGGCTCTGCCGCTGCGGCGGCCGATTGCTATGCGGATTACAAGGCCAAACAGGACAATCCACTACGCCTGCACTATGGCGTGATGCAGGTATCGGCCTGCGACAAGGGGCAGGCAAAACGTGAAGTCGCCCAGCGCCTCAAGGGCGCGGGCTGGACCCTGCTGAACGTCATGTCCGTGTTCGGACCGGAAGGGTTGGAGAAAAGGAAGGCCAATGCCGGACAATTCTATCTCCGTTACTGAGGCCCGCCGATCCGGTGTCAGACTGGTCGGCGCGGGCATCGCGGCGATCGTGTTGATTCTGGTGACGGCGGCGATCTTCCTGTTCTGGACCCTGCCCGACGCAAACGCTTTTAACGCGCGGGTCGAGCGGCTGTTCATCGAAAGCGACCTGACCTCCCAGACCGAAATCCGGTTGCTCGAGATTCTGGCGCAATCCGGCACGGCCTTTGCCGACACGCTGTCCAGCTATCGCATGGTGATCTTCGTGCTGCTGGTCTTTGCCAGCGCGATGCTGGTGACCGCGCTGGTGTTTCTGGTGATGCTGGTCTTGTTGAACCGCCGGATGGCCCAGATCGAACGCACCGGGATTCAGGTGACCTCTCTGCTGATCAGCCGCGAGGAAAACACCGTCTATCTGAACAACATGGATTTCAAACTAACCCCGGCGGCGATGGAAACCCTGTCGGTACTGGCCGAATCCCGTTTGGATGACGAGGTCCTGTCGGGCGTGCAGATCGAGGCGATGATATCCGGCAAAGACGCCGCCGATTGTGATGAGGCCGCGGGCGCCACCCGGATCAAACGGCTGCGCGATGCCCTTGGCAATCAGATGGTCAGCGAGCTGTTGGTCAAGAACATCGCCAAAAAGGGCTATATGCTGTCGATCGAAAAAGACGTGATCCAGATGGTCTGATCCGGCCGCACCGCACAGGACACGTGCGATAAAATGCCGGTGACACCCCTTGGAATGCGCACGTGAAAGGCCCATCCTATAAAGACTCGCGTCAGGGAGTCTGATGATGAATGTGCACACCACCCCAAAGACCAAAGGTTACGGCATCTCGGTCGAACAGCTAACCGGGCGGGTCGCGATCTACCGCGACGACATCCTTCTGGCCGAAAGCAGCAACGCCAAGGTCATGTATGAAACGCGGCTGCCGGCCACGGTCTACATCCCGCGGGATGACGTCTGCGTCGATCTTGGCGACGAAACCGAGTTGCAGACCTTTTGCCCTTTCAAAGGGACCGCGACCTATCACGATGTCATTCTGGACGGTCAGCAACTGGCCAACTCCGTCTGGGCCTATGAGGACGCCCTGCCCGAAAGCGCTGCCATTCAGGGCCATATCGGCTTCATGCCCGCAGCCTATACGCGCATCGATCTGGGCGAGAACAATCTGCGCGATCCCGAAGATGGCAATATCAGCGGCCCCCTGATCGACTGGCTGATGCGCGGCGCGTCCGAGAACCAGACCCCCGAAGCCTTCACCAAAGCCTTGGCCGAGAAGATGCTGGAACATGGCATCGCCATCCAGCGACTCAGCATTCTGGCCTGGTCTCTACATCCGCTGATCGCGGGCAAACACTATATCTGGGAAAAGGGCACGGCCGAGATCTCGACCAATGTGCCCACCTACGAAATCCACGACCACCCGGCCTATATCAACAGCCCCCTGCGCCACGTGTCGAACGGTCTGGGCGGGGTGCGTCAGCGGCTGAACGACGAAAACCCGCAAAACAGCTTTCCAATCATGGAAGATTTGCGCGCCAAAGGCGCAACCGACTATGTCGCCATGCCGCTGCCGTTTTCAGACGGGCGGACCAACGTTCTGACGCTGACCTGTGACCACCCGGATGGGTTCACTACCGAAAATCTGGGGCTGGTGTTCGAATGCTCCTCGGTCATCGCCCGGTTTTACGAGGTCTTCATGCAGCGCGAAAATGCTCAGGTTCTGCTGGAGACTTACGTGGGCAAACGCTCCGGCGCGCGCGTTCTGGGGGGTGAAATCCGGCGCGGGGACGGGGATGAGATCGACGCCGCGATCATGTTCTGCGACCTGCGCAATTCCACCAGTCTGGAAGAACAGCTCGGCCGCACCGCCTATATCAACCTGTTGAATGAGTTCTTTGAGACCGTGTCTGGCATCGTGCATGAGAATGGCGGTGAAGTCCTCAAATTCATCGGCGACGCTGTGCTGGCGGTGTTCCCGGCCGGAGACAACTCGGAGTCGGCGCGCTGGAATGCCCAGCGCTCAGCCATCGAAATTGTTGAAAAACTGGGCGAGCTGCGCCTATCCGGCTCTGACACTCATTGCGATTGCTCGATCGGTGTCGCCTATGGGCGTGTCACCTATGGCAATGTCGGATCGCGCGAACGGCTGGATTTCACCGTCATCGGACAGGCCGCAAACGTGGCGGCCCGATTGGGGGAATATGGCAAAAAGGTCGGCCACCGTATTGTCGTCTCCGCCGATATTCAGCCGGCCTGCAACAATGCGGTGCCGTTGGGGGATGTCAAACTACACAACGTATCGCAGCCGGTCACATCCTTTGCCCTGAGGACCTCAGCAGATGCGGTTTTGAGCAGCTAGCATATTTTTGGGCGGGCATTGCGATCGGACGAGAACCGGTCGGGTTAGGTGCCGGACCCGTTTTTGCCGTCACGCCCCCAGCAGGATCAACGCGGTTTGAGCGGGTGAAATCGTGCTCTGCAACTGAGCAATCTGGCTGCGGGCAAGGTACCGGTCGGTCAGCTGAGCCACGGCTGCCTCATCGGCAAACTGCGACAGATCATCCGACCCGGTCACACCCGATAGCCTGTCTTTGAACACCTCAAGCTGCCGGTCGATATCCAATTGGGCAAAACTGGACGGCAACCCAAGCGCTGTCTCCATCATGCTGCGCAGCGGTGGCAAGCTCATCAGATCGAACCACTTGGTGTCCGCACTTCCGCTTTTCCCGGCCAGATCGACCAGAGCGTGCTGCGCATACAGCGCAATCCGCATGGTTTCGTCGGACTCACCCACCTCGATCTCAAACCGGGACACGTCGTTGTCGCGTGCAATATCTTCCATGAAGCTCGCCAGCCCGGTTCTGCGTATTTCCCCCGGCCCCAGACCGAATGCTTCTGAAAACTCCCGATACCTGCCGTCCGACAGCCGGTTTGACAGCGCATCATCGGCACTGGTGCCATCGGAGAGCACCTTCTGGATGAAGTAGCGATTATTGATATCGTCCTCCAAATCGAAAGCGCCCAGAGCGACCTGCAACAAGCGGCGGTCCGACACCAAATCCTCGGCCGTTTCCACCTTGCCGATGTTCTCTAGAAAATACTGCCGCTCCCTCTCATTGACGGATGAGGACGAAAAGCTGTCGAGCTGCGCGTCATAGGTGCGCTGCAGAAACCGCCAGCCCACCAGACCGCCCGTAGGGATGACAGGCTGGAACGTCATTGCTGATACGCCATCAACCGTTCTTCGCGCGGCAGCAACGCGCGCAGAGATTTCAGACATTTGTAATACTGCTCGGCCAACAGGGCCTCAGTCGCCTCGGACAGAACGCGACGGCTGTCCGCGTCGGTGAAGACCTGGCTCAGCTCTTCGACCCGGCGCAGCAGCTGCTGACGGGCGCGATCAGGCTCCGTATCGCCGGACAACACAAGCTGCGCGGCATAGCAGACCCGTCGTACCGGGGTGTTCACCTCATCCGGGTGGATTGCGTCCCGCAACCGCAGGACGTTGGCATCAGGTGTCATGATCGAGAACCGGCTGCGTCGATCCCCGTTTTCAACAACCACGCCGTTGATCAGCACCCTCTCTTTCGGTGCCAGCTTCAGAACCAGCCCGCCCATCAGGTGGCCCCCATTTGTCGCAGGCCGCGCAGTACGGCCATGTTGATCTCAAGCAAAGGTTCCACAGTCGCCTTGTTGCCAAGAATCTGGCTACTGTGCTGTTCGGTGAACTCGGCCAGATAGAATATCCGTGCCCGCAACTCGTTGGGCAAGGCGTTGTCCGAATCCGTGACACCGCTCGCCAAAACGGTCCAAAGACGGCGATTTTCGTGCAGCGCCTGAACGAACCCGCCAAAATCCGATTTTTGCCGGGCAGCGGCAGCCTTGAGTCGATGTGTGATCTTTGAAATCGCCTCGTACTCGGTGTCGCGCGGTGTACGCGTGGGGGCGGCGGTCTGCGCATAGGCTCGCTGTGCAAGAGTGTGCGGTGTCACTTGAAATCCTTCCAATAATCCGTCTTTTGACGATCAGGGCCGGGGCGCGTTTCCACGCCCCGGTCAGGTTCCGAAATTTAGCGGAACAGAGACAGGATAGACTGCGGTGCCTGGTTGGCGATCGACAGCGACTGGGTGGCCAGCTGCTGCTGAACCTGCAGGGCCTGCAGACGGGCCGAGGTCTCTTCCATGTCGGCGTCAACCAGCGAACCGATGCCGGATTTGAACGAGTCAGCCAGGTTCGAGATGAACTCCTGCTGGGTTTCGATCCGGCCTTGGGCCGAGCCGAACGCGGCCGAGGCGTCGATGGCAGTATCGATCAGCGTTTCAACAGTTGCCAACGCGGCGTTTGCACCAGCGCCAGTGGAAACGTCAATCGAAGACAATGCACCCAGACCACCCGAGCCGGCATTGGCGAACTGACCGCTTACCGTCAGGTCGTTGGCACCGCCATTGGTGAAGTTAAGCGTACCGGGCGTGCCGCTGTCGTAGTCGACGGTCAGACCTGCGACACCCAGTTCATCAACCTTGGCCTTGAGCGCAACCGCAACGATATCAGCCGTAGTTGTTGCCGCTGCATCGTCTGCCGTCACCGTATACGATACGGTTTCGTCACCAACGGTCAGGCTGACGCTATCACCGGCAGCAAACGCTGCACCGTTCTCTGCGATCTCGATCTGTTCGTTGCCGCCACCATTATCCAGCGCGATTGCAACGGTATCGCCGTTCGCCGATGCACCCGCCGAACTGCCCGAGAAAATGTCATTGGCGGTATAGCCACCAACCGACAAGTCCTGACCGGCAACAGCGATGGACGACGCCGTGACATTGCCGGTGTTGTCGCGGTCGAGCGAGGACAGGATCGAGGCGGACCCGGTCGAACCATTAACCAGATTGAGGCCGTTGAACTGAGCTGCGCCCACAACCGCGGCGATCTGATCACGCAGAGCGGTCACGTCGTCGTTGATCTTGCCACGATCCACGTTGTCTTCCTGCGCGGCGACGATCTTGCCCTTCATCTGGGTCAGAAGGTCGGTCACGGTCTCAGAGGCGTTCCGGGCCACAGCAACGGTCGATTCACCCAGCGCCAGGCTGTCCTTGATCGCGTTGAAGCCCTTTACGTCGGATTCCATGACTTTGGAGATCGCCCAGACGGCCGAGTTGTCCTTGGCGGTTGCAACGTCCTTACCGGTCGAGATCGCGTTCTGGGTCTGTGCCAGGTTCTTGTTGACCGATTTCAGAGTTTGCAGCGCAACCATTGCGCCGTTGTTGGTCAGAATGCTGGACATAGCTTTCTTCCTTTTCCGTTCGGGCCCTTTACGCCCATGCTTGCCCCGCACCACATGCGGGCTTTGACGTCTTTCTGATCACTGCGATCCGCCGTCGGGCTGTTCGCGCCACCTGCTGTTTCAGGTGCCCGACCACCTTTGCCCCTGATCCCCTAACGGAGTGCTAAAGCGCCCAAACCAGAAAATTCGGATTTGAATCAAACCCGTCGCTAAGCCCGTTTTTCCAGTTTTGCATGGTGGCGCACGGTGTATCCGTTGCGCTGACCGTCGGCGCCATAGGTGCTGAACTCCTGACGCACGCGGCGCAGCTCGGCCATACGGCTGGCCACGGCGCGAACCCCCTCGGCCGCGCTGTTCAGCAGGGCCTGATTGCGCTCGACCTTTTGCTGCACGCGAATCAGCTCGGCACTGTCAAAGACCTGAAGCTCGTTGATCGCACCGATCAGCTTCTCCTTTTCCGGCGCCATGTGATTCAGCCGGTCCAGATCACCGTCGACAAGCGCGGTACGCTCGAGGTCCAGCACTTCTTCCAGGGACTTGATCAGATCGGTGTCAGCTTTGGTCTGCATTGGTTTTCTCCATCATGGACTGGAACAGAATTTCGGACAGGCCGACGCCACCGGATTCGGCCAGCGCGCGCGCCTGATGCTGCACAAGGAAAGAGGAAAACTGATCTTCCCCCGCTCCGCCGCCAAAGGAATGGCGCGCCTCACCCAATCCGGACGCCTTGAGCATTTCAGCCAGAAACGCCGCCTCCAACTCGACGGCAGCGGCCTGTAGTTTCTGAGTTGCCGTTGGTGGTTGCGGGACGGGCGGGGTCGCAGAAACCTTCATTGCTTTCTCCGAAATTTGCATCGAACTTTCTCGATCAAAGGCGAAAGCGGTTAAAATAAACGTAACTTCATGCGGGCAGATTTCCGGGTACACAAAAGGAGCCGGAGCAAAATGCCCAACCCTCTTTCAGCGGTGATATCCTCACCTACCGCCGCCGCGAAATCCGATGCGACCCCGCGTGAGGCACGCGAATCCAAGGGCGGTATGTCCTTTGAGACGGTCATGGATCAGGACGCCAGCTCGCAATCCGGTGATGCTGAGACGGCTGATCTTCTGGTTCAGGACCCGGATGCGGCGTCAGAGCTGGAAGCCATCGCGAATGAGGTTGAGCCGGTAGACATTTCCGTTGCACCGAGTGACCAGCCGCCTGTCGAAATCCGCCCTGTTGCCGCCGAAGCGATTCCAAGCCCGGCTTTGGAATCACCACCAAAAGAGCAGTCTGTAACGCCTCCGGTCGCCCAGGCTGACGCTGGATCGACCGGCGACGAGCAACAAAATCTTCCAAAGCCTGAACTCCTGCGAACCGCCGAAAGCACAGCACAGCGTTTGGTTCCTCCGGTCTTTCAGGCATTGGTTTCCGGAGGTGACCAACCGACGCGACCGACTGAAAACGTCCTAAAGCCACAGAACCTGCCGATGGGCCCGTTCGTTGCGGATTCGCGCCCGAAAGAGATACCGGTTCTGTCGGCCTTTACCGAACCGGACCGGGGCATGGCGCAAGCTGCGCCAGTGGCTGAACCGAGGCCGAACCATCCCGCAACACTTGATCGCGCGCCGACTCTTGTGCAGATGCAGCTTCTGGCGACTGAGAAAGCCAGCCTACAGGCTGAAACACAGCCGGTTCTCGAAATCGAGGACATACAGGCCGCCAGAGAGGCTCCGACTCTGTCAGCCGCGCGCGACTCGGGACCCGCGATTCAGGCAATGACAGCCTCCGCCCGCGCAGAAACAGCCAGAGCCATCGCGTCTCAGATGGCAACAGCCATCAATGTGCGGCCGCATTCCGGCGCCATCGAGGTTGCGCTGAATCCCGAAGAACTGGGGCGCGTTTCGATCGTCCTGAATGGCCGCGACGATGGCTTGCATCTGACGATCAGCGCAGAACGCCCCGAAACACTGGACATGATGCGGCGTCACCTCTCGGTTCTTGAGGCCGAGTTCCAGAATTTCGGTCTGGGTGATCTATCCTTTGATCTGGGCACATCCGCCGATGCGCAGCACGACGAATCTGAGGGTGCTGAGAGCAACGAATTCCTAACCCCTCAACCCGAGCCCGTCGCCGAGGCTAGCCCGGCACGCCCAAACATCGCCCCTGACGGGCGAATCGATATAAGGCTTTGACCATGATCACCCCAACACAATCGACAACTCAGGCAAGCACGTCCGCACAGGCGGCATCCAGTTCTCAAGCCGCGTCTGTGGCATCCGATTTCGACACGTTCCTGTTGCTGATGACCACGCAGGCGCAGAATCAGGACCCGCTAGAGCCGATGGATTCCAGTGAATACGCCTCACAACTGGCGCAATTTTCGATGGTCGAACAGCAGGTGCAGACCAACGAGGCACTGTCCGGGCTGGTGCTGTCGCTGGGCGGCGTCAAGCTGGAGGAGTTGGCCAATTGGATCGGCATGGACGTTAAGACCACGGCAGCGTTTCACTTTGACGGTGAACCTGTGACCCTGTCCGCGCAGGCCGCAGCGGCGGCCGACGGTGCGGTCATGGTCATCCGTGACAGCAACGGCACCGAAGTCGAGCGGATTTCAGTCCCGGTAACGCAGACCGACTTTGTCTGGGCCGGAACAGCACGTGACGGCAGCCCGTTGCCAGCGGGCAGCTATACGGCAACCCTGGAAAGCTATGAAGGGGATGAAATACTCTCGGCCCAACCCGTCGCGGCCTACAATCAGGTGGTTGAGGCGCAGGTCGGAGAGGACTCGGTCTTGCTGACGCTGGAAAGCGGTCAGGTTGTGCCGGTGGGAATGGTCACAGCCGTTCGCGCCGGAGCTTGATCTGCAGGGCGCGACAGGCCAAACCTGTGCAACCTGCGACTCGCTTATTGTACCGGTGACCCCTCTGTCTGACCCGAATACCCCTCCGTTGGATCTTGTTGATGACCTGTACGATCAGGGTTTGATTGCGGGTGACGCACAATTTCAGACCTTGTATGGCGGGCGCACCAATCAGGTCTGGAAGGTGCTGGAAGAAAACGGCGGCAAGGTGCTGAAACTGTACCGTGCGGGGCAGCGTAATCCGCTGTTCCGCAACGATGCCGAGTTGGAGGCCCAGTGCCTGACCGCCTTGGAGCCCACCGGTTTTGCCCCCCGCCTGCGCGCAGCCGGTGAGCATGAACATGGCCGATGGGTGTTCTACGACCACGCGCCGGGCTCTCCCTGGCGCGAGGGGGCGGCTAAAGTAGGGGCGCTGCTGCGCAAGCTGCATACACTCAACCTGCCCGTACAAGCGCCCAAAGGGTGCAATGGCAGCGCGGATTTGGCCCGACACGGGCAGAGTATTCTTGATGGATGCATTTCCAGCGCGCGGCTTAGGCTGGAGCAATTGAAGCCAGACGAACAAGTGCCGCCGACCGCCAACACCTGTCTGATCCACGGTGACCCGGTGGCCGGGAACATTCTGGCTGCGCCGTCCGGCCTGACTCTCATTGACTGGCAATGCCCGGCGCAGGGTGACCCGTGTGAGGACCTGGCCTTGTTCCTGTCCCCCGCGATGCAACATCTTTACCGGGGCGCGGCTCTGACGCAGGAAGAAGAGCGTGAGTTCCTGTCCGCCTATGGTCACACAGATACGCTGGAACGGTATCAGGTACTACGCCGCTGGTACGTGTGGCGCATGGCGGCCTATTGCCTGTGGCGCGCCGAAAACGGCGCGGGCGATTACGCTGAAGGATTGGAGCTGGAGTTGGCGATGCTCTGACCGTCACCAATCCGCAAGCGCCATCACCGCGTAGGCTGGTGGCATCAGCACACGGCGCCAGCGCCCGAGCGGAAACCGCCGCGGCGCACGTGCAATTGGGTCGGGAACTTTGGGGTCCTGTCCCAGAACCATCCGGGCCAGCGCGCGCCCGCAATAGGTGCCCATTGCCACGCCGTTTCCGTGATAAGCAAACCCGGCGAACATCCCCGGCTGGTCCGCCACAGGCCCGGCAAATGGCGTAAGGCCCCGCGAGAGGCAAACCATGCCTGACCACATATGGGTCACGTCAACACCTGCCCAGCCCGGGAACATCTGCCTGAAATCCTTGACGACCTTGCGTCGTATGGCGGCCTCGGCCCGTGGCGAAGACAACAACCCTCCGCGCATTCCGAACAGAAACCGCCGGTCTGGCATCAGGCGGAAGTAATGCAGCAGGTTGCGGGTGTCATAGGCCATCTGATCCGTGGTCCAGCCTTGCGCCTGCAGTTCAACCTCAGACAAAGGACGGGTGACCAGAACCGTGGACTGGGCAGGCATATAGCGATCAGCCATCCAAGGCGGGATATCCTCGCTGGAATACCCGTTGGTGCAGATCAGTACGTTTTGCGCCCTGATCCGGCCTGAGCCGGTTTGAACTTCGAAACCGGATTGCGTTTTTCGGATGGATTGCGCGGCGCTTTGCTGGAACAGATCCGAGCCGTGGGACCGGGCCGCCTGCGCCAGTCCGAACAGGTATTTTCTGGGATTCAGGGCAAATCCGATCGGATTTGTATAGCCGCCGTAAAACCCGTCGCCAAAGCCAAGCCCCGGCAGATCACCGGGTTCATGAATCGTGCCCAAGGTCTCGGCCTGCCGCCGCAACTTCTCCATAGCGCGCGCAGTGTGGGCCAACTGGGTCTCACCCTGCGAATGAACGTCGGCATCGATACGTTGGGTCTCAAGCAGATCAGCGACAAGATGAACCGCATCTTCTTCGGCTTGGGCATAGCTGTTTGCGGCGGCTTCTCCGAACTGCCGAGCCATCGCGTCATGGCTCAGCTTTGCCCCCCCCAAACAACAGAAGCCACCATTGCGCCCGGATGCGCCCCAACCCGGGGTTTCAGCCTCGAGCACGGCGACCGACACTCCGGCCTCAGCCAGATGCAGCGCCGCCGAGAGGCCCGTGAAGCCGCCCCCGATGATGGCCACATCGGTGTTCAGGCTGCCCTGCAGCACAGGCCAGTCCGGGCTGGCAATCGTTTCATCCCACCAGCAGTTGGTCCGGGGGCCCGGACCAAAGGTATAGTCAGGAAACAACCGTTTCATTCGGTGCGCGCAGCGGCCATTTCATCTTGTTTTTGCCGCACCATCGCGCGTTTTGTCACCAGAGACGCCGTGATGACGCCCACAGTTACAACCGCAATCATTATCGTCGACAGGGCGTTGATTTCGGGACTGACGCCCAGACGCACGGCAGAGAATATCCTCATCGGCAAAGTCGTTGCCGACGGTCCCGAGGTAAAGGATGCGATCACCAGATCGTCCAGCGACAGGGTAAAGGCCAGCAACCAGCCCGAAATCACCGCAGGCGCAATGATCGGCAGGGTCACCAGCCGGAACGCCTGCGCCGGAGAACAGCCAAGGTCCAGCGCGGCCTCTTCCAGCGACTGATCAAAAGTCACTAGCCGCGACGAGACGACGACTGAAACGAAACACATCGAAAAGGTCGTGTGAGCCAGAACGATGGTCAGGATGCCCCGATCCAGCCCGATGCCGATGAATAACAGCAGCAGAGAAAGGCCGGTGATCACCTCGGGCATCACCAGCGGCGCGTAAATCATGCCCGAAAACAGGGTGCGGCCAAAGAAACGGCCCCCGCGCACCAACACATAAGCGGCGGCGGTGCCCAGAATTGTTGCGATTGTCGACGAGAATACTGCAACGCGCAATGTCACCCATGCTGCGTTCAGCATCTGCTCGTTCTTGACCAGTTCGCCATACCATTTGGTCGAGAACCCGGCCCAGACAGTCACCAACTTGCTTTCGTTGAAGCTGAAGATGATCAGGATGATCATCGGGATATAGAGAAACGCAAACCCGAATGTCAGCGACACCGCGTTGAACCAACTCATCCTGTTCATTGTTCAGCCTCCGCCTGTTTCTGCTGGTTGCGCTGGAACAGCACGATCGGGATCACGAGAATCAGCAACAGCACCACGGCCACGGCGCTGGCCACCGGCCAGTCGCGGTTCGAGAAGAACTCCTCCCACAGCACCTTACCGATCATCAGGGTGCCCGAGCCGCCCAGAAGTGACGGGATCACAAACTCACCAATCACGGGGATCATGACAAGGAAGCAACCCGCGATGATACCGGGGCGCGACAACGGGATCGTCACCAGCCAGAAGGCTTGCAGGCGCGAACAGCCCAGATCCTCTGCCGCTTCGATCAGGGACCCGTCCATTCGCTCCAGCGAGGAGTAGATCGGCAGGATCATGAACGGCAGATAGGTGTAGACGATGCCGATATAGACCGCCGTGTTGGTGTTCAGAATGGTCAGCGGGGTCGAGATGATGCCCGTCCACAGCAGCAGCTGGTTCAGATAGCCCTCGTTCGACAGAATACCCATCCACGCATAAACCCGGATCAGGAACGAGGTCCAGAACGGCAGGATCACCAGCATCATCAGCGTCGGCCGCCATTCGGCAGGCGCGCGGGCCATGCCATAGGCGATCGGATAGCCCACCAGCAGCGTCAAAAAGGTCGAGATCACCGCGATCTTGACGCTGGAGAGATAGGCTTTCCAATACAGGTCATCCTCGGTCAGCCAGACGAAGTTCTCGAAATCCAGCTGACTGAAGAAATCCTTGATCCCGGCCCAGCCCTGCGACAGGTCCAGCGTCGGCGTATAAGGCGGGATGGCCAGTTCGGTGTCTGACAGAGAGATTTTCAGGACAATGAAGAACGGCACCAGAAACAGCGCCAGAAGCCAGACATAGGGAACGGCGATCAGAAACGCGCGGCGCATCAGTTCGCCAGCAGAACCGCAGCCGTTGCTGTCCAGGACAGCCAGACCGGGTCTTCCCATGTGAAGGATCGGCGCGAGATACGGCGGGTATTGGCCGTCTGCGCCTTGATGATCGTGCCGTTCGGCAATTCGACATGATAGGTGGAGAGATTGCCCAGATAGGCGATGTCATGCACCTTGCCCTGCACCGCGTTGATCGCATCTGCCGGGCGGTCGGCCGAGATCGTCACCTTCTCGGGCCGTATCGCAATGTGGCAGGCCTGCCCCTGTGAAAACCCGTTGGTTGAGGTCGCGGTCAGCGGCGCCTGCCCCTCGGACCAATCGACCTGATAGGTATCCTCGCCATTGGCCGAGGCCCGGCCTTCGATGATGTTCACATCGCCGATGAAGTCCGCGACATAGACCGAATTCGGATTTTCATAGATCCGGTCCGGCGTTGCCACCTGCATCAGCTTGCCCTGATCCATCACGGCCACGCGGCTGGCCACCGTCATCGCCTCTTCCTGATCGTGGGTCACGATGACAAAGGTGGTGCCGGTCTTTTCCTGAATGTCCATCAATTCGAACTGCGTATCCTGCCGCAGTTTCTTGTCCAGCGCACCCAGAGGTTCGTCCAGCAGCAGCAGTTTCGGCGCTTTCGCCAATGATCGCGCCAGGGCCACCCGCTGCCGCTGTCCGCCCGAGATCTGGTGCGGCTTGCGGCGGGCGAATTGCTCCAACCGGGTCAGGCGCAGCATTTCCTCGACGCGGTCCTGAAGATCATGCTTGGGCATGTTGTCCCGGCGCAGACCGAAGGCGATGTTGTCCCAAATGCTGAGATGCGGAAACAGCGCGTAGGATTGGAACATCATGTTCACCGCCCGCTTGTTCGGCGGGATCGGGTCAATGTCCTGACCGCCAAGCATGATATGCCCTTCGGTCGGTTTTTCGAACCCCGCTAGCATTCGCATCATGGTGGTCTTGCCACAGCCGGAAGGACCCAACAGAGCAAAGAACTCCTTTTCGAAGATATCCAAAGACAGATTGTCGATGGCCGTGAACCCGCCAAAACGTTTGGTCACATTCTGGAATTGGATCAATGGTTTCGCCTGTGGATCTTTCCACGGCGCAAAGACGGTAGTGTTCAAAACGGCCCCCGTTAGACAGTCTGATTGGAACAGCAAGGCGGTCAGGCCGCCTTGCTCAGATACTTCGGATCAGGTGCCCGATTTGATCTTGGTCCACATACGCGTCACGACGCGCTGTGTTTTCGACGGGTAGGGCGTCGTGATGTAGAGATTTTGCATTGTGGCATCATCCGGATAGATCGCAGGATCACCGATCACGTCTTCCTCAAGGAACTCTTGCGAGGCCTTGTTACCGTTGGCGTAGTACACATAGTTCGAGGCTGCCGCCATGTTGTTGGCGTCCAGAATAAAGTTCAGAAACTGGTGCGCGCCTTCCGGGTTCGGAGCATCTGCCGGGATGGCCATCTGGTCGAACCACATCAGCGAACCTTCGGCGAAGGGATGGTATTCGATGTTCACACCGTTGTCCGCCTCGGCTGCGCGGTCCCGAGCTTGCAGAACGTCACCCGACCAGCCAACAGCCACACAGATATCACCGTTTGCCAGCGCATTGATGTATTCCGAACTGTGGAACTTCTGAACATGCGGACGGACACCAGCGAGGATTTCTTCGGCCTTACCAATCACGTCGGCGTCGTGGCTGTCCGGGTCTTCGCCGATGTATTGTAGAACCATCGGAATGATCTCGGCCGGCGCGTCAAGGAAATGCACCCCGCACGAGGCGAGCTTTTCCATGTTCTCCGGTTTCAGAACAAGGTCCATGCTGTTCAGGGCAACGTCTTCACCCAGCGCTTCCTTGACCTTGTCGACATTGAGGCCAAGACCTGTGGTTCCCCACATGTAGTTGATCGAATAGGCGTTGTTCGGGTCATACCCGGAAGTGCGTTCCTGAATGACGTCCCACAAATTGCCAGCGTTAGACAGTTTGGCTGAGTCTAACTCCTGAAACGCGCCAGCCTGTATCTGACGCTGAAGGAAAGTGCCCGATGGCACCACCACGTCATAGCCCGATCCCCCGGCCAGCATCTTGGTTTCCAGAACCTCGTTGCTGTCGAACACGTCGTAGATCAGCGTCAGGCCGGTCTCTTCCTCGAACTTCTTCAGAAGGTCTTCATCGATATAGTCGGACCAGTTGTAGACACGTACCTCTTCGGCGAAGGCCGCCGAAGTCCCCAAAGCGATGACTGCGGTCATCGTCAGCGTTTTGATTGACATTTTTTTCTCCCTGCAAGTGTACGGGTATTTTCCCGTTTTTTTGGATTTGATCAAGTTTTGCGTTTTCCCTCGATCCAGCGTATGGTTTCACGAGGTCAGAAACCTGACAAGTTAACATCAGTGGAATCAGGGCAAACCAATTGGATTTGATCAAAAATAAGGCAACGGGAACGAAGGCTGAGGGTGA
The DNA here is from genome assembly GCF_056537245.1 of Ruegeria sp. CG11. Classification (NCBI taxonomy): domain Bacteria; kingdom Pseudomonadati; phylum Pseudomonadota; class Alphaproteobacteria; order Rhodobacterales; family Roseobacteraceae; genus Ruegeria; species Ruegeria sp. CG11. The sequence continues at coordinate 88,824 of NZ_JBQFRE010000009.1, forward strand.
AAAACGACCTGCGCATGAGCAGGTGTACCAGACCCTGAAAGCACAGATCATGTTCGGCGAATTGGTACCGGGGCAACCTGTCACGATACAGGGTCTGACCGAATCTCTGGGGGTCGGAATGACCCCGGTGCGCGAAGCGATCCGACGCCTGATCTCGGATGGTGCGCTGGTATTTCAGGGCAACCGCAGGGTCAGCGTCCCTCTGTTGTCAGCCGGTGATGTCGAGCAGATGATATTTGCAAGATTATCAATGGAAACAGAGCTTTCCAGACGCGCAACCGCGAATATGAGCAGCGCGGATATCGACCGCCTTGAACGCCTCGACCAACAGCTGGACCGCACCATCGCCGATGGAGATGTCAGCGGCTATCTGCGCCTGAACCACAGCTTCCACGAATCACTCTATTCCCACGCGAATGCACCGATTCTCAGCGATCTGACCGAGCGGCTTTGGCTCAGATTCGGGCCATCGCTGCGGGTGGTTTGCGGCCGATTCGGCACGCAGAGCCTGCCGGATTGGCACAAGGATATACTTGTCGCTTTGCGCGCCAAAGACGCGGACGAGGTCGCAAAAGCCACTGCAAAGGACATCAAACAGGGGATGGAACTGATGGCCGACGCCCTAAGGCACGACTAGTTTCATGCGATTCGATTGACAGAAAAAAATTTGATCATATTGTGAACGCCAACTGCTCTTTCAGGAGATTTCCGGATGTCCACCATCACCAATCACATGCCCACCGCTGAATTGCAGGCACTGGATGCCGCCCACCACATGCACCCGTTTTCGGCCAACGGTTCGCTTGGCAAGGAGGGCGCGCGCGTCATTACCCGTGCCAAAGGCGTCTACCTGACCGACAGCGAGGGCGAAGAGATTCTGGACGCCATGGCCGGTCTGTGGTGCGTCAATATCGGCTATGGTCGCGATGAGCTGGCCGAGGTCGCTGCCCGCCAGATGCGCGAGCTGCCCTACTACAACACCTTCTTCAAGACGACCCACGTGCCCGCCATTGCGCTGGCCAAGAAATTGGCCGAACTGGCACCGGGCGATCTGAACCATGTCTTCTTCGCCGCAGGCGGGTCCGAAGCGAACGACACCAACATCCGTCTGGTGCGCACCTATTGGGCCGAAAAAGGCCAGCCCGACAAGAACATCATCATCAGCCGCCATAACGCCTATCACGGGTCCTCCGTGGGCTCGGCCTCGCTGGGCGGCATGGCGGGGATGCACGCGCAGGGCGGCATTCCGATCCCGAACATTCACCACATCAACCAACCGAACTGGTGGGCCGAAGGCGGCGACATGACGCCCGAGGATTTCGGCCTGGCCCGCGCGCGTGAGCTGGAAGAGGCCATTCTGGAACTGGGCGAAGACCGCGTCGCGGCCTTCATCGCCGAACCTGTGCAGGGCGCGGGCGGTGTGATCGTGGCCCCCGATACTTACTGGCCTGAAATCCAGCGTATCTGCGACAAGTACGATATCCTGCTGATCGCGGATGAGGTGATCTGCGGTTTTGGCCGCACCGGCAACTGGTTCGGATCTGAAACCGTTGGGATCAAGCCGCATATCATGACAATCGCCAAGGGCCTCAGCTCGGGCTATGCGCCGATCGGTGGGTCCATCGTCAATGATGAGATCGCCGAGGTTATCGGCGGTACCGAATTTAACCACGGCTACACCTATTCCGGCCACCCGGTCGCCGCTGCCGTAGCGCTGGAAAACCTGCGCATCCTCGAAGAGGAAAAGATCGTCGAGCACGTCCGCGACGTGGCCGCGCCTTATCTGAAACAGAAATGGGAGGCGCTGGCCGATCACCCATTGGTGGGTGAGGCCAAGATCGTCGGCATGATGGCTTCGATCGCGCTGACCCCGGACAAGGCCAGCCGCGCCAAGTTCGCCTCCGAGCCCGGCACGGTCGGCTATATCTGCCGCGACCGCTGCTTTGCCAACAACCTGATCATGCGCCATGTAGGCGACCGGATGATCATCTCTCCGCCGCTGGTCCTGACCCCTGCGGATATCGACGAGATGTTCGTGCGCATCCACAAGTCTCTGGACGAAGCACAAGCCGAAATCATCGCGCAGGGGCTGATGAAGGCCGCGTCCTAAGCGCGATCATCAAACTCAGGGGCGGCGACCTAACGCCGCCCTTCGTGTCTTTGGCAATTGACCGGCAGGCCCCGCCTGCGCCAGTATGCGCGCAAAACGAACTTCACTGTTAGAACCACATGTTAAGCCTGTTCGAACCCGACGACGGATCGGTACACGCCATCGCCCCCGGCCTTGACGCAATCCTCAAATGGATCGCCATTTCCATCGAGTTGATGGCAATCTTCATTCTGGTCATCGGGACAATGCGGTTCGTCTGGGGATTTGTGCGCGCCGAACTGAATGGTCAGCTTGACGTCCGAGGGGCGCATCTGGACATAAGGCGGGTCGAGTATGGCCGCTACATTCTGTCGGGACTTGAGGTTTTCATCGTTGCCGACATCATCCATTCGGCTCTGAGCCTTGCGCTCAACGATCTGTTCTTTCTTGCCGTTCTTGTCGCCATCCGCATCGCCGTCAGCTATTTCACCCGGATCGAGGTATGGCACGTCCAACAAACCAAAGACGATCTTGAGGCGGATGGCAAAACCGTCAAACGAGCGAACAAGAACACGTCCGTTCCCTGACGACCCGGTGACCTTGGGCACTATGCGCACACCGTTTCGGGCCGTGTTCCCAGACGTTTCCAACGCGCGCGTCAGGCACTCACCGCAGCCGCTGCAACAGCTTCAAACTGGCATAACCGTCCGGCAGTATGCCCTGCGCCAATTGGTACGCCCGCACGGCTTCGGTCGTGTTTGGCCCGGTGCGTCCGTCGATGCCTTGGGTGTCAAACCCGGCCTCGGTCAGGCGTGTTTGCAGCTCCTTTTTCTCGGTGAAACTCAGCACCCGGTCGCTGCGGGGCCAGTCGGCCTGAAACGGCGCGCGCCCGGCCAGACGGTCGGACAGGTGGCCGATACCGATGACATAGGCGTCGGCGCCGTTATATGTCTCGATCACGCGGAAATTGTCGAAAATCATCAGCGCCACGCCCTGCCCTCCGGCGGGCAAAAGGATGGCGGCTTGCCCATGATCCGGGACCGGGTTGCCGTCACGCCCGACCACACCGCGCGCGGCCCAGTCAGATGGCAACAGCGTGTAATCCCGCTTGGCGGTGGCATAGTCGAACCCCTCGGGCAGGCGTACCTCGACCCCCCAAGGTTGCCCCTTGATCCAGCCGTGCCGCGCCAGATAGGCGGCGGCCGAGGCCAGTGCATCGGTCGGATCATCCGACCAGATATCCCGCCGTCCGTCACCGTCGAAATCCACCGCGTGATCCAGATACGAGGTCGGCATGAACTGCGTATGCCCCATCGCGCCCGCCCAGCTGCCAACCATGTGGCCGGGGCTGACATCTCCGGCCTGAACGATCTGCAATGCGGCGATCAGCTGGGTTTCAAAGAACTGCGCCCGCCGCGCATCAAAGGCCAGAGTGGCCAGCGAACGGATTGTATGATCGCTGCCCCGAAACGTACCGAACGCAGTCTCAAGGCCCCAGATCGCGGTGATAACCTCCTTCTCGACGCCATATTGCGCTTCGATCCGGGCCAGGGTCGCGTGGTGACGGTCCAAACCCGCGCGGCCGTTCGAAATCCGTGTGTCCGAGACGGCGGAATCCAGATACTCCCAGATCGGTTTTGAGAATTCGGCCTGATTGCGGTCGCGTTCGATGATCTTCTTGTCATAGGTCAGACCGGCCAGCGCCTGATCCAGCGTGGCGGCGGAAAGGCCCTGTTCACGCGCCCGGTCCCGAAACGCCCCCAGCCACGCCTGAAACCGCGCGTTTCCTTCGGTCGACACCCGATACTCCATCGCTGAAGGCCGCAGGACCGGTCGCAAAGACACGGTCAAATCGGCCGAGGCCAGCTGAAAGGTCTGAGACCCATCCGCCGTGTTAAGGGATTCCGCCTGCACAATGGATGCCCATAATGCAGCGGCAATAACGCCACTTGTGCATTTACGCATTCCGAAATTCCTGATTACTGCTCGGGTTCAGAATAGCGCAAAATGCGAAATTCACAAAGTGCTCAAACTGAAACTTCTGACGTGCTTGGCGAAACCGGATAAGCTGCTGAGATGACACCGTTTGACGATCCCAAAGTGGCCGCTGCCTATGATGCCTTGCCCAAGGACGCCCGTGACGGCGCGCTGATCCTGCGCGAGCTGATCTTTGACACCGCCGCTTCGTTACCCCATGCGCAACCTCTGCAAGAGGCCCTGCGTTGGGGGCAGCCCGCCTATCTGACGCCGAAGGGTTCTACGATCCGGATCGGCTCGCATAAATCGGCGAGTTTTGCGATATTCGTGCATTGCCAAAGCCGGCTGATGGGCGATTTCACCTCGGCCTTTCCGGGTGAGGATCGACTGGACGGCAACAGGGCCGTCCTGTTCGACGATCCTGCGCAGATCGATCCCACGCGCCACGGGTGGCTGATAGCGCGGGCGCTGACCTATCACCTCTGACGGCGTTTGCGTTCGACCTTGCGTTTGATCTTGTCCTTCTTGCGCTTGGTGCTGACCGCCTTGCGTCGCGTCGACCGCCCTTTCGGGCCACGGCCGCGCGGCAGAGCCTGATCATCGATGGACAGCAATTCCAGTTCCAGCCCGCCGGTGACGGGTGTGGCCTCGGTCAGGCGCACGGTGACGCGCTGGCCGATGGCAATGATTAGCCCGGTGTCCGAACCCATCAACGTTCCCGCCTCACGATCGAAGTGGAAGAACTCGCGCCCCAACGAACGCACGGGCACCAGTCCATCCGCGCCGGTTTCGTCCATCTTCACGAAGGCGCCGAACCGGGCGATGCCGCTGATGCGGCCCGAGAACTCATTGCCCACACGTTCGCTGAGATAGGCAGCTAGGTAGCGGTCTGTCGTGTCCCGTTCCGCCATCATCGACCGGCGCTCGGTGTCCGAAATATGGGTGGCGGTTTCGTCCAGGCGCATAATTTCATCCTCGGTCAACCCGTCCTTGCCCCAGCCATGGGCTGAGATCAGCGCCCTGTGCACGATCAGGTCGGCATAGCGGCGGATGGGTGAGGTGAAATGCGCATAGTTCTGCAGCGCCAGCCCGAAATGGCCGAAGTTTTCAGGATTGTAATAGGCCTGCGCCATCGACCGCAGGGTGGTCAGGTTGATCAGCTCCGCATCCTCGGTTCCCGCAGCCGCATTCAGCAGCGCGTTCAGATGACGGGTTTGCAGCACCTGCCCCTTGGCGAGGTTTAGCCCTGCCGCCTGCGCCGTTTCCCGTAGGCTTTCCAGCTTCTCCGGCGCGGGTTCTTCGTGCACGCGGAACAACAGTGGGCGGCGTTTGGCGATCAGTGTCTCGGCCGCGGCCACGTTGGCGAGGATCATGAATTCCTCGATCAGCTTGTGGGCGTCCAGACGTTCGCGGAAAGCCACGCTCTCGACCTCGCCCTTTTCGCTGAGGACAATCTTGCGCTCCGGCAGGTCCAGTTCCAGCGGCTGCCGCACGGCGCGCGCCTTTTTCAGCGCGGCGTAAGCGGCGTAGAGCGGTTTCAGAACCGGTTCCAACAACGGCCCGGTGCGATCGTTCGGGTTGCTATCGATGGCCTCCTGAACCTCGGCGTAATGCAGCGAGGCGGCAGAGCGCATCAGGCCGCGCACAAATCGGTGGCCGACCTTGTTGCCGTCCGCGTCGATCTGCATCCGCACGGCAATACAGGCCCGCGGGACGCCTTCGTGCAGCGAGCACAGGTCACCCGACAGACGATCCGGCAGCATCGGCACCACGCGATCCGGGAAATAGCTGGAATTGCCGCGCTTGCGCGCCTCGCGATCCAGCGCGGTTCCGGGCTGCACGTATGCGGCCACATCAGCGATGGCGACCCAGATCACATGGCCGCCGGGGTTCTTGGGGTCGTCATCCGCGTGCGCGTAACAGGCATCGTCATGATCCCGCGCATCCGAGGGGTCGATGGTCAGCAGCGGCATGTCGCGCAGATCTTCGCGCCCCTTCAAACCAACGGGTTTAGCTTTGTCAGCCTCGGCAATTACCTTGTCTGGGAAATCGTCAGGTATACCGTGTTGGTGAATGGCGATCAGGGACACGGCCTTCGGCGCCGATGGGTCGCCCAACCGTTCCACGATGCGGGCACGGGGCAGGCCCATGCGGTTTTTTGGCCCGGCCTGTTCGGCTTCGACCAACTCACCGTCTTTGGCACCCAGAACCGCGCCGTCATGGACCAGCCATTCGGTCTGGCCGGTCTTGTCGATGGGTACGATCCGCCCGCCCTCGGCCCCTTTGCGGAAGATACCGACGATCTTGCGCGGGTTGGTCCCGATGCGGCGGATCAGGCGGGCCTCGTAGTTGTGGTCTTCCTCATGCACCACTGTCAGGCGAGCGAGAATACGGTCGCCCTCGCCCAGCGCCGGATCACTGGCACGAGTGATGATTAGGACAATAGGTTCGACCCCTTCGCCGTGCCACTCCAGCGGGCGGGCAAACAGATCGCCATCGGCGTTCGGAGCCTTCACCTGCAACACGCTGACCGGCGGCAGGCGATCCGGGTCGCGATAGCTGCGCTTGCGCTTTTCCAGATGGCCTTCGGCCTCAAGTTCCTTGAGGATACGCTTCAGATCAATCCGGTCAGCGCCCTTGATGCCAAAGGCCTTGGCGATATCGCGTTTCGAGGTCAGGGTGGGGTTCGCCGAGATCCAGTCGAGGACCTCTTGCTTGGTGGGGATGCGAGTCATAATTCCGGCCTAGCACGGGGATGCGACCGCGTCATGACTAAAAAGGATCAGGGTTTCAGATCCGCCAGCGTGTCGACATCGCGCAACTGATCCAGCAAGGTCACGCGCGTGCCGGGGACAGAGGCCAGGGTGTCCGCCAGAGCGTGTTCGGTTGACCAACGGACATCGCGAAACAGGCTCAGCGGAAGTGTACTGTATCGTTGCGCCCCGACCAGCCAATACCCACCGTCCGGTGCAGGGCCGAAGACCATCTGGTCTTGCCCAAGCGCCTTGAAGGCCCTTGCGATGTGCCCGCGCGTGATGCCGGGAATATCCGCGCCGATCAGGCAAACGGGTCCTTTTGGCATGCCGCGCAGCATGCGAGCCATCCGGTGACCCAGATCCCCCCGCCCCTGTGCCGCGCGCGGCAGGTCGGCGGGCCAGATGCGACTGGTCAGCCCCTCTCGATCAGGCGAAACCGCCAGCACGATCTGCCAGCGCGGATCGCGCAATCGCCGGATCAGAGACCGGGTCTGCTGCCGGAACCACCACGCCGCGCCGACCATGCCGATATCGCGGCCCAGCCGGGTTTTCACCCGCCCCGGGCGTGGTTCTTTCACCATGATGACCAGAGTGCGCTGCATCACTCAGGCGAAGTAGTCCCGCAAGATGCGCGTGTAAATCGCCTTGAGCTGTTCGATATGCGCAACCTCGACGCATTCATCCACCTGATGCATCGTGCGGCCTACCAAGCCGAACTCGACCACCGGGCAGTGATCTTTCACAAACCGCGCGTCCGAAGTGCCGCCCGTGGTGGACATCTCGGGCCGGATACCGGTTTCCGCCTCAACGGCCTGCGCCACCAGATCGGACAGCGGGCCGGGCGGGGTCAGGAAGCTTTCACCCGAGATCTTGATGCGCACGCCCACCTCTACCTCATAGGTTTCGGCCACGTTTTGCGCCTCGGCCCGCAGCCATTCGCTGAGGCTTGCGCCCGAGTGCAGATCGTTGAAGCGGATATTCACCGCCCCGTTGCATTGCGCCGGAATCACGTTGGTCGCTTCGTTGCCCGTGTCGATATTCACGACCGCCAGCGTCGAGGCGTCGAAATGGTCCGTACCGTGATCCAGCTCGTGACTGGCCAGTCGGTCCATCAGCCGCGCCATCGCGGGCAGAGGGTTTTTCGCCCGATGCGGATAGGCGGAATGCCCCTGCACGCCGGTCACGGTGAACCATGCGGTCATTGAGCCGCGGCGGCCGATCTTCATCATTTCACCCATCGTATTCGGGCAGGTCGGTTCGCCTACCAGACAGACCGACATCTTCTCATTGGCCTCGGCCATGTAATCCAGCAGCGCCGTGGTGCCGTCCAGCGCGTCGGCCTCTTCATCGCCGGTGATGGTCAGGATCACGGCGCCGTCGGGCGGCGTGTCGCGCACGAAATCCACCGCCGCAGCCGCAAAGGCCGCCACGCCGGATTTCATGTCCGTGGTGCCGCGCCCGTACATCACGCCATCGCGGATTTCGGCGCCAAAGGGCGGCATGGTCCAGGCGGCCTCGTCGCCTACCGGTACGACATCAGTGTGGCCATTGAAGCCAAAGCTGCGCGCGTGGCCCTTTTCGCCCCAGCGTGCAAACAGGTTGCTGATGCCGCCGCGGTCCACACGGGTACAGTCGAACCCCGCATCGGACAGCAATTGTTCTAAAAGAACCAGCGCTCCGCCTTCCTCGGGTGTGACCGATGGGCAACGGGTTAGGGCCGCTGTCAACTCTACCGGATCTGTCATGGCTGCGCCCCTTTGGTTCGTTTGCGTGCACAGATTCAACGAATTGGACCGATTGCCAACCCCCGCCCGCCCAAATCTGAGGGCTTTTTTCCACGTGTTTCGCTTTGTCACCCCAACAAAACACAGGTCTTTACCCCGCGATCACCTTGCCGCAGCGTTCAAATCTGCGTTAGAGCCCCGCCAAACAGGTGATTTGACAATGATACGCGCGCTTTTCGCATTGGTCTGCCTGACCTTTGCCGCTCTTGCACAACAAAGCCAGGCACAGACGCTGAATGTCACCACGGTGACCCGCCCTCCGTTTTCCTATGTCGAAGACGGGGCACAGACCGGGTTTTCCATGGACCTGCTCGAGGCGCTGGCCGAGTCACTGAACTGGGAGTATTCGGTCGATCGGGTCGGGACCTTCAACGACATGCTGGGCGCGGTGCAGGATGGGTCCGCCGATCTGGCCATCGCCAACATCTCGATCACCGCCGCGCGTGAAACGCAGATGGACTTCAGCCAGCCGATTTTCGAGGCCGGGTTGCAGATCATGGTCCCGTCCGAGGCCGCGCGCCAGCCTTCCCTGCTGCATGCGCTGCTGTCGCGTGAATTGTTCATCGCCATCGGTCTGGCCTTTGCGCTTTTGCTGGGCGGCGGGATGTTGATGTGGACGTTTGAGCGCCGCTCGCAGCCCTATTTTGACCGTAAGCTGAAAGAGGCCTGGTTCCCGTCCTTCTGGTGGGCACTGAACCTGGTGGTGAATGGCGGGTTCGAAGAACGGATGCCGCGCACCCCCTTCGGCCGCCTGTTGGGTGTGGTTCTGGTGGTCTCGTCCCTGTTCATCGTGTCGGTATTCACGGCGCGCATCACCTCGGTCATGACGGTGGATGCGATCAGCGGCAGCGTCAATTCGGTCAACGATCTGTATGGCAAGCAGGTGGGTACGATCACGGATTCCACCGCCGCCAGTTTCCTGAACCGGCGCGAGATTGAATTCACCGGGTATTCCGGCCTTGATGAGATGCTGGCCGCTTTCAAGGAAAAGGATCTGGATGCCGTGGTTTTCGACGCCCCGATCCTGTCCTATTACGCCGCCCACGAAGGTCGCCGGATCGCTGCGATGACCGGCGGCATCTTCCTGCGCGAAAGCTACGGGATCGCCTTCCCGACCGGCTCACCTCTGGTCGAGGACGTCAATCAAGCACTACTAAAACTGCGCGAAGACGGCACCTATGACGAGATTTACCGCAAGTGGTTCGGCGTGCGGAACTAAGCCTGTTCCTCATCGCCGAAAAACGGCGTCATCTGCGCAACGATCACTGCGTTTTCATCCAGCGCCCGTTGCATCAGCGCCCGCTCGTCCGGGTCAATGTCATGGCCCTGCGCCTCGCGCTCGGCGAGGGTGCCATAGCCGGTGACATCCAGCGGCGCCGTATCGGCCTGCTTCAGAATAGCTACGGTTTCGCGCACGGCCTCGGCCTCGTCCACGCCGCTGGCAAAACACATCAGCGCCGCCCCGGTCGCGCCTTCGGGCAGGCCGTCGCCGTCTTTGCGGCCGATCTGCACAAGCAGGGTATAAACCTGCTGACGAGAGGGTTTCTTTTGCTTTTCCATGTTGGGGGCCATAGCCGCACGTTCGCGCCCGGTCAAGCGGTCGGGAATTGCAGGTCCGAAGCTTCACCTTCATAGTGCCGTGACCCAGACCGCAAAGGACCTTTCCATGACGTACCCAGATTTCATCACCGACTTCCCCAGCCTCGACGTGCCCTTCCCCGAGGACGTGGTGCAATCAGCGGTGATCCGGTCGGATGCGGGGCTGGTGGCCTTCTTCACCTTCCTCAAGGATTTCGAACTGCCCGCGCATTCGCACAAGGCGCAATGGGGCACGGTGATTGAGGGCGAGGTGGAACTGACCATCGGGGATGAGACCAAAACCTATCGCCCCGGCGACAGCTATTCGATCCCCTCCGGCGTCGAACATGGCGGCAAGATCAAGGCCGGAACACGAGTGATCGACGTGTTCGAGGAACCCGACCGCTATCCGGTCAAAGGGTAACAAAAAAGGCCGCAGCATTGCGCCGCGGCCTGTTTTATTTGATCTGCGGCCCAATCAGTCGCGCAGCAGCTCGTTGATCCCTGTTTTCGAGCGGGTCTTCTCGTCCACCCGCTTCACGATCACGGCGCAATACAGGCTGACATTGTTCTTGGACGGCATCGAACCGGCAACAACCACCGAGTAGGGCGGCACTTCGCCATACATGACTTCGCCGGTTTCGCGGTCGACGATCTTGGTCGACTTGCCGATGAAAACACCCATGCCCAGAACCGAGCCTTCGCGGACGATGCAGCCCTCAACCACTTCGGAGCGGGCCCCGATAAAGCAGTTGTCTTCGATGATGGTCGGGCCTGCCTGCATCGGCTCCAGCACACCGCCGATACCGACGCCGCCCGACAGGTGGACGTTCTTACCGATCTGCGCACAGGACCCCACGGTGGCCCATGTATCAACCATGGTGCCTTCGTCGACATAGGCGCCCAGGTTTACAAAAGACGGCATCAGCACCACGCCCGGCGCGATATAGGCCGACTTGCGCACCACACAGTTGGGAACCGCGCGGAAGCCAGCGGCTTGCCACTGGTTCTCACCCCAACCGGCAAACTTGCTGTCCACCTTATCCCACCAGCCGCCAGCCTGCGGGCCGCCGTTCTGGATTTCCATATCCTTGATGCGGAAGCCCAGCAGAACCGCTTTCTTGGCCCACTGATTCACGTGCCAATCACCGCTCTCCAGCTTTTCGGCAACCCGCAGCGAGCCGCTGTCCAGCGCGTTCAGCGTATCTTCGATCGCTTCACGGGTCTCGCCGGTGGTGGCGGGGGTGATGGTGTCGCGCGCCTCCCAGGCGGCTTCGATGGCGGCTTCCAGTTGCGCGTTGGACATGTGAGGGCTCCCTGCAGAATCTGTTCACGTTGGTGTTGCCTATACGCAAGCGAAGGACTGGCCGCAATGCGACGCTGAACGCGCGCTTTGCGGCTGTTTGCTGCGGTTTTATGCGCCCAGAGGGTCCGGAGAGATATTGCCGCCGCAGATCAGCACCGCCACGCGCTCACCCGGTTCCGGCTGGTAAGCCCCGGAAAGCAGAGCTGCGAGGGCCGTCGCGCCAGCCGGTTCCACAAGGATTCGATGCGCTTGCCATAGCCGCTGCTGCGCCTCGGCAATGGCCTCATCCCTCACCAGAACCGAAGACATCCCCTGCGCCAGACCGAAACAGATCGAGCCAATCCGCCGCGCGCCCAGCGCGTTGGCAGCAATGCCCGAGACGGTCACATCCACCGGCTCACCCGCCTGCAAGGCCGCGTTCAGCGCGCAGGAGGTTTCGGGTTCGACGGCTACAACCTTACGCGCGCCCTGAAACCAGCCCAGCGCCCCGGCGATCAACCCGCCGCCGCCAACCGCGATCAGAACCGTATCGGCCTGCAGGCCCTGCTCCTCCCACTCGGCAAAGCAGGTGCCCTGCCCGGCCACGGTGGCGGGCGCGTCATAGGCGTGGATCTGCATCGCGCCCGTCGACTCTTCGTGCTGCTGCGCGCTGGTCAGCGCATTGGCATATTCGCCGGGCACCACGCTCAGATTGGCACCGGTCTGTTCGATCAGGGCGATTTTGGACGGCCCCGCAATTTCCGGCACGAAGATTTTCGCCGGATAACCCAAGGACCGCGCCGCAAAGGCCGCCGCCGCACCATGATTACCCCCGGAAGCTGCCACGACACCCGCTTCGGGCACATCCATGCTGAGCAACGTGTTGAACGCCCCGCGCGCCTTGAAACTGCCGGTATGCTGCAAGTGCTCTAGCTTCATTTCGACCGGGTAATCCAGCCCCAAGGCCGTGCTCTCCATTACCGGTGTCACCTGCGCATAACCGGTGATCCGGTCGGCGGCTGCTGAAATTTCGCTCTTCCAATTCATTGTTGTTCTTCCGTGACTGGCGCTCTGGCCGCGAACCCTATAGCTGTTTTAGGAACACGCAAGCAGGGAACCATCACCCATGAGAGAAGACCGCCTCAGCCCCTTCCGCGACGCACAGACCGACCGCTCGACCGCAAGCGAGGTGCCGGACACGCCGCAGACACGCTCACCCGCGTATCGCCTTGCCTTTGCCGATGACGATTTCCTGTGCCGGGATGAGTTGCGTCCGGTGCGCCTGCAACTGGAATTGCTGAAGCCCGAGATGATCATGACTGAGCGTGAGATCACCTCGACCATCGTCATGTTCGGCGGCGCGCGTATTCCGGAACCGTCGCAGAAACACACGGCGCGGACGGACACGCTGGCAGGACTGTCAAAATACTATGACGAGGCGCGGGAATTCGCCCGGCTGATGACCGAGAAATCCAATGAAACCGGCTGCCGCGAGAATGTCATCGTCACCGGCGGTGGCCCCGGCGTGATGGAGGCCGGGAACCGCGGCGCGCAGGATGCGGGCGGCTGTTCGATCGGCCTGAACATCGTGTTGCCGCATGAACAGGCACCGAACGAATTTGTGACCCCGGAGCTCAGCTTCAACTTCCACTATTTTGCCATTCGCAAGATGCACTTCCTGATGCGCGCCCGCGCCATCACCATCTTTCCCGGCGGGTTTGGCACGATGGATGAGCTGTTCGAATCCCTCACACTGATCCAGACCGGCCGGATGGAACGCGTACCCTTCCTGCTGTTCGGGCGCGCGTTTTGGGAAAAGGTCATCAACTGGGAAGCTCTGGCCGACGCAGGCACGATCTCGGACGAAGACCTTGACCTGTTCCGCTTTGTCGACACCGCACAAGAGGCGGTCGATATCATCGAGAACTGGGAACCCGCCCCGCCCCGCGACGAAATTCCGGGGCGCTGAAGGATGGCACCAAAGACCGGAGAGATGCTGCATCTGCGCGGCAATGCGTTGAACGCGGGAGACCCCGTGGCGCTGCCGCTGACCCAAAGCAGCATGTTCCACCTGCCCGGTGCGCCGGATGGCCTGCCCACCTATGGCCGGGTCGACAACCCCACGTGGCAGCATCTGGAACACGTTCTGGCCCATCTGGAGGACGCGCCTTGCCTGACCTTCCCGTCGGGCATGGGGGCAATTTCGGCGGCTTTATTTGCGGCCTTGAAATCCGGATCGCGCCTTCTGATCCCGTCGGATGGGTATTACGTCACGCGGGTATTGGCCGACCGGTTTCTGTCCGGGCTGGGTGTTTCGGTCACCGAACGCCCGACAACCACGTTTACTGAAGGCGGGTTTGACGGCTTCGATGTGGTTTTTGTCGAAAGCCCCTCGAACCCCGGGCTGGACATGTTGGACCTGCCGGCCATCGCCTCGGCTGTACGCGCCGCCGGGGGCATCACGATTGCCGACAACACGACCCTAACGCCGCTGGGCCAGCGTCCGCTGGATCTGGGTATCGACGTGGTGGTGGCCTCCGATACCAAAGCCATGGGTGGGCATTCCGACTTGCTGATGGGCCATGTGGCCAGCCGTAACCCACAGATCATGGAACGGGTTGAGGAATGGCGGAGGGTTTCCGGCGCGATCCCCGGCCCGCATGAGGCCTGGTTGCTGCATCGCGGGTTGGAAACGCTGGACGTGCGCTTTGACCGGATGTGTTGCTCGGCGCAGGTGCTGGCCGGACGACTGACGCAGCACCCGGCTGTGAAACACATCCGTTATCCCGGCCTGCCCGGCGACCCCTCGCATACGCTGGCCAAGGCGCAGACTTCACGGTTCGGCTTCCTGCTGTCGATCACGCTGGAATCGGAAGACAAGGCTGAAACCTTCATCAATGCCTGTCCGATGCTGCGCCCCGCCACCTCCTTTGGCGGCGTCCACAGTTCCGCCGAGCGTCGAGCGCGGTGGGGTGACGATGTCGACCCCGCATTCATCCGTCTGTCGGTCGGGTGCGAGCCGGTGGAAGAGCTGTGGCACGCGATAGAGGCCAGCCTGAACGCGCTGTGATCACTTCTTGGGCGCACGCAGTTCCTTGAAAACGTAGATCGGCAGCACCACGCTGGCGATCAGCGCCCCCAGCCAAACCAGCAGCGTTGCGGCCAGCAGGTTGGAAATCCCGCCAATCGTCAGCCCGTTGGTCACCAGATCGGTGACCAGCAAACCCACGAACGTCACGATCAGCGCGATACCGCCCTTGATCGAGGGCGCTCTTTTCTCACCCAGCTTCAGGATCAAAGGTTCGGCAATCCACTGCACCAGCGTGAAGACAATCACCACCACGATGAATGAGATTGGCCGGATCGCAAATTCCGGCAACAATAGTGCCGCCAACAACAATCCGATAGCATTCCCGGCGAGCAGGGCCAGAATGGACTTCAATCTGCGTGTCATTGGGGTCTCCGTCAGCGATCACTTGAAAACATGCATATGTTAACAGGCCCGCAGGAATTTGCGAGCGGTTTCAAAAGCCTCTTCCTTTTGGCCCCTTGAAAACGCATGATAAAACCCATCCTGTTCAGCCCGACCTGCGAGAGGTGAGATGAGCGACGATCCCTATTCCGCCCTTGGCGTCACCAAAGACGCCAGCGATGCCGAGATCAAAAAGGCCTATCGGCGCATCGCCAAGGAATGCCACCCCGACCTGAAACCCGGCGACGCCGAGGCCGAAGCCAAGTTCAAGGCCGCAGCCGCCGCCTATGACCTGCTGAAAGACCCGGAAAAGCGGGGGCAATATGACCGGGGCGAGATCGACGCCTCGGGTCAGGAGCGCCCCCAGAAGCAATATTACCGCGACTATGCCGAAGCCGCAGGGAACCCCTATCGCGGGCGTCAGGCAGACCCGGACGACATGTCCGACATTTTCGCCGAGTTCATGCGTGGTCGAGGTGGCTATGGCCAACGCACACAGGAATTTCACGCGCCGGGGCACAATCGCGCCTACAGTCTGCAGATCAGCTTCTTGGATGCGGTGTTCGGCGCCAGCCAGAAACTGACTCTGCCCGATGGAGACCGGATCGAGGTGAAAATCCCCGCCGGTATCACTGACGGCCAGACCATCCGCCTGCGCGGCAAGGGCGATCCGGGCTTTGGTGAAGGCCCGCCGGGCGACGCGCTGGTCACGGTCTCGGTCGCGAAACACCCGGTCTTTGATCGTCAGGGCGATGACATCCACATCACCCTGCCGATCACGATTGATGAGGCCATTCTGGGCGGCAAAGTGCCCGCGCCAACTATCGACGGCGACGTCAATGTCAGCGTTCCGGCCGGCACCAGCAGCGGCAAGACCCTGCGCCTGCGGGGCAAGGGGGTTAAGAAACGGGGCTCAACCGAACGCGGCGATCAGCTGATCGAACTGACCATCACGATGCCCGACCAGATCGACGACGAGTTGAAGCAGTTTATGGAAACATGGCGCGAAGACCACAGCTATGATCCGCGCAAAGGAATGCCGTCATGAGCCTGACCGAAGAGCAACTGATCGCAACCGTCACCCGCCTGACTTCGGCCCGGCTGACCGAATATCTGGCCGCCGAGATCGTGATCCCCGAACAAACCGATGAGGGTCTGGTCTATCACAGCCTCGATGTCGCCCGCCTGGAACTGGCCTGCGAGCTGCATGACCAGTACGAGATGGAACCGGATGCGCTGTCTATGATGATCTCTCTGATCGACCAGATGCACGGGTTGCGCGCCGAACTGCGCGAGGTCCTGAACGCGGTCGAGGCGCAGCCCGACCCCGTTCGCAAGCAACTAATCGAGGTCATAGGCACAGCGCGGTTCCGTCGCAGATAACGGGCTTTTGGACTCGGGGTCTTTGCCGTAAAAGGCCGCCTTGATCCAAAACCCGGTATGACCATGACCCAGTCCAGATCCGAACTGCTGATGCCTGCGGGCAATCTGCGCAAACTGAAACTCGCCATCCTCTACGGGGCGGATGCGGTGTATCTGGGTACGCCGGACATGTCGCTGCGCACGAAATCCGAGTTTTCGCTGGACGAGGTGATCGAAGGGGTCGAATTCTGTCACCAGCACGGGCGGCGCGCCTATCTGACGCTGAACCTGTTTTCGCACAACAAGGACATCCCGAAGCTGGACGAATATATCGACACGGTCCGCAAGGTGAAGCCCGACGGGCTGATCATCGCCGACCCCGGCGTATTCCAATATGTGCGCGAACGGGCACCCGAACTGCCGCTGCACATCTCGACCCAGGCCAATATCTGTTCTTGGCTGTCGGTGAAGTTCTGGCAGGACCAAGGGGCCGAACTGGTGGTTCTGGCGCGCGAGGTCTCCTACCCCGAACTGGTCGAGATCCGCGAGAAATGCCCCGACATCAAGCTTGAGGCCTTTGTTCACGGCGCCATGTGCATGACCTATTCGGGCCGCTGCCTGCTGTCGAACTTCATGGCTGAGCGTGGCGCCAATCAGGGCAACTGCGCCAATTCCTGCCGCTGGAACTATGGCCTGAAGCTGCGCCTCAAGGACGGAACCCATCAGGAGCTGCGCATCACCGAAGAAAATGCCGACCTGTTCGAATTTCTGTTGGAGGAAGGCTGCCGCCCCGGTGACCTGATGCCGATCGAAGAGGATGATCGGGGATCATACATCCTGAACTCGCGCGACCTGTGCATCATGCCCAAGCTGGATGAGTACCTGAAGATCGGTGTCGACAGCCTCAAGGTCGAAGGGCGCGGCAAGTCCGAATATTACGCCGCCATTGTCGCCCGCGCCTATCGCATGGCCATTGATGACTATCACGCCGACCCCGAGAGCTGGGACCCCAAGCCTTACATGCGCGAACTCGAAACCGTCGGGAACCGCGGCTATACGCTGGCCTTCCACGAAGGGCGGCTGACCAACTATTCCCACGACTACGAGCACACGGCATCCATCGCCCAATGGGAATATGCCGGGATCGTCACCGAGGTCACCGAAGATGCGTTTCTGGTCGAGGTGAAGAACAAGCTGGAACCGGGTGACGTGCTGGATTTCGTCTCACCCATCTCACGCGACACGGTTCTGCTGCGGGTCTATGATTTCGAACGCGCCCATGACGGCGCGCGGCTGGACGTGGTGCATGGCAGCACGAAGACCGTCATCCGCCTGCCCTTCACCCTGTTCGATCACGAAGACATCGACGACCTGCGTGCCCGTTTCCCGGTCTATTCCGTCCTGCGCAAGGAACGCGCCCTGACCGACGAACACTGGAGCCGCATCCGGTTCGACAAGCTGGTACAGGGGCTTGAGACCTCGGGCCGTGACAATCCAAAGGCCTATGAACGCCGCCGCGACGAGCTGGTGGAAAAGATCGGCGAGGACGGCAACGAACGCCGCTTCAAGACCAACCGCATCGGCACCGAGGGCTGTTGTGGCAAAGGCTGCAATGGCTGTCTGATCTTCTGGCAAGACGAGAAATACGCGCTGGCCCGCGAGGTGCTGTCGAAACGCAAACAGGGCGAGCAACTCAGCCGCCGTGAAGCCACGGCGCTGAAACTGCCTGATGAGGCCGTCTGACGTTAGTTCCCGGCGATGTAGTCTTCGGGAACAAAGAACGTGTAATCACGGTCGGCGACTGCCTCGTGACACTCATGGCAATAACCGACCGCTGAGGCGCGGAACCCCATCGTATCACCGAACAAAGACCCGTCCGGTAGCACCATGATATAGCGCCAATCGGCCGTGTCGGGGCTGGCGCCTTCGGCCAGCTTCTCCATCACGAACAGGGCGCCGGGATGAACGTTGCCCTGATCCGTGACAGTCACGCTGTCCTTGGCCAGGACTGAGCCTTTGGGCAGCTTTTCGCCCTCTTGCAAGGTGCCGTAGTTATGCGCCATGCGATTAGCATAGCTGTTAACGTAACGCTGGCCATGGGTGGCAGATATATAGGGTGCATCATTGAACAGCGGCCAGCTTTGGTAATTCAACAACTCATCCAATTGCGCAGCACCATACCCGCGCGCCATACGCCGTTGCAGCGACTTGTAAATCTGCAACGCCTCGTCCTTCGACAAATCTGCCGGATTTTCAATGGCGATATGCGCGTCCTCGCCGGTGGATTGCGCAGCCGTTTGAGGGGCGGAAATGCCCGAAAACACCAACGCTGCAAGGAAAATCGAAAACAGTCTCAATAATCGTAACAACATAGAGATGGCCTACCTGGTTTATAAGGTTCGCCTGAACGCTGCCGGTCATGCCTAAAATAAGATAGCGGCCCTGAACAAACGCGCCACGACCGGAGAGCGGCTTTCACCGCTTTGTGCGCAAGAGTGAAATGCGCCCATCCCGCCTTGACGGTCGAAATATATCAAATTTTGCATTCAAAAAACAGCGGGCCAAACATTAATTTATTGTCGCCCACTGCGATACAATCGAACGGATCAGCTTTGCAGCCCGGCTTCGGCCTCGATCTGTTTGCGCGATTTACGGGCGCGTTCGGTGGCCGATTTCAACTGACCACAGGCCGCCATGATATCCTCGCCGCGGGTTTTGCGGATGGGTGAGGCATAGCCCGCCTGATAGATAATGTTCGCAAATGCCCGGATACGGTTGTTCGAGCTGCGCTTATAGGGCGCGCCCGGCCATTCGTTGAAGGGAATCAGGTTGATCTTGGCCGGAATGTTGTGACGCTTGATGTGGTCGATCAGGCGATGCGCGTCCTCGTCACTGTCGTTCACGCCATCCAGCATCACGTATTCAAAGGTGATCCGCTCGGAATTCGAGGCTTTGGGATAGCTGGCCAGCGCCTGCAGCAGTTCCTCGATGTTCCAGCGCTTGTTGATCGGCACCAGCACGTCACGGGTTTCATCCGTGGTGGCATGGAAGGAGATCGCCAACAGACAACCGATTTCTTCTGCCGTGCGCGCAATTTCAGGCACCACGCCCGAGGTCGACAGCGTGATCCGACGGCGCGACAGGGAAATCCCCTCGGGGTCCATGGCGATTTTCATCGCGTCGCGGACGTTTTCGAAATTGTAAAGCGGCTCGCCCATGCCCATCAGAACGATATTCGACAGCAGCCGGGTTTCGTCCTTGGGCGCCCCGGGCGTGGGCCATTCGTCAAGATCGTCGCGGGCCATCATCACCTGCCCGACAATCTCGGCCGCCGTCAGGTTGCGCACCAGTTTCTGCGTGCCCGTATGGCAGAAGGAACAGGTCAGCGTGCAGCCGACCTGAGACGAGATGCACAGCGTGCCGCGATCCTCTTCGGGGATATAGACCACCTCGACCTCGTGCCCGCCGGCGATACGGCACAGGTATTTGCGGGTGCCGTCTTCCGAGACCTGACGGGTCACCACTTCGGGGATTTCGATCACGAAATTCTCGGCCAGTTGCGCGCGATAGGCTTTGGCCAGATTGGTCATCTCGGCAAAGTCACGCACGCCCCATTGATAGATCCACTGCCAGATCTGGCCTGTGCGCATCTTGGCCTGCTTTTCCGGCGTGCCGTGTTGGATCAGGACCTCGCGCAGTTGGTCGCGGGTCAGGCCGACAAGGTTAATCTTCCCCTCGGGCAATTTGCGGGGGATGGTCATGACGTCTTGAGTGATCGGCGCTTTGGGCGACATGGGGCTATCTCAACGGATTCTGGCTTGGGATGCGCCTCTATATAGGAACATCCGCAAAGATCAAAAGGAATCGTACCGATCAATCGGCAAAGCGCAGCAATTCATCCACACGCGCACGACCCAGATCGACCCTGCACGACGTGATCGCGATACCGGTTCCCGACCCTCCGCCGTATGAGGCGCCGATGGCCTCGCATTGCGCATCCCTGTAGCTTTCCCAAGCCGATTGCGCGGCCTCCAATGCGGGCTGCGCAACGATGCGCCCCGTGACATCATCCAATTCTTTGGCGGCCTGCATGGCAAAGCCGTAACTTTCTTCCAGCGCCTGAGCGACCCGGTTCTCCATTGCGCCAACGCAAGACCCGATTTCGACCTGCGATCCTGCGTCTGAGCACTCTAACGTCGGGTCCGCCAAAGCCGCGGATGACAACAACAGTAAAAGCAAGACGTGGCGCATAGTTCATTCCCGGCTGAGGTTTTGTGCGAGGCCACGATACCACGTCATCGGCGAAGCCCCCAAATACAGATCGGCTGCACCGACCAAGCCGGTGCGGCCAAATTCAGATTTTCCGGATTAGACGAAACCCCTCAGATGCCCGCAGGCAGGATATCGCAATCCGCAGCATCCAGCGTTTTCACCGGATCTTCCGGGCCGCACTGCTCACCCGAGACCGGGTAGGTGTCGGCATCTTTTTCACAGGCGCTCAGGAACATGGCGGCGGTCATCATGAAGGCGACAATGGTTTTGTTCAGCATGGGCAAGCTCCTTCCTTGTCTCTGAACTGATTAGTTCAGAAAGGTCGGTCGCTCACTTTGATACGGATCAATTTTTCAGGCAGACGTGGCGTCAAGCGAACGTGTTTTGCACAAAAGAAAACCCCGCCGGATGACGGAGTTTCGCGTGTCTGCGGAAAAAGATCAGTTCGTGCAGCGTTTTTGGGCGTCTTCCAGCGCTGCGGTGAATCCCAGCAACGAGAACGTGTCCTTGGTCTGCGTGCCGCGTTCGGACCGGGCCGTCACCACCGCCTCGGTGCCCTTTTTCATGGCCTCGATCACTTTGGGTTCCTGACCTTGGGTCGCGGGCCAGGCCCATTCGCCGTCAGTGATGAACTCAAACTCCTGATCTTCGATCCGGACATTGACCGAAGACCCGGCTGCAAACGGGTAACCGCCGGTAAACGACACCTGACCGGCGACGTTTTCGCTGGGCCGGAAAACCACAAACAGCAGAATGTCACTGCGTCGCACCGATACCACGCGTCCACCGCGCGTGTTGACGGTTTCGTCGGGGGTCGCCACGCTCCAGCATTCGGTGGGATCTTCTTCGACGAACACGCTCCAATCCGTCTTGGCAGCCACACGATTGGTGCTGGACGCCTGTTGAGCGGTTGCAGTTGTGGCCATCCCTGCCACGCACAGGCCCGCGATCACACGGACGAGTTTCGATCCCATCTGTCCAGCCTCCTAGCTCGACCTAAACCTCATACCCATCGGAAATGCCTGCGCACCTTGCCGGTTCGTCTGTAAGTTGCGTATTCCGATGATTGTCGACATACACACACTAACGCAGGTTTCGCCACAGGCGAAAGGGCGATTGGCAGAATTTTGCGCATATTTGAGGAGGGTCCCGATGACGCAGCCCGTAGCAATGACAGAACTGTGGCGCGGCCCCTTGCTGGAAAGCCTACATCTGGGTCACGCAGTGATCTGCGATGACAGCGGCCAGATCGTACAAAGCTGGGGCGATCCGGATGTGACGATCTACCCCCGGTCTTCGGCCAAGATGATTCAGGGGTTGCCGCTGATCACATCCGGTGCGGCTGCGAAGTACGGGCTGAATTCAGAGCATCTGGCGCTGGCCTGTGCCTCACACAGCGGCGCGCATATTCATACCGACCGCGTGACGGCCTGGTTGGACCATCTGGGTCTAACCGAGCATGACTTGCGCTGTGGCCCGCAGGAACCGCAAGACATGGCGGCGCGCGACGGGTTGATTCTGGCCGACGATACACCCTGCCAGATTCACAACAACTGCTCGGGCAAGCACTGCGGCTTCCTGACCGTGGCGCAGCATATGGGCGCGGGGCCAGAATATCTTGAGATTGATCATGACGTGCAACAGGCTTGCCTCTCTGCACTAGAAGAAACGACCGGCGAGACAAGTCCGGCCTATGGCATCGATGGCTGTTCGGCGCCGAATTTCGCCACTTCGCTGCTAGGGCTGGCGCGGTCGATGGCGTGGTTTGCCTCGGCCGCTGATCGGTCGGACCGGGCCAGCGATGCGGCGCAGCAGCTGACCGCAGCGATGATCAAACACCCGGAGCTGGTAGCCGGTGAAAACCGCGCCTGTACAGAGCTGATGCGCGCCATGGAGGGCCGCACCGCGATCAAAACCGGGGCCGAGGCCGTGTTTGTCGCCATCATTCCGGAAAAACGCATGGGTGTGGCGCTGAAGATCACCGATGGCACCACCCGCGCCAGCGAATGCGCCATCGCGGCCATTCTGGTGCATCTGGGCGTGCTGGAGGCCGAGCACCCGGCCACCCACAAATTCATGAACGCCATCCAATACAGCCGCCGCGGGATCGAATGCGGCGTGATCCGCCCGGCACCGGGTTTCCCCGGCTAAGGGTCACATTTCGATCGGATGCACCTCGGCCACTTCGACCGAGCCTGTTCCGCTCACGACCATGGGGCAGCCCTTGGCCATCTCGGTCGCCGCATCGATGCTGTCGGCCTTGATGACGGTAAAGCCCGAGGCCGGGTTTGCCCCACCATTGTCGACGACGCCACCGGAACTGACTGTATAGGACTGGCCCACCGGATTGCCGGGGATGTCCAGCGCGTCACCCATGTTCTGGAACCACGCGCCCCAGGCGGCCATGGTCGCTTCGATTTCGGCGGGATCAGTCGGAGTGTGACCGCCGTGATAGACAAACAGAAATTGGGGCATTTCTCTTCCTCCCTGATGCATTTCTTAAAACTGAGCTTCCAATTTGCGTAGCGACGAGGTCCAACCTTGGTTGTGGTTCGCTGCGATCTCATCATCGCCCAGATCGCGGTGATCCAGGATCAGGCGCGCGCCCTCGCCCGCGGGTTCGACGGTCAGCGTTACATGGCTTTCGGCACCGCGCTGATCCTGATCGTCATGCCAGCCCCATGTGAACCCCACCGAGTTGGGCGGATCGACATGGGTGACCTGCCCCGAAACCTTGTATTGCTGGCCCTCGGCGTTCTGCATGACCGAATACCACGGCCCAAGGCGCGAGAAATCCAGATCATGCTCGGGCACGTGCATTCCTTCGGGTCCCCACCACTGCAACAGCTTTGCGCCATCGCTGATCCAGGCAAACAGGTTTTCCGGTGCGGTCGGGAACTCACGTTCCAGTTTCAGGTCGGCCATGAATTCTCCCTTTCAATCAAGACGTTCAAACGGTCGAGGCTGCTTTCCCAGAATTGTCGTTTCGAGATGGTCCACTCGGCAATCGCCCGCAGCCCCTCGGGCTGGATGGAATACATCCGCTGGCTGCCCCGAACGCGTTGCTGCACCAAGCCAGCTTCGCGCAGTACTTTCAGATGGCGCGAGATCGCAGCGCCGGACATGCCGCGCCCTTCGATCAGGTCACCTGCGGGCAGCTCGCCATCCTGCATCAACTGCTCGACGATCGAGAATCGGGTGGCATCGGACAAGGCCGAGAATGCGGTCAGAAGCGTGTTCATGACCGCCGTTTAACATTATTGTTAAATAAAGGGAAGACCCAGTTTTTCAGACGTCCGCAAAGGCTGCTCGGGAATAGCCCTGCAGATACAGCAGTGCCGTCAGGTCCCCATAGTTGACCCGGATGTCGCATTTCTGCGCGACCGAGGGCTTGGCGTGCAGCGCTACCCCGGTTCCGGCCCGTCCCAACATGCCCAGATCGTTGGCCCCGTCGCCCACGGCCAGCACGTCAGCCTCGGACAGGCCCAGCCGTTTGGTGATCTGCTCCAACGCGTCCACCTTGGCCTGTTTGCCCAGAATCGGGCGCTGCACATCGCCGGTCAGCTTGCCATTCTCGGCTAGCAGCGTGTTGGCGCGGTTTTCGTCAAAGCCCAACTGCTCGGCCACCTTGGCGGTGAACGCCGTGAACCCGCCCGAGACCAAAGCCGCATAGCCGCCGTTCATGCGCATGGTCGCAACCAGTTCCGCCCCGCCCGGCATCAGCGTGATGCGTTCCTCAAGCACCTTATCGATTACCGCCTCTTCCAGTCCTTTCAGCAGACCGACCCGTTCGATCAACGCGCCCTCGAAATCCAGTTCGCCATTCATCGCCCGCGCGGTGATGTCTTTGACCCGATCGCCAACACCGGCCTCGTCAGCCAGTTCGTCGATACATTCCTGCCGGATCATGGTGCTGTCCATGTCGGCCAGCAGCATCAGTTTGCGGCGTTTTCCGAGCGGCTGCACGATCAGGTCGATCTCCAACAGCTGCAGCTCGGCCCAGACCGCCTCTTGGTTGTCGGTCAGCGCGGGGAACCTGAATTCAGCGGCCTCATTCTCGCTCAGCCAGACCGGATCCGACCCGCCCCAGGCATTGCAAAGCGTCTCGACCACAGCCTCGTCCAGCTTCGGCAGATTCGGGTTGGTCAACAGAGTGGCTACGTACATGGTCGGTCTCCTGCAGGCTGTTCTGCGCATATCGCAGAGACAGCCAATTCACCAGAGACCTTATGCGCCTACCCCAGGATGCCGGGCAGGCGCAGACCATGTGCTCGGGCGCAATCCTTGGCAATCTCGTACCCCGCATCCGCATGACGCCAAACGCCCGAAGCCGGATCGTTCCACAGAACCCGCTCCAGCCGCCGGGCGGCGTCTTCGGTGCCGTCGGCACAGATCACCACGCCCGCGTGCTGGCTGAACCCCATGCCGACCCCGCCGCCGTGATGCAGCGATACCCAGGTTGCGCCGCTGGCGGTGTTGATCAACGCGTTCAGCAAAGGCCAATCAGAGACCGCGTCCGAGCCGTCCAGCATCGCCTCGGTTTCGCGGTTTGGACTGGCGACCGAACCGCTGTCCAAATGGTCGCGGCCAATGACAACCGGCGCTTTCAGCTCACCCTTGGCGACCATCTCGTTGAAGGCCAGCCCGGCACGGTGACGATCCCCCAGCCCGATCCAGCAGATACGCGCGGGCAGGCCCTGAAACGCGATCCGCTCCTGCGCCATGTCGAGCCAGCGGTGCAGGTGTTCGTTCTCGGGGAACAGCTCCTTCATCTTGGCGTCGGTCTTGTAGATGTCCTCGGGGTCGCCGGACAAGGCACACCAGCGGAACGGACCGATCCCCTTGCAGAACAGCGGACGAATATAGGCCGGTACAAAGCCGGGGAAGGCAAAGGCGTTCTCCAACCCTTCATCCTGCGCGACCTGCCGGATGTTGTTGCCGTAATCCAGCGTCGGAACGCCCGCATTCCAGAAATCGACCATCGCCGCCACGTGCTGTTTCATCGAAGCCCGTGCGGCTTTTTCCACTGCTTTAGGGTCTGTTTCCCGCTTTTCACGCCATTGCGCCATCGTCCAACCCAAGGGCAAATACCCGTTGATCGGATCATGGGCACTGGTCTGGTCAGTGACGATATCTGGGCGCATCCCCCCTTCGGCCATGCGGCGATAAATCTCGGGGAAAACCTCGGCGGCATTGCCTAGCAGACCAACCGATTTTGCCTCGCCCGCCTTGGTCCAGCGGTCGATCATCGCCAAAGCTTCGTCCAGCGTTTCCGCCTTTTCGTCGAGGTATTTGGTGCGCAGGCGGAAGTCGATGCTGTCGGGGTTGCATTCGACCGCCAGACAACAGGCCCCGGCAAAGACAGCGGCCAGCGGCTGCGCGCCGCCCATGCCGCCAAGGCCCCCAGTCAGAATCCACTTGCCGGTCAGATCGCCGCCATAGTGCTGACGACCGGCCTCGGCAAAGGTCTCATAGGTGCCCTGAACGATGCCCTGCGTGCCGATATAGATCCACGAGCCAGCGGTCATCTGGCCGTACATCATGAGGCCCTTCTTATCGAGCTCATTGAAATGGTCCCAGGTTGCCCAGTGCGGCACAAGGTTGGAGTTGGCAATCAGCACTCGCGGCGCATCCTTATGCGTGCGGATGATCGCAACGGGTTTGCCGGATTGGACGATCAGAGTCTCGTCCTCCTCCAAATCCTTCAAACCGGCCACAATAGTATCGAAATCCTTCCACGTCCGCGCGGCGCGACCGATGCCGCCATAGACCACCAACTCATGCGGGTTTTCGGCCACATCGGGGTGCAGGTTGTTCATCAGCATCCGCAGAGGCGCCTCGGTCACCCAGCTCTTGGCATTCAGCTCAGGGCCGGTCGGCGGAAAGATATCGCGGGTGTTCTTGCGAGGGTCGGTCATGGCGTAAGCTCCAATGCGGTGTCTTGGATGGCATTCAGAATGTCGCGCAAACAGCGGCGCAGGCGGTCGGCTTTGGCTGTGTCATAGCTCCAAGGCGCAGCCTCAGTGGTCAGATAGGTGGACTGCGCCAACTCCATCTGAATGGCGTGTATGCCTTCGGCCGGGCGGCCATAGTGGCGCGTGGTCCATCCGCCCCGGAACCGGCCGTTCAGGACGGTGCTATAGGGGGAGGAATCTGCTAATTCCTTTGAAATAGTCTCTATTTTGGGCGAGCAAGTCGCGCCGCCATCCGTTCCGATATTCATATCTGGCAAAGTGCCGTCGAAAAGGTAGGGAATACGGCTGCGGATCGAATGGCAATCAAACAGGATCGCCACACCATGACGGTCGCGCACGCGCTGCAGTTCCTCGGCAAGCGCCGCGTGGTAGGGCGCGTGATAGGCCTGTCGTCGCTGGTCGATCTCGTCGACTGAGGGTTCCTGACCATCCTGCCAGATCGACTGTCCATCGAAATCGGTCAAAGGCACCAGCGTTGTTGTGTTCTGTCCGGGATAAAGCGACACCCCTTCGGGATCGCGATTGGCGTCGATGACATAGCGATGGACATGGGATTGCACCACGGTCGCATCGGCCAATACCCCTTCATAGAGCCTGTTTATGTGCCAATCCGTGTCCGCCAGCGCGCGCCCTGTGTCATTGAAGCGGGCCGTAATGTCATCGGGCACGAAGGTCCCGCCATGGGGCTGGCCCAGCACAATCGGGCTGTCCCCGCGCTCTACACTGACCACCTGCATCACATCAGCTCCGGCATTGGGGTGTTCACGGCACCAAGGATCACGCCGTCGGCCACCAATTGTTTTACGGCCTCCAAGTCTGGCGCCAGATAGCGATCCTCGGCCAGCGCGGGAATGTCCGCCCGCACCCGCGCGATAACCTGCTGCAGCGGGTCGCTGGTGCTCAGCGGCGCCCGAAACTCGACCCCTTGCGCCGCGCAGAGCAGTTCGACCCCCAGAATGTAGTTCAGGTTCTCGACCATCCGGGTCAGGCGTCGCGCGCCATGTGCGGCCATCGAGACGTGATCCTCCTGATTGGCCGAAGTTGGGGTGCTGTCGGTGACGCAGGGATTTGCCAGATGCTTGTTCTCGCTCATCAGCGCAGCGGTTGTCACCTCGGCGATCATCAGACCCGAATTCAGCCCCGGATCGGGCGTCAGGAACGGCGGCAGGTCAAAGCTGAGCGTCGGATCCACCATCAGCGCAATACGTCGCTGCGCGATGGCCCCGATCTCGGAAAGGGCCAGCGCGATCATGTCGGCGGCAAAGCCAACGGGTTCGGCATGGAAATTGCCGCCCGAGACGATCCCATCCTCAAGAACCAAAGGATTGTCAGTGGCGGCGTTGGCTTCGATCTCAAGCGTCGCAGCGGCCTGACGCATGACATCCATAGCGGCTCCAGTGACCTGCGGCTGACAACGGATGCAATACGGGTCCTGCACGCGCGTGTCGCCTTCCCGGTGACTTTCCCGGATTTCCGACCCGGCCAGAACGGCGCGCATGGCGCTGGCGGCCTCGGTCTGGCCGCGATGGCCGCGAAGAGTGTGGATTTCGGGCCGCAGAGGCGCGGTGGATCCCATGATCGCATCGGTCGACAGGGCAGAAATGACCAATGCGCTTTGCGCCGTGCTCCAGGCGTCGAACAGACCAGCAAGCGCGAAAGCGGTTGAAAACTGAGTGCCGTTGATGAAGGCCAGACCTTCCTTGGGGCCCAGTTGAATCGGCTCTAACCCGACCAAATTCAACGCCTGAGCGCCCGGCAGGATGTCTCCGTTCACCTCGGCCTCACCCGCACCGATGATCACTGCGGTCATGTGGGCCAGCGGTGCCAGATCCCCCGACGCGCCCACGGACCCCTGCGCCGGGATCACGGGTGTCACACCGCGCGCCAGCATCTGCTGCAGCAGCTCGACCAACTCCCACCGCACGCCCGAGGCGCCGCGGCCAAAGGACAACAGCTTGAGCGTCATCATCAGCCGCGCCACGCGGCGGGGCACGGCAGGACCGACACCGCAACAATGGCTGAGGATCAGGTTGCGCTGCAGGGTCGAGGTATCTTCGGGCGCGATCTTGTGACTGGCCAGTTTGCCGAAGCCTGTGTTGACACCATACACCGCAGCCTCGCCCTGAGCGGCGGCCTGAATGCGCCGCGCCGCCGCCTCGACAGCGGGCTTACACTCTTGGTCCAGCGAAACGGCGGGTTGTTCCCAATAGACCTGGGCCAGTTGTGCCAGCGTCACCTGACCGGGTTGCAAAGACAGAGGCGTCATTCCAGCCCTCCAAATAGTCGTTTGTGCAGAGGGTTGAAGCCGACGCGATAGGACAGCTCGGCCGGATGTGCGACGTTCCAAACCGCCAGATCCGCCCGCTGCCCCGGCATAATCGTGCCCGCATCACTGATCCCCAACGCGCGCGCGGCGTTTCGGGTGACACCGGACAGAGCCTCCTCGGGCGTCATACGAAACAACGTGCAGCCCATGTTCATCGTCAGCAACAGCGAAGTCAGCGGCGAGGAACCGGGATTGCAATCCGTCGCCAGCGCCATCGGCACCCGATGCTGACGCAGCAGATCAACCGGAGGCACCTGCGTTTCCCGCAGCGTATAGAACGCACCCGGCAGCAGAACTCCCACGGAACCTGCCTGCGCCATGGCCGCCACGCCCTCAGCGTCCAGATACTCGATATGATCCGCTGACAAGGCGCCGTACGAGGCCGCCAGCCGGGCGCCACCCAGATTGGACAGTTGCTCGGCATGGAGTTTTACCGGCAGGCCCAGTTCTTGGGCCACATCGAACACCCGCGCGATCTGGGCGGGAGTGAAGGCGATCCCTTCGCAGAACCCGTCCACTGCGTCCACCAACCCCTCGACATGGGCGGCGCGCAGCGTCGGGATACAGACCTCCTGGATATACGCATCGGCCCGGTTTGCATATTCGGGCGGCACCGCATGGGCGCCCAGAAAGCTGGTTCTGACCCGGATCGGACGGGCTTCGCCGATCCGACGGGCCACGCGCAGCATCTTGAGTTCAGTTTCCGTATCCAGCCCATAGCCGGATTTGACCTCGATGGTGCAGACGCCTTCGTCCATCAGCGCATCCACCCGCGTCAGAGCGTCGACAAGTAGCTCTTCTTCGCTGGCCGACCGCGTAGCGTTCACCGTTGACAGGATACCGCCGCCTGCACGCGCGATTTCCTCATACGAGGCCCCGTTCAAGCGCATCTCGAACTCTGTCGCGCGGTTGCCGCCGAACACCACGTGGGTGTGGGCATCGATCAGGGCGGGCGTGATCAGCCGGGTGCCGAAATCCTCAACCGGCCAACTGGCGTAGTCGGCGGGCAAGGCCTTTTTCTCTCCAGCCCAGACGATATCTGCGCCATCGATGACAATCGCCGCATCCCGGCAGAGCCCATAGGGCGTATCGCCCTCGGACATCGTGGCCATCGCGGCACTGGTAAAGACCGATTTTCTGGTCATGGCGATTCTTTTCGCCTCCCCTCTTGCTTGATTTTTTCGTATACGTGTAAAAGTATAAAGTCTACACAAATTGGAGTCGAAATGCCGATCCACGCAAAAACAGCCTTATTAGGCTCTGATTGGGTTCATGATGTGCGGATCGAGATCGATCAGGGGCGCATCCGACACATACAGACACAAGCCATTGCTGAGCCCGCGGACGAGCGGGTCGATGTGCTGTTGCCCGCCCTGGGGAACCTGCACTCCCACGCTTTTCAGCGGGCCATGGCCGGGATGACCGAAACCCGAGCGGCCGGGCGCGAGAGTTTCTGGACCTGGCGCAACCTGATGTACCGCTTTCTGGACCGTCTGACGCCGGAGCAGATCGAAGCCATCGCCGCGCTGGTGTTCATGGAGATGCAGGAGGCTGGGTACGCCTCGGTTGGTGAGTTCCACTATGTCCATCACCAACCCGGCGGTGCGCCCTATGACCAACTGTCAGAACTCAGCCAACGCATTTTCGCCGCCGCACAGCAAACGGGGATCGGCCTGACCCATTTGCCCGTGCTCTACACCTATGGCGGCGTCAAACAGGAGGCTCTCTCGGGCGGGCAGCTGCGGTTCGGCAACGATGTGGCGCGGTTCCTCGAACTGGTCGATGATTGCCGCCCTGCATTGCCAGAAACAGACTCTAAAATGGGAATTGCACCACATTCTCTGCGCGCAACCTCGTCCACGGATCTGACCGAGGTGCTAAGGGTCACACCCGACGGCCCCGTGCATATCCACATCGCCGAACAAGTGCAGGAGGTCACCGATGTTCAGGCCGTGCTGGGTCAGCGCCCGGTGGCTTGGCTGCTGGACAACGTGCCGGTAGATGCACGGTGGTGCCTGATCCACGCGACCCACATGACCGACGCTGAAACTGCCGCCTTGGCCCGGTCGGGGGCCGTCGCTGGTCTGTGTCCAATCACCGAGGCTAACCTGGGTGACGGAATCTTCAACGGCGCGGTATATGTCGCTGAAGGTGGTCGTTTTGGGGTTGGTTCAGACTCTAACATTAAGATCTCTCTGCCCGAAGAACTGCGCACACTGGAATATTCACAACGCCTGCGCGACCAGCAGCGGGCCGTTCTGGTCAGCGAGGGGTCGGTTGGTCACGCGCTTTACACCAAGGCAGCACTGGGCGGCGCGCAGGCCCTTGGGCGCAACGCGGGTAAGATTGCCGAGGGCAAGCTGGCCGATCTGGTGGCAATTAACCGCGACCACCCGACCCTCTGCGCGCTCAGCGATGATCAGTTGTTGGACGGGCTGTGTTTCGCCGCACCCGACGGGTTGGTCACCGATCTGTGGTCTGCCGGGCGGCATAGGGTGAAACAGGGCCGCCATGTTTCCCGCGACCGGATCATCCCCGCTTACCGATCCGCGATTGCGGACCTGTTGGCCTCGGTCTAAAGCTGCGCAATGCCTCAATCCAGCGACACAACCAGTTACAAAGACATCAAGCAGACCGTGCTGGCACGCATCCGGTCCGGCGAATGGCAGCCCGATGCGCTGTTGCCCAACGAACAGGAGCTTGCGGTCGAGTTCTCGTGCACCCGCACCACGGTCAACCGGGCCCTGCGGGAGCTGGCCGACGAGGGCTATCTGGAACGTCGCCGCAAGGCCGGCACGCGCGTAGCAAGCGCCCCGCAACGGCAGGCGCGTTTCACCATTCCCATGGTCCGGGATGAGGTCGAGGCACTGGGCGGCACCTATCGCTATGCGCTGGTTTCCTCTGTCTCAGAGCCTGCGCCCGAGTGGCTCAGCGCCCGTCTGGCCCTGGCACCGGGGCAAAACGTGGTGCATGTGCGCTGTATGCATTTCAACGGCAACACCCCGTTTCAATACGAGGACCGCTGGATCGTCACTGCCTCGGTCCCGCAGGTGGAGCAAACCGATTTCTCGCAGCTCGGACCGAATGAATGGCTGATCCAGACGGTGCCCTTCACCAATGTCGAGTTGAGCTTTCTGGCCAGCCGCGCCGATGCCACGATTGCGGGGTTTCTGGACGTCCCCGAGGGCGAGCCGGTCTTTACCGGTGAGCGGATCACATGGCTGCAGGGAGAACCGGTGACTTTTGCCAAGATGTTCTTTGCCGCAGGCTACCGGATGACCACGGAATTCTGATCTCCAGCCCGTTTTCCGCTTTACCGTCCAACCAATCCGGGACAGATTCGGCCCCGTATTGAGCAGGCGCAAAGGAATGACGACATGGGCAACCCGCTTTATGACCGGCTGTTTGGCATTCACGCGGGCAAGAGCACTCCATTTCTGCACCTGCCCGATGGTCAGACCCTGACCCATGCCGCCTTTCTGGATATGGCCGCGCGGATCGCCAATGCGCTGACCGGGTATGAGCTGGAACCCGGCGAACGGGTGGCGGTACAGGTTGAAAAATCACCCGAGGCACTGGCGCTCTATGCCGCCTGCGCTCAGACCGGGCTGATCTTTCTGCCACTCAACACCGGCTACACCACGGCCGAGTTGCAGTATTTCATCGAAAACAGCGGTGCCAAGCTGGTTGTGTGCGACGATGCTAAAGCCGAAGGGCTCGCTCCCATCGCCGCGGCCCAAAATGCAAGATTAGAGACACTGAACGCCGACGGGTCCGGTAGTCTGATGCGGCGGTCCATGGGCATGTTGCCCGCGTTCGAGCCTGTTCGCCGCGCCGAGGACGATCTAGCAGCCTTCCTTTATACTTCCGGCACCACCGGGCGATCCAAGGGCGCGATGCTGACGCAGGCCAACCTATTGTCGAATGCCGAGACGCTGGTGCAGGAATGGCGGTTCACAGCCGATGACGTGCTGCTGCACGCCCTGCCGATCTTTCACACCCACGGGCTGTTTGTGGCGACCAATGTAATCCTTGCCTCCGGCGGGTCGATGATCTTTTTGCCGAAATTCGACCGTGAGGACATGCTGCGCCTGATGCCGCAGGCCACCTCGATGATGGGGGTGCCGACCTTCTATACCCGCTTGCTGGACGATGACCGGTTCACCGGCGATCTGGCACGGCATATGCGGCTGTTCATATCGGGCTCGGCCCCGTTGCTGGCCGAGACACACGAACGGTTTGAAACCCGCACCGGCCACCGCATCCTTGAACGCTATGGCATGACCGAAACCAACATGAGCACCTCGAACCCCTATGAAGGCGAGCGGCGCGCGGGCACGGTTGGTTTCCCCCTGCCGGATGTGGACCTAAAGGTGACCGATCCCGAAACCGGGGAAACCCTGCCGCAGGGTGAGATCGGCATGATCGAGGTGCGCGGCCCGAATGTCTTTGAGGGCTACTGGCAGATGCCCGAGAAAACTGCCGCCGAACTGCGGCCAGACGGGTTCTTCATCACCGGCGATCTGGGGCGTGTGGATGAGGACGGCTATGTCCATATCGTTGGCCGGGGTAAGGACCTGATCATCTCGGGTGGCTACAACATCTATCCCAAAGAGGTCGAACTGGTGCTTGATGACCAGCCCGGCGTGCTGGAAAGCGCGGTGATCGGAGTGCCGCACCCGGATTTCGGCGAAACCCCGGTGGGTATTCTGGTGCCCGAGCCGGGACAGAGCCCCGACCCCGAGGCCATTCTGGCCAATGTGCAGGACGCATTGGCCCGGTTTAAACATCCCCGCAAGCTGATTGTGCTGGATGAACTGCCGCGCAACACCATGGGCAAGGTACAGAAAAACGTCCTGCGCGAGGACTACAAAGACCTGTTCACCAAGGGCTAGGGGTCAGCGGCACCCGTCCCGCCTCGGTCAGCAGCCAGCAGTCGCGGCCTTCGAAAACCGCCGTGGCCAGCGTACGGCCATAGCCCGCACCCGCATCCAGATTGATCCGGATGCCGCAATGTTCAGCCCGGTCCACCGGTGTGTGCCCGTGCACCACCAGCCACGGATGCGGGCCGGGATCACGCAGAAACTCGTGGCGTATCCAGACCAGATCGTCCTCGGCCTGTTGTTCCAGCGGAATGCCGGGGCGAATGCCCGCGTGAACAAACAGCAGCTCACCCTCCTGATGATACAAAGGCAGCGCATTGATGAAGTCGATATGTGCGGGCGGAACCGCAGCGCAGGCACGTTCGTTGACCTGAAAGATGCGGTCTTCATCCACGACTTCGACCCCGTATGAACCCAGCGTTTCCCGCCCGCCCAGACGCGGGTGAAGCCAGCTGAGCGTTATGGGCAGGCGATTGTCGGCGATTTCACAGTCCTGCACGAACCGGGCCATCATCCGGTCGTGGTTGCCCTTGACCATGATCCAGTTCCGACCCGCGCGCTGCCCTTCGATCAGCAGGTCCAACACACCACGACTGTCGGGACCGCGGTCCACATAATCCCCAAGAAACACAATCCGTGCATCCGGCCCGCCATCCTGTTCAATGAGGCGCAACGCGTGTTCCAGCATTCCAAGCTGACCGTGAATGTCGCCAACGGCGTAGATGGGGGAAGCCATAAAAAATCCTTGGGCAAAGTGAATACCCTGCTTGTGGCGCAATTCAAGCCGCAGGAAAAGAGAATACCCGCGCCTCGGCTGGCGTGGGTATGGATTGTCTCAGAATTTCAACACCGCTCAGGCGACATCGAACTCCAGCGGTTTGATCTGGGTGAACAGCCCTGTCTCCGCCAGCTTGGCGCGTGCCTCGGCCGGAACCGGTTCATCCACATAAAGCAACGCGATGGCCTCTCCGCCCGCCTCGGACCGGCCGAGGGTAAAGTTGGCGATATTCACGTCATTCTCGCCCATGGTCTGGCCCAGAGTACCAATGATGCCCGGCACGTCTTCGTTGGTGGTATAAAGCATATGCGCGCCCACCTCGGCGTCGATATTGATGCCTTTGATCTGGATGAAACGCGGTTTGCCGTCGCTGAACACGGTGCCAGCGATCGACCGTTCGCGCTTGTCGGTCACAACGGTGACCTTGATGTAGCCATCAAAGACACCGGTCTTGTCCTGATTGGTGGTGGACAGCTGAATCCCGCGCTCTTTCGCGACAACCGGGGCCGACACCATATTCACCTCGGGGTTGAACTTTTTCATGATCCCGGCAACGACGGAACAGTTCAGCGCGGCCAGGTTCATTTCAGCGGCCACACCATCATAGAGGATGTTGATCGCCTGCACCGGCTCATCCGTCATCTGACCGATGAAGCTGCCCAGATGACTGGCCAGCTTGATCCACGGCCCCATTACCTTGGCCTCTTCGGCGGTGACGCTGGGCATGTTCAGCGCGTTTTCCACCGCCCCGGTCAGAAGATAGTTCGAGATCTGCTCGGCCACCTGTAGCGCCACGTTTTCCTGCGCCTCGGTTGTTGCTGCGCCGAGGTGGGGGGTACAGACCACGTTCGGTAGATTGAACAGGGCGTTGTCCTTCGCCGGTTCCTCGCTGAATACGTCAAAGGCCGCGCCCGCTACATGACCGGAAGTCAGCGCCTCCGCCAGCGCCCCTTCGTCGACCAGACCACCGCGGGCACAGTTGATGATGCGAACGCCCTTCTTGGTCTTGGCGAGGTTCTCACGGCTGAGGATATTGCGGGTCTGATCGGTCAGCGGCACGTGCAGGGTGATGAAATCGGCGCGCGACAGCAGCTCGTCCAGCTCGACCTTCTCGACACCCATCTTGGCCGCCTTCTCTTCGCCCAGATAGGGATCATAGGCGACGACTTTCATCTTCAGGCCCAGCGCGCGTTCACAGACGATACCGCCAATGTTGCCCGCACCAATGACACCGAGGGTCTTGTTGGTCAGCTCGATCCCCATGAACTTGGACTTCTCCCACTTGCCCGCATGGGTCGAGGTGCTGGCCTCAGGGATTTGCCGCGCCACGGCGAACATCATCGCAATGGCGTGCTCGGCTGTGGTGATCATGTTGCCAAATGGTGTGTTCATCACGATCACACCTTTTTTCGAGGCCGCTTCCTTGTCGATATTGTCGGTGCCGATCCCGGCCCGGCCAATGACCTTCAGGTTGGCTGCTTTTTCCAGAATGGTCGGCGTGACCTTGGTGGCCGAGCGGATGGCAAGGCCGTCATACTGACCGATCACCTCGGCCAGCTTGTCCTTGTCCTTGCCCAGATCGGGCATGAAATCCACGTCGATGCCGCGATCGCGGAAGATCTGCACGGCGGTTTCACTGAGCTTGTCAGATACGAGTACTTTGGGGGCCATATTCTCTGGTCCTTGAATTGTATGGGAAGTCCGGGCCAGATATGGCCCGGTGGAATAGGTCAGGCGGCTTCGGTTTGCGCCGCGATCTCGGCCTCGAAGGCCCAGGTCAACCAGGGCAGCATCGCCTCGATGTCCGAGGTCTCGACCGTGCCGCCACACCAGATGCGCAGGCCCGCAGGCGCGTCGCGATAGGCGCCGATGTCCAGCGCGATATTCTCGACCTCAAGCCGTTTGGCGACAGCCTTGGCGAAAGTGGCACCGTCCTGAATGCGCGCGTCGGTGAATTTCAGGCAAACCGAGGTGTTCGACTGCGTCGCCGCATCCTCGGCCAGATTGGTGATCCAATCATTCTGGTCACAGAACGCGTGCACGGCTCCGGCATTGGCATCGGCACGGGCGATCAGCCCTTGCAGGCCACCGACCGAGCGCGCCCAGTCCAGTGCGAACAGGTAATCCTCGACCGCCAGCATGGACGGCGTGTTGATAGTGGCCCCTGTGAAAATGCCGTCGATCAGCTTGCCGCCTTTGGTCAGGCGGAAAATCTTCGGCAGCGGCCATGCGGGGGTATAGCTCTCCAGCCGTTCCACCGCGCGGGGGCTGAGGATCAGCATCCCGTGCGCGGCCTCACCGCCCAGCACTTTCTGCCAGCTAAACGTGGTCACATCCAGCTTGTCCCAGGGCAGGTCCATCGCAAAGGCGGCCGAGGTCGCATCACAAATCGTCAGACCCTGACGGTCGTCGGCGATCCAGTCGCCATTGGGAACCCGCACGCCCGAGGTCGTACCGTTCCATGTAAACACAACATCATTGGCGAAATCGACCGAGGCCAGATCCACGATCTGCCCGTAATCCGCGGTTTTCACCTCGGCATCGATCTTCAGTTGCTTGACCACGTCGGTGACCCAGCCCGAGCCAAAGCTTTCCCAGGCCAGCATCTCGACCTTGCGTTCGCCCAACAGCGACCACAGCGCCATCTCGACCGCACCGGTGTCCGAGGCGGGAACGATGCCGATCTTGTAGTCCGCCGGAATGCCCAGAACTTCGCGCGTGCCCTCGATCGCAGCCTTCAGCTTGTCCTTGCCGACCGCGGCACGGTGCGATCGACCCAATGCAGCGTCGGCCAGTTTGGACAGTTCAAATGTGGGGGGTTTGGCGCAGGGGCCAGAGGAAAAACGCGGATTCGCCGGCCGCGTTGCCGGTTGTTCGATGGTCATGTGTATTACCCTTCCAGATACACGCCCCTCGTTGGGGAGGGGTGTCCCACCTCAACACCTAGAAAGCGCGCCGCGGTGCAGCAAGCAAAAAAGACGCTTTGGAAGCAGAAAACGACGACTTCATTCGTATCGCTTGCGGTCACAAGTTTCCGATAGGCGGCAAATCGATGGCTTCCGGACGCCACACTGGAAGCATTTGACTGTTTTTTAGGCAGTGACGGCGGGACATGGACAGAATCGCGCCCGATCTCTTGTGAACAGGCAACGCGCCGGTGAAAAGAAGCCATGCCAGACACCCTGACCATTGTCGTTGTAGAAGAAGACCGCGAACGCGCGATCGCCATCGTCGACGCGCTGAAAGCGTCCGGGTCTTATGATGTGCATGTGATCGGCAATGTCTCGAGCCTGGCGCGCAAGATCGCGGCGCTGGTGCCAGATGTGGTGCTGATCGATATCGACAACCCCACTCGCGACATGCTTGAGGAACTAACTCTGGCCTCGGGGCCGTTGGAGCGCCCGGTGGCCATGTTCGTGTCGGGCGCGGCGGGGGATTTGGCCTCAACCGCGATCGAGGCCGGGCTGTCCGCCTATGTGGTGGACGGGATGCAGCCCGACCGGTTGAAACCGGTACTGGACGCCGCCATTGCCCGCTTCCAGATTGTCCGCCAGATGCGCCGCGAACTGGCCGAGACCAAACGCGCGTTGGAAGAACGCAAGGTGATCGACCGCGCCAAGGGGTTGCTGATGAAGGCGCGCGGGATCGAGGAAGAAGAGGCCTATGCCTTATTGCGCAAGGCCGCCATGGATCAGGGCCGCCGCGTCGCCGATGTGGCCGAGGCGCTGGTCACCGCATCGGGGCTGCTGTCATGAATGCGGTCACCCTGCCCGTCGCCTATGTGCCATTGGTCGATGCCGCGCCTCTGATCGTGGCGCATGAGATGGGTCTCGCCCGCGCCGAAGGGGTTGAGCTGGAGCTGATTGCCGCGCCCTCCTGGTCATCCGTTCGCGACATGCTGGCCTTTGGCCGGGTGGATGCGGCGCATTTGCTGTCACCGGTACCTGTGGCGATGGCGCTGGGGCTTGGCGGGGTGACCCAGTCCCTGTCCGCCGTCTCGGTCCTGTCGGTGAACGGAGACGTCATCGGCGTCAGCCGCGCCTTGGAAACCCGCCTGCGCGAGACGGGCTATGGTTTCGACTTCCACGACCCGTTCGAGGCCGCCGCTGCGCTGGCCTCAGTCGCGGATCGGCCTTTGGTGTTTGGTGTCCCCTTTCCCTTCTCGCTGCATGTGGAACTGCTGCATTGCTGGCTTGAGGCCACCGAATTGTCAGAGGTCGGGGTCGAAGTGCGCACCATTCCCCCACCATTGATGGCGCAGGCGCTGGCCGAAGGGGATGTGGATGCGTTCTGTGTGGGTGAGCCCTGGGGCTCGGTCGCGGTGGAATCGCAGGCGGGGGCGCTGTTGCTGCCCGGTCAGGCGATCTGGGCCTTTGCCCCGGAAAAGGTGCTGGCGGTACGCACCGAGTGGGCCGAGACCGAACCGCATCTGCTGGGCAAACTGATGCGGGCCGTCTGGCGGGCCGGGCGCTGGCTGGGCCAGCCGGGCAGCCAAACCGCCGCCGCCGAGATACTGGCGCGCGACACCTACCTGAACCTGCCCTCTGAACTGATCGACCGCGCGCTTTCGGGCCGGTTCACAATCTCGGGGCAGGCAGAGCAGCGCGAAGTTCCTGGATTCCTCGAATTCCACGACGGGGCGGCGAACTTTCCATGGCGCAGTCAGGCCAAGTGGATCGCCCAGCGTCTGGCCGCACGGTACGGACTGGACCCGCATCTGGCGCGGGCGCAGGCGGGCAGCGTGTTTCGCAGTGATATCTACCGCAATCAGCTGGCCGATATCGGGGCCGACCTGCCCGGCGCGTCGGAAAAACTCGAAGGCGCGATTCGGGAAACCACCCCCGTCGCCTCGCATAACGGACAGCTGTCGCTGAAACGGGACGCGTTTCTGGACGGGCGCATTTTTGACCCACAGGATATCTGACGCCTAAAAATTAGGCAGCCTCCGGCACCATACAGCGCAATCGCAGAAAATTACGCCGCATTGCAGCAAAACTGCTTGAGCCGCGCCCGGGTTTCTTCGAATCTGATCTCAACGGCACGCAATGGCGTGTGTCGATGAACTTCTTCCCAAAGTTTGGGATCGACTGAGCAAAGCCGCTCACACTCTGGCCACGTCCTCCCGGCCAGAGCGTGCAGCGGCTTTTTGTTTTTCATCCCCGGCATCCCCGGGACCAAGAAAAGGGACAGACCCACATGAAGAAATTCCTTGCAGGCCTTGTCGCCACCACCGCCCTGATCAGCCCGGCCATGGCCGAGACGCTGGAACTGGAAAAAGACGAGCTGACCTTCGGCTTTATCAAACTGACCGACATGGCCCCGTTGGCCGTGGCTTACGAAAACGGCTACTTCCTGGACGAAGGTCTGTTCGTGACGCTCGAAGCGCAAGCCAACTGGAAAGTGCTGCTGGACGGCGTGATCGACGGACAGCTGGACGGCGCGCATATGCTGGCCGGTCAGCCGCTGGCCGCGACCATCGGTTATGGCACCGAAGCGCACATCGTCACCCCCTTCTCGATGGACCTGAACGGCAACGGCATCACCGTGTCGAACGCGATCTGGGAAGAGATGAAGCCGAACATCCCGGTGATGGAGGACGGTCGCCCGCAACACCCGATCTCGGCCGAGGCACTGGCTCCGGTGGTTGAAAAGTACAAATCCGAAGGCAAGCCGTTCAACATGGGCATGGTCTTCCCGGTCTCGACCCATAACTATGAACTGCGTTACTGGCTGGCTGCCGGTGGTCTGAACCCCGGCTATTACAGCCCCGAAGACGTGACCGGCCAGATCGGCGCAGATGTGTTCCTTTCGGTGACGCCTCCGCCGCAGATGCCTGCGACTTTGGAAGCCGGCACCATCTATGGTTACTGCGTGGGTGAGCCGTGGAACCAGCAGGCCGTGTTCAAAGGCATCGGTGTGCCGGTCATCACCGACTACGAGCTGTGGAAGAACAACCCGGAAAAGGTCTTCGGCATCACCGCCGAGTTTGCCGAGGAATACCCCAACACCACCCGCGCCGTGACCAAGGCCCTGATCCGGGCCGCGATCTGGCTGGATGAAAATGACAACGCCAACCGCCCCGCTGCAGTCGAGATGCTGAGCCAGCCGGAATATGTGGGTGCCGATTACGACGTGATCGCCAACTCGATGACCGGGACGTTCGAATATGAGAAAGGCGACAAGCGGGACGTGCCCGATTTCAACGTGTTCTTCCGCTATAACGCGACCTACCCGTTCTATTCCGACGCCATCTGGTACCTGACCCAGATGCGCCGCTGGGGCCAGATCGCCGAGCCGCAGACGGACGCGTGGTATGACGAGGTCGCCAAGTCGGTCTATCGCCCGGACATCTATCTGGACGCCGCCCGCATGCTGGTGGACGAAGGTCTGGCGAATGAGGCCGACTTCCCCTGGGACAGCGACGGCTACAAAGCTCCGGCGCCCGCCGAGGATATCATCGACGGCATTCCCTATGACGCCCGCCAGCCCAACGCCTACCTGCAAAGCCTGCCGATTGGCCTGAAGGGCGAGCAGGTCGTCGTCGGCGCCGAAGTTCAGGGCTAAGGCCTTCGCCCCGGCCTGAATGGCCGGGGTCTTCCACATCAACAGAATTTCACCCCGCCCGGGCACCGATCCGGGCCAGGAGACCGCAAGATGACCGCCATCGACCACGATACACTTTCATCCGAAGCTGAACGCGAGGCGCGTCGCGCCCGCCTGTTCACCCGAATCAACGCCGCCGACAAATGGTTTCAGGTTCTGGGCTTGTCCTGGATCACCCCTGTTCTGCGCGCCGCCGCAGGCGACAACCCCCGCGCCCAGATGGGTGAAATCTGGCGTCTGCTGGCCGTGCCACTGCTAGCCATCTGCGCGTTCTTGCTGCTTTGGGGCACGCTGGCGCCCAAGGTGCAGACCTCGCTTGGGGCTGTCCCCGGACCGGCTCAGGTCTGGTCTGAGGCCGTCAGCCTGCATCAGGACGCACAGGCCAAAGCCGCCAAGAAGGCCAAGTTCGAGGCGATGGTCGAAAAGCGGAACCAGAAATTCATCGACGCGGGTCAGCCCGAAAAGGTGAAGGAAGTCGCCTATACCGGCGCGCCGAGCTATTACAACCAGATCTGGACCTCGATCAAAACGGTGTTCTTTGGCTTTCTGATCGCCACAATCGTGGCCGTTCCGCTGGGCATCGCGGCAGGCCTGTCGCCCACCGCAAATGCGGCGCTGAACCCGCTGATCCAGATTTTTAAACCGGTTTCACCGCTGGCCTGGCTGCCGATTGTGACGATGATCGTTTCGGCCGTTTATGTCACCAATGACGGCTGGTTCGCCAAGTCCTTCCTGATCTCGGCCATCACCGTCACGCTGTGTTCGCTGTGGCCCACGCTGATCAACACTTCGCTGGGTGTGGCGTCGATCGATAAGGATCTGGTGAACGTGTCCAAAGTTCTGAAAATGAACACCTACACCAAGATCACCAAGCTGGTGCTGCCCTCGGCCCTGCCGCTGATCTTCACCGGTCTGCGCCTGTCACTGGGTGTCGGCTGGATGGTCCTGATCGCGGCCGAGATGCTGGCCCAGAACCCCGGACTGGGCAAGTTCGTCTGGGATGAGTTCCAGAACGGTTCCTCCAGTTCGCTCGCCAAGATCATGGTGGCCGTCTTCACCATCGGCATCATCGGCTTCCTGCTGGATCGCGTGATGTACGCGCTGCAGTCCCTGTTCACCTTCTCGAACAACCGGTGATCGACATGGCAGTGATGGAATTCAAGAACGTCAGCAAGTCCTTCGGTACGGGTACTGCCGCGACGGATGTGCTGAAGGACATCAACCTCTCGGTTCAGGAAGGTGAGTTCGTGGTGCTGCTGGGCTTTTCCGGCACCGGCAAGACCACGCTGATCAACCTGATGGCGGGGATCGAGTTCCCGTCCAAGGGCAGGGTCTCCTTTCGCGACGCTCCGATCACCGGTCCTGCGCCGGAACGGGGGGTGATCTTCCAAAACTATTCGCTGATGCCGTGGCTGACGGTGACGGGCAATGTACGGTTGGCCGTGGATGCGGTCTTTCCCAAGATGCCCAAGGCCGAGAAAGAGGAAAAGGTCGCCCACTACATCAAGATGGTGGGGCTCAGCCACGCCGCCGGTCGCCGCCCCGCCGAACTGTCGGGCGGGATGCGTCAGCGCGTGAACGTGGCCCGTGCTTTGGCGATGGACCCCGAGGTCCTGCTGTTGGACGAACCCTTGTCGGCGCTGGACGCGCTGACCCGGGGCAATCTGGCGGAAGAGATCGAAAAGATCTGGGAAGAGAACCGCAAGACCTGTGTTCTGATCACCAATGACGTGGACGAGGCGATCCTGCTGGCCGACCGCATCATCCCGCTGAACCCCGATGGCACCTTGGGGACCGAGTTCAAAGTCTCGATCCCCCGCCCCCGCGACCGCTCGGCCATGAACCATGATGAGACGTTCAAGGCGCTGCGCGGCGAGGTCACCAAATACCTGATGGATGTGGGCATCGAGGCCAAGGTCGAAGGCACCAAAACCCTGCCCGATGTCACCCCGATCCACGGTGTACCTGCTGCGGTGAAAGAGGCGCAGACGGGCCTGATCGACGAACGCTATCTGGACTTCAGCCAATTGCACAAGGTCTACCCCACGCCCAAAGGGCCGCTGACCGTGGTCGAGGATTTCAACCTCAAGCTCAACCGGGGTGAGTTCATCTCGCTGATCGGCCACTCTGGCTGCGGTAAGTCCACCGTGCTGACCATGGCCGCCGGTCTGAATGAAATTTCGAAAGGCGCGATCAAGCTGGACGGTCGCCATGTCGAAGGGGCTGACCCGGAACGCGCCGTGGTGTTCCAGTCGCCCTCGCTGTTCCCTTGGCTGACCGCCAAGGAGAACGTCTCGGTCGGTGTGGACCGCGTCTATCCGCGCGCCAGCCAGGCCGAGCGTCAGGACGTGGTCGAGTACTACCTTGAGCGGGTCGGTCTGGCCGATGCGATGGACAAGTCCGCCGCTGATCTGTCGAACGGCATGCGTCAGCGTGTGGGCATCGCCCGTGCCTTTGCCCTGTCTCCGAAACTGCTGCTGCTGGATGAACCCTTCGGGATGCTCGACAGCCTCACCCGTTGGGAGCTGCAGGAAGTGCTGATGGAGGTCTGGTCCCGCACCAAAGTCACCACCATCTGCGTCACCCATGACGTGGACGAGGCGATCCTGCTGGCCGACCGCGTGGTGATGATGACCAACGGCCCGCAGGCCACGATCGGCAAGATCACCAATGTCGACCTGCCGCGCCCGCGCACCCGCAAGGCGCTGCTGGCCCATCCCGATTACTACGAATACCGGCAAGAGGTGTTGGATTTCCTCGAGGAATACGAGCACGGCGCAAAGCCCAAGCCGAAAACCCCTTCCCCCAAAGCCATTGCCGCGGAGTGAATGACATGAAACAGAAACTAGTGGTCATCGGAGCCGGCATGGCCTCGGGCCGGGTGCTGGAACACCTGACCGACGCCGCACCCGATGCATTTGACATCACCCTTTTCAACGCCGAGCCGCGCGGGAACTACAACCGCATCATGCTGAGCCCGGTTCTGGCCGGTGATCAGACTTACGAAGAGATCGTCACCCATGACGACGCGTGGT
Organism: Ruegeria sp. CG11; assembly: GCF_056537245.1. NCBI lineage: Bacteria > Pseudomonadati > Pseudomonadota > Alphaproteobacteria > Rhodobacterales > Roseobacteraceae > Ruegeria > Ruegeria sp. CG11. The sequence continues at coordinate 132,999 of NZ_JBQFRE010000009.1, forward strand.
ACGCCGAGCGTGGCATCACCTGCCGGTTTGGAGAGAAGGTGGTCAAGATTGACCGCGAGTTGAAAGTGGTCGAAGGCGAGAACGGCCATGTGCCTTATGACAAGCTGATTTTCGGCACCGGTTCCAACCCCTTCATGATCCCGATGCCGGGGCATGATCTGGACGGTGTGATCGCCTATCGCGATCTGGAAGATACCGAGCAGATGATGGGCATGGCCGCGGGCAACAAGGTCGTCGTGATCGGCGGCGGCTTGCTGGGCCTTGAGGCCGCCGCAGGCATGGCCGCGCGAGGGGCCGACGTGACCGTGGTGCATATCATGGGCCACCTGATGGAGCGTCAGCTGGACCCTGCCGCAGGCTACCTGCTGAAGAAATCGCTGGAAGAAAAAGGCATCACCGTTCTACTCAACGCCAAATCCACCGAGATTGCGGGCGAGAACGGCAAGGCCCGCGCGCTGGTGCTGGACGATGGCACCGAACTGCCCTGCGACCTGCTGGTGATGGCCGTGGGTATCCGGCCCAACACCGCGCTGGCTCAGGAGACGGGCCTGGCCGTCGGTCGGGGCATCCATGTGGACGATCAAATGATCACCTCGGATGCCGGTATCTTTGCCGTCGGTGAATGTGTCGAACATCAAGGCGAGGTATTTGGCCTTGTCGCGCCGCTTTATGACCAGGCCAAGGTGCTGGTGCAGACCCTGCTGGGCGAAAAGGCGGCGTTCAAACAGCGTTCCCTGTCCACCAAACTGAAAGTAACCGGTTGCGACCTGTTCAGCGCAGGCGACTTCGCTGAAGGCGATACCCGCGAAGACATCGTCTTCCGCGACCCGGCACGCGGCGTCTACAAGCGGCTGGTGCTTGAGGACGACAAGCTGGTCGGCGCGGTGATGTATGGCGACACCAGCGACAGCAACTGGTTCTTTGGTCTGATCCGTGATGGCGAGGATATCTCCGAAATGCGCGAGACGCTGATATTCGGCCCGGCCTATCAGGGGGGCGGCTCTGCGGACCCTCTCTCAGCCGTTGCAGCATTGCCGCCTGAGGCGGAAATCTGTGGCTGCAACGGCGTGTGCAAATCCGACATTACCTCTGCTATCGAAGGTGGAGCGACCGATCTGGGCGCGATCCGCACAACCACAAAGGCCAGCGCGTCCTGCGGGACATGCACTGGCCTGGTCGAGCAACTGTTACAGGTCACGCTGGGCGACGAATTCCAGATGCCCACCGCGCAGCCCATCTGTGGCTGCTGCGACCTGACCCATGAAGACGTCCGCCGTCTGATCAAATCGCAGGAGCTGAAAAGTCAGGAGGCCGTCTGGCAGGAGCTGGGTTGGAAAACGCTGAACGGCTGCCATGTCTGCCGCCCGGCGGTGAATTTCTACCTGCTGGCCGACTGGCCGGTGGAATACCAGGACGACCCGCAAAGCCGTTTCGTCAACGAACGCAAACACGCCAACATTCAGAAGGATGGCACGTTCAGTGTCGTACCCCGCATGTGGGGCGGCATCACCAACCCGGCCGAACTGCGCGCCATTGCCGACGCGGCCGAGAAATACGATGTGCCCACCGTCAAGGTGACCGGCGGCCAGCGGATCGACCTGCTGGGCGTGAAAGGATCTGACCTGCCTTACATCTGGTCCGATCTGAACAAGGCCGGGCTGGTTTCGGGCCACGCCTATTCCAAGGGTCTGCGCACGGTGAAAACCTGCGTCGGCACCGATCACTGCCGGTTCGGAACGCAAGACAGCACGGGCCTCGGCGTGAAGCTTGAGAAAATCCTGTGGGGCTCGTGGACGCCGCACAAGCTGAAGCTGGCGGTCTCGGGCTGCCCACGCAACTGCGCCGAGGCCACCTGCAAGGATATCGGCGTGGTTTGTGTGGACAGCGGCTATCAGATCAGCATCGGTGGCGCAGCAGGCATGGATGTCAAGGAAACCGAACTGCTGGTGCAGGTCCCCACCGAAGACGAAGCCATCGAGGTCGTGATGGCCGTCACTCAAGCCTATCGCGAGGGCGGCAAGTATCTGGACCGTCTGTATAAATGGATGGCGAAGGTCGGTCTCGACTGGATCAAGGAAACCGTGGTGGATGATCTCGACAACCGCCGCGCGCTAGTTGAGCGCTTCGAACTCAGCCAGTCCATCTATCGCAAAGACCCATGGGCCGAGCAGGCCAAAGAGGCCCCGCGCTTTGCGCCCATGGCCGATCTGACATTGGAGGCCGCAGAATGAGCTGGATCGACATCGGACATATCAACGACATCCCCGTGCGTGGTGCGCGGGTTGTGAAAACACCGGTCGGCTGTATCGCCCTGTTTCGCACGGCAGAGAATGAAGTCTTCGCCGCCTCTGACCACTGCCCCCACAAGGGCGGGCCGCTGTCCGAAGGCATCGTGCACGGCCAGTCCGTCACCTGCCCGCTGCACAATTGGGTGTTCGACCTGAACTCCGGTCAGGCCCAAGGCGCGGATGATGGGCAGATTGCCACCTACCCGGTGCAGCTGGACGGCGACCGCATCCTGCTCGACAGCACCTCGCTGAGGCAAAGGAGCGCAGCGTGAAGGATCTGACCGCCTGCGCCAAGCGCTCGACCTGCCCCTATTGCGGGGTCGGCTGTGGTGTACTGCTGCAGCCTGACGGTGCCGGAGGCCTGACGGTCACCGGTGACCCGGACCACCCGGCCAACCACGGGCGGCTCTGTTCAAAGGGTTCCGCGCTGGCCGAAACCATCGGCCTGTCGCACCGCCTGCTGGCCCCGCGCGTCTCGGGTGTCGAAACCGGCTGGGACGATACGCTGCAGCTGGTCGCCGACCGGTTCCGCGACACCATCGCCGAACACGGGCCGGATTCGGTGGCCTTTTATGTCTCGGGCCAGTTGCTGACCGAGGATTACTACGTCGCCAACAAGCTGATGAAGGGCTTCATCGGCTCGGCCAATATCGACACCAATTCGCGGCTCTGCATGGCCTCAACCGTCGCGGGGCACAAACGCGCCTTCGGCACAGACACCGTCCCCGGCACCTATGAGGATATCGACGAGGCCGATCTGGTGGTTCTGGTCGGGTCCAATCTAGCCTGGTGCCATCCGGTTCTGTATCAGCGCCTGATGGCGGCACGGCAGGCGCGCGGCACCAAGATCGTGGTGATCGATCCGCGCCGCACCGCCTCCTGCGACAGCGCAGACCTGCATCTACCACTGGCAGCGGGCAGCGACGTGGCGCTGTTCAACCACCTGCTAACTGAGATCGACGTACGTGGGCTGGTGGATATGGACTTCCTGCCCCACACAACCGGCTTTCATGCGGCGCTGGACAGCGCGCGAGCCGACAACGTCACGGTCACCGGGCTGAACCCGGATGAAATCGCGACGTTCTGCGATATGTGGACCGGCACCGAGAAGGTGGTCACAATCTTCAGCCAAGGGGTGAACCAATCCACGTCGGGCAGTGACAAGGTCAACGCAATCCTCAACTGCCATCTGGCCACCGGTCGCATCGGTAAACCGGGTTGCGGCCCTCTGTCCGTGACCGGTCAGCCCAACGCCATGGGCGGGCGCGAGGTTGGTGGGCTCGCCAACATGCTCGCCTGCCATCTGGATATCGAAAACGCCGACCACCGCGCCGCGGTGCGCGATTTCTGGTCGGCGCCCGCTATGCCCGAAGCCTCCGGCCTGAAAGCGGTAGACATGTTCCGCGCCATCGGTGACGGGCGGATCAAGGCGCTGTGGGTGATCCACACCAACCCCGCCGTGTCCATGCCCGAGGCCGACGCGGTGCGCGACGCCATCGCCGCCTGCCCTTTCACGGTCGTCTCGGACATCACCGACCGCACCGATACGGCACGACTGGCCGATGTGCTGCTGCCCGCCTTGGCCTGGGCCGAGAAAGACGGCACCGTCACCAATTCCGACCGCACCATCAGCCGCCAGCGCGCAGCTCTGACCGCCCCCGGACAGGCCCGCGCCGACTGGAACATCCTGTGCGAGGTTGGGCGGCGGATGGGCTGGACCTCGGCCTTTGACTATCAAAGCCCCGGCGAGATTTTCCGCGAGCATGCGGCACTGTCTGGCGTGGCGGCACGGTTTGGCAAAGATTTCGATATCTCGGGCTGGGCCGAACTTGACACATCCGGATATGAGGCCCTGGAGCCGACGCGCTGGCCGGTGACCGCCGCGCGACAGGGCGGACGGTTCTTTGCGGATGGGCAATTCTTTCACGCAGATGGCAAAGCCAAGCTGTTACCGGTCAAATGGCGCGCACCTGCGGCTAAAACCGGCCCGCGCTATCCGTTCTGGCTGAACACCGGACGTCTGCGCGACCAGTGGCACACGATGACCCGCAGCGGGCTGTCGCCGCGCCTGTCGGCACATCTGCCCGAGCCGTTTCTGGACATTCACCCGGATGACGCCCGGTCGCAAAAGATCAGTGCCGCCGATCTGGTCGAGGTGAGCAGCCCGCACGGCAAGGCCATTCTGCGCGCGCGGATCAACAGGGATGTCACGCAGGGTCAGGTCTTTGCCCCGATCCACTGGACCGGAGAAACCGCACCCTCAGCCCGCATCGACGCGGTGGTAGCGGCGGCAACCGACCCGGTTTCGGGCCAGCCCGAAAGCAAGGCGTCGGTCGTGCATGTCACCCGGTTCAACGCCAAATGGTACGGGTTCGCAGTCTCCGACCGGGAGATGAGCCCAAGCTGCGATTACTGGGCTCAGAGCCCAACGAAAACCGGTTATCGCGCAGAACTGGCGGGGCTGCACCCCGTCGAAGACTGGCACGTTGCAGCCCGCGACCTTTTCGGGTTGCCGGATGCAGAAATCACTGCGGTCGAGGACCCGGCCCGCGGCGTGGCCCGTCTGGTCTGCCACCAAAATGGACGGCTGGTTGCGGCGCTGTTTGTCTCGCCCCAACCGGTTGCGGTGATGCGGGACTATCTGGCGACGCTGCCGCAGGTGCCCAATCTGGGCCTGCTGTCGGGCCGCGCCCCGGCAGACATGCCAGACCCGGGGCCAATTCTGTGTTCCTGCTTTGATGTCGGGGTGAATACGATCCTGACAGCGATTGAGACCCAGGGATTGATCTCGGTCGAAGCCATTGGCGAGGCGTTGCAGGCCGGAACCAATTGCGGATCGTGTCGTCCGGAACTGGCCACACTTCTGGCCTCGGCCCAACAGAAAGAGGCCGCTGAATAGAAAAACCCCCGCCTTTTGAGCGGGGGTTTCGCCTGTTCGTTAACTGAGTTTACTCGGCGGCGTCTTGGTATGCGTCCATTGGAGGGCATGTGCAGACGAGGTTACGGTCGCCGTATGCGTTGTCGACGCGGTTGACGGG
>NZ_JBQFRE010000010.1:0-128932 GCF_056537245.1 Ruegeria sp. CG11
GCTCGGTCTCCAGCAGCATGACACCGGCCAGATCGCGGCTGGGGAAGCCGACCTCGAGCCGGGGCGGGATAGGGCGGCGCGCGGCCAGTACTTCGGCGCGCGGATGGAAGCGCGGGGCGCTGGGAAACAGCGCGCCTTTCAGCAGATCGACATCCTCCTGCGCTTCGCCGCAGGAAATCAGCATCAGGGCCAGCAACGTCCGCAGGTCAGATTTCTGAAGAGTTGCGGCAAAAATCCCCGGGCTGGATCATTTGTTTAAAAATGTTTCCACGGTTTCCTTCAAAGCGTCCCAATCGGTGAATTCCCGTGCGCCATCCCTTGGATCGATCTTTTGATCCAATAGGACAACATGCTGAACGATCTCCTCTTCAAAATACCCATAGTTATCAGGTCGCACAGCACCCGCGACCAAAGCAGTCTGGTTAGGCTCAAAATGCGTGCGCAAAAGCATTTCGGTGAGATAATCCCAGGCGTCCTCCCGACCACTTGCAAAAGCAGCTTTGAGACTAACAGAAAGTACCAGCGACTTCCGGGATGCAAATGCATCCTTTTGCGATTCAATAAACGCTTCGAATTGCTTGGGGTGCCGACGTTCATGGACAGGAGCTGCAAGGATGACCCTGTCCACATCTGCCAATGACACTTGACTTGTCTGATCGCAGGTGTTGATCAGTATTGTATTAAAGCCAGCTTCGCTTGTTACATCGTTGATAAATTGCGCGACCTTGGCCGTCTGGCCTTCAACGGTACCGTAGGCAATAAGCACTGTCATTCCGGCCCTCCCGCAAATCGGTCTGAAAAGCGCACCAACTGTGCCGAAACTTTTCGCCATTGCACTTGATCTCAATCAAAATGCGTAACCCACCAAGCTGTTTGGGCACGGGCGCGACGTCGTTTGGCTGGCTCATGACTTTCTGGAAAGTGCGATAGCTATCGTTAGCCAGAATCCAGTGCGTATGGTCATCGCTCCGACGGTTCGCCATTCAAACGGGGTCCCACCAAGAGCCATTATTATTAGAACAGCGAAGACAAAAAGTGTAAGGACACCAATCAACCAGGCAATTTTCTGTGCCCAAATTGTGGATTTATAGAGTGCGAATGCGCCAAGCAAATAGACGAATCCAGCCAGGAAATTGAACCAAAGCACTAATGGAACTGCATCTCCAACTGCTGCTTTAGCTGCGGCACCCCCGAACAGAGCCGCGCCTCCCGAAAAAATGGTTAATAGACCGAAAAATGCCGCGGCTATTGCAATTGGGCGAACCCAAGGTGGAGAGGAAGACATCATTGTTATTCTCAGGGATTAGATTGAGTGTCGTGTCGCATGCAACCTAAACGTTCAACCCGATGTCAGCTTGATCAATATCAACTCGTCCGTGCCGGGGCGTGGATTTACCCGAAACGGACTTGCCCATCCAAGAGATAACCCAGTACGAAGCGGACATTTGTATGACACCTGATCGCTGGCTGGAATGCGCAACAAAGCAGACATCTGTTTCATTTTACCAGATGACCGCTTCCCTCAGAAAGTATCCGAGAATTTGTCTTTGCGGCTATCTACAAGATCAGAACGACCACCTGAGACCTACTTTAACAAATGGGCCTTGGGCGTCGGTGCCGAATTCCTGCTCAGCGTTCAATTCCAGTTTCAGTCCAGAGGCAAAGTCCTTTTTAAAACCAACCAGCGCACTACCTCCGGTGAAATCCGTGCTTGGGAAGATCAGTGCATTCGTGGTTGAAAATACGGTTACGTCAGCTGATGAGTCACCCAGGTCGCGCCGCAGGACACCGCTGAGCTGGCCTATCAGGACGCCGCCTTTGCCCAAGGGTTTTTCAGCCTCGACCCCAAGTCTTGTTTCGAGAACCTCGGTGGTTACGTCGCCAACCGCCGCATTCGCCAGCGAACCGGTTTCGGCATAACTGTCATCATCCTGCCGGGTGTAGCGGATGTTACCAAAGCCCTGCAGATCAAAGTCACTTTGAAGATCGAACGACCGTTCAACACCGACGCCTAATGTGTACAGGGTCGAATCGTAGTCGCCTTTGGCATCTGGGCTGCCATTGATTTCCCGGGTCTTGTCATTCGACAAAAAGCCAACACCCAAATCTGCCTCAACAGTGTAGGCGCCGAACTGGCGACCGGCAGCGAAGTTCAGATATACGGCGTTTGTGTCGAAAGAGGTCCTGTCGCTATCCCCATCGGCGGTAAACACACCCATGCCAAAGGCCAGGGCCACTCCGTTTTCCAACTGGCCAGAGAAACCAAAGCTGCCATTCAGGATATCAACGTCCGTGTCCGAGGCACTGGATTGCTCGAACCGTTTCGCCTGCGCGTCAACCATCACATAAGGGCGGAACGCGTTCACGAACCCGCCCCCAAAAGCCAAACCCCGAGAGACCTGCGCTGGCGTCTTATATCTCAATGCCTGCCCGGCACTTCCGACCACTGCACCATATGAGGCAATGACGTCCCCCGATGTGAATACATCCGCAGAATCTACACTTGCATAGACCGGGGTGGAGCCGCCTTCGTCGTCGACAAACCATGCCGATCTTCCGTCAGATATTGTTGTCGTGAAAGTTCCGCTGCCAGTTGCCGCATCCTCGAGGAAAAACACGCTGCTACCGCCTCGCGCGTCAAGATTCACGTTGTGATCCGCAACCCGCATGGTGCCAGTCACCCGGTCTTCGGTATCGACGTTCAGCGTCCCTGTGCCGCTATCCAGATAAATTGCATAGGCGTCGCCACTCTCCGAACTGGCTGTGATCGTGCCAACGTCGCTGATCACGCCATCGAAGTCGTTGATATAGATACCAAAGGCATCCGCTCCGTTGCCAGACGCTGTTGCGGTAATCGTCCCTCTGTTGGCTATTGCACCGGATGTATTGCCAATGGAAACCCCTGTAGCCACGGTGGATGCCGTGCCGGATTGCGCATTTGTCGCAATGGCTCGGATCGTGCCACTATTGGTGAAATCCCCGTCAAGCGTACCGGATACGTTGAAGCCCGTCGCGTACATAAAGGAACCGTCGCTCCTGGCGGTTGCAACAAGCGTGCCGGAATTTTCGACATTGCCAGATAGCGTTCCGGTGAACATCGCAGCAGCGGCGCTTGCCCCGATGCCGCTATCAAGACTTTCGACAGTTGCGCTTATTGACCCTGAATTGGTCAGGTCGCCGACGAAACTGTTGTTCAATACCATTCCATATGCAAAGGCAGAAGACCCCCCGTCAACGGAGGCAGTGATCGTGCCGCTGTTGGACAAACTGCCATTCATGCTGCCGCTGATGTTGATGCCGGTGGCCGTTGCGCTGCCAATCCGGTTGCCAGTGACAACTGCGCTGATTGTCCCGGAATTCATGATGTCAGAGTCAGCGTCACGACGGATAAAGATGCCGGTTGCAGAGGCGTATGTGCCGCTCTCGTTCTCGGTTCGAGCTACAATTGAACCCGTGTTGCGGATGCCTCCGCCCGCACTCAGATTCCCGCGTATTTCAAGCCCCGCTGCACTTGCGAAACTTGCCCTGCCAGCGACATTAGTCCTAATGGTTCCGGAATTTTCGAACGTGCCGTTCAAGTCTTCATCTAAGTAGACACCGTAGGCTGAGGCAAATATGCCGCCATTTTGTACCGCAGACGCGTTGATTGTTCCCGAGTTACTGATGTCGCCTGTCACGTCCCTTCCGACATAGACGCCATAGGCCTCAGCCCCTAATGTGACTTCGGTACTGAAGGCCGTAATCACACCGGAATTCGAAACATCACCGGTCAGGTTGCCCCCTACATAAAGGCCCGCTGCGCTTGCGTGGCTTTCGCCGTCTGCGGCGACACTGATGGAACCGGAGTTGACGATTTTCCCGGTCATATCATTGCCGACAAAAAAGCCGTACGCTTCAACAGATTGCGTCTGGTCCGTACCGATAACCGTTATCGAACCGGAATTGGTGAAGTTGCCATCCAGGCCATTGTCCAGGAAGAAGCCACTTACCGTTGCTTCGGAGTACCCGTCTGCACGGGCAAAAACCGTTCCGGAATTGACAATGTCGCCGGTCGCGTTTCGAAAAACATAAAGGCCGTAGGCCTGAGCTTCTTCGCTTTGAGCCGTGGCGACTGTGGTTATGGTGCCGGAGTTGGTGAAATCGCCATCAAGACCCCGATCAAAATAAAACCCGCCGACAGTAATTGAAACGTTTGCATCGCCGCGCACATCTACCGTGCCGGTATTTAGAATATCTCCGGAAACGCTGCCATCGATATGGATTCCATAAGCATTGGCTTCGTCGTTGTTGCTTGTGGAACTGTCGGTTGCAACGACCGTTATTGAGCCTGAATTCGTGAAATCTCCGTCAAGAGTACTATCGATGTAAATCCCGCCGACTGTGACCGAGAATCCCTCGCCCTGTGCATAAAGAGTTCCAGAGTTGACAACGTTGCCATCAACGCTGCTGCCGACATACAGGCCATACACGTCCGCTTCGCCGCTTATAAGGCCAGGAGCAATAGCCGTTATGGAACCCGAGTTGGTGAAAGTACCAGAGAGACTGTCGTTAAAATAAAAGCCTGCGACCGTCGCCGATTTCGCCTGATCAATTCTTGCCTGAACATTGCTGCTGTTTGAGACATCTCTGTTCACGTTCCCGTTGACGTAAACACCATAAGCTTGGGCATCACTACCAGTCGCATTTGCTGTTGCCGTAATTGTCCCGGAGTTCGAGAAAGACCCGTTCAGATCGCTTTCCAGATGAACGGCCAAAGCTGTCGCGCCGAAACCACCGGTCGCGCTTACTGCTATTGCCCCGTTGTTGTTCAGGTCCCCGGTTACTATTCCTTCAACGCGCAATCCGGTAGCTTCTGCATCTCTCCCATTAGTTGCCGATGCCTGAATTGTTCCGGAATTGTTGAGGTCGCCGTTCAACTGGCCTTCAACCAGGAAGGTGACAGCATCAAGTGTACGCCCATTTTCAGCAGCAACACTTATCGTGCCGGCGTTGCTGATATCCCCGGTCATGTCGCCGCTGACTTTGAACGCGTCGGCCCCTGCGCCGCCAAGAGAGTCGGCCAGAATGGTAATTGTGCCGACGTTTTCGAAGTTTCCAGCCAATCCGCCGTTTAGGGTGAATCCGCCCGCATCCGCGTCGGTGGCTCCGTCCGCTGTTACTCTGACGGTACCTGAGTTTGTAAGGTTACCGGTCACTAAACCATTGACAGTAAGTGCCCCCGCTGTCGCATTCCCACTGCGGTTCGAATCCGAGTGAATTGTGATCGTTCCTGAGTTCGCGAAACCTCCGTCCAACGCACCTGCGATCTCGAAACCATGAGCGTGGGCGTCAGTGCCATGCGTCGCGGAGAGTGCCTCGACGCTTACAACACCGCTGTTTTCCAGCGCGCCGGTCATATTCCCACTGAGAGAGAATGCGGTCGCGAATGCCGAATTTCCGGCGAGAAGTGTCGATACGGTAATGGAACCTGACCCGGCATTCGTGAAATTACCGATCAGCCCGCCGGAGATATCGAATCCATAGGCATCAACGTTTTTGTCGCCAGTGGCCGTTACATCCAGACTGCCGCTGTTGGTGATGTTGCCTTGCATCCTGCCAGAAACGAAAAGACCAGTAGCCTCTGCGCTGGATGAATTGCTGACGCTGTATACGGTGACTGTGCCGGAGTTTTCAAAATTCCCGTCGAGCCCGTTGGACACATAGAAACCGTAGGCGCTCGCCTTCGAGTCTCCGGAACCAAAAACATCTACGGTACCGCTGTTGCCGATGTTCCCTGTCATCCCACCGCTGACATAAAGCGCGGCGGCTTCTGCCGACTGGTTCTGGGCTGTGGCCGAAACGAAAACGGAGCCGGTGCCGGAGTTCGAAAAATCGCCGGTCAGCTGGCCGTTGATATGAAACGCGTCCGCGTCTGCTGAAAGCCTTCCATCAGCCATAACCGCCACGGCACCAGCATTCGTAATGTTCCCATCCAAATCGCCGTCGACATTGAATGCATCCGCGTCTGCCGACCGGCCCCGAGCTGTGGCCGAAACGGTAACGGATCCGGTATTCGAGAAATTACCGGTCAAACCACCGTTGATATCAAACGCATCCGCGCCTGCTGAAAACCCGCCATCAGCCGTAACCGTCACGGCACCAGAATTCGCAATGTTCCCATCCAAATCGCCGTCGACATTAAATGCGTCTGCGTCTGCCGACCGATCCCGGGCTGTGGCCGAAACGGTAACGGAGCTGGTGCTGGTATTCGAGAAACTGCCGGTCAGCCCGCCGCTGATGTAAAACGCATCGGCATCTGCCGAAATCTTGCCGTCAGCCGAAACCGATACAGCACTCGAATTCGTAATGTCCCCGTCCATACCGCCGCTGACATGGAACGCGTCTGCTTCAGCAAAAAAATTGTTCTCGGCGCCAATGGTGATCGTGCCGGAATTCTCGAAACTTCCGCTGTGTCCGTTGTTGATGACGAACCCGTCCGCATCCGCGGTGGTATCGCCAGAGGCCAATGCGTCCAGCGTTCCCGTATTCGTGATATTCCCGGTCATGCCGTCGCTGACACTGAACCCGGTGGCAATCGCCCTAAAAGCACTTGTATTTGAAGCGTTCACCGTGATCGTATTGAAATTCGAAAAATCACCGGTATAGCCGTCGTCAATGACGATGCCATAAGCGTGGGCGTCTGTAATCCCCTTGGCCGTGGCATCGATTGTGCCACTGTTTTCGATTTTTCCTGTCACGCCCTGACTGGCGTAAATCCCATAGGCGTTGGCGAGAGTGGACGTACCTGTTGCGGCAATCGAAATAGTGCCGGTGTTGGAAAGATATCCTCCAAACTTGTCGTTAAAGAAAACGCTATACGCCTCCCTGACGATCCAATCCTCAACGTCCAGGGAAATCGAGCCATTGTTGATGATCTGACCGGTCGATGTCACCTCGGAAGAGAATCGCAGGGCCGTTGCCTGGGTTGCGCCGGACAAATTGAGACTGATCGACCCGTCATTGGTGAACGTGCTGGAATAAACAGGCGCAACAGTAACCGCAGGAACGCTTGTAAGCCCCACATCGACTGACCCCGTCGACGTGATCATATTGTCTTCGTCAATCGAAAACGTGTACGGGCTTGTCTCCGGCGTGGAGATGGTCTCAGCCACAGCCACTCCGTTTGACAGCGCGCCCACCGACACCGACGCCAGGAACAGCGATGGCGCCATGCTCGCCACTGTCCCTTTCCATTTCACTACTCGACCGCCACGGACCACGTGGTTTTTCACGTGCCAACCCAATTTGGTACTATTCACCGTCTGATCCCCTCGGAACCTTTATTTTTGTTTTTGCCGGTTAGAAAACCTACCAGCCTGAACCACAGTCCCGTGAAATCCGTCACCCCAACGAAACGGTGTGGACAAAGTCGCTGGATGGCAGCGTTTTGCTTCCGGCGGCCACCTTTGGCTGCGCCCACAGAACCATTCCTCAGTGCCCGTTAAGCGCGAAGTAGCCCGAGCTTTCTACTCGCCCCCCACAGTGGGAATCTGCACCCACAAGTCCCATTTTTTTAACTTGAAGTTGAGTTTGGATGTGGAATCACACAAGAATTACACCTAAACGCAGATCAAACCGGCGAGAGGTTGAGCAGCATGAACGTGACCCCCCATTTGATCAGCTATGGGAACTGGAGTTTCGACGCCGCACGAAACCTGCTGTATGTCGACGGCGAGGTGGTGCGGTTGCAACGAGGCGTCTTGAAGCTGCTTCAATATCTGTTGCGTCGTGAGGGTGCCGTGGTGACGAAAGAAGAGCTCATCGAAGCCGTTTGGAGCGGCCGCGAAGTCTCTGATGCTGCGATGTATAACCGGGTCGGTGCATTACGGAGAGCATTGGCAGATGACGAAGGTCCGGAGCGTTGCATTCAGTGGGAATATGGCCGGGGGCTGCGTTTTGTCCGGCCCAATACCTCCCGCGTTGAAAGTGCTTTTTCCACGTCAGAAATTGTGCCTTCTTTGCCGCGCAAAGCCCGCTTTGACTCAACTGAAACAGGCGAATCCGTGGAACAAAAAAGGCACTTCATTGGTGTCAGCCCACTCAAGGATTGGCGGAACATTTTGGGGGTCTACCATTCGTTCTACCGCACACCATCATGGCCCAACACAATTAAGGTCGGTGTGACTGTACTGAAAGAAGTTGACGGCCAAGTTGTCGTATGGACGTCGGAACGCGGTGAAGATCGCAAGGTCGGCACCCGCCAAAGGGCACGCTATCGAGGTTCCGCAGTCTTCATAAACGGGCGCCTGTATGTGACGGAACAAAACTCTGAACCGCCGCATTCTGTGTGCCAATTAACTCTGGATGCACCACATGCGTACAGGCCTGATATCATGACGGGCTTGATGCACGGCAGTTCCTGGCGGCTGGGAGGGGCACCCTATGCGACAAGAGTGGTTTGGCGCCGCATACCACTTGGAATGAACCTGCGGGCAGCGCTTGAATTTTCTGGCCCTTATCCGGAAAACACTGATTTGATCGAGCCGACTATCCTCAAGAGCGTCGGACCCGACTGCCTGACATTTCATGAACGGACAAACGACCTTTGAGCAGGTTGACCAAAGTGTTCAATGACTGATCCTGGGTCTGAATTCGAACGGAAACTAAAGCACTTTTACACACAGGTTTAGCGGGACTTGAAATCGTGCCGGTATAGCCGCGCCCGGGGTTTCTGTGGGACATGGACGGGCCGCCGGGTTTGTGTTCTAGGTTAGGCCAGTTTTCGCAGGAAGTGGGGACAAGGCTGGTCGCCAGACCATACCAAAGATAGGAGTTCTCAGAATGGTTCACGGCAAGCAGATGTCGGTTCAGGACGCCTTTCAGCAGGGTATGGCGCAATATCAAAAAGGGCAGCTGAAACCGGCTGTGCAGGTATTCTCCGAAATCATCCGCGCCGCTCCACATTATGCCCCTGCTCATCAGATGCTCGGTCTGATCGCCTACCAGACAGGCCAGATCGAACCGGCGGTCAAAGCCATGACCGAGGCGGTTCGCTTGCAGCCCGACAATGTCAATTTCCTGACCAATTTCACCGAGATACTTCGTTCTGCAGGCCAAATGGAACAAGCGCTTGAGGTCGGCACGCATTCCGTCCGTCTGGCGCCGGGAAGTGCAGCAGCGCACTCCAACCTGGGGCTGGTCTATTATGACCGGAACAATCTGCTTGAGGCTCAAGCATCGCAAGAGCGGGCCATAGCGCTGGACCCGGAGTTTGATCGCGCCATCAACAACCTGGGTAGTATCGAACGTGACAATGGAGATCGGGGTAAGGCGGCTGACCTTTATCGCAAGGCGCTTCGGATCAACCCGAACTCGTCGGAAACTGTGAACAACCTGATCTCTGTCCTGATCGAAGGCGAAAAAGTCACCGAAGCGCGCTCTTTTGCGAAAACTCTACTTGAAAAGTTTCCGCGTGACGCAGAGCTGCACCGCAACTTTGGCCGGATTTTTTTGCTCGAAAATAATCTGGACAAAGCGGAAAATGCCTTTCGGAACGCGATCTCGCTTAATGACGGAAAGGCGGAAAGCTACGTTGGGCTATCGCAGGTTCTTTTCGAAAAGAACCATCCGAAACTGGCATTGATCGAAGCAGAGCACGCCTTGCGACTGGATCCGGAAAGCGCGTCGGCCTGTCATCAGGTTGGAGTGGTCAAAGCGCATCTAGGCGATGAAGAAGCCGCAATCGGATATTATCAGAAGGCTCTGGATCTGAAATCTGATCTATCATCCAGCCGCATGGCGCTGGGGCATCTGGAGATCGAACGCGGCAATTTCGACGGGGCCAGAGCGTATTTTGAACAGGCGGCCGCAACAGCAGACGATAAGCTGAGCGTGACAATAGCTTTGGCCAGGCTGGAAAAGATCACCCCGGACAGCCCTGTTTTTCAAGCGTTGGAACAGGCATTGCCGGATGCGGCATCGATGTTGCCGCAAAAGGCCACCGCATATCACTACGCTTTGGGTGAGTGCTATGAAAAGCTACAACGTCACGAGGATGCCTTTGCGCAGTTCAAACGCGGTGCTGACATCAAGCGTTCGATCGCGGAGTACGATCCGGCAGAAAACGACCGCCTGACGGATGATCTGATCACAACCTTCAACCGGGCCATGATCGCAAGTCTACGGAAACATGCAGTTTTAACTGAACGGCCCATCTTTGTGCTGGGGATGCCGCGTTCGGGCACGACGCTGACGGAGTCCATCCTGAATGCCCACCCCAAAGTGTTTGGAGCGGGCGAGTTGAATGATCTGCAAAACACTTTTGGACGGCTTGGAGATGGCAGCAGCAATGTACCGCAAGCGGTCAAGTCCGCGAGCGGCGAAAAGCTGGCGCAACGGGCTCGGGACTATGTCGAAGCCCTTACACAGCACGCACCCGACACGCCTCATATCGTCGACAAAATGCCGGCCAACTTTCAACTCGTCGGGCTCATCCACGGGCTGATGCCGAACGCCAAAATCGTTCATGTTGCGCGCAACCCGTTCGATACCTGCTTGTCTTGCTACACACGGCTGTTCGAACGCAGTCAGCTTCACAGCTATGATCTCGTTGAACTTGGCCGCTATTACAATAACTACACCCGTATCATGAACCACTGGCGCAATATCTTACCTGAGGATTCCTTCTACAATGTTCAATACGAAACTCTGATAGACGACATCGAAACGGAAGCCCGCCGCCTGATTGAGTATTGCGGTTTGGACTGGGACGACGCGTGCCTCGAATTCCACAAAAGCAAACGTAGAGTCCGCACAGCCAGCGTTCAGCAAGTGCGTAAGCCGTTGTACACATCATCCAGGGAAAAGTGGCGGAAATACGAGATACAGCTGCGACCCTTGGTGGACACGATCACTGAAGCTCAGGGTTTGGGTTAGCAACAATGGTCACCATCAACTAAACCCGTCATTCGTCGCAGTGCGACATTTGCGCAGAATGGGGCTCTTTTCGGACCTTAGCCGCAATTTGTACAAACGTCTGCTTCCGGATCATCTCAAATTAAACGTTTTCGTGAACGGTTCTGTCACAAGTTTTGTGGCGGCAGCATCAGTGGAGTTGGTGAGCCGGTTATCCCGCCGGTTGGGCGAACTGCTGAAACGGGCGGAGTCCAAGCGTGAATTGACCCTTGGGGATCATGTTGACCAACTTGATGCCATCCAGGGCAGATGTGGCTAAAGCGAAGGATTTGAAGCCGAGCATGGGCCTGATCCGTCGTTTGATGAATCGATGGTCTTGTTCAATGATGTTATTGAGGTACTTCCGCCTGACCATCTCAATCGGTATTGGGCAACCAAAGCCTTTTCAGCATCTTGTTTACGACCTTGATGCCGGCCCTGTTGGCACCACTTTTGCCGATGACGATCTTTCGGGACAGTCCGTTCACCTCGAGAGCGCGAGAGAAGAACTTCGTCGCAGCGGCCTTGTTCCGGCGCTTGGACAGTATGAAGTCAAGAGTTTTGCCGTATTTGTCGATGGTTCTATAGAGGTAAACCCATTCACCTTTAACTTTTACATACGTTTCATCCATGCGCCATGAACGGTTTGTGGGGCGTTTCCGATACCGTGCGGCGTCAGCTGCGAGACCGGCATATCGACTGACCCGACGGTTCAGCGTTGCATGATCAAGATCCACGCCACGTTCCGCCATGATTTCTTCCTGATCGCGATATGAAACACCGTAGCACAGATAGAAAAAGACGGCATGTAGGATCACATCCTTTGGGAAGTGCGCACCTTTGAATGAAACCATCTTTTCTGCACTCCCGAGTTGAAACTCGGGCCGCCGATATCACAAGGATTTAACCTCAAACCGAGCGCTCAGGAAATTTGCGACAGAACCGTGCCGAGGCCGGGTTGCGTGCAATTGGCCTGAACGGGTGATGGATGGCGCCAACGGATCCAATATGAGGGCGTAAGCCGAATAAACTCTACCCCTTTGGGCTGCTCGTCACCTCGCCAAAACGCGAAGTACATCGAACAAAGACCACCTGACACATATAGCCCCGGCATCACCGGGGCTATTACCCGGCCGATACGCGCTCGCCAAGAATTGACCTCGCAATCGTCAATACCCGTGTTGCCGGTGGTTGAAATGAACCTATTACCCACGCCGATCTTTGGATTACGACCCCAGAGCAAGACCGGTTCTGCCGTCGAGTACACCATGTGACCGACACCAAACATCATAGAGAACCACGATAATTTCCGGGGCAAATCCCAGGCTGGATCAACCCGGCTTTGTGGAATCTGCTTCAAAACTGATCGTTGATACGCTCCAATGCTGCCTCCAGCTGCAGGGTAAATTCACTTGCCAATGCAGATGGGGGACGGTGCGCCGGGCGCATTATCGAGACGTTCAAAACAACATTGGGGCGGAACGGCCGGAATTCAACTGGTCTCGGCACGGGTTGCATGTTGATGTATCCAGCTGCGGTTATAGGATCGCAGATACAATAACAAAGCTCCTTTTCTACCAGAGACAATGCCGGTTGAAAGGTTCGGAGTTCGAACCGTTGTTCGAATTTCGCTTTTTGACTGGCGAAAGCTCTTTGGGTTGCAATCAGGTTTGGATGCCCGTCTTGCAGCCCGGCCATCGGGCGGCCCGACAAGTGGCGGGCTTCGATCGTGTCCAACTCGGTCAGTGGATCATCCGCAGGAATTGCGCATACGCATCTCATGTCAAAGTTGATGGTTTCAATAGCTGCGGTGGGTTTCGGTGTTTCGCCCAACCCGATGTCATATTGCTGAGAGGCCACCCATTCTTCGATGACCGGCGATGCACGCATCATCAGCGATGCTTTCACATCCGGCTTGTCCAACAGAAACTCGCCCAGAATTTGCGGCAAAAGCAGACTGGCGGCGGCGGGCATGCAGGCGATGTTCAGGCGACCCTTGGTCAGAGCGCCGATCTCGCGCATCGTCCGGGTCGACAGCATCAGACGATCCAGGATCGCCTCAGCCTCGGTGATGAAGTACTGAGCCTCGGGTGTAGGGGCCATTTTGCCGCGCTGCCGACGGAACAGGGCGATCCCCAACTCTGCTTCGAGGTTCGCGATCAGCGCGCTGACGGCCGGTTGGGTGCGGCCGAGGATTCGTGCGGCCTCGGATACTGAGCCTGTCCGCATGACCTCACGAAAGGCCTGCAACTGGCGAAAGCTGAGATTCATTTGTCTCTGATAACCTTAAGTTTTCCTACGATATATAAAGTAACTTTATCCTATAATCAATTTAATCGTTTTGACTTAATGTCTCGCACCCGCAATTTTTTCCGCCACGAATGCACCACCTGCATTCGGTCTGACGGAGGGGGAAATGACACGCTTTGCAAGTGTCCTGCTAACAGTCCTGATCTGCCTGGTTGCCATTGGGCAATTCGTGCAGGTGATCACGAGATACGTGCTGGAAATCCCCGTTATGGGGCTGGAAGAAAGCCTGCTTTACCCCACGCTGTGGCTGTACATGATGGGTGCCGTCAATGCCTCGCGCGAGAACACGCATATCCGCGCAAACGTGCTTGAGATCTTTCTGTCCACCGAACGGCAGCATCAAGTGCTTGCGGTTATCGGAGAGGTTATCAGCCTGATCGTCGGCCTCTGGCTGACCTCCTGGGCCTGGGACTTCACCAAATACTCGATGCGTGTATGGCGTGAGAGTCCTACCCTGTACCTTCCGACCTTCTATGTCGATGTCGCGTTGTTCGTCGGCATGGTGCTGATGATGATCTTCACCGCCTGGCACCTGCTGACGCATCTACGAGCGCTGTTCGCTCCGATCGTTCCCACCCCTCAAGGAGACGCGCAATGATCGAGATCGCGCTGTTCGCCGTCCTGGTTCTGGTCATCCTGCTGACGTTGGGTGTTCCGCTGCCCTACTGTTTCGGGGCGGGGCTGATGGTGATGTATTTCGCCGGTGACGTTGTCATGAAGGGCAATATGCTGTGGGGCTTTCAGCAGCTAGGCAATCCGGTGCTGCTGGCCATTCCGCTGTTTGTTCTGGCCGGGACGATCATGTCCGTCTCGGGCATCGCCGCCAGCCTTCTGAACTTCGTCAATATTTTCATCGGTCACTTGCGCGGTGGTCTGGGTGTGGTCGCAACTGTTTCTTGCGCGCTGATTGGTGCTATCTCGGGTTCGGGCCTGACCGGGGTCGCCGCGATTGGTCCCCTGCTGATCCCCGAGATGGAGAAACAGGGCTATCCCCGCGAATATGCGACGGCGCTGATTGCCAATGCTTCGCTGCTGGGTCTGCTGATCCCGCCTTCGGTGACGATGATCGTCTATGGCTGGGTGACAGACACCTCAATTCTGGCCTGCTTCCTTGCCACGTTGGGTCCCGGCCTGCTGATCATGGCAAGTTTCTCGGCCGTCAACATCCGCATGGCGCGCAAATTCCCCCTGCGGTTGAATGAACCGCTGAAAGGGCAGGCTTTTGTGTCCGAGGCAACCTCGCGCGGTTTCAAGGCAACGCCCGCACTGTTGATGCCGGTGATCATTTTGGGCGGTATCTATGGCGGTATCATGACCCCGACCGAAGCCGCCGCCGTGGCTGTGATTTATGCGATCCCAGTAGGGTTTCTGATCTATAAGGGATTGGACATCAAAACCTTCTTTGGTGCGGGCAGAGAGGCCGCGACCTCGGTCGGTGCGATTATGCTGATGATCCTGTTCTCGATGATCCTCAGCCAGATGTTCGTTTTGGAAAGCGTCCCGCAGGCAATCGTCGAAGCGATCTTTTCGGTAACCGAGAACAAGGTACTGCTGCTGATCCTGATCAACATCCTGCTGTTTCTCGTCGGCATGGTTGTGAATGATGTCACCGCCATCATCCTGATCGCCCCGTTGTTGTTGCCGCTGATGCAGGCCATCGGTGTCAGCCCGATCCAGTTCGCCGCGATCATGGGGGTGAATACCGCCATGGGCGGCGTGACACCGCCCTATGCCTCGATCCTGTATTTGGGCGCGCGCATCGGTCGGGTGCCGGTCACAAAGGTGATCCGCCCGGCCATGACCCTGATCCTGCTGGGATATCTGCCCGTCGTCTTCCTGACCAGCTTCTGGCCGGATCTGTCGATGTGGCTGCCCCGTTTCTTTGGCTACTAAGCCGTCCTTTTCATCATCCACGGAGGAGATCTATCCATGATGAGCTTTCTGAAATCCACCTGCCTGGCCGCAGCTGTTGTGGCAACTGCGGGAATCGCAACTGCCGAAACGCTGAAGATCAGCCATATTCGCCCTCAGGGTGCGACCATCGACAATGAACTGAGCGCTTTTGCTGATGAATTGAAGGCCGCCACCAATGGTTCGTTGGAGCTGAACCTGTTCCCGGCATCTGCCTTGGGTGACTACACTTCAGTTCAAGAACGGATTTCGGTTGGTGCCATCGACATGGCAGTGCAGCCCGCCGCCACAGCAGTTGATCGCCGTATGCAGATCTCGGCTTTCCCCTATGTTGCAGCAAACTGGGGCGAAGCGAAAAAGATCTACGGTCCCGGTGGCGCGATCCACACAGCCATGAAGGATCTTTATGCCAAGCAGGATATCACCATGCTGGCAGCCTATCCGGTGTATTTCGGCGGCGTTGCCCTGAATACCGACGCGGTGAACCCGGGCGATCCGACAACCGCAAAAGGTATCAAGGTCCGTGTGCCGGGCATCAAGAGCTTCCAGCTGACTGCGGATGCTCTGGGATACATCTCGTCGCCCATTCCATTTTCCGAAGCGTTCACCGCCGTCCAAACTGGTGTCGTTGATGGGGTCGTCGGCTCGGGTGCCGAGGGCTACTATGCCTCGTTCCGTGATGTGACCACGTCTTACGTGCCCGTGAACACGCATTTCGAAGTTTGGTACATGATCATCAACTCGGGCACTCTGGCCGAACTGAGCGATGAAGACCGCGCAGCGTTGGAAAGCGCGGCACTGGCGTTCGAATCCAAACGCTGGGACACCGCCGAGGCCGATCAGGGCGCGTTCGAGCAGAAGCTGGCCGACAATGGTGCAACCATCGTGTCATTGACGGATGAAGAGCTTGCCGCCACCGCTGCCCATGTACGTGCTCAGGTCTGGCCGCAGGTCCTTGAGGACGTGGGTCAGGATTGGGGTCAGTCCATCCTCGACAAGATCGGCGAGTAAGCGGTCAGACCCTGATATCGGGCAAGGCGTACTCCTCCCCGCGCCTTGCCCTGCCAGCCCACGGAGATCAGCCAATGTTCAGATCCTTGCAAGACGACGACCACGATCTGGTGACGCTGTTCGTCAATGGTCAGCCGGTCAAGGCGCGCAAAGGCCAGTCGGTATGGTCTGCGATGGCTGTGGCAAGTCAGGTCGTGACCCGTAAGGCGGCCTTGTCGGGTGAAGATCGCAGCGCTTATTGCGCCATGGGCGTCTGTTTCGAGTGCATGGTCGAAATCGATGGCCTCCCCAACCAACAAGCCTGTTTGCGCCGGGTGGCGGATGGGATGAGTATTGCGACACAAGATATTACCGAAGACTCCGAGGCAACCGATGAAGGCCTTTGATTGCGCGATCGTCGGGGCTGGCCCAGCTGGTATGTCGGCCGCTATTGATTTGGCGCAGGCCGGCGCGAATGTTGTAGTTCTGGACCGGGCCGATCGGGCAGGGGGGCAGATCTATCGCTCTGCGGCAGACAGCCCTTTGCCGGACGCCGCACACCTGGGACCGGATTATGCGGCAGGCGCTGATCTGATCACCCGCTTCGAACAATCCGGCGCGACACATCTTGCCGGAGCAGACGTCTGGCATTTGGGGGATGATGGTCGCATTCTGTTTTCTTATCAGGGTGAAACCCGAGAATTGCATTGCCGTGAGATGCTGTTGTGCCCCGGCGCCATGGAGCGACCCATGCCAATACCCGGCTGGACCTTGCCCGGCGTCATGACAGCGGGTGCGGCGCAGGTGATGCTCAAGTCGGATGCGGTTGTTGCGGATGGGGCTGTCTTTGCCGGGTCCGGTCCATTGCTGTACCTGATAGTAGCGCAATATTTGCGATTGGGTGTACAGGTGGCCGCGCTTGTCGATACGACCCCGCGTCAGCATTATCTCGATGCTGCACCCCTTATGCCACGCGCCCTGCAGCAGCTTGGGAACCTGCGCAAGGGCTTGTCTTTGTTGCGGGAAATCCGCGCTTCGGGTGTTGCCACCTACCGATACGCCGAGAACCTTGAGGTGATCGGCGATGACAGGGCCACGGGCCTGCGTTTTACGGCATCGGGCCAGCAACACGAGATTTCGGCCGATACAGTGTTCCTGCATCATGGCGTCCAGCCCAACCTGAACATGTCCCGGGCGATGGGGTTGGCGCATCATTGGAACAGCGCACAGATGTGCTGGCAGGTTACGGTTGATGCGCTTGGCCAAAGCTCGGTTCCTCATGTTTCGGTTGGCGGCGATGGCGCTGGAATTATTGGCGCAGATGGCGCGCGTGCCGCGGGGCGAGTAACCGCGCAGAATATCCTGTTTCGCCTTGGTCGGATTTCCCAGGCTGACAGGGATCAAAGGGTACGCGCTGATCTGAACGACTTGTCGGCCTTGACGCCGTTTCGCCGGTTCATTGACTGCCTGTACCGCCCGACTGAGGCGCTGAGATTGCCGCGTGATGCGGAAACTCTGGTTTGCCGCTGCGAAGAGCAGTCCTTGGGCGACTTGCGAAAGGGGTTTGAACAAGGCGCGCGAGACCCGAACGCCCTAAAATCCCTGATACGGTGTGGAATGGGCCCATGCCAGGGTCGGCAATGCGGCCATGTCGTGGCCGGGCTGCTGGCGCAGTGGCGTGCGGAAAGCCCCGAAGAGGTCGGGTATTACCGACTGCGCAGCCCTCAGCGCCTGCTGACCTTGGATGAGTTGGGCCGGTACGGCTCAGTTTCGGCGGAGGCAGCGGAATGAAGGCAGACGTTCTGATCATTGGTGGTGGCATTCAAGGCTGCGCAACTGCTTACCATCTGGCGCGAAAAGGCGCATCCGTGATCGTGGTTGAAAAGGACTACTCCGGGCGACATGCCTCGGGTGTCAATGCGGGTGGTGTGCGGCTTCTGGGACGTGACATGGCCGAGATCCCTTTGTCGAAAGCGTCGATGGAGATGTGGCAGACACTGGATGTAGACCTGGGTCATGACACCGGGTTTCGCCGGCAGACGCTGGTCAACATCGCAGTGGATGAGATGGACCTGGCGACCGTGCAGGCCCGCGAGGCCAAGATGCGTGACGCCGGATTTACGCATGAACGGATTATCGATCAGGCCGAACTCAGGGAACGATTGCCGCATGTGAGTTCCGATTGCGTTGGCGGTGTGATCTCTGAGCTGGACGGGTATGCGATCCCTTTCAAGGCGACGTCTGCGTTTCGCCTGGCGGCTGAAAATTATGGCGCTCAGGTGATCGAAGGCGAAGAGGTTCTGGGCCTCCGCCGCGTGGGCGATGCCTGGCTGGCGCAGGGTGCCCGGCACAGGTATGAGGCCGAAACCGTCGTCAACTGCGCCGGGGCCTGGGCGGACAAAATCGCGCTGATGATCGGAGACAACGTTCCCCTTAGCCATGCCGCTCCGATGTTGATGATTACTGCCCGGATGCCACATTTTGCCAAGCCAGTCGTCGGCGCGATCAGCCGACAATTGAGTTTCAAGCAGTTCGAGAATGGTACGGTGTTGATCGGTGGCGGTGCCAAGGGGTTTGCGGATCGCGCCAACAACCGCACGCGGCTGGATTATGCCAAACTGGCCGCAGCCTGCCGCACCACGGCCGAGTTCTTCCCGATCATGCGCAAGGCCAGCATCAATCGTATGTGGGCCGGGCTGGAAGCCTATATGCCTGACAACCTTCCCGTCATCGGCCCGGCTGTGAATGCCCCGCGTGCGTTCCACGCCTTTGGGTTTTCGGCGCATGGATTTCAGATGGGACCTGTCGTAGGGCAGGTTCTGGCGGATTTGGTGATGGGTGGGCAAAGCCGTTTCAATCTATCGCCCTTCCGCATCGATCGATTTGACCGCAAGGTTCTGTAAAGGAGATATCCGAGATGACAATCACCCGTATCGAAACTGGCCAACGCATGAGCAAGATCGTCAAGCACAATGGCGTCGCCTATCTGTGTGGCCAGACTTCGGACGCTGCTACGGTTGCGGATCAGACCCGCGAAATCCTGTCCAAGGTCGAGGATCTGTTGGCCAAAGCGGGCAGCGATAAAACCCGCATTTTGCAATGTGTGATCTGGGTGGCCGACATGGCGGATTTCGCCGAGATGAATGACGTTTGGGACGCTTGGGTGCCGGAAGGTCACGCCCCGGCGCGTGCTTGTGGCGAGGCCAAGCTGGCGCGCGACGTGCTCAAGGTTGAGATGATTGTGACGGCCGCTTGCGATTGAGTTTCACGGGATTTGCCTGCTGGAATTGCGAAGGCGAAACCGCATCGAGTTCTCGAAGATGGCTTGGGGTAAAAGCCCCGGTTTATGTCTGCGTTCAGAAATTTGGGGCATCGTGATAATGGAAATATCTCAATGGTGATGTTGAATTAGACAACAGGTTCGTCAAAAGGAACACGCGCCTGATAATTGGCGAATACCCTTAGGGTCTGGATTCATAACCAATGGATGACGGTTGCAGCGAGAGTGATTTCTGACAGAAAGACCTTTGCGCATCTGTCGTAGCGTGTCGCCACACGCCGCCACCCCTTGAGTCTATCGAACATGATCTCAATCCGGTTACGCTGTTTATTTCGGCGTTTGTCATACTTCACGGTAGTCTTGCGCTGTCTTCGGCCTGGGATGCAGGAACGTATACCTTTGTCTTTCAACGCATCTCGGAACTAGGCGGCATCATAACCACGATCCCCGAGCAGCCACTCCACATTTGGTACGCTGCTCAGTAGCGCTCGCGGGCCGAACTTGACCAGCGGTGACGAAAAGGCTGTGCGGTCGCCCTTGGTTGTCACAGAAAGCATGCAGTTTGGTGTTCATGTCGCCCTTGGTTCGACCAATCAGGCGGCCACGCCCCCCTTTTTCGCGGCCATGCTGATCGCGATACGGTGTGCCTTCAGATAGGTCACATCGATCATCACGGTTTTCCCCTCGCCGTGTTCGGCAGCCGGGCCCACCATCATCTGGGCACAGATGCCTTTCTCGCTCCAACGTTTCCGCCGGCTGTAGAGCGTCTTGTGCGGCCCGTATGCCTCTGGCACATCTCGCCATCGCAACCCATTGCGGTTGAGGAAGATAATCCCGCTCAACACCCTTCTATCATCGACCCGTGGCTTGCCGTGCGACTTAGGGAAGAAAGGGGAAAGCCTGGCCATCTGCTCGTCGCTCAGCCAGAAAAAGGTCGCTCATATCACAGCTCCGTTTTCCAGGCCGTGAATCACGCAGCGCATTAAAAAAACCAATGCATCCTGACTCTAGATCACACCGTCATCTGCCTCAAATTTACTGACGACGGACAAAGATCAACAAAAAGCCGCGATGCTGGTTGTCGCTGCTCATTTTGCCCAAGGGTGGTTTGGCTGTTGCTGCCTACGCCAGTTTTTTTCGTATGTGCTCGACAAAGATCTGCGAAAACCGTTGTGTGGCGGTCGATCTGTACTGCGTCGGCGGGTAAACTGCGAATATGCCTCCGGACGGGAGGGTCCACTCCGGGAGAAGCTGGACAAGGGATTTTTCCGCAAGCTCTTTTCGGACGTAGAAGTCCGGAAGGATAGAGATACCTGCCGATTCAAGTGTCATTGCTTTGATTGCAGGTGTTACGTCGGCCGACAGGGCCCGCGTCATTTCAACATCGACCGAGTCGCCAGAGCACCCTAAAAATCGCCATCGGAGCGGAGTAGATAACGCCTGATGCTCGATAAACGGAAAATCCGCCAAATCGCTTGGCGTTTTGGGGTCGCCAAACTCATTGACCACTCTTTCAGAGGCGACGACGATCTGCCTGAATTCGCCCAGTTTACGCGCAATGTTTGCGGAATCGGCCAACCAGCCGACCCGATACGCGATGTCGAACCGTGCCCCAACCGGATCAATCCGTGCATCACTCAGCGTCAGCTCTATGGTTACTGCGGGGTACAATCTACGAAACTCTGCCGCGACCGGGGCAACATAATCAGCGCCGAAATCAAGTGGTGCAGTGATGCGCAATGACCCGGAAGGTTCGGTGCTGCCGCGGCGCACCATCGCATAGGCTTCTTCTGCTTGCGCAACTGAGGCCTGCGCAGCCGCATAAAACGTATGGCCAATTTCCGTCAGGTTCAGATGGCGGGAATTTCGAACAATTAACGTTGCTCCCAGCTCTTCTTCAAGAAGCTGCAATTGCTTGCTGACAACTGCCTTGCTAACACGCAAGCGATCCGCCGCAGCCGTAATGGTTCCGGCCTCGGCTATGGCTACAAAATACTCCAAACGGTTCAGGTTGGACTTTGACATTTATTGTCATCTTTTAATTGACGGTAAGTCCACATAATGCGTATTTAGCTGACAGCGTCGACTCCTTATTTGAAACGCACAGGGCAATCGCGACGGCTATTCAAGGTTGCCCCCTGACAAAGGAGATGACTATGAAAGCAATCCTGACCGCCACAGCAGCTGCGATGATCTCGTCGGCCGCGGTAGCCGCTGATATGAAAATCACCCATTTCACGCCTGACGAAGGCAGCCTGTTTCCGGTTTCTTCAAATCTGATCGAAGGGCCCAATGAAGTGCTGCTGGTCGATGCGCAGTTTGAAAAAGATGATGCCGAACAATTGGTCAGCATGATCAAAGCTACTGGCAAGCCGCTTACGACTGTTTTCATCAGCCACAAGGATCCCGATTTCTATTTCGGGCTTGATACGATCCGCGCGGCCTATCCCGATGTCAAAATCCTCGCCACACCGGCAACCGTGAAGGGGATCGAGAAGACGATCCAGCTCAAGTATGATTTCTGGGGGCCAATCCTGAAGGAAAACGCGCCTACCGAGCTGATCGTCCCGAACGTTCTGGAGGGCGACAGCCTGACCGTCGACGGAGAGACCATTCAGGTTGTCGGTCTGGAGGGCCATGATCCCGTCCACACATTCCTCTGGGCGCCCAGTGAGAAGACCGTTCTGGGCGGTGTGGTTCTTTACGAAAACGTCCATGTCTGGCTTGCAGACAATCAAACGCCTGAAAGCCGCGACAAGTGGCGCGCGACATTGGACCAGGTCACCGCACTCGATCCCGAGCGTATCATTCCCGGTCACGTCATCGGCGAAAGCGCCGAGGATGAGAGCATCGTTGATTTTACCAGAGAATACGTCGCGGCGTTCGAAGTCGCATCGCAGAAGGCGGAAAACTCTGCCGAGCTGGTTGCGGCGATGAAGGAAGCCTACCCAGACTTTGTAAACGTGGGCGATCTTGAACTCAGCGCGCAAGTTATCGAGGGTGAGCGTTCTTGGCCTTAAGGTCAAGGCCAGTGACAGGGCGCGAGATCGTCGAGCCCTGTACTTCAAACAAACAGAGCGCCGGGTCCTTCGATCCGGCGCTCTGCCATTGAAATGTGCGGGACTGGAGACCGAACTCATCCACCTCGACGAGCAAAATTAGATACATCCGCCCGTGTCCTTCGCGGCTTTTGATATCAGTCTACCGAGGCGCTACTACCAACGCTGCGCACTTCTAGGTATCCGACTGGCCAACCTGATGTGCTTCGTAGCTCGCTTCCAGTTCGCCTCTTAGAAACTCTCCAAAGTTCAGGGGATCGAACCTCGCAGTTCCCGTCCCCGGAAGTGGCGCGATTTCGCCGGAGACATGTGGGTCGAAGAAAAACGGAACGGAATAGCGCTGTTGTCCGGTCGCGTTGATCACCCGGTGCGGGGTGGACAACAGCTTTCCGTTGGAGAGCCGGTGCAGCATATCGCCGACATTGACCACAAAGGCATTTTCGATTGGCGGTGCGTCCACCCAATGGCCGGCGGGTGTTTGGACTTGCAAACCGCCAACATTGTCCTGTGCAAGCAATGTCAGACATCCAAAGTCCTTGTGGGGGGCAGACCCGAACAGATCATCCGGAGCCTGCGGCGGCTGTGGTGGATAGTGGAGCAAACGCAGCCAAATCGTTGGCGTCTGGAATGCACTGAGGATCGAGCGATCGGCGACGCCAATTGCATCGAGAGCAAGACCCATGAGTTTGTAACCCAAGTTTGTCATCGCCGCAGCATAGGCCTCGCAGGCCTCTCGAAACCCTTCCAGATCTGGCCATTGGTTTGGTCCGGACAGATAGACGGCAGAGTCGACCTCTGCATCCTCGCGCATCATCATGAACGACGCGGACTGATTGGGTTTAGTCACCTTGGCCAGGTCAGAGTTCACGTCCGTGGATGTGTTGATCGCAATGTAGCCGCGATGGCATCTATCAAGCGCGATTGCCTGTTTTTCGATCTCCGGCAGGGCATGAAACGCCCTTGAGGCGGCAAAAACGGCAGCGCGCAAGCCCGGGTCAACGCCGTGATTAACAACGTACCCAAAACCGGTTTTTCCGTAGGCTTCGGCAAATTCCAAGGCAAGGCTGGTCGTATCCTCGCCATTGATCAGAGGTGCAAGATCAAGCACCGGGATTTCTGTGAATTCAGTCATCTGAGGTCTCCAAAATTGTTTTTCCGGGTGGGTCACAAATGCAAAGACCAGCTATCCGGCAAAACGCTTTCGACGATGAGCAGAGTGGCGCTCTAAGGCGACAAGATGGAGAAACTCGGACATATGCCGCAGGCTATGACGGACCAATCCCTCGATCAATCAAAAATAGCTACGGTTCAAGGCTGCCATTGAACCCTCAGTCCCGGTGCTGGGTTTAAACGCCTTTGCTTCAGCAACGGAAAAATTGGATGGAATTGTATTGGCGCATATGATCCGCAAGGATTAACTCATGCCCGGAATCTTTCCGTTTTGGTAGTTTGCGGAACTTGCCTCTTAAATCCGTTGTTACGGCGCGTTCTCTGCATCCAACTCATCCAACCAAAACTTCGTAAAGATACTGACCAAGATTCAAAAAACTAAACCTATTTAGGTGTTCACCACTATTTAATGATCTAGGTCAAGGTGAATCACCTTAGGGCTGTATAAGTCGCTCAACCCAGAAAGCCTGCTCGTCACTAGATGATGGGTTGAGTCGAGACCCTAACCGGCAATCCCGGAGACCCTATGATGTTAAGAAACGTGCTTGCGATCGCTTTGGTGCTGGTTGCTCCGACAGGTGTGTTTGCGCAATCCACGGCCGCGTCAGCAGATTCTGCGGCACAGGCAACAAATCGAATCAACATCGCAGGACGTCAACGGATGTTGTCGCAGCGGATGGCGAAAGCGGCTTGCCTGATGGCACAGGACATCAGCACAACCACGGCTTATGACCAACTGACCCAAGCACACAGCTTGTTCATTCGTTCAGATAGCGCGTTGCGTAAAGGGGACCCGGAATTCGGGCTGGCCCCGGAAGAATTCAGCTCTGTTCTCGAGGCGCTTGAAGAGATCGATCCGCATTGGACAGTCTATCGGGACATCGTTGATGTCGGGATCGAAAACGCAGCAATCGAAAGTGCGGATCTCGAAGTCCTCGACAACGCCAGTCTCAACGTGCTCGAGTTTATGAATGCAGCGGTTTACACCACCGCGCAGGCCTATGCGTCCGCAACCCCGGAGGTTCCGCTGGGCCTTGCGATGACAATCGATGTTGCCGGGCGTCAGCGAATGTTGACACAGAAGGCTGTGAAAGAAGCCTGCCTGATGCGTGTCGCAACTGACCCCGCTGTGCAGGCCGCGCGGCTGGCGGAGACAGTGGACTTGTTTGACCACTCTCTCGTGGCCCTTCTGGAAGGCTTTCCTGCCGCAGGCGTTATTCCTCCATCCAACCCAGAGCTCTCCCGGAAACTACGCGAAGTGTCCGATCTTTGGGGGCCAGTGAAAGTGCTTCTCGACCGCGCGGTTGCCCAAGAACGACTGACGGACCGGGACCTTGCAGCTCTTGCGAGGAAAACAGAACCTCTTCTGCGCACGATGAACGAAGCCGTCATCATGTACAGGTGACCAATACAAAACGACCTGAGACAGGCAATTCTCAGCACAAAAGGAAATAAGAATGATCAGAATGGTTCTGACCGCAACCCTCTTGGTCTGCGCAACAGTTGCGCCCCAGGCCTCGACTGCACAGGACAGCACAAATGTGGATCAGGTTACACATCGTGTGAATATTGCAGGCCGTCAGCGAATGCTGACCCAGCGCATAACCAAAGCCGCTTGTCTGATGGCGCGGGATGTGGGATTTACCACGTCTTTTGACCAGATGACCCAAGCCTATAGCCTGTTTTTGCAATCGGACCAGGGATTGCGCAACGGGGACTCCGATCTGGGTCTTGAGGCTGAAGGCAACGACACAGTCATCGGGGCGCTTGGGGCGATCGATTCACATTGGGCCGCTTACAAGGCGATCATTGAAACCGGCATCGATAATGCCACTATTGCCAACGCAGAGTTGGATGAACTCGACAGCGCAAGCCTGCGGGTGCTGAAGTTCATGAATATCGCTGTCTATAAAATGGCACGGGCCTATGCCTCTGAAACGGAGTCGGTTTCTCTGAATCTGGCGATCACCGTTGATATCGCCGGGCGCCAGCGCATGCTGACCCAAAAGGCAGTGAAAGAGGCCTGCCTGATGCAGGCGGCGGAAGATCCGGCTGAGCAGGCGGCGCGTTTGGCCGATACGGTTGAACTCTTTGATACCTCGTTGTCCGCACTGCAGGACGGTTTCGAGGATATTGGCGTCATTGCCCCGCCCACACCGGAAATCGCCCGAAAACTGCGCGAAGTCGAAGAGTTGTGGAATCCGGTAAAAGGACTGCTGGAACGCGCGGTGAACGGCGAAGTGCTGTCAGACCGTGATCTGTCCGTTCTTGCACGCGACAGTGAACCGTTGCTGCAGCGTATGAATGAAGCAGTTGCCCTTTACACCACGCAATCCTCTTCAAGCTGAAGGCATCCATCGGGGGCTGCTGCGGGCGCAGCCCAATCCCCAGCCACCCGATCTTTCGGCGAATCCAACAGGCGAAATTTGGAGTAAAATCAGATGTCCCATGCTTTCTGGACCTCAAAATCATTCCTGGCGCACAATTCCAGACAAGTGTTTGTGGCCGCCAGCATGTTCGCATCTGCTTTTGCTCTTGAGGCAAGCGCGCAACCGGCAAATGAAGTTGAACTCACCACTCATGACGGCGGCACGAGTGTCCGCGGCGTAATTCTGGAGTATGACGGGGCCACCTATGTCCTGCAGACAGAGTTGGGGAAACTGACACTTTATGCTGCGATGCTTAAATGTTCCGGTGCGGGCTGTCCCGGAGCTGACGGAACTATCGCGGAAGCCGAACCGGAAGAAGAGGTAGTCGACACAAGGGTGACGTTGGTCTCGCGGAGCGATGACACAGAAGTTATCGGGGAGTTGGTCGAATACAGCGACAGCTACTATGTCGTTGAAACCCCGCTCGGTAGCTTTCAACTTTCCACGGACCGGGTAGACTGCATTGGCGCCGCCTGCCCGGATTTGAATCTCTATGATCCGAAGATCGCTGTGCTTGGCGGGACCAACGCAGTTGACTTCATGATGCCGGCATTGCTGAGCGAATATGCGCGCGAGCGTGGGCTTCGCTATCTGATTGACGAGCAATCCCCAGGTCGTTCTGTTGTCACTCTTCTGAGCAGTGAGGACGGTTCCGTGGTCGCCGAAATAGACATGCAGCCTTCCAACGCGGCCGATTCCGTCTTCGCTCCGGACATCATGATCACAGACCAACCGATCGACACGGCTGCGGGTACGGAGCGGGAGTTTATGCTTGCACTGGACAGTCGCGTTCTGATTGCCGGCGACAAAAACCCTGTCCGCGACCTGAGCATTGAAGAAATCGCGGGCATTCTGTCCGGTGATTTGCGGTCCTGGGAAAACCTGGGCGGGGGCAATTCGCCGGTTACGCTGCATCTGCTAGAAGGGGATAGACCAGCGCTCTTTTATCAGAAGATCTCTGGCAGTCCCGATGGCCCCCTGGTCGCGGATACAGTATTTCATCCCAGTGCGCAGGACTTGATCAATTCCGTCCGTGCAGATCGCTCGGCGCTTGGTCTCCTTGATCGCGTGCAGGTACAGCGTGATGGGGCCGATATGATGTCCATCCGTAAAGCCTGTGGGCTTATGTCTGAACCGTCCAATTTCGATCTGAAAATCAACAACTATCCGTTGTCGCGCCCAATCCTTGCGTACGCCGCAGAAGAGAATCTGCATTCGGTTGCCGGTGATTTCCTTCAATGGACGAAGACAGATGCTGCACAATCTGTGCTTGAGGATACAGGGTTCGCCAGCGCGCGACTTCAGCGCATGAAGATACAGGACATGGGTATAGCCCTGATCCACGCCGCTGCCGTCGAACCGGATTTCAGCGGGGATGAGTTTTCGTCTATGATGCGCGAGTTGCGCCGTGCTGACCGCCTATCGATCACGTTCCGCTTTGACAATGCCTCCAGCAATCTGGATGCGGAGTCTGTGCTGAACATCCGCGACCTGGCAAGCCGACTGCGCAACAGCGAATTCGACGGGCTGGAACTTCTGCTTGTCGGCTTTGCCGATAGCGTGGGTGATGCGCGGAACAACACGCGGCTTGCGCAACAACGCGCCGAGGCAGTGCAAGAGGTGCTTGCAAATGAATTTGCCGCTGATGGGCTGAGCGAATTTGACATTCAGGCGCTGAGTTTCGGTGAACAGATGCCGCTCGACTGCAATGATACCGATGAAGGCCGGGCCAGCAATCGTCGCGTTGAAGTCTGGGTTCGCGTGCCCGAAAGTTCTTGATCAGGTGAAGCCAAGGGATTTTGTTGCGAAATTCCTTGCTGACTGTAGAGGGGTTCTGTCGCAAATTTCTTTGAAAGCTGGGTAGGTGGATTAGACGGATCTATTATCCTGCCACTTGCGCGAACTGCTGAAACGGCGAGAGGCCGGATATGAATTGACCTTTTCGGATCATGTTGACCAGTTCATTCCCTGCCAGAGCGGACGCTGCTGATTCAAGTGACTTGAAACCCAACATCGGCTTGTTCCGACGTTTGATAAAACGGTGGTCTTGTTCAATAATGTTGTTGAGGTATTTCCGCCTCACCATCTCGATCAGCATTGGGCAACCAACGCCCTTTTGACTCTTGTTCATGGCTTAAATGCCAGCGGTGATGGCCCCGCTTTTGTCGATAATAGTCTTTCGCGGCAATCCGTTCGATACGAGCGCCCCGGCAAATTACTTTGTCGCAGCAGCTTTATCCCGGCGCTTGGATAGCATGAAGTCCAGTGTCTTGCCGTGTTTGTCGATAGCGCAATAGAGGTAAACCCATTCACCCTTCACTTTCACATGGGTCTCATCCATGCGCCAAGAGCGATCCGCGGCACGCTTCCGGTTTCTGGCAGCTTCAGAAACCAGACCAACATACCAGCTGACCCAGCAATTCAGCGTCGCGTGATTCTGTTCAACGCCACGTTCCACCATGATTTCTTCCAGATCCCGAAATGACACACCGTATCGAACACTGAGCTGCCTCATCTGACGGGCCCAGTTTGACTGTTGGTGCACCATTGGCTTTTGTTCCATTGGGATGATGGTTTCGGGCGCTGACGATCGGTGCCCAGAGCGGTGGGTAATTTGTGTTGTAGTGTTTCCTCCACTGTTCGATCAGGATTTGTGCTTCGCGCAGGTTGTAGAAAATCTCGCCGCTGGGCCGGCCATTGAAGCTTTCGCAATATCCGTTTCCCTCGGGCTGCCAGGTTCAATATGAGCCGTCAGGGCACCGACGGCGGCAATCCGTTCTCGGACGGCGTGGGCGATAAATTCTGACCCATTGTCTGAATGTATGAAACCGGGCGGGCCACGAAGGATGAACAGATCCGTCAGGGAATCGATTGCGTCGGGATTGGTCAGCTTGCGCTTCACCCTGATCGCTAGGCACTCCCGGATGTACTCATCACTCGACCATTGTTCTCGAACCATTGGCGCATCAATGGTTCTCCGTTCAATCCGCTCAACACTAACGGACCATCCAGCCTCTGTCAGCAGCGCAGGAACCTTGGCTGCTTCGCAGGCCATTCGCTCGCCACTGATCCAAATTTGCGTGACATTTGACAAGACTTCACTGGATGTAAATTCTATAGAGCGTTTGTGGCCTGTCGCACTCAGGCCCCAATCCGCTATCGGGACGACCGGAACGATAGAGAGCTCGGGGCAGGTGATGAGCATAAAACTCAGTAGTTAGTCCGGCAAAAGCACCGGCCCTTTGGCGGCAAAACCCATCCTGATTTCGGTGCCGGGTTCTAGTGGTGCTTCGACATCATCGTGGACGGCAAAAACCTGACCGAATGCACCTGTCAGCGTGTATTCCATCCGAACGCCGACATAGGTCGCCTTAGCCACCGTGGCTGATATGCCCTGGTCTGAACCGATCACCAAACGTGAGGGTCGCACGGCGATGGTTGCAGCCCCTTCGGACAAACCGCGACGTTGCAGCGTGTGGCGGTAGCCTTCTATTTCTATCGTTGCCGCGTCGCCATTGATATCGACGATCTGGCAATCCAAAAGGTTTGCCTCGCCTATGAAATCGGCAACAAACCGGTCATTCGGGGCATCGTAAAGCTGGCGTGGTGTGCCCATCTGAGCGATCGCCGCGTTGCGCATGACAACAATCTCATCAGAGACCGCCAGCGCCTCCTCCTGATCGTGGGTCACGTAAACAACTGTCAGGCCGAGGTCTTGCTGGATTGCCCGGATGTCCTCGCGCACCTGACGGCGCAATTTGGCGTCCAGATTGGACAGAGGCTCGTCGAACAACAGCACTTGCGGCTCAAGAACCAGCGCGCGCGCGACGGCAACACGCTGTTGCTGGCCGCCGGATAGTTCCGAGGGTAGGCGGTTGTCGAACCCCTGAAGACCAACCAACTCCAAACCATACAGTGCGCGGCTGCGAGCCTCATCTTTTGCAAAGCCCGAGAATGTGAGGCCATACATCACGTTCTCCAGCACGCTCATATGAGGGAAAAGCGCGTAAGACTGAAACACCATGGATACGTCGCGGTCGGTGGCCGGCAGTTTGGTCACGTCCCGGTCACCAATCAGGATCTTGCCGGAACTGGCCATCTCTAACCCTGCAATCATGCGCAGCGTTGTTGTTTTCCCACAGCCTGACGGGCCAAGCAACGTGACGAGCTTTCCGGCGTCTACGTGAAGATTGATATTATCGACGGCGACGATATCCTTGCCGAACACTTTAGACACGTTCTCAAAGCGTACCGGGGCGGCCTTGGAACCGATTTTGGTGTCGGTCATGGCGATGTCTCCGTTCCGTGCTGAGTGCGCCGGCCAATCTGGACCCGACCGACGAGAAGTTGCAATAAGCCGACCGCCGCGAGCATCACGAAGATCAGCGTTGTCGAATAGGCGATAGCAAGGCCATAGTCGTTATTCTCGACCCGACCGATGATATAGCTGGTTGCCATGTCATACTCCGCGCTGACCAGAAAGATGACAGCCGAGATCGCCGTCATGGCGCGGACAAAGCTGTAGACAAGAGCAGCAAGGATCGCGGGGCGCAACAGCGGCAGGATGACGTTTCGGAACGTCTGCCAGGAGTTTGCGCCAAGGGTCAGCGAAGATTCATCAAGACTGCGGTCCAGCTGCGACATGCTTGCGATGCCCGCGCGAACACCAACCGGCATATTTCGGAAGATGAAGCTGACCACGAGGATGACACCTGTACCCGTTATTTCGATTGGCGGAACATTGAAGGCAAGGATGTAGCTAACGCCGATTACGGTACCTGGGATAGCGAATGACAGCATGGTGCCGAATTCAAAGGCGTTCTTGCCCGCAAAGCTCTGCCGGGTCAGCAGATAGGCCGTTACCAGCCCAACGGCGGCAGTCAATGGTGCTGCAATGGCTGCGATTGTGATGGTGGTCCAGAAACTGTCCCAAGCGGCTCCGGTCCAACGTATACCCTCTTCTTCAAAGCGGACTGAAAATGCGGTGATGTAGTGTTTAATCGTCAGCGAGTTGTCGACCCCCCACAGCTCGACCACACTGCCGTAGATGATCATCGCATAGACAACAATTGTGAATAGTGCCCAACCCAGAGCGATGAGCAGCACGGGAACAGAAAGGCCGGTAGGCATCAGCGGATGAACCCCTGCATCCCCCTTACCGGTGACGGTTGTGTAGCTCTTCTTACCCAGCCAGACGCGCTGCGCATAAAAGGCCGAAAGGGTAAAGAACAGCAGCACCATGGCCAGGACCGCAGCCCGGCCTTGATCATATTGAGCGCCGACAATGGCGAAGAATATTTCGGTCGAAAGCACGTCGAAATTTCCGCCCAATACAAGCGGGTTGCCGAAATCGGCCATGCTTTCGATGAAGCCCAGAAGAAATGCGTTCGCAAGACCAGGCCGCATCAGCGGCAAAGAAACCGTCTTGAACGTCTGCCATCTGCTGGCGCGAAGCGTCTGGGCAGCTTCTTCCATTGAAGGCGAAACGCCTTCCACAACGCCTATCAGTACGAGAAACGCAATTGGCGTAAACGCGAGTGTCTGAGCGATCAGGATGCCCGGCATTCCGTAAAGCCAGCGTGTCGGCTGCGTGCCGAAAAGCTCGGCAAAAAACCGGGTGACGGAACCGGACAGGCCAAAAAGCAGGATGAGCGCGAGACCGATCACGAATGGCGGGGTGATTATTGGCAGTACGGTCAAGGCCCGAAGCGCGCGCTTGTAGTGAAAGCCCGAGCGCGTCACGACCAACGCGAAACACAGACCCAGGACCGTGGTGATGACGCCCACGAGGATGGCGAGGAACAGTGAATTCCAGGCGGCGCCGCAGCGCGCACCCCGAAAACAGCCCAAACCCCACAGTCGATCATCAAAAAACTTCGAGAAAAATACCGCGATGGAATACGCGCCGTCTTCAGTGACGAAGGCCGCGAAAAGCATCTTGGCGATGGGGAAAAAGACAAATGCGGTGACGATTGTTATCACACCGCCAATAGCACTTACGACGAAAACGTCACCGTTAATGGCACCTCTTGCAGCGATCCCCTGAGTGAGCAGGAACAGAAAGCTAGATGCGCAAATCATTGCGCCATAGCCCATTCCAAACTGACGGTCGCCAAGCTCGCCGAACAATGCTTCCAACCAGTCGAAGTTGAAGCCTCTGATACCAATGCTGAACCCCTGAGCGATCAACCAGCCGAAGCCGAGCGCACCGGACAGGATCAGAATGCGCGCGTAGAGCGGGTCAGATTTGGCGCGCTTTAACACCAGAAGCGGCAATACAAGCGCTATCAGAAGTGGAGTGAGCCAGAGTTTTTCGCCTTGCCCGATCAGAAATGCAGCCGGGGCATAGTCCTCGTCGAATGGGTAGCCGTCCAATAGCCATTCGAAGGACCATAGGCCGCCGTC
Organism: Ruegeria sp. CG11; assembly: GCF_056537245.1. Lineage (NCBI taxonomy): Bacteria > Pseudomonadati > Pseudomonadota > Alphaproteobacteria > Rhodobacterales > Roseobacteraceae > Ruegeria > Ruegeria sp. CG11. Next base: position 32,487 of record NZ_JBQFRE010000010.1, read on the forward strand.
AACCATGTACCATGGCAGAAAGCAGAATCCGACCCACCCGGCGATGATCCAGAAGATCAGGACCGGATGGGTCGTTTTTGATATATTATCAGTCATTTACTGCGGCAGAACCGAAACTTCCTCGTCCCATTTCTGCAACAGGCGCTTTCGTTCATCTGAGGAGCCATACTTCTTGAAGTCATAGTCAATCAGCTTGATCTGACTCATGTCAGGCGCGCTTTCCGAAGTTTCCGCGCCCTTGTTCGATGGCACCTGAAACGCATTGACCTGAAGGGCAAGATTTTGCGCTTCGGGCGACAGGGCCCAGTCATAGAACTTCTTCGCCTCTTCCTCGTTGCGGGCTCCTTCAATAATCGACATCGAGCCGATTTCGTATCCGGTGCCCTCGCATGGTGCCACGACCTTGATAGGGAACCCTGAAACGGCCTGCTTCACGGCGTCATGCATGAAGACGATACCAATTGTGTTCTCACCACGTCCGGCGGCCTTAATCGGTGCTGAGCCTGACTTGGTATACTGGTTGATATTCGAATGCAGGCCTTTCATGAACTCAAAGCCTTCGTCCTCGCCGAAGATCTGCACCATTGAAGCCAGCGTCGTATAGGCCGTACCTGACGAGTTCGGGTTCGCCATCTGAACATGCCCTTTGTATTCGGGCTTCAACAGGTCTTTCCAGCAGGCAGGTTCGGGCAGATTGTTTGCTGCGACAAGGTCGGCATTGTAGCCGTACCCAAGCGCGCCTGAATAGATGCCGATCGTTTTGTTGTCCGCGCTTTCAGCCTGGGATATCGCCCAATCGTGAAGTTGGTCGCGCATTGGCGATAGGTATTCCATCGTCAAGCCTTCCTCTGCGGCCTGCAAATGCGGATCACCCGTACCACCCCACCAAACGTCTCCCTTCGGGTTCGAACTTTCGGCCCGGATTTGTGCAAAGGTCTCGCCTGACGATTTTCGAGTCATGTTGACGTCGATGCCAGTCGCATCTTCAAAGCTGCGCGCCATAAGTTGGCACCAATCTTCTTGCGCCGAACAATAGAACGTAAGCTTATCGGCCTGTGCCGCCGACAGTGACGCGGCCAAGGCAATCACTGATCCAACCGCAGTGGTTGTCAATTTCCTCATTTTTTCCTCCCTTTGTGCTTATTGTGTCCGGGCTTCCCGGTTCTATTATGCCCTTCCTCAAGCAGCCTTTCGAAGCTTCTTCGCGACCGATTTGACTTCTTGATTGTCTGTTAGATTTTTCAGCAATTGTGACAGGTCTTTTTCTTCGACCAGCTTTGCGGCTTTTGCCGGTGAAAACCAGTGACGCGTTCGCTCACCTTCTTCCTTCCAGCGTCGCTTCAGCTTTTCAACGACCAATGGATAAAGGGTGACGCGGCAGCGAACGCTGCTTCTGCCTTCATATCGCTTGTCGTAGAAAAAATGACCGATTGGCCGTTTCGAGATGGTGCCGACCGCACCCGCTTCTTCCTGAGCTTCTATTTCAGCGGCATGCCACGGCTTTTTGCCGTCCATAAGCCATCCCTTTGGTATAACCCACCGGCCCGTATCCCGTGAAGTGACCATCAGAACACGCAACTTGCCAGTCTTGTCCCAGCGCATCGGAAGCGCCGCAATCTGATTTGCCGTTTCGCTGTCGCTCATGCTGTCCCTCAATGCCACACGATCAAAACCGAAAAGGAAGCTGTCTAAATAGCAAGTTGGCCGGTTAAGACGCTTCCTCGATTTCCATTCTGAGTATGATCAGCATGTGCATTTTAGCTCTGCGCTTTGAAGTACTTGGATTCTCTCGAATTCTCACAACCTTCCGAGGGTTATGCAACAAAAATTATTGCAAAATGCCCGAAAGCCCACAAAGGTAGATTTCGAAACCTAGTCGGGTCGTCGGATGTCCAAAACCAAAACGCGCGGCAAAATGTCTGAAAAGAAGCAGAGCCGGGTAAAGAAGTCCGACCGGCGCCAACAGATACTGTTGGAGTTGAAGCTACGCCCGCACGTCCGCATCAGCGAACTGGCACAGCGATTCAACGTCTCCAACGAAACAGTACGCAGGGATTTCGACGCTCTGTCGAATGACGGCTTGATAGCGCGTGCACACGGCGGGGCATCAGCCCCTGCGCAAGGACAGTTTCCGGGTTTGGATGAACGGACAAGCGCCCGGGTTGAGGAACGCGAACGGATAGGTGTTAGAGCCGCAGAACTGATCCAGGGCGGTGAAACGGTCATGATCGATTCCGGTTCAACCACCATCGAGATGGCACGTGCACTGGCTTATCTCGGCACGCATTGCACGGTGATCACCAATTCAATTCCCGTCGCGATGACCCTTGGTCATGGGGCTGCCCAAGTCCTGCTATGCCCAGGGGAATATTTGGCTACTGAATCCGCAACGATAGGCACCGAAACGCTGGAATTTCTGTCCCGTTTCAATGTCGACAGATGTATGATCGGCTCCTCGGGTTTCTCAGCCGAAGGTCCTTCTGAGACAGTGCGGGGCTTTGCTGCTGTAAAGAGAATGATGCTGACGCGCTCCGAGAAGCGGCATCTTCTGATTGATTCCGGGAAATTCGGCCGCAAAGGCCTGTCTCACGTGGGAGACCTTGGCGGTCTGGATTCCATCGTTACCGATAAAAAACCAACAGGAGAATTGCGTAACGCTATTGAGGGCGCCGAGATCGATTTACTCGTCGCCGGGTAGGCATGACATGATTGATTAACAGCGGATCAAAAAAGGACCGCGCATAACTGGGAGGAAAAACATGAAGATCGATATAAAACTATTGATTGGGGCATCCGCGATTGCGCTCATGTCGCTGAGTGGGACGGCGTCGGCACAAGATTGTCCGCGCGGTGACCTGGATGAGCGGTTTTGTGATGCCGACGGGGATTTGATTGCTGATATCCCCACAGACCCCTCCGAGCAAATAGATCCTGACACCTTGATTTTTGCCTATACTCCGGTTGAAGACCCCGCCGTATACAAAACTGCGTGGTCGGATTTTCTCGACCATTTGAAAGCGGAAACTGGCAAGGACGTTGTCTTCTTTCCGGTTCAGAACAACGCCGCCCAGATTGAAGCGATGCGTTCGGGGCGTCTGCATATTGCGGGCTTTAACACTGGCTCCAACCCGCTGGCGGTAAACTGCGCCGGGTTCCGCCCGTTCACAATCATGGCTTCGAAGGACGGTAACTTCGGTTACGAGATGGAAATCATCACCTATCCGGGCTCGGGCATCGAAAAGGTCGAGGACATCAAGGGCAAGCAACTGGCGTTTACGTCGCCCACATCCAACTCTGGGTTTAAAGCGCCTTCAGCAATCCTGAAAAGCGACTTTGATCTTCTGCCCGAACGCGATTTCGAACCTGTCTACTCGGGCAAGCACGACAATTCGATCCTGGGTGTTGCCAACAAGGATTACTTGGCGGCCTCGATCGCGAACTCGGTTAAATCCCGGATGATCTTGCGCGATGTGATCAAGGAAGATGATGTCGTGACGATTTACAAGTCGCAGACCTTCCCAACGACCGGGTTTGGCACGGTTTACAACCTGACGCCCGAGTTGCAGGAGAAGATCCGCAATGCTTTCTTTAACTTCGACTGGGACGGCACGACACTTGAAGCCGAGTTCTCGAAATCGAATGAAGGTCAATTCCTTGAGATGACCTATCAGGAATTCTGGGACGTCATTCGGAAAATTGACGCGGCAAATGGCGTCTCCTACGCCTGCCAGTAACCCTTGGCCAATCTTGCGGGCCTGAAAGGGCCCGCTACTCACCCTAATCTGGGGCATTTTATGCTGCGTCTTCAAAAGCTGACGAAAACATACAAGACCGGAGATCAGGCGCTGAAGGCCATTGATCTTGAGGTTCCAAAAGGACAGGTTCTTGCATTGATCGGTCCCTCGGGGGCAGGCAAATCGACCATGATCCGCTGCATCAACCGGTTGGTTGAACCCACAAGCGGTAGTGTCCTTTTGGATGACGTGGACCTGACCAAACTCGGATCTGGAGCCTTACGGAAAGCGCGCCGTGAAATGGGTATGATCTTTCAGGAATATGCCTTGGTCGAACGCCTCACGGTGATGGAAAACGTTCTTTCGGGACGATTAGGATACGTTGGATTCTGGCGCAGCTTCCTGCGTCGATATCCGCAGTCGGATGTCGACGAAGCCTTCCGCCTGCTTGATCGGGTGGGGCTGCTACATATGGCCGACAAGCGGGCGGATGAACTGTCAGGTGGTCAACGCCAAAGGGTCGGCATCTGCCGCGCCTTGATTCAAAACCCGAAACTGTTGCTGGTTGATGAGCCAACTGCGTCGCTGGACCCAAAGACCAGCCGTCAGATCATGCGCCTAATCACCGAGTTATGTCAGGAACGCGGATTGGCAGCCATTATCAATATCCATGATGTGGCGCTCGCTCAGATGTTTGTTCCCCGCGTCGTGGGACTCCGCTTTGGCGAAATAGTGTATGATGGGCTGCCCACAGGCCTTACCCCCGAAAAGCTGACCGAGATCTACGGGGAGGAAGACTGGGAAGCAACCATCGAAAAAGTCGACGAAGATGAAGATGTCGAGGCTGCAGAATGAGCCACCGAGAGTTAGACGACATGCTGGGAAAAGGCTGGCGTAAGCCCGCCTTTGTTAAAAACCCATTGCTCCGCTGGGCATTGCTCCTTGGCTTTTTCGCCTACCTGGTCGCGGCGTTCATGACCATCGAAGTTGATTGGGGCCGTGTCTATGAAGGGCTGGATCGGGGATGGGCGTTTGTACTTGCGTTTACCAGCCCGGACTTCATTTCACGGTGGTCAGACATTTGGAGCGGCCTTCTGGAAAGTATCGTGATGACCGTGGCCGCCTCGGTGGTGGGCATCCTGATTTCGATTCCGATTGGATTGGGAGCGGCCCGCAATATCGCGCCATTGCCAATCTACATGATTTGCCGAGGCATTGTCGCGATAAGCCGGGCTTTGCAAGAGATTATCGTCGCCATTTTGCTGGTGGCTATCTTCGGTTTTGGTCCGCTGGCCGGATTTCTGACGCTTTCCTTCGCTACCATCGGGTTTCTGTCCAAACTTCTGGCCGAAGATATCGAAGCTATGGACAAGGTTCAGGCCGAGGCGATTAAGGCCTCTGGAGCGCGTTGGCCACAATGGATCAACTATGGCGTTCAGCCTCAGGTAATGCCGCGACTTGTGGGTCTTTCCATGTATCGGATCGACATCAACTTCCGAGAAAGCGCGATCCTCGGGCTCGTGGGGGCTGGTGGAATTGGTGCAACTTTGAACACCGCATTCGACCGCTATGAATACGACACTGCGGCAGCTATTCTCATTCTTATTATCGGCATCGTGATGGCTCTTGAATACCTTTCGGGAATTATACGAGCGAGGGTTCAGTAATGCCGATAGTTGAACGCGACGATGCGCAAATCTGGCGTCGCCGGACAACGGGTCAGAGTCTGGTTCGTTGGTTCGGCTGGTTTCTGGGCGTGGCGATCTTTGTTTACTGCTGGCAGCTGATCTCAGAGTCGACGACTTGGTTTTTCGTCTGGGATGCGCCCCGCATCGCCAACGATATTTGGACCCGAGCAACGCCTCCTAAATGGGATTACATCACCCAGTTGGGTCGCCCGATTTGGGACACGCTAAACATTGCCACCCTGGGAACCATAATTGCCCTGTGCATGGCAGTGCCAGTTGCCTTTCTGGCGGCCCGCAACACCACACCATCGGCTCTGTTCATCCGCCCTATTGCCCTGTTGGTCATCGTCTCGACCCGCTCCATCAACTCGTTGATCTGGGCGCTTCTATTGATCGCGATTATTGGTCCTGGCGTCTTTGCCGGTGTCATTGCAATCGCCATACGTTCAATCGGGTTTTGCGCAAAGCTTCTTTATGAAGCGATTGAGGAAATTGATCACACTCAGGTCGAAGCGATCACGGCGACCGGTGCTTCACGTTGGCAGGTCATGGCCTACGGAATCGTTCCACAAATCCTGCCCGCTTTCGCAGGCATTGCAGTCTTCCGTTGGGATATCAACATCCGCGAGTCCACGGTGCTTGGGCTGGTTGGAGCCGGGGGCATCGGGTTGCAATTGTCGGCTTCGCTAAATGTCCTGGCCTGGCCACAAGTCAGCCTGATCCTGATTGTAATTCTTGTCGCGGTCATGATCAGTGAATGGGTTTCTGCGAAAGTAAGAGGGGCCATCATTTGACCGGGTTCTCTGCGCAAGAGGCTTTTGATGCCTACGAGGCTGTAAGACATCGCCTTCCGGAAAACAGAACTACCGAAGTGAACTATCGTAAGGCTGAGACGCTAGAGGACATCGCTCATGAGTTCGACGTGTTCCTTCTGGACGCCTTCGGGGTTCTTAATATCGGTGATACGGCGATCCCAGACACACCAGAACGGGTCAGGTCACTGAAAGCAGATGGCAAACGTGTTCTGGTCGTGTCAAATGCCGCAGGGTTTCCTCACGCCACTCTATTAGAGAAATATACCCGACTAGGTTATGACTTTGCGCCACAGGACGTGATTACCAGTCGGGCTACATTATTGTCAGAGCTAAACGGCCAAAGTGAATTGCATTGGGGGTTGATGGCGACACCCAGCGCCGGTCTTCGCGACCTGGAAGGGTTGAAACTCACCTATCTGGAGGATGACCCAAATCCCTACGAAACCGTTGATGGATTCCTGATGATCGGTTCAGCGGCTTGGTCTGAATCCCGGCAAACCATGTTAGAGTCCGCCTTGTTAGAGCGTCCCCGCCCGGTAATGGTTGGCAACCCTGATATTGTCGCTCCTCGCGAGTATGGATTTTCCATGGAGCCCGGCCTTTTTGCGCACCAACTGGCAGACCGGACAGGTGTCGCCCCTCAGTTCTTTGGAAAGCCGTTTGGCAACATCTATGATCTTGCTTTCCGACGTCTCGGACACATCGAAAAGTCCCGAGTTCTGATGGTTGGTGACAGCCTGCACACCGACATTCTGGGCGCACGTAATGCCGGCATAGTTTCGGCGCTCATCTCAGGATTTGGGTTCTTCGCAGGGCATGATTTTGAAGCAGCTATCAAGAGGGCAGGGATAGTACCGGACTTTGTTTTAAACCGGCCTTGAGTATAGAGCGTTCCCTAAAGATGGATATTCTGTTCAACTCGAATGTCGGGTAGGCCTGCGTTACGAACATGCTTATCATGGTAATTCAGATCCGCGCCCGAATTGCAGCTTTCGAGAACCCCACCACAGCAATGTGCCCCCTGGACCAACGTCCGGATTGGGTCGGCAGTGACCAAAGCCGAAAATATGTACAAATCATAGTGAGGCGACATCGGCAATTATGAGGATGGCCCATTAGAGGCATTCGTTGCTACTGCCAGCCCCGAGTTCAACTTCTCTTTACTGGGCGTTCAGCCAATGCCCACCAAAGTGGCAACACCACGAGCGAGGGATTTATTGACGCCGAAGCATCAATGTGGACCTCGTGAGATCCAGATTGGGACGACCGACAATACGCAAGCGATGTTCTGGGCGTTTGAGAGACCGGTATTAGACGTTGTTTTTGCATTCGATGCCAAAGCTGACGGCTTTCACCAGGAAGCCTGCCAGAGCGTTTGTGCAAGCTTCGGCGCTGATGTTTTCGTTCTTCGCCAGCGGGGCAGATCTAGGTTTCGTGTTCAGTGGAAGCTAAAAAGAGGTCGTACACACAAACGCTCGCACTTCAGACGATGATGAATGGTATATCCTTGAGCTTAGTGGGTCTGATCCTGATGCTCTTTCAGTTCATTTGTAAATCTTTGCAAACCGGGAATGTCATTTGATGCGGAAAAGGTGATCATTCGGACCGGCCAACTGAGGTCGTATGTCAAAGGCACGGCGGACACATCGTCTGCTGTCGACATGCCTAAAATATCTTTGTCAACGATTGCACGGCCTGCGCCCTGAGCGACCATGCGAACCAAAGCGGATTGTGTCTGGGCTTCGGCTCTGACCTGAAATGGAACCTCAGAGCTGTCGAACATTACCTCCACTGCTCGACGGAACGGGCTGCGAGGTGTCAGCATGATTTGAGGAGCCTCCGCGAGTTGAGCAGGCGAGACTTTGCGCGCTTTGGCCAGCGGGTCGTCGCGGGGAACAATCACCACCGGTTGAAGGTCGGCCAACCGAGTGCAAGCCAGATTTGGATCGCCGGGATCAGACGATACAATTGCGCAATCCACTCGTCCTTCGCGCAGCGCGGCCATTCCGGCCTTCTCGTCCAGAACATCGACATCCACTCTTAGGGCAGAGAGTTCCGCCATGAGTCTGCCGGCTGCAACCGCAACGCGGGTATCGGCCACTGCCGGAACCGTTGCCACACGCAAATGTCCTCCAGTGCCAGAGGCGATTTGAATTGCGGCCTCCTGGATACGTTCCAAGCCCTGATAGTGTTTTTGAACCGCCTGCTGCAGACTGTGCGCCGCGGAGGTTGGCTCGAATTTACGTCCCGATCGATCGAACAGGGGCACGCCCATTTCGGCCTCAAGCTCAGCGACGACACGGCTTATAGCGGGCTGAGATATGTGCAGGGCATCTGCCGCCTTTCGCGTGGACCGGTGTCGATAGGCCATCTGGAAAAGCTCAATCTGTCGGGCAGTTATGCGCATATGAATTGATAACACCAGCGTATCAATAAATACAATAAGATGATTTTTCATTAAGGCTGTGCGGCGTTACCGTTCCGTTCATGAACTGTGAAACAATGGATCGAAACGTGCCCGCTGACCTACTGATCTTGCTGCTTGCCATTTTAACAGGGGCAGCGATTCAGGTCGGGGTCGGGATTGGGTTCAGCATCGTTGTAGCGCCTGTGATGATGGTGTTGCTGGGGACGGCCACGGCTGTTCCGGTCTTGCTTATGCTGAACACACTCGTATCGCTTGTCGCGTCGAACAGGCGGGTGTGGTCCATGAACACTGCACTGATCCGAAATGCGGTGATTGGGTGTGTTGCGGGCATCGCTCTGGGTCTTTTGATTTACCCTTATCTGTCGGAACGCATGGTGTTGGTCCTGACGGGCGTTCTTTTACTTGTCGGAGTAGCCACCTCGTTGCTGCCGCAGGATAACAAGGTTGGGCCGCGGGGATTTCAGGCAATTTCGGGCCTGTCCGGCCTTGCCACAGTGTGGGCAGCCACTCCCGGTCCTTTGATGATTCTGGGCTTTCTGGCCTCGGGTCGAACCCCGCACGAAGCGCGTCGGTTGGTACAGCCCGTGGCACTGGTCGCATATGGTTCAGCCTTCGCGTTGCACTGCCTGTCGGACTGGGCGGCCTTTGCCAGCGCCCCGTGGCTTTTGCCGTTTGTCGCGGCCACAATTGCTGGCAGTCTGCTGGGGCACGTGATCGGTCCGCTGCTGCCGCAACAGGCCATTACCCACGCCATTCGGATTATCTCGATTCTCGCGTGCGCGGCCCTGTTCCGCCGTGCCTATCTGGTTGGATGACAAGTGATGACTGAACAGATGAATATCGACCTGAAACTGTCTGAGTTCCCGCGCGCTCGTTTGATGACCGAAGTCACACCGGTCGAAAGGCTGGATCGCCTGTCAGACCGCCTGGGTATTGACCTCTGGCTGAAACGGGACGACCTGACCGGGCTTAGCTTTGGTGGCAACAAGACTCGGCAGTTGGAGTTCTATTTTGGCGAAGCGTTACAACAGCGGGCTGACACCGTCCTGATTACCGGAGCGGTACAGTCGAACTTTGTACGCACAGCGGCCGCCGCGGCGGCCCGTTTGGGGATGAAATCCGTTCTGCAGCTGGAAGAGCGGGTGCCGGGCATGGGAGAGCAGTACTACCAGTCGGGCAATGTCCTGCTGGCCAAAATCCTGGGCGCTGAACACATGCACTTTCCGGTAGGAGAAGATGAAGTCGGCGCGGACAATGCCCTGCATGAAAGGGCGGCTCAGCTGGTTGCCGCCGGCCATCGGCCCTATGTCATCCACCTTGGTGTCGACCACCCGCCCTTGGGGGCATTGGGCTATGTCCAGGGGGGCGCGGAACTGAGCGCGCAAATGAGCGATTTTGATGCCGCAGTCGTGCCTTCGGGCAGCGGCTCAACCCACGGCGGGTTTCTGACGGGGCTACGGCTGTCCGGAATGCGCGCGCCCGTCTACGGCATCTGTGTGCGACGCGATCAGGATCAGCAATACGCGCGCATGGAAAAAGTCCTCGGCAGATTGGCCGCCTTGATGGATTTCGACCCGGCGATCGTCATGAACGGCATCAACGTCTGGGATGGCGCACTCGCGCCCGGATATGGGCGAGTCGGGGAAGGGACGCGTGATGCCCTGACCCTCATGGCGCGCACTGAAGGTATTTTCTTGGATCCAGTCTACTCGGCAAAGACATTTGCCGGGCTATTGGGACTGTTGGACGAGGGTGTGATCTGCAAGGGCCAAAAGGTCGTCATGCTGCATACCGGGGGGCTACCGGCACTGTTTGGGTATCAGGACGTGATTGGATCGATCTGACAAAACCCAGTGCGCTGACACCACGATCATTACCAATCAAAACAACACATATTCACAGGGAGGAAACGATGAAAAAGAACAGGATCTTAGCTACGGCAATGGCACTGTCGCTTGGAGTTGCGGCAGCTCAGGCAGAAGAGTTTGTCACGATTGGCACAGGTGGCGTGACCGGGGTTTACTATCCCACCGGCGGATCAATTTGCCGTCTGATGAACAAGAACCGCAAGGAAACTGGCGTGCGTTGCACGGTCGAATCCACAGGCGGTTCGGTTTATAACATCAACACCATCCGCGAAGGTGAATTGGAATTTGGCGTTGCACAGTCCGACTGGCAATTCCACGCGCTTAACGGCACCTCTAAATTTGAAGAAGCCGGACCTTTCGAAGACCTGCGTGCAGTGTTTTCCGTTCACGCCGAACCCTTCAACGTGATGGTGCGCGCAGACTCGGGGATCGAGCATTTTGACGATCTGGCGAGCAAGCGGGTCAACATCGGCAATCCCGGCTCTGGCCAGCGCGGCACCATGGAGGTGCTCATGGACGCCAAAGGCTGGACCAAAGACACGTTCGCCCTTGCCGCCGAGTTGAAGTCAGCCGAGCAATCCAGTGCCTTGTGCGACAACCAGATCGACGCATTCATTATCACGGCTGGCCATCCCTCGGGCAACCTGACCGAGGCTGCCACCACATGCGACGCCAAGCTGGTACCTGTGACCGGTGAAGCCGTAACGGGTCTGATCGACAACAACGCCTATTACCGCTCGGCCACAATTCCCGGCGGTATGTATCGCGGTACCGACAGCGACGTCGATACCTTTGGGGTCGGTGCAACACTTGTGACATCGGCCAACGTATCTGATGCGGCGGTTTATGCCTTGGTGTCGTCCATCTTCGAGAACTTCGACGATTTTCGCACCTTCCACCCGGCCTTCGCCAACCTGACCAAAGAGGAAATGGTCACGGCTGGTCTTTCAGCGCCAATCCATCCGGGCGCACTGAAATATTATCAGGAAAAAGGACTGTTGGAATAGGTCGGAACACTTTCGGAAGCGCTCGTCCAACACGTGCCGTGGCTGCGCTACCTATGTGTTGGATGAGGTTTCCGGCCAATGTCCGCTTCGTCTCAGTTCCACCGCGGCGTGGCGATTGTAGTGAAGGGCGGCCCCGGGCCATGCTCGAGAAACGGTTTCACGTCACAGGATTGGTATTGGGCTTACATTGTCCGCAGCCGAGAGCCCAACCCGTGAATTCGACGTTCTCTGTACGCCCTCGCAGCACTATTGTGCCCGTCTTGACGAAATGAGTATGTGCGGAACTCAAAGTGATAAAGGTACTGTCTTCAAAGGTTACTTATGGTAGAGCAAAACACGTTAATCTCCCACAGATTTGACACCAACTTGTCGCCGAAAAAGCAGCAATACGCGTTGTTTCGCGAGGAACTGTTCGACTTGGCGGGTTATGAAGTTGATCGCCCCGGACCTGTTGATGACCCGTTTAGCCTCACTGGCGAAGCCAAAATAACTCCGAAATTCTTGATTTACACATACCAAACCTTGACGCCGTGCGTCTTCCACAGATCGGAGCTTGGCATGGCGCGCGCGGAAAGGAACTACTTTGGAGTACACTTTCAATTCAAAGGAGAAGATCTGTCGACGCGTCATTCAGAAGGTTCGGCGCATACCAGGACGGGGGAGCTGCTTTCGCTCGACACCGAGCGACCGTTTTCCTACCAGCATAAAGGGGCGACGTCTTACTCGTTGAATCTGCATCGGAAGAAGATTCAGGAAGAGGTTCCTGGAATCTCGCAGCTACACGGCTTGGTGTTGCGAGACAGCCCGGTCACCAGAATTCTCAAAACTGCAATTACCGGCGTGTTCAGCGAATTGAATCACGCGGACGATCGCGAAATCGAAACGCTTTCTGATATGCTCTATCGCCTCACTGTCGACGCGTTCAGACATCAGCGGATACAGGAACTCGAAACGCGCGAAATCAGAGATGAAACCGTCCTTTGCACGGTTGTAGATTTTATCCATCGGAACTTCCATCGTCGTGACCTGACACCGGAAGTGATTGCCAAGGCAGTCGGAATATCACGTTCCAAATTGTACCAGATTTGCCAGCAAACGGACACACCTCAGCGCCTTATTCGATTGATACGATTGGAAAAAGCCGCGGGCCTGCTAAGGGCCGATGCCAACTGCAATATTGGTGATGTTGCCTATAAAACAGGGTTCTCTACTCGCCCGGCATTTTCCCGAGCGTTCATGGAACACTACGGTGTTTCACCGACAGACTACCGCGAGGGGCTACGGGAAAAATTGCCTGAGTTTCAAAGACTAATCCCACCGACCGGAAGGGACTGGAGACTGAGGTCTTCGCTAAAGGCGGCGGCACTAGGTTAACGCCGGGATGCCGGAGACCTCTCCGGACCTACAGGAAGGCTAGCTTATGTGAGTTATGAAACTCGCAACAATTCCTGCCAACTCAAAGCACTGCTTTTTTACGGCTCGGGGCCCGCTCCAAGTCCAGTCTTTTGCGTTTGCCAGTTGCGCCTCCAAAGCGGCAGTCGAATGGTTCAAAAAAGACCGAACCACATTGAATTTGAATGAGAGCGGCTGCCGTCCTGCGAGGTGGCGTTCTCGTCGAATCTTTAGGCTGAATTCTACGTAATCACTGTGTCGGTCAGGGCTGAGTTTTCCTGATCTTTCGACCTGCATTCACCTGTACCCGGCATCCAGCGCAGCACGAGATTCATTCCGTTCATAAATGGTACCACTGCGTCCAGCTCGGCGAATGCCTGCTCGAAACCAAATCCGTTCTAAGGCAATGAATTTACTGGTTCGGATGCTGATCCGGTACTCAGGGGTTTGGGATGCGACGCAGCAGGTCATCTTTCAGCCGCATAAGAGGCGGCAACACTGGTTCAAACAACCTTGCCGTTACGGCTTGGTCTCTGCCGGAGGACGCGCGATGAGCGATGTTCTCTGCGAACAATTTCAGTCTGGCGCAGCCGCTGAAAGTAACACAACGGGTTCTTCTCCGACGACACCCAAAGTTGACTATTCGGTCTCTGCGGGTCTGGCCGACCGGCTCGGAGGGCTTGGGCTGTCCATCGCCTTTACCTCCTACCAGTCGGGGTTCCTTTACATGGTGGGGGTCAAGCCGGGTGGTGGGATCAACATCCATCAGATGGCTTTCCCCCGACCAATGGGTATCCACCGTCATGGCGCGCACGGGTTGTCGCTGGCAGCAGACGATCAAATTCTGCACCTGCAGAACGTGCTGGATCCGCAGGAGCGTGTGAATGATCTGTTCGACGCCGCCTTCATGCCGCGTCAGAGCGAGTTTACCGGGCAGCTGGATCTGCACGACCTTGGCATCGACGCCGCAGGCAAGGCGATCTTCGTCAACACGCGATTTAATTGCCTCGCAACGCCGGACCCGCGCCACAGCTTTCGAGAGGTTTGGCGGCCCCCGTTCATATCATCGCTGGTGGATGAGGATCGATGCCACCTGAACGGGTTGGCGATGAAGGACGGGCACCCCCGATATGTCACAGCTGTCAGCCGGTCGGACACGATCGACGGTTGGCGCGACCGGCGTGCGGATGGGGGCATCGTTATTGATGTCGAGACGGGAGACATCGTTTGCGACAACCTGTCGATGCCGCATTCGCCGCGATGGCATGACGGACGGTTGTGGCTGCTGAATTCCGGCCGCGGAGAGTTGGGCACAGTCGAATTCGACCGGAACGGCAAGGGTTGTTTTGAGCCGCATGTTTTTTGCCCCGGTTTTGCCCGTGGTCTGGCCGTGCATGGTCGTTACGCCTTCGTCGGCCTGTCCAAGCCCCGTTACAAGCGGTTCGAGGGGCTGGAGCTTGAAGCCCGCCTTAACAAGGCCGACAGCGCGCCGTGGTGCGGACTCCAGATAATAGATCTTGAGACCAGGACTTGTGTGGACTGGCTACGGATAGATGGCGATGTGGCCGAGCTCTACGACCTTGAGCTTTTGCCGGGTCATCTCTGCCCGATGGCAGTTGCACCCGGCACCCCTGAGGCCGCAACGCTGATCACCCTTCCGAAGCAAGCATAGAAAACTCAACAATAAAATCAAAATTGGTACGGACATAATGAGTAAAACAGATCAGAGCACGAACCTGCCACACTATCGAGCACTCCTTCTGCGTGGCGGTCGGATGACAAAGTATAAGGGTCAAGTGGCAAGTTACGCGCCAGCATTGGGACGCATTCTTTCGGGCGTTTCTGCGGCGGCACTTGGCGCGACCACGCTGCTGACTGCAGGCTCTGCGCTTGCGGGTAGTTGTGGCCTGGAGGTCCCCGGCATTTATTTGTGTTCCGGGCCGGCTGATCCGATCAACGACACCAGCGTGACGATCATCAACGGCGCGCCCATATCTGTAGAAACGCTTCCCGGCTTTGGCATTGAGCCTTTCAATTCCCATAACGCCATTGATCTGTTCAGTAATTTGGGCGTGACGTTTACCGACAACAATGAGTCAACAATCATTTCGAAATCCAACGACGCGCTTCGAGCCGTCGTTTATGGCGGCGGCGATGTGACGGTGACCACGACCGGCACGCTCAGCGGAGCGCGCAACGGTATCTTCGCTCGAAAATACAGTGAGTTGTCGGAAGGGAGCATCTCAATTACAGCGGCGAATGTCAGCGGTGCGGCGGATGACGGGATTTATGCCAGGAACGACCGTGGCACGGACCTTTCAATCACAACCTCCGGGATCGTTTCAGGGGGCCGGTCTGGCATATTTGCGCTAAACACCGGTAGCGGTGCGACAACAATCTCGGCGGCAGGTGTCTCTGGTGCTATAGGTGACGGCATTTCGGCGGCGAATTCCGGTAGCGATCTTTCCATCACTGCAACTGACCGTGTCATCGGCGGCGATCGGGGGATTGCAGCCACAAACAATGGCACCGGCGCGTTGACGATTGCTGTTGAAGAGGTGGTCGGCTATGGCGCCGAAGGAATTTCTGTCCAAAACAGCGGCTCCGATCTGTCCATTACGGCGTCCGGACCGGTTCTGGGCCACTCCACCGGTATCGACGCATACAACGATGGCACGGGCGCACTGACGATCACAACTGCGGAAGTCACCGGGACCAACGGTTCTGGGATAAGGGCGGCAAATCACGGCTCCGGCACCAAATTATCGGTTACGGCATCGGGTACTGTGACGGGTGCTCGTGATGCAATTTACGCAAGTGGTCGCGGAACGACCGGAGGTATAACGATCGACGTCGGAGACGCGATCAGCACAGATGATGGGTACGGCATCAATGCTCGTAACTATGGCAGAGGATCGCTGGTGATCTCTGCGGCCAACGTCACCGGAACCGCCAACAATTCAGGTATTCTTGCCATTAACAGAGGCACCGACCTTTCGATCACGACAAGCGGGCATGTGACAAGTAGCTGGCGTGGGATTTCCGCAAGTAACACCGGCACCGGAGATATGACCGTTTCGGTCGCGGATGTGACATCAACCCGCCAAAACGGGCTGAACCTGAATAACTATGGTGCGAACCTGTCGGTCACATCCACTGGCACGATCAGCGGTGCTACGCACGGAATCCAGGCGCGAAACGACGGCTCCGGAGCCCTGACGATTGCAGCGAAGGATGTCACCGGAACCCTGGGCAGTGGCATCTATGCCCGAAACTTTGACTTTGGCACGGATCTTTCAATTACATCGTCGGGAGCCGTGTCAGGTGGGTCGTTCGGGATATACGCACGCAACGATGGCAGTGGAGCGCTGACGATTACGACGTCGGACGTCACTGGCACGACCGGACTTGTGGCCATTAACCGAGGCAGCGGTGCTCTGACGATTTCGACGTCTGATGTCACTGGCACCACTGGCAATGGTCTATTAGCACAGAACGAAAATGGTACCGATCTTTCAGTCACCTCCACTGGCATGATCAGCGGCGTTTCAAACGGGATACACGCCGAAAACTTTGGGTCAGGCCTGACATCAGTTACCGTGTCCGGCGCTGTTTCAGGGGGGTTTGGTGCCGGGATTCTGACCCGGACGCCCAGCGGGTCGAGCGTGATCACTCTCAACAGCGGTGCGTCGGTTTCTTCTTCGTCTGGCGAGGCGATTGTCGACGGTGATGGCGGCAATAGCCATGTCATTCTGCGGTCGGGATCAGCGATTGCAGGTGAGGTGCTGCTGAGTGACGGTATCGACGCGCTGACGATTGAAGGGGGTGCGGATATCAGCGCGGCAACTTTGTTCGACGGCGGTGATGGCACGCAAGATGCCGTGACCTTTTCGGCCTTCAACGGCAATTTCGACGGCGCTCTGTTCACCAATTGGGAAAACCTGACGGCAGACAATGGAAGTGTCCTGACTCTGGACAGTTCAGCATCAAATATTATTTCTCTTGCGGCAAACAACGGATCAACCATCGCAGCAGGGGAGGCAAACCTGTCTCTGAACAGCAACCTGCGGATCGACGCGACCAGCCGTTTCCAGGCTGGGTTTGGCGGATCGGGGGCGGTCAGGGTTGAAGGAGAAGTCAACAACGATGGTCTTATCAGTTTGGCGGATGGGCGCGGGGGTGATCGCCTGACCATTGGCGGCGATCTGACAGGGTCCGGCACTGTTGCGCTCGATGTTGATTTTGATGCCGGAACCAACGACCAGTTGATTGTGACAGGCAACAGCGTAGGGGCACAACAAGGCCTGCAGGTCCAGAAATCCGGTACTCTTGCAAATCTTCAGACTTATGCGCTGGCCACGGTTTCTGACACGAGCTCTGCCGCCGATTTCCATCTGGTGAACGGTGATTTCGTGACCAAAGGCGGAGAAACCGCAATCGTCGGAGGCGCGTATACCTTCCTGCTGGATTACGATCCGGCAACAGGTGAGTTCATTCTGTCCCCCTTCACTGCGAACGGTGGGGTGAACCTGAACCCGAACCGGGCGTTCCTTGCAGCTGGTGTCCAACAGTTCAGCGACCAGATTGCCTTGGATGGAGCGTTGCGCCGCCTGACCGGCAGAACAGACGCAGAAGACGCGAACACGGTCAGCCGATCTCTAATCGAGCTCAGCACTACCGATCAACCATTGGTCTGGCTGAACGCTGAAGGTGGGCGCGACCGCTATACGTCTGGTGATCGTACCAATGAAACGACCAGCGGCGGCCTGCGTGTCGGTGCCAGCCTGCCATTTGCCGAGATTGGCAGCGGCTCTCTGATTGGTGGGTTCGAGTTCGGGGCAACGACACTATCGACAAACAGCGAAACATCATTGGCGGACGGCACGATTGATACCGACGCCTATGATGTGACGTTGAGCGCGTTGTGGCTGGCTGATAGCCAACTCTATCTGGATGGCCAGGTGCGCTATGCGATCTTCGACAGCACGACCAGAGCCGCTGGTGGCCAGGAGTCCGATACGGATGGGGATGGCTTTGCCGCCTCCATCGAAGTTGGCAAGGTTTTCGCCCTTAATAATGGGCTGAACCTTATTCCCCAGGCGCAACTTCTCTACAGCAATGTCGATTCCGACGATCTCAACGATGTTTCAACCGATACGGCCGGAACGGTGTCTGACGGTGACACGCTGAGTGCGCGCATCGGTCTGCGGGCCGAGCGTGAGTTCGGCACCAGTGTCCTTTTTGGCCAGTTCGACTATTACCATGCGTTTGATGATGAAACGTCCGTGTCCTTTGGAAACGACACGGTTCTGACCGAACGCGGCAGGAACAACGTCGAGCTGACACTGGGTGGCCACATGGACATCACGGCAAACACCACGTTGTTCGGAGAAGTGTCCGCCCAGACCGGATTTGGCAGCAGCTCTGACGACTACGGCGTTGCTGGCCAATTGGGTTTCGAATTCCGGTTCTGAACCATACTCCACGAGATAAAGACGGTGCCTCCCCCCCCTCGTACCGTCTCTTGTGGGCCACCGCACCGCTCACTCACTTTATCAATCACGAGCAAAGGTGGCCCACAAACAATTTAACGATCAGACAGAAGGATCAACACAATGAAAACTCTAATCTCTGCAGCACTTGTCATGGCGGCATTGGCCGTTCATTCGCCGGCTCAAGCGGAAGATCTGGAATTCCTGCTCTACAACGACAGCAGTGCCGACCTGGTTGAATTCAACGTTTCCCCCGCATCATCCGATGATTGGGAAGCAAACCTCTTGGCGGGTGGCTATCTGGCTCCTGGGTATGAAATTGGCGTGGATATCGCAGACGGGCTAACGACCTGTGTCTATGATATCCGGGGCATCTTTGCCGACGGTTCCGAAGCCGAAGATTATTCGCTGAACCTATGTGATCTGGGTGAATATACATTCACCGACTAGGTAAGGCGTCATACTTAACGGCGAAAGCTCCGAGAAGTTGGAGCTTTCCACAAGCGCTTGATCCGATTGTCACCATTCAGGTCGCTCAGTTCGGAGTGGGCCCGAACTGACATCTGCATTTCACTATACGGACCAAAGAATAAGGTACCCAATAAGTAAGAACGCTCGTACCCTTGGATCATATCTCTGCCAGCACTCCAATGAACTCACAACCCAAGATTATTTCGTTTTAGGAGAACAACTTGATCGAACACATAACTCTCAGAGATGGTAGAACGCTCGCTTTCAGCACATACGGCGACCCTAACGGAACACCCGTGATTTTTAGCCACGGGTTTTCCGACTCTCATGTAATTCGTCAACCCGACGACAGCCTAACCGCCTCGCTTGGTGTGCGGTGGATTGCAGCAGACCAGCCCGGTGTCGGAGGGTCCAGTCCAAAGAAGGATCGGAAAATGGTCGATTGGGGCCCCGATATGGAGAATCTGGCTGATCATCTTGGCCTCGATACATTCAACGTAGCGGGCCATTCCGGCGGCGGCCCCCACGCTTTGGCGGTGGCATTTCACATGCCCGAACGTGTGCGCAAAGTAGCGCTCGCTTCTCCTGTGGCGCCATTTGATGAGCCCGGCGTGACCAAAATGCTGGTGCTGAAGGACCTGAAGACCATCGCGAAACTGCGCCATCTGACCTTTCTGATCCGTTGGGCAGAGCGTATGGGCGCCAATAGTGCAATGAAAGACATCCCTTCATATGTGGAGTCTGTCGTTGACCAAATGCCCAACGAAGCCAAAACAATACTCCGCAATCCAGAGCAGCAAGCCATTTTCGAAGAAAACTTTCGTCTTGGTTACTTACAACACGAGGAAGGTGTTTTCGAAATGACGATGGCGCTTTGGGACTGGGGATTTTCACCAAAGGAGATCCGGCAGCCAGTGGAGATGTTTTATGGTACCGCGGACGACATCATCTCACCGGAAATGCCACGGCACCTTTGCTCTGAGCTCCCCCGCTGCACAGCGCACGAGTGGGCAGGCGCAGGACATTATGGGTTTGTGGATCGCGAAAGGTGGACCGAATTTGTCGGTGCGGTTGCCAGTCTATCGTAGCAAGTCAATGGTAGCGATGTCCGCTTTTGGAGAGGCACACCATAGCGCTCTTGTCTCCAATTGACGGCCGCTGAGGGCCGGTGTTGAACGTGAATTTCTCGGTATTGCTCAGTGTTACACGGTTGCGTCAAGTTCCTCGTCGATTCAGCCGAGGTCGCGAGCGTGGGAAAGGTCAATCTTTTTTGCTCACAACGTGAGCCTCGTCGGCCGAAAACAACTCCGCGAGCACCGCCTCCCTTCCAGCCAGTGCGCCCTCGCGCACGGTCGCAAGAACGAGTTTTCTGGCTGATGTTTGGGGAAGCCGGATGCTTTTGACGTCGTCAGACCGATACCGCATAACATCGGGGGCGGGCAGAAGCGTAAAACCCAGACCCGCCGAGACACACTCCATGATCGCTTCAAGATTATCGAGGACAATAGTCTCGGAACCCTTTGGTCTTTCGTGCTTCAGCATCTCTCCAGCAATGAGTTTTCCGATCCCTGTGTCGGGCATGAAGTGAAAGAACGGCTGCGCATTCAATAAACCGCCGAGGCCGTCTTTCAGCAAGCTCTCATGGGCCGCAAAGACAAAGGGTTCCTCTCGAAGCACCAATTCCGCAAGCGCGTCGGGAACACCTTCGGCATCCGTGACAAGCGCGGCATCAAGCTGTCCGCTTACGATCTTCTCCTGTAGTGCCTTGGACAGGCCGGTTTCAAACGAGAAGGTCGCTTGCGGTGCGTGATGCTTTGCGTTGTTCAAGAAGCCCGGCAGCAGGCGAACGGCAGATGTTGTGACAAAACCAATTCGGAAATGCCCGACCAGCGTGTCTGTCGGGCGGCAGATTTCGAGAAGGCTATCTTCATGCTGCAGGAGGGGGATTGATGCCTCGACGATAGTCCGACCGATTGGCGTAAGTCGCGGTGGTCGCACGGTGCGGTCAAAGAGGTCAACGCCAAGCTCCGTCTCGAGTGCCTTCATCTGCATGGAGAGTGCGGACAACGTCATGTTTAGTTGCTCGGCCGCCTTTGCAAAGGAGCCGACCTTGGAGATCCGCATGAGGGTTCTGAGAGAGCGTGTCTGCATAACTTAAGAAATTATGTATTTGATATTAAATCTTATTATATTGAGTTGTATTTCCGCAAGCGTATTCTGGTGAAAACAGAAACGAGGGACACGCCATGACGCATCCGCTTGTGAACGTTGCAAGAGAACTGGCCCCAGGATTTGAGAAACGCGCCGCAGAGTGGGACAGATCGCGCACCTATTGTTGGCCGAACATTGGCGAGCTGGTTGATGTCGGCATCATGGGCATGTCTATTCCAAAGAAATATGGCGGGCAGGGCGCAAGTTTTCTGGACGTGACCATGGTGGTCGAAGAGATCGCGAAAGCCTGTACCCTAACGGCCCGCATCGTTGTCGAAGGCAACATGGGCGGTATCAGCGCGGTCATGGGGTATGGCAATGACGAGCAGAAGGCTTTTTGCGCTCAACATGTGTTGGCAGGAGACAAGCCCGCGATCTGCATCACGGAACCTCACGCAGGAAGTGCCGCGACCGAAATGCAGACTACCGCCCGGAAACAGGGTAACACATACATCCTCAACGGGACCAAGCACTGGATCACAGGTGGTGGGGTTTCGAAGCTCCACCTGGTATTTGCCCGCGTGCTCGATGAGGCAGGCGTGGAACAGGGGATTGGCGGCTTCATTCTGTTTGCCGACCCGATCTCGGGTAACATGCCAAGGGGGTTCACCGTAGTAGGTCGAGAATACACGATGGGCCTATGCGGTATGCCCGAAGCAGAATTGCGGTTCGAGAATGTCGTGATCGACGAGCAATGGCTAGTCAAACCACCTTCGGGTCTCAAGCGCGGTTTCGCCGACCTGATGAACGCCTACAATTCGCAACGCGTTGGTGCCGGCACCATTGCCATGGGTGTCGCGGCAGGGGCGCTCGCACATGCCAAACGCTATCTCTTACAACGCGAACAGTTCGGACGCCCGCTCGCTGAATTCCAGGGGCTTCAATGGATGCTCGCCGATATGGACACGCAAGTTCATGCGGCCCGGCTGCTTCTCCATGAAGCGGCGCGTTCACGTGGTCCAAATGGCAGTCAGTATCCAGACATGACGATGGCCGCCCGCGCCAAGCTCTTTGCGTCCGAGATGGCCATAAAGGTGGTCAGCGACGCGCTGCAAATGTTTGGAGCACGCGGCTACAGCGATCGCGAACCTCTGGAACGGATGTATCGCGACGTGCGCATGTTCACTATTGGTGGCGGGACCGCACAGATCCTTCGAACCCAAGTCGCCGGGAACATTCTTGGCATCAAAACACCCCAGACACGGGACGGATATACTTGCCTTGCCGACATGGCGCGTTACGCGGCTCAATAGGAGGCCCCATGAAAACTGACAAAGACCTGCGGGCCGCCGACCTCCTCGCCCGGCGGCTCCACGAGGCTGGTTGCCAGCACGCTTTCGGCATGCCCGGCGGAGAGGTGTTGACTATTGTAGACGCCCTCGAAAAGGTCGGCATCCAATTCGTCCTATGCAAGCATGAGAATAGCGCCGGCTTTATGGCCTAAGGGGCGCATCACATGAACGGAGCACCAGGTATTCTCGTGGCAACGGTTGGCCCTGGCGCGTTAAATGGTGTGAATGTTATCGCCAACGCACAGCAAGATCGTGTGCCGCGCATCGTCCTGGCCGGCTTGCGCGGCGAGGAGAGTATCGCAACACTTTGCCGCCGGGCAGGCATTGTCGAGAGCCTGTATTATTCCTAGTCGAAGGAATTCCTTGAGGCTGGAAAGAGCCGACTGGCTGGTGACACGGGGCGGGCCCAGCACAAGATCCGAACTGTGCATGGGAAGGGGTTCCGCTTTGTTGCTGAAGTCGACATCGCCGAGGCCAAAACACAAAATACACCGGCACCGGACGGGATTGTTCTTGCAGTTCTTCCGTTCCGAAGTTTGGGCACAAGTTCCAACGACCGGTTTTTGGCTGAAGGACTGACCGAAGACACGATCACCAACCTGTCCCGGTTTCGCGAACTCACCCTGTTGTCACATCGCACAACCGCGCAGTTGGCTTCGGAAAAGGTTTCAAACTCTGAGATGTCGGACAGATATGCGGTCACCCATGTTGTCGAAGGCAGCATCCGAAGGTCACAAAGCCAGTTGCTGGTGACTGTACAAGTGACTGAGGCACGAAACGGCAGGCTCGTCGCCACCGAACAATTCGATCGCGGCGGCGGACCCGAAGAGTTGTTGGATATTCAGGAAGACATAGCCGCCTTGATTGCCGGACGGCTTGGCAGTCGCCACGGACTGGTGGCGAAACACGCTGCGCGATCACTACCCGGCGGGCGGACGAGTCCCTGGGACACTTATTTTCTCGTTGCGCAGTTTTAAGAGTACTATCGGTCCTACGATCACTCTGTTCATGCTGACATTCGGGACAGGTTAAAGGATGCACTCGAAACTGATTCCCAATCGTCAGATGGGTGGGCGGCATATGCCATGCTTTTGCTGGAAGAATACCGATATCACGTCAACCAGCACCCCGATGTGGATGCCTTGGCGCTTTCGGCAGAAGCTGTACGCAAGGCGGTGAACGCGACGGGCTGAATGCGTTTGCGCAGATGACACTGGCGTTGACCATCTTCTATCAGATGGACATCACCGGATTTAGGGTTGCGGCCGAACGGGCGCTCGAGTTGAATTCCGACCATTGCGATGTGTTGGCCAAGATCGGTTCCTGCCATCTGTTCCTGGGTGAATATGATCGTGCGGTCGAATTGTTGGATCGCGCAATTGACCTGAGCCCAGTTCACCCCGGATGGTACCACTACGCGCGATGTTGGCTCTATGCCTCACAGGGCTTTACCGAGGTCGCGCTGATCGAGATCGAGAAAGTTCCCATGCCCAATTTTTTGGTATCAGGCGCATCTTGCCTGGCTTCATGGCGAATTGGGCAACACTGAGAAAGCCCAAGCAGCAGCCGAGTTCATGCGGGAAATGTTCCCGATCTTTGAGGACGTCGTCCATGAGGAAATCGCGTCGACCGGGATCACTCCGGAACACGGCGAGATGGCCGTGCGAGGATGGCGCAAGGCCGGGCTCAAAATTCCGGAATATCCGAATTAGGTCTTAGACGCCGCATTGCAGGTACGGCGATCAAACCGGAGACCGCAATGGCGGCGGCCAAAGCCGGATAGCGATAACAAGGCCTCCGATAATGCCCCCATTGCAAGCCCCAGAAGGTAGCGAGCCATACCTGCGGCTGGTGCGTCTGTCCGATTCAGGTAAAGCGGAAAGAACAGAAAAAGTCAGAATGTATTCAATAGGATAGTTGCGCCGATCAGCACCTCGAATTCAGACAGATAGGTCAGCCCGCCCGCAAATGCTGCGAGAAGCAGGCCAACGACCTGGGCGTGCAGGCTCAACTTCTTGGGCAAAATGCCAGCGAGGCAGAAACCCAATCCGGACAGCAAAAGGCTACCGGCCAGCCAGGCGCTGAGACTGCCAAGGTTCAGCTCTACCAAATACACTTAGAGAAAGGCCCAGTAGGCACCCATACAGATGAAAAACGGCAGCAAGCTAATGTCCTGCTTCCAGTTGAAGTGCCCTATCTTGCTCTGGTTTTGCACCGGAATTTTCCGCAACAACAAGATTACTTGTATCGCCGAAAGAAAGGCCAAAAGCGGCAGTAGTGAAATCTCGGCTACATGGATTGTAACCAACAGAATGAACGAAGCGGCACACCCAATGGCCATTCCATTGCCGATCATTCGCAGAGCCTTTGTTTCTGTGAAACTGCGCGACAGGGGTAGAGCCAGAACAATGCCCAACAACAGTCCGACACTACTCGCCCCGGCAAACAAAACCGACATTGAAATAGCGTTTACCATCGCAGCACCAACAATGCCGCAGCACGCTACTATCTATCCCAGCCGCGCGTGGCAAAGCTCTGTATCGCGTGTCGGATCCAATCGCGCACCCGACCGCAGAGGATAATAGGACGATGCTTGCCATCAGGCCGACCAATACATCCTAAATTCCGCTTTTGACGGCCAATTCGGCCAGCCAAATAGGCATCGTATTCAGAACGGTAACGGACAAGGCGATTATGAATAAACGCGTCAATTGATCACTCTCGCCAAATCAACGCCTATCACGCTGATCTTTTTCATAGACGCCTCCATCCAGGTTGTTTGCAAACCCACAATGGCACACCGAGGGCCAGCGGGGGCGCCTACAGCTTCAGAACCTTGCAGAATTCAAACTGGTTTGACGGGCTGGAGCACGCGGTCGCGGCCGGGCCCAAACGAAACCTCAACGTCAGACGATAACTGCATGGAAAATGTTGCATTTGAGCAATAATGGTTACGAAACTGTTAACAGGTGAATTCTTAAAAAACAATCTCCCATAGCTTGCGAATACCCTGCCTGAAACGGTGATGGGGTTTTGTCGAATTGCAGGTTGCTGTTCTTCGGGATTGCACACGATTGCCATGTGTACAGGCTGCAACGGGTGCGAGGTTCGAGGGTAAAATGAAATCAAATCTGCTGTTCGCGGTTTCTTTTTTTGTTTTGATTTCAACAACATTGCACGCCGCACCTACTTCTGCCTCAAAGGTCGGCGATACGGTTGCCAACCCTGTAACCGGCCTGGATACTACCGTAAGCGCGCTGATTGTAGACCCGGCTTCGACACCAACTGCGGGGACAACGGCCTTTGTCGAAACGGCGGACGGCTATGTTTTTCTGGTCAAAGACGCGGGCGACACAATCTATAATTCCGACAATCCCCCGCTTGCTTTTAATATTGTTTCCATAACTGGAACGACGGCCCAAATCAGCAATTCCGGCGCGTCTGGCACGGCCAGTTTGTCAACGCAGATGACCGTTTCCCAATACGACAGCAACTTCAACAGTTCTGGCACAACCGGAACGGTGACCCCGCCCGAGGATGTCTCGGGACCCAACGGAGTTACCCAGGTTGTTTACGGGCAGAACGGAAGCAACGGGCGTGATGGTGCGCTGGTTGTGCCGCCAAGCTCGGGCGGAGACGGGAAAGACGGTCCAACTCAGACAAAGACCCTGACCACCGATGTCAACGCGACCAGCAATATCGGCTGGCAGGTCGGCAGTGTCGGCGGTGATGGGGGCCAGGGTGGTGACTCGTATCTGAGTTTCTGGAGCGGGCGTGACGGTGGTGATGGCGGCAAGGGGGGCACGGTCAATGCGACGCAAACTTCGACCAGTACGATTCAGACGTCAGGTGATGGCAATGACGGTATTTTTGCGTTCAGCCGCAGCGGCAAGGCAGGGGATGGCGGAAGCGGATTTGCGGCGCCGGGCGGCGGCACCGGTGGGCACTCGGCCGATGGCGGCAACGTAACCGTAAACCAACAGGGCACTATATCGACAACCGGAGATGCCGCCAACGGCATCTATGCGCTGAGTGTGTCGAACAACGGTGGCAATGGCGGATCTCAGTGGGGGTTGGTCGGGTCCTCCGGTGACGGTGGTTACGGCGGCAGTGGCGGTACGGTGACCGTCAACACGGCGTCTACCGGCAGCATCCTGACAACCGGCGATTTTGCGAACGGAATCTATGCCCAGTCCATTGGCGGTTCGGGCGGATCTGCGGGGACCAGTGGCAACCTGTTGGTTTCCTTGATCGGTGGCGCGGATAATGGTGGCAATGGCGGTCAGGTTACGGTTTCACATGGCGGTGCGATCGAAACGCAAGGCGATTTCGCACGCGGGATCGTCGCGCAATCCATCGGTGGCGGCGGCGGCTCGGGTGGTACCGCGGGAGGTCTGGTGTCCCTGTCTTTGGGCGGGGTCGGCTCGAATGGCGGTAGCGGCGATACGGTCAGTGTCGCGGTCCTGGGCAGCGGCAGCATCCTGACCTCGGGCATAGGCGCCGACGGTGTCATGGCGCAATCCATCGGCGGCAGCGGCGGAACAGGGGCGAACTCTTACGGTCTGGTCGCCGTCGGCGGCACCGGGTCCAAAGGCGGCACGGGTGCTGCGGTCAGCGTCAGCAACTATGGGCGTATCGTGACCGGCGAAGACGGGGCCCGCGGCATCATCGCACAATCCATCGGCGGCGGCGGCGGTGACGGCGGCTCGTCCGGAGGCATGGTGTCCGTGGGCGGCAGCGGCAGCGGTGGCGGCAGTGGCTCGACCGTGACCATCGTGAATGACGGCATCATCACCACATCCGGAGACGATGCGATGGGCATTCTGGCCCAATCCATCGGGGGTGGCGGCGGCAATGGCGGCTCGTCCGGCTCGGTTGGGGCGTTTGTGGGCGTGGCCATTGGTGGCAACGGCGGGGCCGGGGGAACAGGCGGGGACGTCAACGTCACCCTGTCCAACACTGACAGCAGCCAGCCTTCGGCGATTCAGACCTCGGGCGCCCGTTCGACCGGTGTGTTTGCGCAATCCGTTGGTGGCGGCGGCGGCAATGGGGGCGGAGCAGTTTCGGTTGCCGTGGGGGCCTTTGGCGCGGCGTCGGTATCGGTCGGCGGCAAGGCAGGCAGCGGCGGCAACGGCGGAGCGGTGACTCTCAGCGGCAGCGGTTCGGCTTCGGTGCAAACTGGCGGCGACGACGCGGTTGGGGTCATGCTGCAATCGGTTGGCGGTGGCGGCGGTAACGGCGGCTATGCCGTGTCTGTTGCGGTCTCTGGCGGTCCGGTGTCCGGTTCGCTGGCCGTGGGCGTTGGCGGCAGCGGCAGTTCCGGCGGCACGGGTGGTCCGGTGACAGTTGGCCAGTTCAACAGCAGTGGTGTTGCGACGGCTGCAGGCTTTGAAGGTACGGTTGTGACAACCGGCAACCGCTCGACCGGTATGCTGTTCCAGTCCGTTGGCGGTGGCGGCGGAAATGGTGGCCTGGCCGTGGCCGCGACCGGAGGGGCCTCGGCCCTGTTCTCGGGCAATGTCTCGGTCGGGATCGGTGGTCAGGCGGGCAGCGCCGGGAATGGCGGTCTTGTACGGGTCTATACCAAGGCGGATGTCACTACGACGGGGACAAATTCCAGCGGGATCATCGCGCAATCGGTTGGTGGCGGCGGTGGTAACGGCGGCGGCAGTATCGCGGCCGGGATCAGCGCTAGCGGCGGGGCCGCGGTTGGCATTAACGTGGGTGTCGGCGGTGATGGCGGCGGTGCCGGTATCGGCGGCAATGTCACTCTGATCGCGGGTGGCAGTTCGATCCAGACCAGCGGTGCGTTTTCAAGCGGTGTTGTGGCACAGTCCGTCGGTGGTGGTGGTGGCAATGGCGGCTATGCCGTCGGCGCCAGCGCCGATATCGGCGGCGCGGCGGCCGGGTCGGTCAGTGTGGGACTTGGTGGCAAAGCTGGAGGTGGCGGGGCAGGGGGAACTGTCACCGCTCAGGTCGACGCGGATGTCACCACGCGCGGGGACGATTCCGGAGCGGTCGTCGTTCAGTCCATCGGCGGTGGAGGCGGCAACGGCGGCTTTAGTGTCGCGGCTGGTCTGGCGGCTGGCGGTGCCGGTGCGGGGACTGTCGATGTGGGCCTTGGTGGCGACGGTGGCAGCGGTGGCATTGGCGGGACGGTTACCGGCGTGCGCGTCAGTGGTGACGTCCGGACCGAGGGCGCGCGGTCGACAGGCGTTGTGATTCAATCCATTGGCGGCGGCGGTGGCAACGGCGGCTTCAACGTCACCGCAGGTGTTGCAGCGGCGGGCGCCGGGGCGGGGTCCATCGGCGTCGGCCTTGGTGGCAGCGGGGCCACAGGTGGCGATGGCGGTGTGGTCGAAGGTCAGGTTGCGGGCAATGTCACAACGCTGTCCGACAGTTCAAGCGGCGTGGTGTTCCAGTCCATCGGCGGCGGCGGCGGCAATGGCGGCTTCAACGTCACCGCTGGGATCGCAGGCGCTGGTGCGGGTGGCGGCGCTGTCACGGTGGGCCTTGGCGGCGACGCTTCGGGCGGTGGCATCGGGAAATCCGTCACCGGTCGCGTGACCGGAACCGTCAGCACAGGCGGAGCGGATTCGACCGCGGTTCTGGCGCAATCTGTCGGAGGTGGCGGGGGCAATGGCGGCTTCAACGTCAGCGCATCGCTGGCGGGCGCGGGCGTGGCCAGTGGTGCGGTCTCGGTCGGCCTTGGCGGTGACGGCGGAACCGGCGCGGCGGGTGGGACCGTAAATCTGACAACAACGAACTCGATTGTGACCGCGGGCGACCGGTCTTCGGGCGTGGTTGCACAGTCCATCGGCGGCGGTGGCGGAAACGGTGGCTTCAACGTCTCGGGTACCGGGGCAGGCGCGGGTACGGCCAGCGGCGCGGTCAGCGTCGGGCTGGGCGGCACCGGCGCGGGGGGCGGAAATGGCGGCGCAGTTACGCTGACTTCGAACGGCACGATCCTGACCCAGGGCGACTCGTCTACTGCTTTCCTGGCGCAATCCATTGGTGGCGGCGGCGGTAACGGTGGCTTCAACGTCAGCGCATCGGTGCAGGGGTCGGGCACTGCCGGGGGCGGCGTTTCGGTTGGGCTTGGCGGCAACGGTGCGGGTGGGGGAGACGGCAACACCGTTATCGCCACGTCGAACAACGCCGTTGAAACCCGCGGGGACAGCTCCTCGGGTGCCGTGGCACAATCCATTGGCGGCGGCGGTGGCAACGGCGGCTTTAACGTGGCCCCGGTTCTGTCGGGCGCGGGCACGGCCAGCGGTGCCGTGAGCGTCGGGCTTGGCGGGTCCGGTGACACCGGCGGCAATGGCGGCAACGTCACACTGACCTCGAACGGAACCATTCTGACCGATGGTTTCGCCTCAAGTGGATTTGTCGCGCAGTCCCTCGGCGGCGGCGGTGGCAATGGCGGCTTTAACGTCTCGCCGACCGTATCAGGCGCGGGCACCGGCGCGGGGTCGGTGTCTGTCGGGCTGGGCGGTTCGGGCGACGCCGGCGGTGATGGCAATCTGGTCACGGCCAACACCACGGCGAATGTGGTGACCAAGGGGGATGCTTCGGTAGGCATTCTGGCGCAGTCCGTTGGCGGCGGCGGCGGCAATGGCGGCTTTAATGTCTCGCCCGCATTGGCGGCGGCTGGAACGGGCTCGGGCGCAATAACTGTTGGTCTTGGCGGGTCAGGCGGTAGCGGCGGTACGGGCGGTATCGTCAATCTGACCGTTGCCAACAGCGTGAGGACAGAAGGCGCGCAGTCCAGCGCGGTTGTTGCGCAATCTGTTGGCGGCGGTGGCGGTAATGGCGGTTTCAACGTCTCAGCCTCGGTCGGTGGCGCGGGTACAGGCTCGGGCGCAGTGGCCGTGGGTCTGGGTGGCCGTGGAACCGGTGGCGGCAGCGCCTCGGCAGTCACCGCAGATGTCACCGGCAACCTTGTGACGCTGGGCGACACCTCAACCGGTTTGCTGGCGCAATCCGTCGGCGGTGGCGGTGGTAACGGCGGCATGAATATCTCGGTCGCAATTGCCGCAGCGGGTACCGGCGCGGGCGGCGCATCCGTTGGCCTTGGCGGCGCATCCGGCACCGGTGGCAATGGCGGTACGGCGGAGGCCACCCTGAACGGCAATGTATCGACCCAGGGCGACGAGTCCGGTGGCGTCATCGTACAGAGCCTTGGCGGCGGCGGTGGCAATGGCGGCATGAACGTCTCGGCCACGGTGACGGTTGCCGGAAAAGGCAGCGGCGGTGCCTCTGTTGGGCTCGGTGGCAGTGGCGGTAGCGGCGGCAACGCAAGCACGGCCTCCGGTATGGTTGTGGGCAATGTCACTACGGCAGGCGATAACTCAGGCGGTGTCCTCGTACAATCCGCTGCAGGTGGCGGCGGTAACGGCGGGCTGAATGTCTCGGCCGCAGTGAATATTTCGGGCACCGGCGGCGGCGCAATTGGCGTTGGCATCGGTGGGTCCGGTGGCGATGGTGGCAATGCAAGTACGGCCACGGGTTCGGTAACCGGGGACGTCACCACGAGCGGCGACAATGCGACCGGCGTTCTGGTTCAGTCCGTCGGCGGTGGTGGCGGCAATGGCGGCGTCAACATCTCGGGCGCGCTGAGCATTGCGCGCACCGGGTCGGGCGCGGCGGGTATTGGTGTGGGCGGTTTTGGTGGCGATGGCGGCACCAGTGGCGTGGTCGACAATACTTTCGACGGCAATGTCAGCACCTCGGGCGCACGCTCGGCGGGGATCATCGCGCAGAGCCTTGGCGGTGGCGGCGGCAATGGTGCCACGAATATCTCTGGCGCGATCTCGGTGGCCAGCAACTACTCGGGCGCGTTGGGGATCGGTGTTGGTGGTTTCGGCGGCGATGGCGGCGCGGCCGAAAATGTCACGCAGCAGGTCACCGGCAATGTTACCACGACGGGCGACGACTCGGTTGGCATTCTGACCCAAAGCCTTGGCGGCGGCGGCGGTAACGGCGGCACCAACATTTCGGCCGCCCTGTCCCTGTCCCGGTCGGCCAACGCGGCAGTGGCTATCGGCGTAGGCGGGTTCGGTGGCGGCGGCGCAGATGCGGGTGCGCTGGTGCAATCGACCGTCATGGGCGGAGTCTCGACCAGTGGCAATAACAGTACTGCCATTCTGACGCAGAACCTTGGCGGCGGTGGTGGCAATGGCGGTACCAATATCTCGGCCTCGCTTGGCATCAGTCAGGAAAACGGCGGATCGGTCAGCCTGGGCGTTGGCGGTTTCGGCGGCGGCGCGGGCAATGCGGGTGAGGTGATCAGCACCTTGCGGGCCGCGACGGATAGCAGTGGAACGACCTCGGTGGTGACGACGGGCACGGACAGTATCGGCGTCATGGCGCAATCGGTTGGCGGCGGCGGCGGTAATGGCGGCCTGAATGTCTCGGGCGCGGTTAACCTGACGGGGAAATCCGGCGCGGCGGTTGCACTGGGCCTTGGGGGTTTTGGTGGCGGCGGTGGTGACGCTGGGGCGGTGACGCTGGATGTTCAAAGCGACGTTGTGACGGCGGGCGACGGTTCACATGGCCTGTTCGCCCAAAGCCTTGGCGGCGGTGGCGGTACTGGTGGCGTGAATATATCGGGGTCTCTGGCGCTGACCAAGCCTTCGGGGTCGGACACGATCTTTTCGGTCGCGGCGGGTGTTGGCGGCTTTGGCGGGTCGGGCGGTGACGCCAGCGACGTTGATCTGGATTACACCGGCAATTTGCAGGCTGTGCCGATGGTGCAGCAATCCGACGGTTCGTTCGCCGTGGATGAAAGCAAAGGCGCCAGCGGAATTATCGCGCAATCGCTGGGTGGCGGCGGCGGCAACGGCGGCACCAATGTGTCCGGCGGCATCGCGATCAGCGGCAAACCCGGGGCGGGTCAGACAGACAGCAGCAAGTCTTACGCTGTAGTCGTCGGTGTCGGTGGTTTTGGCGGCGGTGGCGGTGATGCCGGGAACGTCGATGTGAACATCGGTGCAGGCAGCACGATCATGGCGCATGGCACCGGGCAATCCGGCCTGCTGGCGCAATCGCTGGGCGGCGGTGGCGGCAATGGCGGCCTGAACGTATCCGGTGGGATCGTGTCCGACAGCTCTCTGATCGTTGGTGTCGGAGGGTTCGCGGGCGACGGTGGCAAGGCGGGCAACGTTACGGTCACGTCCCAGGCGGATATCACGGTTACGACGAACCCCGACGATATCTCGATCCCCGACACCACCACGTTTGAGGACAAGCTGCGCGACTTCCTGGGTGATACGATTGTAGATGAGACCGAGGAACTGGCCTCGACCTTCGGGCTGGAGCGTCTGTTCATCGACATGGGTGTCTTCAACGAAGAGAAACCGGATACCGATGGTTCGGCCGGTCTGATGGCGCAGTCCATTGGCGGCGGTGGCGGCAATGGCGGCCTGAATGTCTCGGGCGGTATTGCACTCAGCAAGGACGGCAAGATCCCGTCGGTCACTTTTGGGGTCGGCGGCTTTGGCGGTGACGGCAATATCTCGGGCGATGTGACCGTGGATCATGCTGGCACCGTATCGGTCGCCGGCAACTGGAAACACGGTGTTCTGGCCCAATCCATCGCGGGTGGCGGCGGCAATGGCGCGCTGAACGTGACCGGGCAGCTGAACTATGGCGATTCCAACAATTCTGACGGCAAGACTGATCTGAGCATCGTGGGCGGCCTGGGCGGTCATGGCGGCATCGGGGCGGACGCGGGCAACGTGGTGGTCACGCAAACCGGCGATATCTCGACCAATGGCTATCACGCTCGTGGTATCTTTGCCCAAAGCATCGGCGGCGGTGGTGGCACCGGCGGCATCAACGCGACCTTTGTTGGTACCAAGGACAGCTCGCCCATTGCCATGGGCATTGGTGGCTTTGGCGGCGGTGGTGGAGACGCAGGCGATGTGACCGTCGCGCGCGGCACGGCTGCACTGGCGGCGGGGACCATCACGACCGATGGCGTCGGCTCGCACGGGATCGAGGCGTCAAGTATTGGCGGCGGTGGCGGCGATGCTGGCATCAACGCGGTGGTGGGCATCAGCAAGACGACCGGCAGCCAGAGTAATGGCGGCACCGGCGATTCAACCGACCGCAAAACGCCGACCAACACGGGCGTCGATGACTCGGTCATCGCCAATTACAACAAGGTGCTGGACGAGCTGGAAGGCAAAACCAACCCGGCGGATTCTTCCGGCAACAAAACCGGTGTGTCGGCCGTTGTCGCCATTGGCGGCGATGCCGGAACTGCCGGGGATGGCGGTACAGTGGATATCGACCACTACGGCGATATCGTCACGTTGCAGGACAGCAGCCATGGCGTCTTTGGTCAGTCCATCGGCGGCGGCGGCGGTAACGCGGCCCTGAACCTTGGCATGACCTATGAGCTGGCCTCGGACGCCACCAACAAGGGCTTTGGTCTGGCCATTGGTGGTGGCACGGGTGAAGGCGGTATCGGCGGCTCGGTTGACGTCCGCAATACCGGGAACATCACCACTGTCGGGGCGAATTCCCATGGTCTGTTCGCGCAATCCGTTGGCGGAGGCGGCGGTAACGCGGGTTACAACTCGGCCTCGACTTCGGTGGATGGTGGCAACGTCAACATTCAGATCGGCCGGACCGGCGGCACTGGCGGCAGCGGCGGTGATGTCTATGCCAGCTCGAACGGGATCATCAGCACATCGGGCAACGGCTCTTACGGGTTCTTCGCGCAATCCATCGGTAACGGCGGCGGCAACTCGTCTTCTACCTCGATCAGTATCGGAACACCAAAAACCGGAGACAGCAAAGGTAACAAAGCCAGCCTTTCGGTCGGCTTGGAAGGCGGCACCGGGGGTGCTGCAGGCGACGTGACCTCGGTGGTAGCGGGCATGGTGGTCACGCAAGGCACCGACGCGCATGGCGTGTTCGCGCAGTCGGTCGGAGGCGGCGGCGGCACTGGCGGCAAGGCCAGCAACTCTGCCGGCAAGGGTATCTCGGTTGCACTGTCCATAGGTGGCACCGGCGGCAGCGGCGGTGTGGGCGGCAAAGTCGACGTGACCAACACCGCACGGATCGCCACGTTCGGAGATCGCTCGATCGGCCTGATGGCTCAATCCATCGGCGGGGCAGGTGGTACCGGCGGCATGGTTCAGGCTGGTCAGTCGAACCTCGACACGATCAAGGCAGTGGTTAATCCGTCGTCCGTGGGCACAACCGCGTCGATCAATATCGGCGGCACTGGCGGCGACGGCATGATCTCGGATACTGTGACTGTTGTCAGTGACGGGATTATCACGACCGAAGGTACCATGGCGCACGGCATCTACGCTCAGTCCGTCGGCGGCGGTGGCGGCATGGGGGGTGTGGTCGAAAACCGCATCATCAGCCTGCGGAAGGAGATCGGCAACACAGCGACCCTGTCCATTGGCGGCACTGGCGGCACGGGTGCGACGTCGGCAGCTGTTTCCGTGACCAACCGTGACCTGATCCAGACCACAGGCGACAAATCCGTTGGTATTTATGCGCAGTCGGTTGGCGGCGGCGGTGGTGACGCGCAACAGGTGCGCAACATCATTCTGGGCCGGTCCTCAGATGGGTCCACGACGAACGCCATTCTTATCGGAGGCACCGGCGGCACCGGCGGGGCAGGCAGCACCGTGACAGTTGTCAACGAAACTGATGGCACGATCCTGACCACCGGCGCGGAAAGCCACGGCATCTTTGCACAATCCGTTGGCGGGGGCGGCGGCAATGGTGGTTCGACCATTTCGGTTGATGGCCGCTATGGAGGGGCTGAGGCCAGCACGCGGCGCGCGCTGCAATTCGGCCTAGGCGGCTCGGGTGGCACAGGTGGTATCGGCGGTACCGCGTCGGTGACCAATGCCGGGACAATCGTGACCACCGGCGCCGGAGCCCACGGTATCTTTGCGCAGTCCGTCGGCGGTGGCGGCGGTAACGGCGGCAGCTCGATCACAGGGACACTGCGGCTCAAGACCGGGGATAATAGCTCTCCGACCGCGCAGCTGAACATCGGTGGCTCGGGCGGCAGCGGCAACATCGCGGGCAACGTGGTGGTCACCAACAGTGGCGACATCCGTGTGGATGGCGCTGGGGCCTATGGCATCTTTGCGCAATCCGTCGGTGGCGGCGGTGGCAATGGCGGGCTGGCCGTTGCCATGGATGTGAATGACCTCAAGAACACCATGACCGGAAAATCCTATTCCAAGATCGCCATTGGCGGGTCCGGAGGGGATGGCGCGGATGGCGGCGACGTCACGGTCAACCACACGGGTGCGATTGTGGTGAATGCCGCAAACGGGTTCGGTATCTATGCGCAATCTGTTGGCGGCGGTGGCGGCAATGCCGGGTATTCGGTATCGTCTCCGCTAGTCTCAGTGCTGGACTACACGATTTCGCAGGCTCTGGGAGCACGCGAAGGGTCCACCGGGTCGGTGGGCAACGTGACGGTCAATACAACCGGGGACATCCTTGTGAACGGCGAGGGCAGCCAGGCCGTCTTTGCCCAGTCCGTGAACGGCGGCGGTGGCAATATCAATACCTCTGTCGATTTCACCACCACGACCAGTGGCGCAACTGGCAGCGTCGTCAGCAGCGATATTGCCCTGGGTGGTGATGACGTTTCGGGCATGGCGGGCAGTCAGGTTGCACAATCGCATACCGGTAATATCGCAACGACCAGCGACAGATCGACGGCTATGATGTTGCAGAGCATCGGCGGCGGCGGCGGGAGTGCGGCAACCAATGTAGATGTACAGGATGGCGACGGTATCGACATCACCGCGCGTCTGGGCGCGATCAACACCAGCGATGCCGGTGGCGGAGATGTAAACGGTAGTCGGATGGGGGATGTGGGCACCGATGGCGCGTTCTCATCCGCGGGCTCGGCGCAGTCCATCGGCGGCGGCGGCGGCAAACTGGTGCTGAACAGCACCGGAGCAGTTGATACGAACAAGGCTGCGTCTGTGATCCTGGGGTCGGACCCCAGTTTCCGCAACGATGGCGGCGATCTCAATCTCTCGCTGAACGGTGACGTGTTCACCAGCGGTGACCGGTCCTTTGGTCAGAGCGTCCAAAGCATTGGCGCGGGTGGCGGTGAAGTTGTCATCATCGGACTTGGTCGTGCAGATGTAACTCTGGGCGCGCAAGACGATTCAACCGGTGACGGTGGGAAAATTGACTTCACCAATATCGGAGACGTGACCACCAGCGGCTCGGGATCGCATGGCTTTGTCATTCAGAGCATTGGCGGTGGTGGCGGCCTTGTGTCGACAGATTTGGAGCCAAGTCAGGTCACTGTAAATCTCTCGCCGGCCAATGGTGGCGATGGCGGTGACATTGTATTTACTCAAACCGGGAACATTGTGACGACCGGAGAGAACGCGATGGGCGTTGTGGTGCAGTCGCTGGGCGGCGGTGGCGGCATGGTAGACTCGGTCTTCCGCGGAACTGCGGGCGGCGCGGGGTCGGGCGGCGCCATCGACATGGCTCTGACCGGCAATATCCTGTCGGTCGGCGAAGGCGGCATCGGCGTTCTGGCGCAATCCGAAGGGCGCGACGGGGCAGAGGCCATCACGCTGGGCTTCGATGGTGTCGTCATGGGCGGCACGGGGCAGGCGGACTCTGTTGCCTCGATCGTTGTGGACGGAGGTGCAACCAACGCGCTGACGCTGTCGGAAAACACGGTGCTGCTTGCCGGGAACAACCAGTTGGTGAATGGCGGCGACGGTGACGAGCAGGTCTCGGTTGCGGGCGCAGCCCTTGGCAACATGAACCTAGGCGCAGGCGCCAACAGCCTGACCGTCGAGGATGGCGGCGCCTTCTATGCACTGGACACGATCAACCTTGGCGATGCCGGGGTGATGCAGGTCAACGGCGACTTCGTTCTGGGCGCGAACTGGGGCCTGAATACCGAGTTTACGTCTAGTGTTCAGGCTGGCGATTTTGTCTTTGCCGGAAACGTCAGCCAGACCACGAACCTGACCGGTAGCCTGGCCTTTGGCGCCACCGCAAGCTCGGTCTTTGACGTGTACTTCCTGACCTCGGGGGCTTCGGGCGGTGACAGCGATCTGATCAATGTCACCAGCGATGCCACCATGGGCGGCACCTTGTTGCCACAGCTGAACACGCTGGAACGGGCCTTGCCGCTGGTTATCGTCAACCCCGATGGCACCGCGGCGGATGCAGGTACAACGATTCAGGACACCGTGGTGCTGGATTACTCGATTGGCCTGAATGGTTCGACCTCGGACGGCAGCTCGATCGATCTGGTGATTACACCGGACTATTCGACCACCAACATGAACGCGAACCAGGCAGCCGTCGGGGATTACATCAACCAGGTACTGAACGGGCAGGGATCGGCCGCGCAAGGTGAACTTTTGGCGCTGATCGGGAACATGATGTCCGAGGTGGACGTGATCGCTGCGATTGAAGAACTGACTGTGGGGGATTACGCCTCGGATGCGGTAGATGCCTATCAGGGCAACCGTGTGTTCGCCGACACCCTGCACAATTGCGAGCGCTTTACTGACTATCAGGCGGGAGACGATCCGCGCAATTGTGTCTGGTTCAACGCAGGAAGGTCCTTCTACGACCGTGACCAGACCGGCATCTACGATGAGCTGGACATCAACGCCACCAACCTCACGGCTGGTGTCCGTCTGCCGGTCGGGGATGAGCTTTACGCCGGGTTTGCAGTGGGCCATGACCGGATCAGCCTGCGCAACGGGTCGCAATACAATGCGACCGGTGATCGGTTCAATCTTGGTGCGTCGCTGACCAAATACACCGGCGCGTGGGAGTTTGCCGCCATGCTGTCCGCCGGGTGGTCCGACTATGACACCCTCAGGGCGGGCGGGATCATCGGTATGCTGCCCGGCGGCGGCATTGTGGACACCGTTGGCGTCAGCGCGATCAAGCATAAGATGAACCACCAGAACCTGCGGCTGAGCTTTGCCTATGACCACAGGTTTGCCGGTGGCAGCTCTTATCTGCGGCCCGAAATCGCGGTAGATGCCATGCGTCTGGCAACCGACGCCAACGGCGACGCAACCCTGTCGGGGGTTGTCCTGCAGGACGACAGCGAAATGATCTATGCGCTGACACCGTCGCTGGAGATCGGAACGGAACAGGTCCTGAGCGCCTCGCAGAAATTGCGCGCAAGCTTGCGGGCCGGTGCCATTATCTCGTCGGACGACACCGTGTCGGTCAGCGCCGGGTTTGCGGGGGCCAGTGCCGCGGACGGAGGGTTCTCGAACACCAGCTATATCGGCGATACTCATGGGCTGGTCTCGGCCCGGTTGGGGCTGTTCGCGTTGGATGACAGCAGCTTTATCAATCTGAGCCTTGATCATATGTTCGGAGACTCGACCGAGGCCGTGCAGGTCGGTCTTGGTCTGGGCGTACAATTCTAATCAATGAGGGACAGCAGTATGAAAACTTGGATTTGCGCAATGGGGGCCGCACTGGGCCTGGCACTTCCTCTTGCCGCGCAGGAAAACGACGCGCCGTTGTGGTCGGTCAATTGCAGCAATCTGGTCAACGGCACCGAACTGATCTGCGAAATGACCCAAAGCATTGTTTTGACCGAGAACAACCAAAGGCTTACCTCGATCGCGTTCGTGAAACCGGCGGGGAAAGACGAGGCCGAAACCGTGCTGACACTGCCGTTTGGTCTGCTGTTCTCTGAGGGACTGACTGCCAAGGTTGATGGCGCCGAGGTCGCGCGCCTCGAATTTCTGACCTGCGAAGCGCAGGGTTGCTTTGCCCGTTCCCCCGTTTCATCGGACTGGATGTCAGCGATGCGGGCCGGTGATCAGTTGACGGTCGAAGGCAAAAACAGGGTCGGAGATCCGATTTCTTTCGGGTTTGATCTGGCAGGGTTCAGCAAGGTGTCCGATCTTTTGCCCTGATCAGCCGATCAATTGCGAAGCGCATGATCCGGGCTAGTGTCTTTGCCGGAGGGTAACCCATGCAGAATGTCGCGCAGCTGAACGCGTGGTTGGTTTCGGACGGAAGGATGTTGGGTGATGAAACCCAGATCATCTCACGCTATTGCCACGCCTTGACGGAACTGGGCGTGCCCTTGTCCAGGGTTCGGATCGGGCAAAGCTATGCCAACCCTTTAATCAGCGCTTGGGGGATGATCTGGACGCCGGACGGGGCGCGGAAATACACCGTGCCCGCAGGGGTTTTGGCCACAAGCTCGTGGCAAGGCAGCCCGTTTCAACATGTTGTCGATACCAGAACCTGCCTGCGTAAGCGGATTATGGATCTGGACCTGACGGTGCAGCACGAGGTTTATGCCGAGCTTGCCGAGGGTGGCGTCACCGATTTCTTCGCCATACCGCTGGAATACGGTGACGGTTCGGTTCAGGGTTCAAGTTTCTGCACGGGTGATGCAGGTGGCTTCACCGATGCGCATTTGGCCGCGATCGAATCCACACGCCATGCGCTGGCGGCGGCTCTGGAGCCGATTGCGATGCGGGAAAGCCAGCAAAGTCTGCTGCGGACCTATCTGGGCGACGGACCCGCACGAGAAATCGGCAACCGCCATTTCAAACGTGGGGAACACAGAGCGGTGTCGGCCGCTATTCTGTTCGCCGACCTTCGGGGGTTCACGGCGAAATCGGAAACCTGGCCCGAGACCGAACTGCTGGCCATGATGGGGGATTACTTTGAAATGGTCGTCACTCCGATTCACCAGCAGGGTGGCGACGTCTTGAAATTCATGGGCGACGGCGTTCTTGCGATTTTCGAGGCCAGCGACGACGCTCAGACCGCCTGCGCGGCAGCGGTGAAGGCGGCAACACAGTCGCTGGACAATTTGCGGGATTACAATGCTGCGGCTGGCCGCAGGGGCGAGGACGCGATCGAGTTTGTCATCGGTATCGACTATGGCGCTGTGACTTTTGGCAATATCGGCAGCCCCGATCGTCTGGATTTCACCGTTGTCGGCCCGGCCGTCAACATTGCCAGCCGCGTGCAGGGTTTGTGCAAAGAACTGGGCGAGTCCCTTCTGGTGTCATCAAACGTGGCAGGACATGTCCGGCCGTTGGTCCAGACAATCGGAGAACATCAGGTCAAAGGGTTGGGGCAGGAGATCGAGATATTCCGAGTCATTCCGCAACCCGGATGATGATCAGAAACGGTCCCGCACACGTATGGCCGTTACTGCCCTGACAGCATCCTGCGTTTTTCGGCCATTGCCTCTCGGCGATTGCGTTCGATCCCCAATCTGAAGGACGCTTCGACAAAATCGATATGGTCTGTTGCGGCTTTTGCGGCGCGCGCCTCATCTCCGTCGATAACGGCCTTGCCCAGTTCCAGATGCTGGGCCAGCAATTTCTCTCCGGTGCCGTCAATCGTTTTCAGAAAATCGCGGTTATAGAAAACACCCTTGCGCGTGAGTTCGTAGATCGAAGCCATCATGTGGATCAGGGTCGCATTCTGGCTGGCATCCACGATTGCGGAATGCAGCGCAAAATCCGCTTCTTGCGAGGCCTTGGTGTCTTTTGCCTGCCAGGCCCGTTCATTCTCGGTCAGAATGTCTGCGATCCGCTCTTTATCCGCCTTGGTCGCACGTCGAGCCGCAAGGCGGGCGGCAAAGGCCTCTTGTTCGCGCCGGTATTCGAGATAATCAAAAAAGGCGGGTTCGTGCCGTTCGTACAATGCCAGCAGCGCGGGCATCATTGCCTGCCCGGTCAGCGCAGCCACAAACGTGCCCTCACCATGTTGCGTGGTGACCAGACCGCGCTCTTCCAGAACCGCCAGAGCCTCGCGCAGTTTTGGCCGCGATACCCGCAGCATCTCGGCAAGATCCCGTTCCGACGGAAGTTTGCGGCCCTGTTTCAGGATGCCGGACGCGATCAGATCCTCGATCTGGGCAACAACGGCTTCGGCCAGCGATTCGTGTCCGACCGGTTCAAAAATTGCCGTGGGGCTCATGGCGCTGCGCCTCCGCTAAGTGTCAGATTAGGAGTTATTGGTAAATAAATATAACCATGTCAGGCGAAAATTCAAGCGACCGTATTGGACGGAAAAATTGGGCACAGCCTTATGTATTCGAACGATTAATGGGCAAATCCCAAAGCTTGAAGTCGTAGAAATGTTCCGGAATAACGCAAATTTTGCGCAGACGTGGACGAGGGTGGTTTGACCAGTGGTAAATTAAATTGTTGACTGGTCTAGACTGGTAAAGTTAATTTACCACCGGAGAGGCGCTGGAAGAGCCTGCGCCACTGATTGGGGTAGACGCCCTGACCAACCTGGAGGAGATTTTATGAAAAAGACCCTGACGAGCCTCGCCGTGGCCGCCAGCCTGCTGGCCGCGCCCGCGGTTGCCGCTGACAAGCTGCTGCTGAAAACCCCGATCGCATTCTCGACCGAACTGCCGGGCCTGGGTTCGCCGATCCCGCGCGTGGCCGATCAGCTGGACCTGATGTCGGGCGGCACGCTGAAGATGAAAGTCTACGAGCCGGGCAAACTGGTTCCCCCGTTCGAGATTCTGGACGCCGTTTCCACCGGCAAGATCAATTCAGGCTACACCACTGCCGGTTACTGGGCGGGTAAAATCCCGGCCGCGCCGCTGTTCTCGGCCGTTCCGTTCGGCCCCGAGGCCGGCGAATACATGGCATGGATGTATTACGGCAACGGCCTGACACTGTATCAGGAGATGTATGATCAGGCGGGCTACAACGTCAAAGTTCTGCCTTGTGCCATCATCGCCCCCGAAACCTCGGGCTGGTTCGCAACCGAGATCAACTCGCCCGAAGACCTGAACGGTCTGAAGATGCGCTTCTTTGGTCTGGGCGGCAAAGTGATGCAGAAACTGGGCGTTGCAACCTCGCTGCTGCCGGGTGGTGAAATCTTCCCCGCGCTGGAAAAAGGCGCGATCGACGCGACCGAGTTCTCGATGCCTGCCATCGACGCGCGTCTGGGCTTCCACAAGCTGGTGAAATTCAACTACTTCCCCGGCTGGCACCAGCAAGCGACCGTGTTCGAACTGCTGATCAACAAGGACGTCTGGAACGAAGCCACCGATCAGCACAAAGCGATCATCGAAAACGCCTGTAAGGCCTCGATGGCGGACAGCTTTGCCGAAGGCGAAGCCATTCAGCACGCGGCTCTGATCGACAACGTTGAAAACAACGGTGTCACCATCAAGCAGTGGTCGCCCGAGATGCTGGATACGTTCCGTGCAACCTGGGAAGAGGTTGCTGCTGAAGAAGCCGCCAATGACGCCTTCTTCGCACAGGTTCTGGCCGACATGACCGAGTTTCGGGACGGCTACGACCTCTGGAAAACGAACGCTTTCCTCCCTCGTCAGTAATCTCCCTCACTGACGATGCCGGGGCGGCTTTGACCGCCGCTCCGGCCCTTATCCTTACTACTCGGAATTTCTAACCAATCACTGCCCGCACTCCGGGCTGCTGTGCGAGGAATGACCATGGCCAGCCAAAAGAACTTCAATGATCCGGTCGAAGCCTATGAAGGCATCCTGGAGCACCCCGAGACAGACCGTCAGAAGATTGCTGTCGCCATCGACTCTGGCGTAAAGGCCGTCGGCCATGTGGTCATGTGGGCAAACGTGCTGCTGATGGGCGCGATTTTCGCTCAGGTCTCGCTGCGCTACCTGTTCAGCCAGAACTATCCCAAGCTGGATGAAATCCAGTGGCATTTCTACGGCATCGTCACGATGATCGGCATTTCCTATGCCTTGATCACGGACAGCCATGTGCGCGTTGACGTGCTGCATATGCAGCTGTCGCGCCGCGCGCAGCGGGTTATCGAAGTGATCGGTATCCTGACCCTGCTGACCCCGTTCATCTATCTGATGGTGGATCAGGGATATGACTATTTCTACGAAAGTTTCCGCGTCAACGAACGGTCGGACAGCCCCACCGGCCTGCCTGCACGCTGGGCCTTCAAGGCAGTCATTCCGATCAGCTTCGTCCTGCTGGCACTGGCTGCGCTGGCGCGGTTGATCCACGACGGGCACGCGTTGCTGTACGGACCGGAATCCGAACGCGAAGGCGCACCGCTGCGCCGCATCCTGCTGGTGCTGGCCGTATTTGCCGCCGTCTGCGTCGGCCTGACTTTCCTGGTTGAAACGACCGAGGAAAAGCTGGTCATCGCGATGTTCCTTACCTTCATCGCGCTGCTGTTCACCGGTTACCCGGTGGCTTGGGTTCTGGCCGGTGTAGGTGTGGCCTATTGCGGTCTGGCCTATCTGTTCGACAACGACCTGATGCTGTGGACGGGGCTTGAGAGCACCTTTACTGGCCTCGACTACCTGACCCTTGGCGCCGTGGTGAACCGGGTCTATGCGACCATGTCCAACGCGGTTCTGGTCGCCCTGCCGATGTTCATCTTCATGGGTCTGATGCTGGACGAATCCGGTGTGGCCGAACGTCTGATGTCCTCGATGCAGCGCCTGTTCGGTACCGTTCGCGGCGGTCTGGCGATCACCGTGACCCTGATCGGGATCATTCTGGCGGCCTCGACCGGCATCATCGGTGCATCCGTGGTGCTGCTGGGTGTACTGTCGCTGCCCTCGATGATGCAGCAGAAGTACCAGCCGACGTTGGCTGCCGGCGTGGTTTCGGCCTCGGGCACGCTGGGCATTCTGATCCCGCCGTCGATCATGCTGGTGATCATGGCCGACCAGATGGCCCTGTCTGTGGGTGACCTGTTCATGGCTGCGGTCTTCCCCGGAGTGATCATCGGTGGCCTCTACCTGACCTACATCTTCATCCTCGCACTGGTGAAACGCGACGCGGCCCCCGTGCCCGAAGGTGCCACGGCCCCCGACTGGGCTGCGGTCAAGGATGTGCTGATCGCGGTCATCCCGACCCTGATGCTGATCCTTGCGGTTTTGGGTTCGATCTTTGCCGGTCTGACCACGCCGACCGAAGCCTCGGGCATCGGCGCGCTAGGTGCGACCCTGCTGGCCTTGGGCTATCGCAAGCTGACCTTCAAGAAACTGTGGAACGTGCTGGTGTCGACCTTCAACACCACCGCTTACATCTTCGCGATCTTCCTGGGGGCGACCGTGTTCTCGTATGTCCTGCGGGAACTGGGTGGGGACGAGTTGATCGAACACGTGGTGCAATCCACCGGCTTCGGCGCCAACGGCACGATCCTGTTCATCCTGTTCATCGTCTTCCTGCTGGGCTTCGTTCTGGACTGGATCGAGATCACGTTGATCGTACTGCCGCTGATGCGCCCCATCGTGAACGGCCTTGGCATCGACATTCCAGGCTTTGGCGTTCTGGATGAACCGGCGCTGGTGTGGTTCGTGATCCTGGTCGCGGTGACGCTGCAAACCAGCTTCCTGACACCGCCGGTGGGCTTCGCCCTGTTCTATCTGAAAGGCGTCTGCCCGCCCGAGATCAAGCTGATGCACATCTACAAGGGCATCATCCCCTTCGTACTGTTGCAGCTG
Organism: Ruegeria sp. CG11; assembly: GCF_056537245.1. Lineage (NCBI taxonomy): Bacteria > Pseudomonadati > Pseudomonadota > Alphaproteobacteria > Rhodobacterales > Roseobacteraceae > Ruegeria > Ruegeria sp. CG11. The sequence goes on from NZ_JBQFRE010000010.1 coordinate 77,350, forward strand.
ACTGGTCTGGCGCTGGTCTTCCTGTGGCCGACCCTCGCCACCTGGCTGCCTTCAGTCGCTTACTAAGGAGCTGCCCCAATGCGTCTGAACCAATGCCATAACTTCCACGACTTCCGGCAGCTGGCCAAACAGCGGCTGCCGGGGCCGATCTTCAACTACATCGACGGCGGTGCGGATGATGAGGTGACATATCGGGAAAACACCAATGCGTTCGACCGATGTGATCTGTTGCCCTCGGTCCTGCGCGGGGTGTCGGATGTGGATATGTCGGTCACGGTGATGGGGCAAAAGCTGGATATGCCGGTCTATTGCTCGCCCACCGCCTTGCAGCGCCTGTTCCACCATCAGGGCGAACGCGCCGTTGCGGCGGCGGCCGAGAAATACGGCACCATGTTCGGCGTATCTTCGTTGGGCACCGTATCGCTGGAGGAGCTGCGGCAGAAACATAAGAACCCGCAGGTCTATCAGTTTTACTTCCATAAGGATCGTGGCCTGAACGCCGCAATGATGCAGCGTGCCAAAGAGGCGGGCGTCGAGGTCATGATGCTGACCGTCGACAGCATCACCGGCGGCAACCGCGAGCGTGATCTGCGCACCGGCTTCTCGATCCCGTTCCGGTTGACGCTGGGCGGCATGATCCAGTTCGCAATCAAGCCGATGTGGGGGATCAACTACGTCACCCACGAGAAATTCCGCTTGCCGCAATTGGAACAGCATGTGGATATGGGCGGTGGTGCCAGCTCGATCGGTGGGTATTTCACCGATATGCTGGACCCGTCGATGAATTGGGATGACGTGGCGCAGATGGTGCGGGACTGGGATGGTCAGTTCTGCCTCAAGGGCATCATGACCGTCGAAGATGCCAAGCGCGCGGCTGAGATTGGCTGCACCGGCATTATCCTGTCGAACCACGGTGGACGCCAGTTGGACGGCTCTCGCACGCCCTTCGATCAATTGTCCGAGATCGTGGACGCGGTCGGCGACAAGCTGGACGTGATGATGGATAGCGGTATCCAGCGCGGCACCCATGTCCTGAAAGCGCTGTCGCTTGGTGCCAAGGCTGTCGGTGTCGGGCGGCACTATCTGTATCCGCTGGCCGCCGCAGGGCAGGCCGGTGTCGAGCGTGCTCTGGGTTTGATGCGGGCCGAGATCGAGCGTGACATGAAACTGATGGGCGTCACCAGCGTCGACCAGCTGAGCCGTGAGAATATTCGGTTCCGCGCCGCATAAACCACTACGGGGGCTGCCGTGACCAATGATGAGCTGATCAAACATTTCCGTTCAATCGTTGGGTCGCGTCATGTCCTGACCGGAGAACGCGCGACAGAGCGGTTTCGTCGCGGGTTCCGCTCGGGCGAGGGCGAGGCGCTTTGTGTCCTCCAGCCCGGCAGCCTGCTGGAACAGTGGAAAGTGCTGCAAGCCTGCGTTGCGGCCGATAAGATCGTCATCATGCAGGCTGCAAATACCGGTCTGACCGAGGGCTCGACCCCGTCGGGCAGCTATGACCGCGACGTGGTTCTGATCAACACCCGCCGGATGGATACTCTGGTACCGTTGAACAATGGCGAGCAGATCGTCAGTTTTCCCGGCGCCACGCTGTTTGCGCTGGAAAAGATGCTGGCCCCGCTGGGGCGCGAGCCGCATTCGGTGATCGGGTCCTCGTGCATCGGCGCCTCGATTGTGGGCGGCGTGTGCAACAACTCGGGCGGGTCGCTGGTCGAACGTGGGCCGGTCTATACCGAACTGTCGGTCTATGCGCAGATCACCGAGGCAGGTGAGCTGGAACTGGTGAACCATTTGGGCATCGATCTGGGCAACACGCCCGAAGAAATCCTCTCCAGTCTGGACGCCGGAAAATTCGACCGCAATCCGGGAGCCACGAATAAACGCGCCTCGGCCAGTGATTACGCGCTGATCGTGCGGGACGTGGACGCCGAAACGCCGGCGCGGTTCAATGCGGACAAAGCCAAGCTTTTCGAATCCGCCGGATCTGCGGGCAAGATGGCCGTGTTCGCCGTGCGGTTGGATACCTTCCCCAAGAACCAGGCCGAGAAGGTGTTCTATATCGGCAGCAACAGCCCGGATGATCTGGCCGCATTGCGCCGTCATATTCTGTCCGATTTCAAATCCCTGCCGGTCTCTGCCGAATACATGCAGCGCGAGGTGTTCGACATCACGGCAAAATACGGCAAAGACACGGTTGTGATGATCGATAAGCTGGGCACTGACCGGCTGCCGATGTTCTTTGCCATGAAGGGCGCGGTTGATGCGCGGCTGCGGCGCATTCCGTTCCTGCGGAATTTCACCGACCGGTTCATGCAGGCGGCAGTCTCGGTCTGGCCACGGGTTCTGCCGAAGAGGATGATCGCGTTCCGCAACCGCTACGAACACCACCTTATCCTGAAAATGAAGGATGACGGTATTGCCGAGGCCAGTGACTGGCTACCCGAATTCCTGAAAGATCGCGACGCGGATTTCTTTGAATGCACCGCGCGCGAAGCCAAGATCGCAGGTCTGCACCGCTTTGCCGCTGCCGGAGCCGCCGTGCGGTATATGGCGATCCATGCGAATGAGGTTGAAGACATCATCGCTTTGGACGTTGCACTGCGCCGCAATGATCAGGACTGGCTTGAGAAACTGCCACCCGAGATCGAGAACCAACTGGTTCACAAGCTCTATTACGGCCATTTCATGTGCCACGTGATGCATCAGGACTACGTGGTCAGGAAAGGTGCCGACCCAAAGGCGTTGAAGGCCGCAATGCTAGCGCTGTTTGATCAGCGCGGTGCGGAATACCCGGCCGAGCACAATGTCGGACACCTCTACAAAGCCAAGCCCGATCTGGCGGCGCATTACAAGTGTTGTGATCCGACCAACTCATTCAACCCGGGCATTGGCAAGATGTCCAAGGCGCGCAACTACGGCGAGGACACCGCCGTCTAATCGATTTTGCGGCAGGCGCTGACCCAAACAAGCAGGCAAGGATCAGACTTGTGGGGCCCGGGCATAGGGAAGATGTCCTGTTTTCATCCAGACCTTGGCGCCGTCTGGGCCGGCAGTGGCGGACAAGGCTTGGTCTTCGGGCAGACGCAGCCAGTCGTTTTTGTTCAGAACGTCTCCGCCGGTTTTGATCGATCCGTCTATGATCAGGGCCTCGATCCCGCCAGATGCGCCGGATGCGAGGGTCGCGCCCGCGTCGAGGTGGCTATAGGTGACCACTTCGCGGTCGTCCTTGTGCAGGGTCGCGGTGGCGACGCCGTTTATCGGCGCGGACAGCTCATCCGCCATGGTTTTTCGGAACTGCGTACGATCATCCATGTCGAACTGCCAGAGCTTGACGAAGATGGTGCAACCGGGTTCTGATCCCGGCGTATGCTGCGATGTCGGCGGGTTGCGCACATAGGTCCCAGCGGGGAAATCGCCGTGTTCGTCCTGAAACACGCCATCCAGCACAATGAACTCCTCACCACCCGTATGGGTGTGCGCCGAGAATTTGCTGCCCGGTGCATAGCGCACGATGGTAGTTGCGCGTGCAACCTCACCCCCAATCCGGTCCAACATGCGCCGGTCTACACCTTTCATGGGCGAGGCCTGCCACTCTAGCTGATCAGAGTGAACAACGACGCGGGAAGAGAAGTCCGAGTTGAGTTCCATGAGGCGGGTTCCTTTCGACCTAAGGGGCTGCGATCTGCGCGCCTTTTTTTTACACCACATTTGAAGATGGGGCGGACGTTTGAGGATTTCCACCTTGCGAAATCGACAGAGGCGCTGAGATGCACTCTCAGGTCCCGCGCAACTGTGCTGCCAGATAGTCGATCAACGCTCGTATCCGCGCGGTCAGATGGCGGTTTTGCGGGTAGGCTGCATAAAGGCCGACGGAAACCGCCTCCTGCGGCTCAAAAATCAGTTGCAGCTGTCCCGCGTCCAGAAACGGCTGCGCGGTGTAAAGGGGAATGCGCCCGATCCCCAACCCGTCAGCTGCCATATGGGCCACGGCGCGTGGCGAGTTGGCTCGGAAATTGCCGGAAACCGGAACCGAGTATTCTCCGTCCAGTCCCTTGAAGGTCCAGTGATCGGCGGTGTTACCGGTGGTCTGCAACAAGCAGTTGTGAGAGGCCAGCTCTGCGGGGTCTTTTGGGGTTCCAAACTCCGCCAGATATTCCGGCGACACACAACATACGATCCGCATGTTCATGAGCTTGCGCGCCACGAGGTTCGAGTCTTTCAGGACGCCGAACCGAATGGCCAGGTCATAACCTTCCTCGACCATCGGGACATGATGGTCAGACAGGTGCAGCTCGATCGAAACCTTGGGATGCTCGGTCTGAAACGGTTTCAGCAGGTGGATCAGTTCCGCAGAGCCGAACCCGGTTGGCGCGGTGATCCGGATGCGGCCCGCCAGCTCGGTCTGGCGTTGCTGAACCAGCCCCTCAAGCTCATCGAACTGCTCCAGCAGGGGCAGACAGCGCTCGTAATAGGCACGTCCGGTGTCGGTCAGGGTGACGCTGCGGGTGGTGCGGTTGAACAGCTGGGCGTTCAGGCGGTCTTCGAGCTGGCTGACATATTTGCTGGCCAGCTTGGTACTGATGCCAACCTGCCGCGCGCCTTCGGTGAAGGAAAAATGCGCTGCCACGGCCACAAAGGCCCTCATGCCCAGAATAGTATCCATTATCTACGCTGTGTTCATAGTAAGTCACCAAATGGATATATTATCGCCTGCTGAAATTCAAACTAAGTCTGGTGCTCAGATGCTGATCCTCAGCCGAACCCTACCAATCAGAGAAAGACCCAACAGATGTCCAACGCTATCCGAATTCACAGTTTCCCACTGTCCGGCCATGCCCACCGCGCAGTTCTGATTGCCAGCCTTGCCGGTATCAAACATGACGTCATCGACGTTGATCTGGCCGGGGGCGAACACAAAGGCGGCGCATTTCTGGCGCTGAATCCTGTGGGACAGGTGCCGGTGCTGGAAGATGGTGATGTGGTCGTCAGCGACAGCAACGCCATCCTGGTTTATCTGGCCCGGAAATATGCTCCGTCCTACCTGCCGACAGATCCGGTGCTTGAGGCTGAGGTGCAGAAATTCCTGACCCTCGCCGCGGGCGAGATCGCCTTTGGTCCCGCCGCTGCGCGGCTGATCACCGTGTTCAACGCGCCGCTTGACGTGGAGTTCACCCATGCCACCGCCGCCAAGGTTCTGGGCAAGCTGGACGCACACCTTGAGGGGTGCGACTGGCTGGTCGGCGCCGCGCCCACCATCGCGGATGTGGCGATCTACAGCTACACCGCGCACGCGCCCGAAGGCGGTGTTTCGCTGGAGCCTTACGCAAATGTGCGCCGCCTGCTGGGCAATATTGAGGCGCTGGACGGCTTTGTTCCCATGCCCAGCACGGCGGTCGGTCTGAACGCCGCTTGACTCCAACCCTGTCCGGTTGCGCATTTGCGCAACCGGCCCCTTCGACACATGAGGTCCGCCATGAATGTTCCTGTCACCGTCGAAAAATCCCCTTTTCATGCAGGCGAACACGCCATGCAGGCCCGTGTGGGGAAGCGGGAAAAGGTCGAGAAAATGGGCCGGGACTTTATCCGCCCTTACATGCTCGACCAGCATCGGGAGTTCTTTGGCAAGCTGCCTTTCATCGTTCTGGGCAGCGTGGATTCCGACGGGTGGCCCTGGGCGTCAATGATCTCGGGCAGACCGGGGTTTGTCGGCTCGCCCAGTGACCGGCAGATGGACGTCGCTATCCGACCGCTGCAGGACGACCCACTGGGTGCTGCCTTGAAAATCGGCGCGCCTGTCGGCGTCGTGGGCATCGAACTGTCCACGCGTCGCCGCAACCGAATGAATGCAACCGTTCGCCATGTCGACGAGGATGGCTTTTCACTGGATGTTGTGCAGTCCTTTGGAAACTGCCCGCAATATATTCAAACCCATGATGTGACCTTTGTCCGCGAGCCCGAGGCTGATGTTGTACGCCCCCGCGGCGACCGGTTCTCTGAACTGGACGCGCAGGCCCGGGAAATGATTGCGACTGTCAATTCCTTTTACGTCGCCAGTTCTGTGAATACGGCTGAACACACAGGTGTAGACGTTTCACACAGGGGCGGGCGTTCGGGTTTCGTCAAGGTTGATGGCAACAGCCTTCTGGTCCCTGACTTTGCCGGCAACAACTTTTTCAACACGCTGGGCAATTTCCTTTTGAACCCCCGGGCAGGCCTGTTGTTTCCGGACTACCGGACCGGTGATCTGTTGATGCTGACCGGAACGGTAGAGGTTCTGGACGAAGACCATCCCGAAATCGCTGCGTTCCAAGGCGCAAACCGTGGCTGGCTGTTTCATCTGCGTCATGGGCTGCGCATCCATGACGCCTTGCCGTTTCGGGCCGAATTTCTGGAATTCTCGCCCAACAATTTGATGGGTGATGACTGGAAAACGGTTGAGGCCCGACAAAAGGCGGAAATGCAACGTAACCAGTGGCGCACCCTGCGGGTCGCCTCGGTGCGCGATGAAAGCGAAGTGATCCGGTCCTTTACCTTTGTGCCGACGGACGCGTTGCCCTTGCTGCCGTTCGAGGCGGGTCAATTTCTGACGCTACGTGTGCAGCCCGAAGGCGGGACGCCGGTGACGCGGACCTACACGGTATCCTCGGCACCGGGGGAGTCCAGTTACAGGATTTCGGTCAAGCGTGAGGCCGGCGGGGCGGTGTCGAACCATCTGCATGACACGCTTTCGGTCGGAGATCTTATTGAGGTTCAGGCCCCCAAGGGCCAGTTCTTCCTGAACCCGGTCGAGACCCGCCCCGCCGTTCTGTTCGCCGGAGGGGTCGGCATCACACCGATGATCTCGATGGTTCGCCACGTCCTGAACGAAGGCCTGCGCACGCGTCATACCCGCAGGCTGACCGTTTTCCACGCGGCGCAAACCGTGGCGCAGCGGGCCTTCCATGCGGATTTGCGTAGGGCCGAAGTTTCTGGCGACGGTAAGATCCGTTATGTCTCGATTATCTCGCGGCCCGAACAGGATGCGCGCGTGGGTGTGGATTTTGATGCCACGGGCTATATCACGCCCGCTCTGATCCGAGACACGCTGCCCTTGGATGACTATGATTTCTTCCTGTGCGGCCCACCGTCCTTCATGCAGGCCATCTACGACATGCTGCGCGAGCTGGGCGTACGGGATGATCGGATATTTGCTGAAAGCTTCGGCCCCGCCGCTCTGAAACGGCAATCCGATGGCGCCAAGCCCAAACCAAAGCCCGAGGCCGCAGTGGCGCAGGTCACATTTGAGGCCAGCAGTCGCAAGGCGCAGTGGGAACAAGGTGGACCGACCCTGTTGGAAACGGCCGAGGCGCAGGGGTTGGAACCGCCCTTCTCCTGCCGCTCGGGCTCATGCGGCAGCTGCCTGACGCGCAAAGTCGCCGGTAAAGTCACCTATCGTACCGAACCATCGGCAGATCATTCCGAAGACGAGGTTCTGATCTGCTGTGCCGTACCCGCCGCAGGGACAGACGAGGTGATACTGGATTTGTAGCACGGCCTGGCAGAAAGGGTTCGAGACATTGGCGCGGACGCAGGTTAGAAAGATAAGATTGCACCTGTGATCTTGTGAGGATTTCCGATGACCAACCCAAAACTCAGAACCACCTCGGGCAATGGCCGCATCTATGACAGCGTACTCGACACGATCGGCAACACGCCCACGATCCGTATCAACAATCTGGGGCCCGAAGGCGTCAACCTGTTCGTGAAGTTCGAGGCGTTCAACCCGGCCGGGTCGGTCAAGGATCGCCTTGCTGTCAATATCATCGAGGCCGCCGAGCGCAGCGGGGCCTTGAAACCCGGGCAAACCGTGGTCGAGGCGACCAGCGGCAATACTGGTATCGGTCTGGCCATGGTCTGCGCGCAAAAGGGTTACCCTCTGGTCGTCACAATGGCCGAGAGCTTTTCTACTGAACGCCGCCAGCTGATGCGGATGCTGGGGGCCAAGGTCGTGCTGACACCCAAGGAAGAAAAAGGCTTTGGTATGTACCGCAAAGCCGCCGAACTGGCCGAAAAGCATGGCTGGTTCCTGGCGCGCCAGTTTGAAACACCGGCTAATGCCGAAATTCACGCCGCCACGACCGCACGGGAAATTCTGGGCGATTTCAACGGGGAACCGCTGGATTACTTTGTGACTGGCTATGGGACCGGCGGCACGATCACTGGTGTCTCGCGTGTTCTGCGCGCCGAGTGGCCGGATACGAAAATCATCCTGTCCGAGCCTGCCAACGCGCAGCTGGTGGGCAGTGGCATTGCGACCGAGCGGGGCAAGGATAACGATCCCGTCGCCAGCCACCCGGCGTTTGAGCCGCATGTGATTCAGGGTTGGACGCCGGATTTCATCCCCTCGGTTCTTCAGGAATCCATCGACAAAAAATACTTCGATCAATTGATCCCAGTGCCTGGTCCGACAGGTGTTGAATGGGCCCAGAAACTGGCCAGCCAAGAGGGGATTCTGACCGGTATTTCCGGCGGTGCGACCTTTGCCGTGGCCATGGAAATCGCCGAACAGGCTGAACCCGGCGCATCTGTGCTGTGCATGCTGCCCGACACGGGCGAGCGGTATCTGAGCACACCTTTGTTCGGCGACATTTCGGTGGATATGACAGACGAGGAAGCCGAAATCTCGCAATCGACGCCCGGTTACCACGTCAGCTGACGCCGGGTCGCCTGACTGTGCCCGGACGCGTTCCTTGCCTAAAGCCCCCCGTAACTGCAATGATATTGGCAGGTTACGGGGAGTGATAGGGGGTGCAGATGCACAAAACCCGACTGTTTCTGCAGGCCGCGATCCTGCTGTCTCTGCTTTGCGTCTTCCCGCTCGTGGCTTGGGCGCAGACCCAGACTTGGGCCGAGGTGAAGCCGATCATGGATCGCCGCTGCGTTGTGTGCCACAGCTGTTATGACGCGCCGTGCCAGTTGAAACTGACGTCCCCGATGGGCGTCTTGCGCGGGGCCAGCAAGGAGGCCGTCTATCACACCGAGCGTTTGACCGATGCCCAGCCCACCCGGCTGGGGATCGATGCGCAGACTGTCCCGGAATGGCGAGGGCTGGGGTTTCATTCCGTTCTTCGCGGGCAGGATGCGAGCCTGCTTGAGCGGTATCTTGAATTGGGCCGTCAGAACCCGATGGTGACCGACGCTCCCCTGCCTGCTGAGCTTGGTCTGGCAATCGATCGCCCTCTGGTCTGCCCGACATCGGATGAGTTTGACGCGTTCAGCACGGCGCACCCGCTTGCGGGTATGCCTTATGGCACGGCACCGCTTGCCGAGGCCGAGTTTCAGACGCTGATGGGCTGGGCGCGCAACGGTGCGGATATGCCTTCCGCAGCGCCCGACATTCCCGACGCTATCCTGGCCCAGATCGCGGATTGGGAGGCGTTTCTGAACGCCACCGACCTCCGTAGCCAATTGATGAGCCGGTATCTGTACGAGCATCTGTTTCTGGCCCGGCTTCATTTCCAGGATGACGATCCTAGGCAGTTCTTCCAACTGGTGCGCTCGACCACGCCGCCGGGGGCTGAGATTGACGTAATCGCCACCCGTCGGCCGTTCGACGATCCGGGTGCGGCGCCGTTTTACTATCGGTTGCAACTGGTCACGGAAACGATCGTGCACAAGGAACATCTGGTCTATGCGCTTGGGCCGGACCGCATGGCGCGCTACCAACAGCTGTTTCTTGACCCCGATTGGACGCTGGCGGACCTGCCTCCGTTTGGGGACGCGGAAGGCGGCAATCCCTTCAGCACCTTCATGCAAATGCCCGCGCGCAGCCGTTATCAGTTCCTGCTGGATGATGCGCTGTTCTTTGTCCGCAGTTTCATCCGCGGCCCCGTTTGTCATGGAGAGACCGCCGTTGACGTGATCGAAGATCGGTTCTGGGTCAGTTTCCTTGACCCGGATGCGGATTTGTCGGTCACTGACCCCAGCTATCTGCAGGAGGGGGCCGCCTTTCTGGAATTGCCCGTGTCCGAGGCCGATGCCGGTGTGCTCGGCACATTGCAGGGGTTTTCGCACAAGAACCAGGTCAAGTATCTCGAGTTTCGGGACGCGCGATACCGGACCGCTCCGGTGTATCAGGCGGGGTTCGATTACAATTCGATCTGGGATGGCGACGGCACCAACACAAACGCCCTGATCACGGTGCTCCGGCATTTCGACAATGCGTCGGCCATGACCGGGTTTCACGGCGGTATCCCCGAAACCTCCTGGGTCATCGATTTTCCGATCTTCGAGCGCATCTACTATGACCTCGTTGCGGGCTACGACGTGTTTGGACGGGTTGAGCATCAGCTGTCCACGCGGCTTTACATGGATGAGTTGCGGATGGAGAGCGAGGATACCTTTCTGGCCTTCATGCCAAGGGACGTCCGGCCCCAGATACACAAACATTGGTATCAGGGCGTTCTGGCCGAATTGCACACCTATTGGCACCGCCGCCGCGTCGATGACAATTTCCCCACCGGCATTTCTTTCCAGACAGACCAACCAAAACAGGAATTCCTTCTGACCTTGTTGAACCGTGGCAACGGGTTGTGGCCAGTGACGGACCCAATCAACAGATGCGCGTCTGAGGCGTGCCAATCGGGTCAGCCAGCTGACGTGCTGCGTGATCTGGCCGATCAAACCGGCGAGTGGGTGAAATACCTGCCCGATCTGTCGGTTCTGGCGGTCGAACAAGACGGTGGAGAGACGGCGCTGTTCACCCTTGTGCACGACAAGGCGCATTATAACGTCGCTTTCCTGTTCGATGAAGAAGCGCGCCGGGACCCGGCGGCGGATGTTCTGACGATCCTTCCGGGGTTGATCGGCAGCTATCCGAATTTCTACTTTCACATCCGGCAGGATCAGTTGGCGCCTTTTGTCATGGTGCTGAAGAGCGCTCGGTCGCAAAGCGACTACATGGCTGCTGTAGAGCAATTCGGCGTGCGTCGGACCAGCCCTGAATTCTGGCCCTTGAGTGACCGGATTCACGATCTGTTTCAAAAACAGAAACCTATTCAGGCGGGCATTTTCGATCTGAACCGATACAAGGACCCGAAGCCAGGGGATGACCCCACTTAGGCGCTGCGCATTTGTTGGTCTGACACAAAGCTTGATCGACCGTGAGGGGCGTCAACTTGCCCGAAATCCCCTTGGTGCCTAAGTTAAACCTATGTGGTCCTTTGCAGATATCCGTCCTGCCTATAGCCGTGCCGAGCGTGTGAGCGACGGAGTTGTGCACATTCTGGGCGTCACGCTGGCCCTTGTTGCGGTCCCGGTGCTGATCGCGATCACCGCTTTTCACAGGTCCGAACCCGAGGCCATTCTGGGGGTCTCGGTCTATGGCGTCACGCTGTTGCTGATGCTGACATTTTCCGCGCTCTACAACATGATCGAAAGTGACAAGTGGTCCGAATTGCTGCGCCGTCTGGATCACTCGGGCATCTATGTGAAAATCGCTGGCACCTATACGCCGTTCCTTCTGCTCTCGGGCGGGCAGGGGCCGGGGCTTTTGATTGGGTTGTGGTCTTCGGCAACGCTGGGCTCGGTTTTGAAGTTGATTGATCCGGTCCGGTTTCGCTGGTTCGGGCTTGTCCTCTACCTGATGATGGGCTGGGCTGTTGTCTGGGCTGGCCCCTCCATGCTGAACGAACTGCCAACGGTGGTTGTTTGGCTGATGATCGCGGGCGGCGTGGTCTATACTCTCGGTGTTGTCTTTTATCTTCTGGAACACCTGCCCTTTCACAACACCATTTGGCACGTGTTTGTTCTGACCGGCACGGTCCTGTTCTTCATCGCAATCTCCGCCCGGATTCTGCTGGCGCCACACCCGGTTGCCTGACGGATTTCGGGGTAGGTATCTTCCCCGCACTCATGATCTGGCGCGAAGCCGTGGGTGTTTTCCCCTGACATAGGCCGCAAGGATTTCTTTCTGAGATTAGGGTCAAGAAATGAACACTTGGGGGGTTGACTTGCCTCGGTAGTAATCAACTAAAAGGGTCGGGAAAAATACCCGATAAAAAAAGTCGGACAGAACAAGGACTCCCCATGCTCAAACCCACGCTCAAATTCACTTCGGCGCTTGTTGCTGCGGCCCTGATCAGCGGTGCGGCCCTGGCCGATCAGGCCTATGGCCCGTTTCCGGTCACCGTTAAAGGCTATGAAGGCGACAAGACCAATTCGGTTTCGTATTCCGGTCAGATCGCGCGCCACGTGTTGCATGACAGCCTGAAAAAAGCGGCTGCCAAAGGCGATGGCGGCAACAACGCGGCCCAGGTCGAGGCGCTGATGCTGGCCTATTTCAACGGGTCGGAAGACGATCTGGAAATCATTGCACCCGCGTCGAAAGATGGCTTTCCGGTCAAGCAAGCGACCGTGAATGAAGTATCCAAGGGCAAGAACATCTCGGGCAAGTTCTACAACGGTGCCATGACCGCGTGGCCAGGCAACCAGTCGGGCGTCGACGTTGCGCTGCAGATGATCAAGATGGCTGCCGCATCCGAGCAGGGCTATGACCCGGTAAACGGCATGGACTGGGCGCAACTGATCTCGAAATTCACGCTGGGCGCGATGGCGTATAACCAGGCGGTAGACAACTATCTGGACGAAAAGCTGGACGCCGGCACCAAGCCCAACGACCAGCCTTATAAAGAAGGCGTCTACTATACCGGCAAAGAGCATGTCTGGGATGAAGCGTTCGGCTATTTCGGTGCCGCGGCGCATTCGGCCGGCCTGTCGCCCGAACAGATTTATGCCGTGGCCAAGCAGAAAGACCTGGCCGCTGCCGACGCCAATGGTGACGGTGTGGTTGATCTGAAAACCGAGATGGTCTTTGGCCCGGCTTACTATGCCGCCGGTGCCGACAAGGGTGGCAACCAGAACACCCAATACATGGCGACCATCTTCAACGCTTTCCGCGATGGCCGCGCGCTGATCGCCTCGGCCAATGGTGAAAAGCTGACCGACGCGCAGCGCGCCGAACTGAAAGCCTATGCCGATGTCATCGAAACCAACTGGGAGAAAACGCTGGCCGAGGCCACGTTCAAGTATGCCGGTTCGGTCTACAAGGATATCGACAAGCTGAAATCGGGCGAGGACAGCGACAAGGCCCTGCGCAACTACGTCAAACATTGGGGTGAGCTGAAGGGCTTCTCGATGGCGTTGCAGTCGGGCAAGAACAACCTGGGCGCAACTGCGATCGACCTGAACTGGATGATCGGCTTCAGCCCGGCGATGCCCGACGGCAAGATGGTCTCGGATATCGATGCCGACGGTAACTTTGTTCGCGAGCGCGAGATGACGCTGGATGACTATCAGGTCAACATGTTGAAAGTGCAAAAACTGCTGATCGACAAGTTCGGCATCGAAAGCCGCGCCAATGACGCAACCGCCGATCTGGCCGCGCTGGCCGAAAAGCTGGGCGCCACCGAGGCTGCCGAAACCGACTAAGGATCATCTGATCCTGTTCCGGCGGCCTCAGGGTCGCCGGGCTTTCCATCGAAAGAGACCCCTTGGAATTTCTCGATCACATAGGCGCGGTATTTGCCGATTTTTCGAACCCCAAGAAGCGCGTCTTCGTGGGGTATTTGTTTTTGACCGTTCTGCTGGCGCTGGTGTGGCTGGTGGCGGTGCGGCGGTCCTCGATCCGTGCGGCGTTGCGAGAGGTGTTTGATCGTACGATCCTGTTCTCACCATCAGCGCGGGCGGACTACAAGATCTTCTTGATCAACCGGGTTTTTACCCTGTTCATCTCGCCGCTGCTGGTGTCGCAGTTGGCAATCGCAACCGCGCTGTTTTACGCGTTGCACGACGTCGATTTCCTGCAGCGCGGCCTGTTCGCGGACACGCCTAAAGCTGTGATTGTCGCGCTCTTCACCGGGGTGATCTTTCTGGTGGACGACTTCACCAAATACCTCGTGCATCGCTGGATGCACCGTTGGCCGATGCTGTGGGCAATCCACAAGGTTCACCACTCGGCCGAGACGATGACTCCGATCACCGTTTATCGCGTACACCCGCTAGAGGGCGTTCTGTACGGTCTGCGCGCGGCGGTCGCACAGGGCACGGTGATGGCGGTGTTTCTGTTCTTCTTCGGCAGCGCAGTCGATCTGTACACCGTGCTGGGCGTCAATGTCCTGTCGTTCATTTTTCACGTGACGGGTTCGAACCTGCGGCACTCGCATGTTTCGATCCGCTATTGGCGCTGGCTGGAGCACATCCTGATCTCTCCGGCGCAGCATCAGGTGCATCATTCGATTGCGCGCGAACATCATGACAAGAACTTTGGCGTTGCCTTCGCTTTCTGGGATTGGCTGTTCGGGTCGCTGCACCTGTCCGAGCGGGACAGCAAGCTGACCTTCGGGTTGAAACCGTCCGAGGCCCATGCCTCGAACCTGCTTGATATCTATTTCCGCCCCTTTAGGGACATCGCGAGTGTTTTGCAGCGGCGGGTTGGGAAGGTACGCGCTGGACTGCAAAGCCGGTCGAAACAAGAGCGCGATCCCATAGCGTAACCCCTCAAACAGCTTTGGTTCGCCGGGCGGTTCCGCGCCGACCGGACAGTTAGCAGTTGAAATTTTCCGGTTTATCGATATTAGAAACTGCAGGCATGGAGTTTTGGACAGATTATCGATAAAATGGAAAACACCACCCCCACATGGACCCGCGAGGCGGCGCAGGCCGTATATGAACTTCCTCTGATGGACCTGCTGTTCCGCGCGCAGACCGTGCATCGCGAGAATTTTGACCCCAACAAGGTCCAGACCTCCAAGCTGCTGTCGATCAAGACGGGCGGCTGTGCTGAGGATTGTTCCTATTGTTCGCAATCGGCCCGGAACGGCTCGAAACTGTCGGCCTCGAAGCTGATCGAGGTTCAGCGTGTCCTGACCGAGGCCCGCAAAGCGAAAGACGGCGGTGCAACCCGGTTCTGCATGGGCGCGGCCTGGCGCGAGCCGAAAGACCGCGACATGGACGCGCTGGTTGCGATGGTCGAAGGCGTCCGCGACATGGGGATGGAGACCTGCATGACCCTGGGTATGCTGGATGACAATCAGGTGTTCCGTCTGCGTGATGCGGGGCTGGACTATTACAACCACAACATCGACACGTCCGAGCGGTATTACCCCGAGGTCATCACCACCCGCACCTTCGCCGACCGCATCGACACGATGAACCGCGTGCAGGAAGCGGGGATCAAAGTATGTTCGGGTGGTATTCTTGGCATGGGTGAAGAAATCGGCGACCGCGTCGATATGCTGGTCACCCTTGCCAATATGGGCCCGGCGCCCGAATCCGTGCCGATCAACATGCTGATGCCGCAGGAAGACACGCCGCTGGCCGATGCCAAGCCGATCGACCCGATCGACTTTGTACGCGTGATCGCAACCGCCCGCATCATGATGCCGAAATCTTATGTGCGCCTGTCCGCTGGCCGCAGCGACATGACCGAAGAGCTGCAGGCCATGTGTTTCTTCGCCGGTGCGAACTCGATCTTTGTTGGGGAAACGCTGCTGACCGCCGAGAACCCCGAGGAGGACACCGACGCAATCCTCTTTGCCAAGCTGGGGCTGCAGGCCGAAACCGTTGCCGGGCAAAGCTGTGCGGAAGCGGCTGAATGAGAGCATTGAGTCGCCTGCACTCAATGCTTGAAACGCTGGACGCCCGGCATCGTCGCCGGGCGCTCGCCCCGAGGCGTGGGCTGGACTTCGCCTCGAACGACTATCTGGGTCTGGCGGACTCGCCGTTGTTGCACCGCGCTGCGCAAAAGGCGCTGGAGCGGGGCGTGCCGCTTGGCTCAGGCGGGTCACGGCTGTTGCGCGGCAACCATCCTGAACATGAGGCGCTGGAGGAAGAGGCCGCCGCCTTTTTCGGGGCTGAGGCCGCCTTGTTCATGGGTGGCGGGTTTCAGGCCAATCAGGCGATATTCTCGACATTGCCAGCGGCGGGGGATCTGATCCTGTATGACGATCTGGTCCATGCCAGCGCCCATGAAGGGATGCGGACGGGCCGAGCCGAAACCCGGTCCTTTGCCCATAACGACGTGGCCGATGCCCGGCGCGTTCTGGCGGATTGGCAAGCCACTGGCGGATCTGGGCAGGTTTGGATCGCGGTGGAAAGCGTCTATTCGATGGAGGGCGACATTGCGCCCTTGACCGCACTGTCCGATCTAGCCGTCGAACACGGGGCCATTCTGGTCGTGGACGAAGCCCATGCCACCGGCGTTTTTGGTCCGAACGGAAAAGGTCTGGCACATGGCCTGACGACCGAAGTCTTGACCTTACACACCTGCGGCAAGGGCCTGGGCGTCGCGGGTGGCCTGATCTGTGGGCCGCGGGTGATGATCGACGCGCTGATCAACCGTGCGCGGCCGTTCATCTTTGCAACCGCACCATCGCCGTTCAATGCGGCCCTCGTACGGGCGGTGTTGGGCCATCTGCAAGCAGACACCAGCCTGACCGCCGCCGCAACCGCCCGACTGCACCACGCCCATGCCGAGGCACGCCGGTCGGGCGTGTCGCAGGATGTGCTGAACAGCCAGATCATTCCCGTCATTCTGGGGGACGAAGCGCGGACGATGCAGATGGCCGCGAGCTTGCAAGCGCAGGGCTTTGACGTCCGGGGTATCCGCCCGCCGACGGTTCCGCGCGGCACCTCGCGACTTCGGATCTCGGTCACCGGCAATGTGACCAACGCCGATATCAGCGCCCTGTTCGAAACACTAGCCCAGCACCAAAGCGAGGCCGCATGAGTACCGTAATTGTTGCCGGCACGGATACCGGCATTGGCAAAACCGCCTTTGCTGCGGGTCTGACCGCTGCCCTTGGCGCGCGGTATTGGAAGCCAGTGCAGTCGGGGCTGGAAGAGGCAACGGACTCGGAAATCGTCGCTGAGCTGACCGGGGCTGAGGTGCTGTCCGAGGCCTATCGCCTGAACATGCCCGCCTCGCCGCATTTGTCCGCCGAGGATATGGGGATTGAGATCGACCCGGCCCGTCTGACCTTGCCCCAGGTGTCCGGCCCCCTGGTTGTCGAAGGCGCGGGCGGACTGATGGTGCCGCTGAATCGCCAGGTCTTTTTCCTCGACGTGATTGCCCAATGGCAGGCACCCGTTGTGCTGGTTGCGCGCACCGCTCTGGGGACGATCAACCACACGACCCTGTCTCTGATGGCGTTACGCAATGCCGGGTGCGATGTGGTCGGCGTTGCGTTTGTCGGCGATGCTGAACCGGATGTCGAGCAGACCATCGCCCAGATGGGCAACACCCGTCATCTGGGCCGCTTGCCTTTCATCGACACCCTGTCCCGAGGCACTCTGACCGACGCCTTCGGCGCCATCGACGTCGACACAATCCGGAGCGCCCTGTGACCCCGCTTGAGTTTGACGCCCGCCATCTGTGGCACCCCTATACCAATGTGCTGAAACCCGGCCCGATGCACCTGATCACCGGGGCCGAGGGCGTCTGGCTGACGGCCGAGGATGGGACCCAGATGATTGATGCGATGTCGTCGTGGTGGTGCGCCGTGCATGGACATCGTCACCCGGCCATCATCGCCGCGATGCAGGCGCAGTTGGATCAGATGCCGCATGTGATGTTTGGTGGCCTGACCCATTCCCCTGCGATCGAACTGGGCCGCAGAATGATCGATCTTCTGCCTGATGGGCTGGACCGCATTTTCTACAGCGACAGCGGCTCGGTTGCGATCGAAGTGGCGCTAAAGATGGCGGTGCAATACCAGATGGCGCGGGGTCGTAAGGGCCGCACGCAGTTTGCCACCATCCGCGGCGGCTATCACGGCGACACCTGGAAAGCGATGAGCGTCTGTGACCCGGTCAACGGGATGCATGGGCTGTTCGCGGGGGCGCTGTCCGTTCAGCATTTCCTGCCCCGCCCGCAGATCGCCTTTGGTCAGGACTGGTCCGAGGATGGCGACCTGAACGGGTTGAACGCACTCGAAGACTTGCTGGAAACCAAAGCCGACCAAATCGCCGGACTGATCCTTGAGCCTGTCGTTCAGGGCGCGGGAGGGATGTATTTCTATCACCCGACATGGCTGCAACGGGCGCATGAGCTGTGCAAAGCGCATGACGTGCTGGTCATCTTCGATGAGATCGCCACTGGCTTTGGCCGTACCGGAGAACTGTTTGCGCTGCACCACGCCGGGGTCGTGCCGGATATCCTGTGTCTGGGCAAGGCGCTGACCGGCGGGCATATCACGCTGGCCGCCACCGTCACGACCGAGACCGTCGCGCGTCGGATCGGCGAAAGCGAAGCCGGTGTGATGATGCACGGTCCCACCTATATGGCCAACCCGCTGGCCTGCGCGGCGGCGGTTGCCAGTCTGGAGCAGCTATCCATACGGGATTGGCGATCCGAGGTTGCTGGGATCGCCGAACAGATGGAACACGAATTGGCACCCGCGCGCGGATTGCCGGGGGTCTCGCATTTGCGTGTTCTGGGTGCTATTGGCGTCATTGAGATGGAGGATTGGGTCGATCCGTCCGTTGCACATGGGCTGGCGCCGGAAACCGGTGTCTGGCTGCGGCCCTTTGCGCGGAACATCTATTGCATGCCGCCCTACATCATCTCTGCGGATGAACTAAGCCGGGTGACATCGGCCATGGTATCCTTGGCGAAAGGCGCGTCATGAAACAGCAGTGGCTGTCCCGCTCGGGCACCCATGAGGTGCTGTTGGTCTTCGGGGGCTGGGCGCTTGGGCCTGCGCCTTTCAAAGACCTTTCGGGCGATGCAGACGTTCTGTTCGTGGATGACTACACCCGGCTGGAAAACCCGCTGAGCGACCTTGCGCAATATGACCGGGTCACCCTGATCGCCTTTTCCTTTGGCGTGGCCTCGGCGGCGCACTGGCTGACGCAGACAGGGCTGCAACCGGATCGGTTGGTCGCGGTCAGTGGCACTCTGTCTCCAGCCGATACTGAACACGGCATCGCGCCGGATATGATCCGTGCTACCGCAGATCAACTGAGCACCGCCAGTTTCGCCAAGTTCTGCCGCCGCGCAGGATTGGACGGGTCTGCCCCCGCCATCGATATTGATGCCGCGCGGGCCGAGCTTTTCGCGGTGATCGAACGCGGCACGGCGCCGACTCGCAACTTTGATCGGATCTGGATTCCACAGCGGGACCGGATCATTCCGACCCGAGCGCAACAGGCCGCATGGGCCGGGCAGCAGGACGCCGTGCGTGAGATTTCCGCGCCACATGTTCCCTTTGCGGCCGATCAAAGCTGGAAGGAGTGGATCGCATGAACGCCCAGTTGACCGACCGTGTCCAGCGCAGTTTCAGCCGCAGTTTCATGACCTACCATGACTCGGCGGGTCAGCAGGCCAGGATCGCGGACCGTCTGGCGCAGGATCTGCGCGACGGCGGCGCGCCCAACCATTTCTCCTCGGCTTTGGAGTTCGGCTGCGGTACCGGTCACCTGACGCAACAGCTTTGCAAGCATTTCGCGTTCGATACACTCATGGTCAACGACCTCTCGCCCGAGGCCGATGTGACCGCTGCCACCCATGGGGCCGATTTCCTGTGCGGCGATGCCGAGACGGTCGCATGGCCAGTGCAACCGCATCTGATTGCGTCGGCGTCGATGATCCAGTGGCTTCCCGATCCCGCCGCATTCCTGCGGCGGGCCGCGATGGCGCTGGCGCCCGGTGGCTGGCTGGCCGTGTCGGGGTTTGGTTCGCGGCAATACCACGAGCTGGTTCAGGTCGGATCGGCGGCCAAGGCCCCCGGGCTGTGTGGGCCGGATGCTCTGACCGCTGCTGTCGAGGGTCTTATGGACGTTGTCTCTGCCGGGGAAGTGGAACGGCAGATGCACTTTTCGTCGCCCCGAAAGGTGTTGGAGCACCTGCGTCGGACCGGCGTAAACGGACGGGCGCAGAAAGCCTGGACCAAGTCCAGTCTTATGGCCTTTACCAATGAATACATCCGGCAGTTCGGGGGCGAATCCGGCGTTTCGCTGACCTATCACCCGACATGGATCATCGCCCGCAAACCCGGCTGAGCCGGTTTAGGCCAATCGTGTCAGGTGGCGTTGCATCACCGAATGGGCTTTGGCTGCGTCGCGATCCTTGATGGCGGCCAGAATGGCGGCATGGTCCGGATCGGCGCGTTGTCGCCATTTGGCGGTGTGCAGGTTGTTGAAATGCCACGCATACAGCACTTGCAGATTCCTGATCTCGGTAATCATGCGCGGCATGTTGCAGGCGGCAATGACGGCCATGTGGAACCGCTGATTTGCGTCCTCCCAGTCATCGGCCGTGGTGGCGCTGTCGCATTCTTCGTGAACTTGCTCGATCAGCGCGATCTGATTGGTTGTCAGGTTGGGCACGGAATGCAGCAACGCGACCGGTTCCAGCGCGCGGCGCATCACCCGCAACTCCTGAATGGCGTTCTGATCCATCGGCGCTACGCACATCCCGCGACGCGGCACGGCAACCGTTAGCCCCCTTGAGGCAAGGTTCAGCAGGGCTTCGCGTACAGTCACCTGGCTGACCCCGAACTCGCGGGCAATAAGGTCCTGCCGCAGCTTTTCGCCGGGCTTCAGCACCCCCTGGACAATCCGCGTCGACAGTTTGTCGGCGATGTCATCCGATTTCTTGATCTGCTGCTCGGACACCTGACCCTCGGTTCATTGCATGTGTTCACAGACGCTTACCGTCATGAAGAAGGTTGAGCAACAGAGCTGTGAACGGGTGGGTTTTGACGGGAACCAGAATGACCTGACGGCACTTGAGGCTCAGGCCCTGCAAGCAGGTTTCACAAATGCCAATCGCGCGGCTAGGGTACGGGGAATGGTCTGACGTAACAGTCTGAAAAGGGATAACAATGGATTTTGCCCCATCGCCGCGCGCCGTGGAATACCGCGACCAGCTGAAACGCTTTATGGAGGCGCATATCTATCCACGCATCCGCGACCACAAGGAAGAGATTGAGGCGGGCCATTTTCCGGTGTCTTTCATGGAGGATCTCAAGGCGCTGGCCCGGTCCGAAGGGTTGTGGAACCTGTTCCTGCCCTCCCTACGAGATGACGAACCCGGCACGCGGCTGACCAATCTGGAATACGCCCCGCTGGCCGAACTGATGGGGCAGGTGACGTGGTCGTCCGAAGTGTTCAACTGCAATGCCCCGGACACCGGCAATATGGAACTGCTGCACATGTTCGCCACGCCTCAGCAGCGCGAGGAGTGGCTGCTGCCGCTGCTGAATGGTGAAATCCGGTCAGCCTTTGCGATGACCGAACCGGACGTGGCCAGCTCGGACGCGACCAATATCACCACCTCGATCCGGCGTGAGGGCGATGAGTATGTTCTCAATGGCCGCAAATGGTTCATCACCAATGCCTGCCATCCGAACACCAAGATGTTCATCGTCATGGGTAAGACCGACCCGAACGCGGACCGGCACAAACAGCAGAGCATGGTGATCGTGCCCAAGGACACGCCCGGTCTTGAGATCGTGCGCAATCCCACGATCCTGAACATGCACGATCCCGAAGGTCATGCGGAACTGGTCTTCAAGGATGTGCGCGTACCCGCCGGTAATCTGCTGGGGGAAGAGGGCAGCGGTTTTACTTTGGCGCAGGCGCGGCTGGGGCCGGGGCGCATCCATCATTGCATGCGCTCGGTCGGTGCGGCCGAGATGGCGCTGTCGCTGATGGTCGAACGCGCGCAGGAGCGGAAGACCTTTGGCAAGCAACTGTCAGAGCAGGGCGTGATCCGGGAATGGATCGCGAAGTCGCGGCTTGAGATCGATCAGGCGCGGTTGCTGACCCTGCAGGCGGCGTGGAAGATTGATCAGGTCGGCGCAAAGGCGGCCCGGCGCGAGATTTCGTTGATCAAAGTGGTGGCGCCCAATGTGCACGCCAAGGTGACGGATCGCGCGATGCAGGTCTTTGGCGCGATGGGCATGACGCCAGACACGCCTTTGGCCGACAGTTACACCTGGGCGCGGGCGCTGCGCTATGCGGATGGCCCGGATGAGGTGCATCTACAGGCTATCGCAAAACAAGAGCTGAAAGAGTCGAACTTCGGCATGTCAGCGCAATGGCTGACACCGCCGAAGCGTTGACCTCTTATTTGCCCTTCCAGACCGGGTCGCGCTTTTCCGCAAAGGCGCGCGCGCCTTCCAGCTGGTCGTCGCTGGCGTAAAGCACGTCAACGGTGCGCAACTGGCGGTTGGTAATGCGGTTCATCGCGTCCTGGAACTTGCTGTCTTCGGCGTCGCGCACGACCTCTTTGATCGCGGCGTAGACCAGAGGGGGACCCGAGGCCAGCAGGCGGGCCAGCTCCCATGCGCGGTCCATCAGCTGATCGGCGGCGACGATTTCGTTCACCAGACCCCAGCGGTTGGCTTCCTCGGCATCGAACCAGCGGCCGGTCAACAGCAGCTCCATAGCGATGTGATAGGGAATGCGCTTGGGCAGTTTAACACTGGCCGCATCGGCCACGGTGCCCGAGCGGATTTCAGGCAGGGCGAAGGTGGCATGTTCCGCAGCGATGATCATGTCGGCCGAGATCGCCAATTCCAGCCCGCCACCGCAGGCGATGCCGTTTACCGCCGCAATCACCGGCTTGTTCAGATCGCGCAGTTCCTGCAGGCCGCCGAAACCACCGACGCCATAGTCACCGTCAACGGCATCGCCGTCTGCGGCGGCTTTCAGGTCCCAGCCGGGGCAGAAGAATTTCTCGCCCGCGCCGGTCAGGATGGCCACGCGCAGCTCCGGGTCATCGCGGAATTCGGCAAAGACCTCGCCCATTCTGCGGCTGGTGGCCAGGTCAATGGCGTTGGCCTTGGGCCGGTCCAGGGTCACCTCAAGGATCGCCCCTTCGCGGCGGGTTTTGATCGGGTCCATATCTCAGGCCTTTCTGATGAGGGCATCCACGGCAACGGCCTTGTCGGGCGTGCAGAGGAGCGGGTTAATCTCGACCTCGCCAAGCGTGTCGGCATTTTGCATGACATAGGCCTGAACGGCCTCAATCGAGTTAATGATCGCATCCATATCAGCCGCCGGTTGGCCGCGATAGCCTGCCAGCAGCGGTGCAATCTTCAGCTTGCCAAGGGCGGCGCGGATATCGTCGGGCGTGCTGGGCACCAGCAACGATGCTGTATCGCGCAGAACCTCGGTCAGCACACCGCCTGCGCCCAAGGTCAGCACGAAACCGTGTGCCGGATCGCGGACCACGCCGACGAGAAGTTCGGCAACGGTTCCTGTGATCATCTCTTCGACCAGAATCTCGTTGGTGCCGATATCGACGGCAACATCTGCCACGTCTTCGGCCTGAACGCCCAGTCGAACGGCGGAATGTTCGGACTTATGCGCAAGACCAACGCCTTTGACGGCGAAGGGCGCGTCCATTTCCTGTGCTGCGGCTTGGGCCTCCTCTGGGCCGCGCGCCGTACGGTTTTGCGGGATGCGCAGACCGCAATCGGCCAGCGCCTGCTTGGATTCGCCCTCGGTCAGGGTCCGGTTGGCCTCGGCGGTGCCCGGCAGCCAGACCGGATGCGTGGACGGTGCCGTGACCTGAGCCGCCGCGCGGGTGGCGGCCAGAGCTTCGCGCAGACCCATGAAGGGCACAACGCCACCGGCCATCAGTTCTTGTGCCACGTCTTCGGGAAGAAGTTCCGGCAGTGTCGCGGCAATGGCAAACCGCGCGGCGGTGTCGGCGCGGACTTTCATCGCCGCGCGCGAGGCGCAGGTCCAGTCGGTCGCATCAGTGGTTGGGTAGTCGATGATCGAGAAGGTCAGGTCGATGTCGTCGCCGGTCATGCCGGACCACGCTTTGGCCATCGCTTCTTCGTCGCGCCAGATATAGGTGTGATAATCCAACGGGTTATTCAGCGCGACCATAGGCCCGAGCGCATCGCGCAGGTGGGCTTTCTTGTCGTCAGTCAGACGCGGGAAGGTCAGACCCGTGCCCACAGCCATATCCGCGATCAGGCTGGCCTCACCCCCCGAACAGCTGATCGAGGCGATGTCGCCGCCCGGCAGCGGACCATAGCAGTGCAGCAGTTTCAGCGTTTCAAGGAAATCGGGCAGGGCGGCGAGGCGCGGGATACCCAGTCGTTCCAACAAGGCCTGGGCGCCCGCATCGCTGCCCGCCAGCGACGCGGTGTGCGATACGGTTGCGGCCTGCGCCTGTTCCGATGCGCCAACTTTAAGCGCAATCAGCGGGACGCCTTTGCCATGCGCTTTGGCCGCCAGCGCTTCCCACTCGCGGATGTCCTTGAAGCCTTCGATATGCAGGCCTACAGCAGTCACACGCGGATCATCGATCAGGGCCGAGGCAATCTCGGCCTGGCTGGTCTGCGCCATGTTCCCGCAGGTCACCATATAGGCAATCGGCAGGCCGCGTTTCTGCATAGTCAGGTTGATCGAGATGTTTGAACTTTGCGTCAGGATCGCAACGCCCTTTTCGACCGGGGTCGCCCCATGCTGATCGGGCCACAGCAACGCGCCGTCCAGCGCATTGATAAACCCATAGCAGTTCGGCCCCAGAATGGGCATGTCCCCGGCGGCTGCGATCAACTGGTCCTGCAGGTCTCCGCCCGTGTCATCCTCGGCCAAAGCCTCGGAAAAGCCCGAGGCAAAGCAGACGGCGCCGCCGGCACCCATGCTGGACAGGATATGAACCGCCTCGATCGTGGCGTGGCGGTTAATGCCGATGAACACGGCGTCGGGGGCTTCGGGAAGGTCTTCGAGGTGCCCATAGACCGAATGGCCCGCGATTTCCGTGGCCTTGGGATGCACTGGCCAGATTTGACCCGCATAGCCCATGCGTTCCGATTGCAGAATAACCTGTTGGCACCAGGCGCCGCCCCCAATGACGGCAATGGTTTTCGGGCGCAGCAGCCGGGTAAGATCTTTGTTCATCGACAGTCCTGATCGAGTCGTTGGAAATGCCCCCGGCGGCAAGCGGGTCAGGACAGGATGAGAGCGTAACCTGCCAGAACCCACTCACCGCCGGGACGTGGTCTTATGCGCCGAGGGGACGCAGAAGATCGCGGCTGATGATGTGACGCTGAATCTCGCTGGTGCCGTCCCAGATGCGCTCGACGCGGGCATCGCGCCAGAAACGCTCGATCGGGAAGTCATCCATCAGACCCATGCCACCATAGATTTGCAACGTTGTGTCGGTGACCCGCGCCAGCATCTCGGATGCATACAGCTTGGCCGAGGCGATTTCGCGGTTCGAGGGCAGGTTCTCGTCCAGGCGCCACGCAGCGGATAGGGTCAGCCAGTCAGCGGCGTCGATCTCGGTGATCATGTCGGCGATCTGGAAGCCGATGCCCTGGAACTTGCCGATAGGCTGACCGAACTGTTTGCGCTCGGCGGCATAGTTCAGAGCATAGTCAAAGCAACGGCGCGCGCGACCGACCGAGAAGGCCGCAACCGTAAGGCGGGTCGCATAGAGCCATTCGTTCATCACGGCAAAACCGCCATCGACCTCACCCAGAACCTGTGCGTCGGGCAGGCGGCAGTTGTCGAAGTACAGGATATAGTTCTTGTAACCCTTGTGGCTGACCGAGTTGTAGCCTTCCTTGACTTCAAAACCCGGGGTGCCGCGATCCACCAGGAAGGTGGTGATGCGCTTTTTGGGGCCTTTTGGGGTCTCATCCACACCGGTGGCGATGAAGACGATGAAGAAATCCGCGTGTTCCGCGCCCGAGATGAAGTGTTTCGATCCGTTGACGACCCAGTCACCACCATCGCGCACCGCCTGACATTTCATGCCACGCACGTCGGACCCTGCGTCCGGTTCGGTCATTGCCAGGGCGTCCATTTTCTCACCACGCACGGCGGGCAGCAAGTATCGCTCACGCTGCTCGTCATTGCAGGCCATCAGGATGTTCTGCGGACGTCCAAAGAAGTGCGTCAGCGCCATCGAACCACGGCCCAATTCACGCTCGACCAGTGTGAAGTCGAAATGCGACAGACCGGCGCCGCCGACCTCTTCGGGGAAGTTACAGGCGTAAAAGCCTAGGTCGATGCACTTCTGCTTGATCTGCTCGCCCAGTTCATGTGGGACCTGACCGGTGCGTTCAACCTCGGCCTCGTGCGGGTAGATTTCGTTTTCGACGAAGCTGCGAACAGTCGAAACGATCATTTCCTGTTCTTCTGACAGACCAAACTGCATGGCGCGTATCCTTAGATAGGTGATTGACGCAGGAAACGGCATTGCGCATTTTCGCGACATGCAGAGTTGGCACGAATTTGTGCAGGATTGGAAAAAATTTGACCCGCCAATATAACATTCTGATTTTCGACGGATTCTCGAACCATTGCCTTGCCAACATGGTCGAGCCGTTGCGTGCGGCTAACACTCTGGCGCGGCAGCGTCTGTATTCGTGGCGATTCTGTTCGATCGACGGAGGGACCGTTCAAAGCTCAAGTGGGCTTGCTGTGACGCCTGATGGTGAGCTTAGCGAACAGCGAGGGGACGTACTGGTGGTCATGCCGTCTTATGGGTATCTCAGGCTGGATACGCGCGAAACCATTCGTGCGATTCTGGCGGCCGCGGGAAAACACTCGCAGTTGGCCGGCTTGGATACCGGAAGCTGGCTGTTGGCCCGGGCCGGGTTGCTGAACGATCACCGCGCGACGATACACTGGGATGAACTGGCCCGGTTTGAAGAGACCTTTCCCATGGTCAATGCGGTTCAGGAGCGGTATGTGATCGACGGCAACAGGCTGACCTGTTCCGGGGCGATGGCGGCGTTTGATCTGGCCTCCGCGCTTATTCGCCGCGATCACGGGCCGCTGCTGTCGATGGAGGTCGCGCATCTGCTGATGAGCCGGGGCGGCGCGGATCATTACACGCTTCCGCTCAAGTCCGAAGACACTCTGGTCAACCGGGCGCTGACCTTGATGCAGGCGAATTTGGAAACACCGTTGCCGATCAAAGAGATTGCCCGCAAAATCGGATGCTCGCAAAAGCGGCTAGAAGGGCGGATTCAGGCCGAGTTGAAAACCACGCCGCAAGCGCTGTACCGACGTCTGCGCCTGAACCTTGCCCGCAAGCTGGCGGAAGAGACGGAACAGTCCATTGCGGAAATCGCCGGGCGTTGCGGTTATGAAAATGCCAGCGCGATGACCCGAGCATTCAAGGCCGAGTTCGGGCAAACGCCAACCGCGTTCCGCAGCGGCAATTGAGGCGCGGGCAGGGCTAAAAACATTGCGAACCAGAAAGCTTTCTGCACAGTAGCAAAGCAACCCCAAGGCGCAGGACGAGACCTGCAATTAAAGGAGTCACGACATGGCCCAATCCCCGGACGTCAACCGACAGATCGTTCTGAACGAACGCCCCAGCGGCCAACCGGATGAAAATACCCTGCGCCTGACCACGACCGAAGTTCCGACCCCCGGACTGAATGAGATGCTGGTGCGTACGGTTTATCTGTCTCTGGACCCCTATATGCGCGGGCGCATGAACGATGCGAAATCTTATGCCGAACCCGTGGCCATTGGCGGCGTCATGACCGCTCAGGTCGTGGGACAGGTCGTGGCGTCGAACCTCGAAGGGTTTGAGGCCGGAGATTATGTCCTGTCCGACAGCGGTTGGCAGGACTTTGCGATCTCTGATGGAACCGAGGTGATGAATCTTGGCAAATCCCCGCAAAACCCGTCCTGGGCTTTGGGAATCCTCGGGATGCCCGGCTATACCGCCTATGCCGGACTGCTGAAAATTGGTGAGCCGAAGCCCGGCGAGACAGTGGTGGTTGCAGCCGCTGCAGGGCCGGTGGGCGCGACCGTTGGGCAGATCGCAAAGATCAAAGGGTGTCGGGTTGTGGGCGTTGCTGGTGGCGCGGAAAAATGCGCGCATGTTGTCGGCAATCTCGGGTTTGACGCCTGTATCGACCATAATG
Organism: Ruegeria sp. CG11; assembly: GCF_056537245.1. Classification (NCBI taxonomy): domain Bacteria; kingdom Pseudomonadati; phylum Pseudomonadota; class Alphaproteobacteria; order Rhodobacterales; family Roseobacteraceae; genus Ruegeria; species Ruegeria sp. CG11. The sequence continues at coordinate 105,255 of NZ_JBQFRE010000010.1, forward strand.
CACCGGACTTTGCCGAGCAGTTGAAACAGGCCTGCCCGGACGGGATCGATGTCTATTTTGAAAATGTTGGTGGCAAGGTGCTGTATGCCGTGCTTCCGCTGCTGAACCCCTTTGCGCGGATGCCGGTCTGCGGTGTTGTCGCGTGGTACAACCTGCCGGGGCTGCCCGAAGGGCCGGACATGGGCCCTGCAATCATGGGTACCTTGCTGCGCATGAAGGTGAAAATGCAGGGTTTCATTATTTTCGACAGCTTCACGCGTGAGGTGTACGAGGAGTTCCGCCGTGACATGACCGAATGGATTGCCGATGGATCGATCCAGTACAAGGAACACATGGTCGATGGGCTGGAAAACGCACCCGAGGCCCTGAACCAACTGCTGAGCGGCGGCAATTTCGGCAAAATGGTGGTCAATGTAGGGGCGTAACGTCGTCCCCCAAAAGCACGTTCACCCGATGCCTGGCACCGGGTGAACATTGATCTAGTTGGTAAAATTAGGCTGTCGTGCCCTTGATACGGATGGCCGAGCCCAGCGACCCCGCGCACAGCCCGACGACTACCGCAATCAATATCTCGATTGTTTCGATATTGGCAAAGCTCCAATGGGCAAAGAGCAATGTCTCTATCACGCCTACCACGCCACCCATCAGAGCACCAAGCCACACGCGCCGTGTCATCATCCCCAGCGCAAGACCCAGAATACCCGGCAGGCTGATGACGTTGGCCCCGATTGTTCCCAGAAGTTCCAGCATTTCTTGCCCCTCTTATTCCGCGCGATCGGTCAGGAATGACCGAATCTCGGCACTGCCATCCGCCACCTGATGCTGCAGCTTGCCCGAGGGTTCGCCAGCCAGCTCTTCGGTGATTTCCTGATATGTCTCAAGGTAGTTCGGTGGCAGGGTGTGCGCGATGCCCTGGTGACAGTCGATGCAGGTCATGTTGTTGTCGATCGCGCGCTGGTGTTCGGATGCGGCGCGGGTTTCCTGGATTGTGAAGTCCATATAGTCAAAGTTGTGACAGTTGCGGCATTCGCGGCTGTCCGACGCCTTCATCTTCTTCCAGACGGCCGATGCCATGCTCAGCCGGTGCTCTTCGTATTTCTCTGGCGTGCTGATGGTGCCGACCATCTCGTGATAGACGTCCTTGACGGCCATGATCTTGGCCTTGATCTTGTGGTTCCACTCATGCGGCACGTGGCAATCGGAACAGATCGCGCGCACGCCCGAGTGGTTGTTGTAGTGGATCGTCTCGCGATATTCGCCCAGATTGGTTTCCATCGTGTGGCACGAGGTACAGAATTCCTCGGTATTGGTCAGTTCCAATGTCCAGTGGAACCCGCCCCAGAACAGGATACCGGCCAGAAAACCAGCCAGGACCAAAAAGCCCGAGCTGAACATGACAGCCGGTGTCCAGATTGCGTTCCAGATGCGGCCAATCCAACCGCGATTTTCGGGGGAGTCTGCCATATCGGTGCTCCTTTCAGACTTGCGTTGGATTAGTTGCCGGACGAGGGTTCAAACACGTTGTCGACCAACGCAGGAGCATCCGCCTGAGGCACGTGGCACTGATTGCAGAAATACCGGGTGCCTGCGATGCGGTCCAACTCGTTGCCGTCGCGATCCAGATAGTGGGTCATCGACAGGGTCGGCGCGTTGCGGTCACCGGCTTTGGTCCAGTCATGGCAGGACAGGCACTGATTGGTGCGCACGTCGATCTGGTACTGCTCGACCGAGTGTGGGATCAGCGGCGGTTGCTGGCGATAGTTGCGCTGCATCCGCCCTTCGACATCCTTGTGGATCTGATGCAGGGGGATGGGCTCATCTACATCTGCCCCACGTAGGGTTTCCACCTCGGCTGACTGGGCAAGGGCGAACCCGCTCAGGAGCAAAACGGGGATCAGGGCAATTCCGCCTGTCAGGATTGATTTTTTCATCTTGGCACTCCCTTAGATAGGTCTGGCTTCGCGCGGCTCAGGCGCGGGAACTGGATCGGAAGGTGCGACGACGTGGTCGTCGAACCGGTGAGTAAAATTGAAGACATCGACGGCGCAGACATCGATGCAGCGGCCGCAATTGGTGCAATCCGGCGACAGGATCAGAGGGGTCGTGCCGGGCTTGCCCTTCAATGCGGGCGAAATGATCTGGTTTTCGGGGCAGACCGCATAGCAATCCATGCAATCATCGCAGGCCGTCCGGTTGGCGGCGCTGACACGCAGCAGGCTTTTGCTGCCGATCAGGCCATAGAAGGCGCCGACCGGGCAGATATGGCCGCACCAGCCGTGGCGCGCGACGACCAGGTCAAAAACGAAGATCGCAACGATCAGCGCCCAGACAAATCCGGCCCCGAAGATCAGCCCGCGGTGCAGCATGGTGATCGGGTTGACCAACTCCCACGCGATCACCCCGGTCAGGCCCGAGACGATCAGCACAGTCGCCAACACCCACAGGCGGGTGCTGCGTTTTGGCTGCCAGCCTTTCGGCAGGTCCAGCTTGCGATGCAGCCAGTTTGCCGCATCGGTCACCGGGTTGATCGGACAAACCCAGGAACAATAGGCACGGCCGCCGATCAGCGCATAGGCGATCAGAACGATCACCCCACCGATCAGCGCGGTCAGTTCGGGCCAATGCCCGGCCACAAGGCTTTGCAACAGAACCAGAGGATCGGTCAGGGGTAGCACGCCAAGCGTCAGCGACCCTGCCAGCGTACCCTGCACGATCCAGATGCCGAACCAGGGGCCCAGCAGGAACAACGCCAGAAAGAACAGCTGACTTGTGCGGCGCAGCAGCAAGAAACGGTGCGCGCCGATCCAGCCTTTGGATGCAACAGCCTCTTGTCCGACCGGCAGATGGGTACGGGCGCTCATTGTCCGACCCCCGGTAGGTCATAAGACGGAGCGAAGCCGCCCGGCGTGGCCAGATTGTCCGTGCCTGGTCCCGGCAGGCGGTCGGGCAGGTCGATCAGGCCGTCCACAAGGGGACCGCCATGGCTTTCTTTTTCTTCCCATCCCTTGCGGTAGTGATCTGCGCTGCTGCCGCGCGCCAGTCGGGTGGGCAGCACCTTGATGGCGGCTTCGGGCAGAACGCAGCTTTTCTCGCACATGCCGCAGCCGGTGCAGCGGTCGGCATGTACGGTCGGAATGAACATCGCATGGTGACCGGAGCGGTCGTTATGCGCGGTTTCCAGCGTGATCGCCTCGTCGATGATGGGGCAGACGCGGTAGCAGACATCGCAGCGCAGACCGAGGAAGTTCAGGCAATTTTCCTGATCGACCAGAACCGCAACGCCCATTTTGGCGTCATCGATATTGTCCAGCCCTGGGTCCAACGCACCGGTGGGGCAGGCGGCGACACAAGGAATGTCATCGCACATCTCGCACGGCACATCGCGTGCCGTGAAATAGGGCGTGCCGGTTGCAACAGCATCGACCCCAAGTTCAGCCAGTTTCAAGGTATCGTAAGGGCAGTCCCGCACGCATAGCCCACAGCGGATGCAGGCCGACAGGAACGCTTCTTCCGGCAACGCGCCGGGCGGGCGCAATGCCTCGGCCGGCAGCGCGCGGGCATCGCGGGCCAACCAGGCCAGCAACGACCCGGCGACCACGCAGCCGCCTGCCGCGCGCGCCGAGTCCTGCAGGAATCGGCGCCGTTGCGGCGAGAGAGGAGTACCGGTCAGGGACATGGGGACTACCTTTGCGATCCTTCCCGGTTACGCGCGCTCTACCTTACACGCGCATTTCTTGAAGTCGGTCTCTTTCGACAGCGGGCAGGTTGCGTCCAGCGTCAGCTTGTTGGTCAGCTGATGCTCGTCGAACCAGGGCATGAAGACCAGTCCGCGCGGCGCTTTGTTGCGTCCGCGGGTTTCGACCCGGCTGGTGACCTCGCCGCGACGTGTCGACAGAACGATTTCCTGACCGCGCCGCAGACCCCGATCCTTGGCGTCCTGCGGGTGCATGTAGACGACTGCGTTCGGGTAGGCGCGGTGCAGTTCCGGTACCCGGCGAGTCATCGAGCCCGAGTGCCAGTGTTCCAGCACACGACCGGTGCACAGCCACAGATCATATTCTTCATCCGGCTCCTCGGCGGCGGGTTCATAGGGGGCAAAGATGATCTTGGCCTTACCATCCTTGTGGCCATAGAACTCTACGCCTGCGCCTTCGGACACATAGGGGTCATAGCCTTCGCGGAAGCGATAGAGCGTCTCTTTCCCGTCCACGACCGGCCAGCGGAGGCCGCGGGCCTCGTGATAGGTTTCGAACGGCGCCAGATCGTGCGCATGGCCGCGCCCGAATTCGGCGTATTCCTCGAACAGACCTTTCTGGACGTAATAGCCGAAATGCTCGGATTCGTCGTTGTCAAAGCCTTCGGCGGTCTCGGACAGCGGGAACTGGTCGATCTTGCCGTTGGCAAACAGTACCTCATACATGGTCTTGCCGCGATGTTCCGGCATGGTGGCAAGCAGTTCTTCGCCCCAGACCTCTTCGACGGTGAAGCGTTTCGAGAACTCCATGACCTGCCAAAGGTCCGACTTGGCCTCGCCCGGTGCTTGCACCTGCTGCCGCCAGAACTGGGTGCGACGTTCGGCGTTGCCGTAGGCACCTTCCTTTTCGACCCACATTGCGGTGGGCAGGATCAGGTCGGCGGAAACGGCTGTGACTGTCGGATAGGGGTCGGATACTGCGATGAAGTTTTCCGGGTTGCGATAGCCGGGATAGCCTTCCTCGTTAATGTTGGGCGCGGCCTGCATGTTGTTGGTGCACTGTACCCAATAGGCGTTCAGATCGCCGTCTTTCAGTTTGCGGTGCTGCAGCACGGCGTGGAAGCCGGGCTTGGCCGGGATGGTGCCAGCGGGCACGTTCCAGGCGGTTTCGCAGATTTCACGGTGCTTGTCGTTCATCACGACCATGTCGGCGGGCAGGCGGTGGGCAAAGGTGCCAACCTCACGCGCGGTACCACAGGCCGAAGGCTGACCAGTCAGCGAGAAGGGCGAGTTGCCCGGTTCCGATATCTTACCGACTAGCAGGTGCACGTTGTACATCAGCGAGTTCACCCACGACCCGCGGGTGTGCTGGTTGAAGCCCATGGTCCACAGGCTCATGACCTTGCGGTTCGGGTCGGCATATTGCTTGGCCAGTTTTTCCAGCCGGTCAGCGGGCACGCCCGAAAGTTCTGCGGTGTATTCCAGCGTGTATGGTGCGACCGCTTCGGCATATTCTTCAAAGCTGATCGGCTCCATCTTACCCGAATTCGGGTTCTCGGCCTCTTGCTGCAACTCATGAGTGTCGCGCAGGCCATAGCCGATATCGGTTGCCGTCTTAGTGATGTTGACGTGATTCTTGACGAATTCTTCGTTCACCGCGCCGTTCTGGATGATGTAATTGGCGATGTAGTTCAGGATCGCCAGATCGGTTTGCGGTGCAAAGACCATGCCATTGTCGGCCAGTTCAAACGAGCGGTGCTCGAAGGTGGACAGTACGTGCACCTCACAGCCCGGCTTGGTCAGGCGGGTGTCGGTCAGGCGCGACCACAGGATCGGGTGCATCTCGGCCATGTTCGAACCCCACAGCACGAAGGTGTCCGCGTGCTCGAGGTCGTCATAGCAGCCCATCGGCTCGTCAATGCCGAAGGTGCGCATAAAGCCCACAACGGCCGAGGCCATGCAGTGGCGCGCGTTGGGGTCGATGTTGTTCGACCGGAAGCCGGCCTTCATCATCTTGGCGGCGGCATAGCCTTCCCAGACGGTCCACTGGCCAGAGCCGAACATGCCAACGCTGGTCGGGCCTTTCTTGGCCAGCGCCTCTTTCCATTTTTCGGCCATGACGTCGAAGGCTTCGTCCCAGCTGACCGGCTCGAATTCACCGTTTTTGTCATAGACGCCATTCGATTTACGCAGCAGTGGCGTGGTCAGGCGGTCCTTGCCGTACATGATCTTGGACAGGAAGTAGCCTTTGATACAGTTCAGGCCGCGGTTGACCGGCGCGTCCGGGTCGCCCTGGGTGGCGACAACGCGGCCGTCTTTGGTGCCGACCAGAACCGAGCAGCCGGTGCCGCAGAAGCGGCAGGCCGCTTTGTCCCAGCGGATATCGGGGGCACCGGTTTGCGCATTGGCCTGACCGGTGGCCAGAGGGATGCCTGCGGCTGAAGCAGTGGCAGCGGCCGCTGAGGCCTTGAGGAAAGTCCGGCGAGATTCTGAAGTAGTCATAGCGTGAGCCTCCGGCTGGTGGTTTGGCTTGGGGCCTCGGGATGCGGAGCGCTTTCCGCGAGATCCTCGAAATGGTGATAAGTCAGCGTCAGAGAAATCACTCCGGGGATCTGATGCAGATCCATGATGATCTCGGACGCAAGGCGGTCGGGTGTGTCTTCGACAACGATGACGAAACGGCCATCTTCGGCCTGGGCGTGAACTTCGACGCCCGGCGTGTCCCGCATCGTTTGCGCGGCGGCGTCGGTCTGTTCTTGTGCAACATGTGCAAGGCAACCGCAGATATTCATTGAACCGTTTCCGTTTGAGTTATGGGCCGACGTTCAAACGCGACAGCATCGACAGGGCAGAGGGCCACACAGGCACCGCATCCGTTGCAGGTATCAGTATCCAGTGCGGGTTCTGCCCGCCCACCCAGTTGCAGTTTGAACCGGATGGCGTTCTGCTCGCAATTGTCCTGACAGACGCGGCAGCTGACGCCGTTCATGGACAGGCACGAGGCGTCCTGAATGGCCGCGCGCCAGGGCCAGTCGGCCAGACGTTCGATTTGCAGTGCATCCGTCGGGCAGGCCTTGGCGCAATCGCCACAAAACGTACAGGGATCGTCGCCGGGCTGGAACACCGGGAAACCATCCTGGCCAATCGCAATCACGTTCTCGGGGCAGGCCTCGGCGCAGTCTCCGCATTTGGAGCACTGATCCATAAAGCCCGGCACAGCCGAACCCGGCGGGCGGACGGTATTACTGTCCTCCCGGAACATGCTGGCGCTTAGAAACGCCCGACGGCTCGTCATCTGGCTCATGCGGCTGGACTGTTCGCGTTTGATTCTTCTTTTACGATACCTCATTAGCGGTTCTAAAGTAGATGAATTTTGATCCAGATCATAAACGAGAGCTTTATTTTTCATCGCTTTGCGTCCCTCTGATTGATCAGAACCGCCAACCCGGCTGCGGGGGCAGAACGGATCAACGGTTTTGCGCGATTTTTAGGCGCAAAACGCACCAAAATGCCCCGTGCGGCGGGCCAAAACCCTATTGTTACATTTTCTTGCTATGCGGCGTTGCAGCGTTGAAATTAAGTCCCATATCGAAACTCGGAACGCTGCACTGCAGAATTCGCGAAAGGATCGGCCCAAATGTTCAGGCTGGACGGGACCAATCATCCGACTGAGGCGCAAGCTGCCGATGCCGGGAATCAGGGTGGGTAAAGGACAGGATCATGTTTTCAAATGTTCAGAAGACTTCGCTTAAACTTGGTTCCGAGATGGCGCAGGATGCAGCCGCGGTTCAGGACCGGACCTTTGACATTGTGACCCGCGCGCTGGACCAGTCGGGCGTACAGTGGCACCTGTTGGCCCAATCGGCCCGGTTGCAGTCGGAAAAGATTGCCGAAACCCATTCAGAACGCACCCGTGACCTGATGCAGGGGTTCGCCGATGCGACCCAACGCCTTATGCGTTCGCACTCCATGGCGAAAGACTGGGCGAGCTACCTGAAGGACGCCTCGCAACGGGTGGTACTGACCATGGACGCGCTGCGCGAACGCGGCGACGTGTTTCTGGAGCACGAGGCGGCGGGTTGCCCTCCGGTTTTGGTCTATGATTACGAGGTCATCGTTGATGGGAAGACCCTGAAACGCGCCTGCAATTACCAACTGCTGCGCATCCTGCCGCCAAAGGGCGTCACGGTGGATGACAAAAAACGTCCTTATATCATCATCGATCCGCGGGCGGGGCACGGCGGCGGGATTGGGGGCTTCAAACCCGACAGTCAGGTGGGCGTTGCCCTGTCCAAGGGGCATCCTGTCTATTTCGTCAGTTTCGGACGTGACCCGGTGCCCGGCCAGACCCTTGCCGATGTCATGCATGCCGAGGCGGGTTTTGTACGCACCGTGCGGGCGCGCCACCCGAACAGCCCTCAACCCGTGGTGACGGGAAACTGTCAGGGCGGGTGGGCGACCTTGCTGATGGCCGCCTGCAATCCGGACCTGACCGGGCCGTTGATCCTGAACGGCGCGCCGGTCGCACCATGGTCGGGTGAGGTGGGTGAAAACCCGATGCGCTATAACGCGGGCGTTCTGGGGGGCACGTGGCAGCCGATGCTCTGGTCCGACCTGGGTGCGGACAAGTTCGACGGCGCCAATCTGGTGATGAACTTCGAACAACTGAACCCCAGCCGGAACTATTTCGGCAAGTATTTCGACCTCTACCGCGATCCCGAAGCGGGCTGGAAACGTTTCATCGATTTCGAACGCTGGTGGGGTGGCTACTTCATTCTGAACGAAGCCGAAATCCACTGGATTGTCGAGCAGCTGTTTGTCGGCAACCGGCTGGTCAAGAACACCGCGCAGCTGGAACCCGGCGTGCCGGTGGACATCAAGGCCATCAAAGGCCCGATCTTTGTCTTTGCCAGCCAGGGCGACAACATCACCCCACCGCAGCAGGCGCTGAACTGGATTGCGGCCACCTATGCGGACGAAGAGGAAATCCGCCTGCGCGGGCAGCGGATCATCTACATGTTGCATGACGAGGTTGGCCATCTGGGCATCTTCGTCTCGTCCAAGGTGGCGCGGAAGGAACATACCGAGTTGGCCTCGACTCTGGAGACGGTCGAGGCGATGGCGCCGGGCCTCTACGAGATGGTGATCGAAAACATCGAAGGCGAAGGTCAGGACAAGCAGTTCGAAGTCCGGTTCCATGACCGTACCCTGAAAGATGTGGCCGCGCTGGATGATGGTCAGGAGGACGAGGCCAGCTTTGCCGCCGTGGCGCATATGTCCGAGGTGCAGGCCAACGTCTATGAAACCTTCGGGCGTCCGGTTGTGCGGTCCCTGTCCACACCGATGGGGGCGAAAGTCCTGCGTGACCTTCATCCGTTGCGCGTGCAGCGGGCTGCAATGTCGTCTGCGAACCCGGTTATGAAAGGTGTAGAGCATCTGGCCGACACCGTACGCGAACAGCGCGACCCCGCCGCGCCGGACAATCCGTTCCTTGAGCTTGAGAAACTGACCGCCGACTGGATCGAGCAGGTCATGGATCTGAACCGGGACCTGCGCGATGCGTGGTATGAGGCCACGTTCTTTACCCTCTGGGGCGGGCCTTTGGCTGCGTGGTTCGGTAAGAAATACGCGGCGCATCGTACTTTGTCCGATCCCGAATCCCTGCGTTCCTTGCCTCAGGTCGAAGCTGCGCTGGCGCATATGAAGCAGGGTGGGTTGGCTGAAGCGGTGATCCGTCTGCTGCTTCTGCTGGGTGTCAGCAATCAGAGCTTCAGGGCCGAGATCCTGCACCGCTGGGCGCATGTTTTCAGGAATGAGGCGCCCTTCAAGACTCTGACCGTCGACCAACGCCAGCGGATGTTGCGCGAACAGACCGTGATCGTGACTTTTGATGAACAAGGCGCGATGGACTCGTTGCCCGATCTGCTGCCGCGTGCCGCCGACAGAAAGCAGGCCGTCAATCTGATCAAGCGTATTCTGGGCGATATCCCGAACCCGTCGCCCGAACTTGTAGAGATGGCGCAGGCGCTGTACGAGACACTCGATCTTGCTGAGATTGAAAAGAAATCCGATGCCCCGGCCAAACCTGCCCCCAAATCCCGGGCGCGCAAGGCTGCTGCAGTGAACAAGGCCAAGCCGCAATGAAGATAGAAGAAAACCGCACTTACGCACAGGTGGAGGTTGGGGACGAAGCACAGGTGACGCGCTTGTGCACAATTGATGACCTTTATGCTTTTGCCTCGGCCTCGGGCGACCACAACCCGTTGCATTTGGCCGCCTACGACGGTGATGGGGACGGCCGCCCCGAGGCGGTTGCACCGGCCCTGTGGCCAGCCGGTCTGATCGCGGCTGTCCTGGGCAATATCCTGCCCGGCGCGGGAACGCAGACCCGTTGGGCGAACTTGTCCTTCCACCTTCCCGTGATTGCGGGCGACGAGGTCACCGCCTTTGTCACCGTGACTGAAAAGCGCGCGGATGGCGACTTGCTCTGTGCCGCCGAAGTGCGCCGGGTTGGTGATAACGCGCTGGTCCTCAGCGGCGAGGTGCAGGTTACGCCACCGGCCAAACATATGGCCTTCGACTCGGTCGAGGTGCCCGGCCTGATCGTTCAGCGCCACCGTCACTTCGACGCGTTGATCGCAAAGGCCGAGCCGATGGACCCGATGCCTACGGCTGTCGTGGCGCCGGAAGAGCCGAACTCGTTGGGCGGTGCGTTGCTGGGCAAGGACAAGGGCATCATCACGCCAATCCTGTTGGGCGACCCGGACAAGATTTCCGCAGCGGCGGCGGAGCTGGGTGCTGATCTGTCGGGGATCGAAATCATTGAAGCCAACAGCCACGAGATCGCCGCCCATCGCGCAGTTGACCTTATTGTTGAAGGCAAAGCAGAGACCCTGATGAAGGGACATCTGCATACGGATGTGCTGCTGCACGCGGTTTTGCGCCGCGACAAAGGGCTGCGAACGGGGCGGCGCCTGTCACATGTTTTCGTGATGGACGTTCCGGGCATGTCGCGTCCGATCATGGTGACGGACGCGGCGGTCAACATCGCCCCCGATTTGGAAACCAAAGCCGATATCGTGCAGAACGCCATCCATCTGGCGCATTCCATCGGCATCGAAACGCCCAAGGTTGGCGTGTTGTCGGCAGTTGAAACGATCAACCCGCATATGCCCTCGTCCGTGGATGCGGCGTTGCTGTCGAAAATGGCCGAGCGCGGCCAGATCACAGGCGGTCTGGTCGATGGCCCCTTGGCGATGGACAACGCGGTGGACCTGAACGCGGCGCGCACCAAGGGCATCACCTCTGAGGTGGCCGGGGCGGCGGATATTCTGGTGGCTCCGAATATCGAGGCGGGCAACATGGTGGCGAAACAGCTGACCTATATCTCGCACGCCGAGGCAGCGGGGATCGTCGTCGGTGCCACCGTACCGATCATTCTGACATCGCGGGCGGATGATGACGCGTCGCGGCTGGCCTCTTGCGCGGTGGCGGCACTGCATGCGCAGGCGAATAAAGGTAAAATCCATGGCTGACTACGTTCTGGCGCTGAATGCCGGTTCTTCTTCCTTGAAATTCGGACTGTACGAACTGGTCGAGGGCAACCGCCCCAGCATGCGCTGGCATGGCCAGATCGAACGCTTGGGCGACGCGCCGCGGCTGCTGGCGCAATCTGCCGGAGGGCGCTCGGTCAACCAGCCGCTGACCAATGCCAAGAGCCATGATGAGGCCATCCAGGCCTTTTTGGACATGGCGCAAGAGTATCTGCCGAGCATCAACATCCGCGCCATCGGCCATCGGGTCGTTCATGGTGGCACGGTGTATTCCGAGCCTGTTGTGATCGATGAAAAGGTCATGGATACGCTGTCCGGGTTCATCCCTTTTGCGCCGCTGCACCAACCCTACAGCCTAGCCGGTATCCGCGCCGCCAGCGCGGCATTTCCCGACACCGTACAGGTCGCCTGTTTCGATACCGCGTTCCACCGGACGCACCCTTGGGTCAACGATACCTTCGCCCTGCCGCAAGGCTATTATGAAAAAGGCGTGCGTCGTTACGGCTTTCACGGTCTGAGCTACGACTATATCTCGCAGAAACTGAAAGAGATCGCCCCGGGGTTGTACGACGGTCGCGTGGTCATCGCGCATCTGGGCAATGGGGCCTCGATGTGTGCGGTATCGGGCGGCCGGGCCGTGGCGTCGACCATGGGCTTTTCCGCGCTGGACGGGTTGCCGATGGGCACCCGTAGCGGTCAGTTGGACCCTGGCGTCGTGCTTTACATGATGCAGCAGGAAGGCATGAGCGCGGACGAAATCGCCGAAATGCTCTATCGCAAGTCCGGCATGCTTGGCCTGTCGGGGATCTCGTCCGATATGCGTACCCTGTTGGCCGCCGACACGCCCGACGCGCGCAAGGCCATCGACTATTATGTGTTCCGCATCCGCCGCGAACTGGGCGCGCTCTCCGCTGCGCTGGAAGGGATCGATGCGCTGGTCTTTACCGGGGGGGTCGGCGAGAACTCGGCCCAAATCCGTCAACTGGTGTGTGACGGGATGCGCTGGATCGGGATTGATATGGACCACAACCGAAATGCCGATGGCGGCACGGTGCTGTCGACCGATTTTAGCCGCGTTCGCATCCTGGCGATCCCCACGAACGAAGAGATGGTTATCGCCCGCGCCGCAGCGCAGATGACGTAACCGCTATTGGTCCGGCTTGTTTTTCCGCTGCCGGGCGTATCTGACCAACGTCCCCAGAATTGCGCTGATGACATCGGGCGTCAGCGCGCCCAGCGGGTCGCGCCGGAGACCCGCTACGGTGCCGCGCACCTCGGACAGGGTGTCTGTTACCTCAGTCTCGATGTCCTGCAGGGCCATGTCACGCAGCTCGACCGCTGCCGTGGTATCGGCCTGCGCATTCTGCGTGTTGGCCAGCAAGGCAAGGACCAGCGCCAGCAGCAGGTTGGCCCCGGCCATGATCAAGGCCGCCAATGGCTTCGACAGGCTTGCCGACAGCCAGAAGAACCCGGCCACGTTCAGCATGATGACCGCCAGACCAACGGCCAGCCCGGCTGCGGCGTAGAAACCGGTGCGACGCGCCGCCACCGCGACATGGCGTTGTGCGATCAGCCGTTCGGCGCGCAGTACGATTGAAATATTGCGGGAAATGCGGCTCATGATCGGGCTCCTACCGGGACCGGCCTAGCAAATAGCCAAGCGTGAAAATACCAAGCGCAAACAGGATCGGCCGTTTGTGCGGCAGGTCTTCCAACTCGGTCAGGGCTTCTTCCAGCTGTCCGGACCAGTTGTCGAAGTTTTCGGCAATCCTGTCGGCAACCGAGTCATTTGGCTCTGGCTCGGAGGCCTGATTGCTGGCTGCGGATTGCTCGGCCAGTTGGCGGCGCAGATCAGCGACCTGGGCTTCAAGCTCGGCTTTCGTGACCATGGGACCGGTCCTCTTGCAATGGGTGCGCGTGGGTTGAGGCTAACACCCCAACCCCCGGCTTCAAGGACCATGTTAATGCGCTTTTCCGGTTTAGGAAAAGGGACTTATCATTTTTCAGGCATAGTAGTCCGCAACCAGAAGGAAATCTGGTGCTGCGTCTTCTTCGATGGTGGCGAAACGCGGGATCGGATCTTCGAACACGTTATCGGTGCGGTCGTCATTGACTGTCGAGACCTCTCCGATCAGACAATCGCCCTTTTCGGCCCAAAACGCGTGCCAGATGCCGGGCATCAGGGTGACGCTTTCGCCCGGTTTCAGGCGCAGCAACTCGCCGGGTTTGATGGTGACCGGGCAGCCATCGCTGGGCACGACAACGGGGTTGTCACGGTCTATGCCACCTTCGGCGTCCGAGGCATAGATTTCCATCACCAGATCGCCGCCGCCCCGGTTGATGATATCCTCGGCCTTGATGATATGGCGGTGCATCGGCGACAGCTGTTTGTCGCGCGAGACCAGAAGCTTTTCGGCATAGAGCATCCCGCGACCGCTGTTTAGATCGCTTACATCGCCGTTGCGCAGGGTGAACAGGAACAGGCCCAGTTCGTCGAAACGCCCTTGCCCATAGTCGGTGATGTCCCAACCCAGCCCGCGTTCGCGAATACCGGCGGCCTTGTCGCCGCGCATCTGATCGGGGGACCAGTTCGCAAAGGGTGGCAGCACAGCACCGAACGAGCGGATAAAGGCCTCGGCCTCGGTCTTGATGGCGTTGATGTCGGATCGTTTCATGTCTGTCTCTTATGGGTCAAAGCTCGTGCGCCCAGGGCGGGTTGGCCCCGGCGCGGGATACGGTGACGGCAGCAACCTCGGCCCCTTTGGAAAGGGCTGCGCGCAATTGGTCAGGGGTCAGGGCGCGTAGGGCGGGTTTGCTCAGGTGACCCGCGTGTTGGAGTTGGGCCAGAACGCCGGCGTTGAATGTATCGCCAGCACCGACTGTATCGACCACCTCGACCGGTTGAACAGGAACCGAGGTCTCGGACCCGTCCGCCAGATAGCCTGATGCGCCGTCGCTGCCGCGGGTGACGATGACAACGGCTGGACCGACCTGTAGCAGCAGGGGCACTTTCTCGGCGATGGTTTCGGGGCCGGGCACGATCCAGTCCAGATCCTCATCCGAGACCTTCACGATATCCGCCTGCGCGATCATCCGGTTTAGCCGGGTGCGATAGCGGGTCTGGTCCTTGATGAAATCCGGCCGGATATTCGGGTCGATCATCACGGCACGGTCTGCCCCATGCCGGTCCAGCAGCGCCGCATAGGCGTCGGCACAGGGTTCACAGGCCAAGCTGATCCCGCCGAAATACAGGGCTGATACGGCGGACAATTGGCTGGGCATATCCTCGGGCATCAACATCCGCCCGGCGGAGTTTTCATCCATGAAGCTGTAGGACGCGTGCCCGTCCTTCAACTGCACAAAGGCCAGCGTCGTGGGGCGGTCCGAGCGGATCACATGGCTGTTGTCCACGTGGCTGGCCCGCAGGGCTTCGGCCAATTGTTCCCCGAACATATCCGAAGACAGCCCTGTCAGCAGCCCGGCCGGAGCCCCCAGCCGCCCCAGCGCAACTGCCGTGTTGAAAATGGCGCCGCCTGAATGGGGTACAAAGCCGTCCTCACCCGAAACGGTCGGGGTGGGGATCATATCGATCAGGGCTTCACCGCAGCATAAGATCATGCCGTGGTCCTTTCTGTTTTATGGGGTCGGGCCGGTGTTCTACCGAGCGAGCGCACTTTTGCAGAAATTGTTAGCGCCAACAATGCCAAATTCGTCCTGTTCCGACACATACAGGTTGAACGACCGTCGCAAATCGCTGAACCGACCACCTGCGTTAAAGGCATCGCGGAACGCATCCTTGAACAGCCAGCGGTTCTTTTCGGCGACGCCGCCCACAAGAAACACACCGCCCGAGGGCATGAGCACAACCGCCAGATCGCCCATCACCGCGCCCAGATGGGTGATAAACATATGCGCCGTTTTCACTGCAATTGGATCGGTTTGCGCGCGGGCGTCCTCTAGAATGCCCCGGGCGCTGCGTACTGGTGTATCGGTCTGACCGGCGGCCATTCCCGCGGCCTGATACAGGATCGGCAGACCGGTGCCGCTGAGGAACATTTCCGCCTCAAGCACCAATGTGTCGTCAAAAAAGCAATCCGGGGCGATGTGGCGGGCGGCGCGGAAAATCTCGACCTCACCCACATGGCGGGGCGACAGGCCGACATGGCCGCCTTCGCCCGATGCCGTGTGGTAGCGGCCATCGGAATAGAGCAGGGCGCCGACGCCAAGCCCGGTGCCCGGTCCAACCACCAGCCTGGTGCCCGGGGGCGGGCTGGCTTCCCCTTGCAGAACCTCGATATCGTCGCCGGTGATTTCGGCAACGGACCACGCGGCGGCAGTGAAATCGTTGATCACAAAGGTATGCTGCGCACCGGTGGCCTTGCCGATATCAGCCTCGGACAGATCAAGATTTGCGTTTGTCAGGCGGATGGTTCCGTCCCTGACTGGGCCGGCCCCAGCGGCAACAACGGCACGCGGATCGGTTCCAATCTCGTCACGCAGGCTGTGAAGCGCTGCAAGCAAGTCCGGCAGAGTGCCCGTCGGGTATTTGCGCAGATCGGCCAGCTTACCGTTCGAAATCACACCCAGCCGCGTATTGGTCCCGCCAATATCTGCAACCAGATTCCAGTGTTCGTGCATGGCACCGGCGGGCTGCGCAAGGGGCAGAGACACGGTGCTTCCTCTCAATTTGGTTTCCAGAGCAGGCAGATCTTCAACCCCTGATGCGTGGATGAACAGGCCTTTCATCGGTACGCCCTGTTCCAGAGCCTCGCGCGCGGCCTGCAGGCGCTGGTTGAACCCAGCAGGATCTTGCAGGCGGTCCGAGTTGGCGTTTTCGATAAGATAGATGGGCAGGTCTTTGGTGACGCTTTGCTGGATACAGGCCAGCGCCAAGGGGTTGACCAGCCCGTGCGCATTGCCGTGCAACCCGCACCAATCGACCGGGGCGCCGATGATGTCGAAGTCGTCCTGCCAACCCTCCGGAAGGTTTGACTCCAATTCCGCTACCGTGACTTCCGGGTAGGCTTTGTTGAATATGCCACCATACAGGTCGATGCTCCGATGACCGCTTTCGACTGAATCCAGAAGAACCTCGACGCCCAGATTGGTCATGCCCAGCCCGCGCATCGCCTCAATCGAGCGGCCATGCGCCAGCAACATGTGATGCATTCTGCGTGTGGCGGTGCGAATGTTGCGTGTTTCCGGGGCGCCAAGGTACGCAAGCCCGTCAATCGGCGCGGCGCTGAACACGCGGTCGCCGATGCGACTCATGAGGGTCTCAGTATAGTCGGCAAACCAGCCCGCAATGTCGCGGTTACGCCAGCCGCCCAGATCGGCGAGCGCCAACGGAAGATCGTTGCCGCAGAGCGTTACACAAGCGCGAATACCATGCTCCAGAAGGTCATCGGTCAGCCGGTCGTAATGGTCCAGTCCGGCTTGGTTCACCGACCCTTGGCCTTCGGGCAGAATATTCGTCCAACTGATGGAAAAGCGACAACAGTCAAACCCGGCCTTTGACACTGAGCCAAGGTTCAGTGGTTCAGACGCGTGATGACTACCAGAGGTCGCAAATCCAAAGAGGAAGTCTTTGGGGAAATCAGCGCGGATATTTTGCATGATCAGTACCTGTTGGGGTGGGACCAGTAGGGGTGCCACCTATCAGTTTGGCCTCCGGCATTCCAGTTTGGTGCGAGGTTGTGGCGCTTTAAAGCGCTCTTCCGGGTTTCATGGGCCCGGCGATATCAGATAATGGTAGCGCTAACAACACCTGAATCCCGGCCGCTTGCTAGGTAATACGGATCGCGTAGTGAGCCTTTATGCGTCGCCGAACCCTTCTCTTGACAAGTGTGGTTGCGCTGTTTCAACCTATTTGAAACGTTTCAATAAAGGATAATCTCGGTAAATGCGGATTGCGGCGCAGCTTTATACCGTTCGGCAGGTTGGGGATCTGGCATCCCAGCTTGGACTGATCGGCGCCTGCGGGTTCGAGGACATCGAAACGATCGGGTTCCATGATCTGGGCCCCCGAGATATGGCGCAGCAGGTGGAACGATCAGGTCTGACTGTGCGCTCGGCGCATTTCGACTGGCCGGAGTTTGAAACACGGTTCGACGATATCGTGGAACTGTTGCGCCTTTTGCGCTGCCCGGTGGTCGTCATGCCATGGCTGGAGCCCGAGGAGCGGCCCGCCACACCCAGGGAATGGGCAGCCAAGGCGGATCGGCTGGCGGGCTGGGCGAGGCAGCTTGCAGCACAGGGTATTCGTCTGGCCTATCACAATCATGATTTCGATCTGGTGGGTCGTGCCGGCGAAACGCCTCTGGACCAGATCTTGTCACACGAAAACCTGTATTGGCAGCCCGATATCGGGTGGTTGCAGGTTTCGCAGCAGGACCCGGCAAAGCTGCTGCAGCGCTATGCGGACCGGATCGTTTCGGTTCATGCTAAGGATGCAGACCCTTCGGCAGGCCACGGGGACGAGCGCTGGCGCAATCTGGGTCAGGGCGTGGTGGACTGGCCCCGCGTACTGCGCATTCTGGCAAACAGCCCATGCAGCGATCTGTTCGTCGAACATGATGAAACGCCCAACCACGTTGAAACCTTGCGGACAGGGCGGACATTCCTGAAGCACCAGCTTGCGATCGAGGTCGGGTAATGGTGCGCGCGACAATCAAGTCCATCGCGAAAGAGACCGGCTATTCCGTCGGTACCGTCTCGAACGCATTGCGCGGGGCGGCGTCAGTCAAAGAAGAGACGCGGCAAGAGATTCAGGCCGCGGCCACCCGGCTTGGCTATCGCGTCAACATGGACGGGTTGAAGCTGCGCACAAATAAATCTTACCGCATCGCGGTTCTGGTCAGCGTGTCACCGGCCGCAGCGGAGGAATGGGAGGGGGTAGAGTTCACTCGCATTCTGGCCGGGATCTCTGCGGCGTTGCAGGACTCGCGATATGAAATGAGCGTGTTCAACGTGGCAGATATCCCGGATGCCATGGCGACATTGGCGCGGATCGTTCAGGATGGGCTGGCCGATGGTGTCATATTCTCGGGCACGCTGCACGGTGACCCGCGTATCGCGTATCTGCAGCAAAATGCGTTCCCCTTTGTGACCATGGGGATGAGCGACAGCGAAACGCCCCATGCCTTTGTCGATTTCGACAGTCAGGCCGCCGCCTTTGACGCCACTGCGCGGCTGGCACGGCTGGGCCACCGGCGCATTGCCTTGGTAAACCCTCCGGCCGAGTTGATCTATGCGAGCCAGCGCCAAAACGGATACGAACAGGCCTTGGCAAATGGTGGAATTGCGCCGGACCCGGCCCTGATCTTCAACGGCCCAACTACGGCGCGCACCGGGCAACACAGCTTTGACGCACTGATGCGGCTGCCGGATCGTCCAACGGCCTGTATCTGTGCGAATGAGGCGATGACGCTGGGCGTGCTGTCCGCCGCCCATGCCGCAGGCTTCCAGGTTGGTCGCGATCTGGTGGTGATTTCAACCGACGATCTGCAGCTCAGCCGCTATTTCGTGCCACCGCCCAGCACCTATTACGTGCCGATCGAAGAGACCAGCCGCCTGCTGGGCGAATACATGTTGAAAGCTCTGGACGGGGCAGACCCGTCCGAGACCCAGAAAAAGATCAGGGCCACGCTTATCGAGCGCCAACCTGACACCCCCGCGCCGCAAACGGCGTCCATCAAATAAACCAACAGAGGAGTACTTGAAGATGTTCAAAAACCTACTGGCCGCAGCTGCCCTGACCGCGATAGCCGCCCCGGCGGTCTTTGCCGCCGATCTGGAAGGGCGAGTGCTGAAGATCGGAACCGACGCCACCTATCCGCCGATGGAAACGGTCGATGAGGCGACCGGTGAGATCGTGGGCTTTGACGTGGATGTGATGAATGCGATCTGCGAAAAGGTGAACTGCGTTCCGAACTTTGTGAACACCGCCTGGGACGGCATCTTTGCCGCGCTTCAGCAGGGAGAGTTCGATCTGGTGATCTCGGGCGTTTCGATCACGCCGGAACGCGAAGAGACAATGGATTTCTCGGAACCCTATATCGTGGTCAGTCAGGCCATTCTGTTGCAGGTCGACAATGGCGATATGACATTGGACGACTTCAAGGCCGGTGGTCAGAAACTGGCGGCACAGACCGGCACCACCAACGCGCAACTGGCCGAAGAACTGGTCGGGCGTGAGAATGTCAGCCTCTACGACAACTTCTCGGCCGCGATTCTGGCGTTGCAGAACGCTGATGTGCAGGGCGTTATCATCGACGGCACTTCGGCGGCCGCCTACGAGCAGGAGTTCGCGGGTGAGCTGACCGTGGGGATCACCGGGCTTCAATCCGACCCGCTGGGGATTGTCTTCCAGGAAGGTGACGCAACCGTGGATGCCATCAACGAGGGGCTGGCGGCGATCAAGGCCGACGGCACCCTGGACGCGTTGATCGGCAAATACTGGAGCACCGAGTAACCCGGTCCTTCCCGTAACGGCCCGGCGCCAGTGGTGGCCGGGCCGCATATCAGCAGAGAGGTCCCATGTCGCGCCTAAGCTCGATCCGTCCGAGCAACCTTGTGTTGCTCGCCGCTGCTCCGTTCATCATCTATCTGTTTGCCACCTCGTCGAAATACCTGCGCTCGCTGATTGCGATTCTGGGGATCGGCAACAACGCGGGCCCCATCTTTATCGGGTTTCTGATCATCCTCGCAGTGGCCATCCTTGGATACCTCTGTGCCCGCAATGCGCGGTTTCAGACGGCGCCGGGGTGGTTGCGCGTTTCGGCGCTGATGGCGTTGCCCGCGGCGGCGGCCTTGGCGGTTCTTGGGTTCGTTGCGCCACAGGTACTGATGCCCTTTGCCGAGTCCGTCTTCTTTCACGCGCTCAGCGAGAACACATCGACCCTGATCGACCGGTCCTCGCAGATCTGGGTGCTCTTCCCTGAGGTGGTCGAGGCCGTTCAAACCGGCCTGCAGATCGTGCTGGTGATTTATGCACTTGTCGTAGCCGCCATCCTTCTGTCTTCGCGTCTGCCCAACGGGTCGCGAAGCTATGTGCAGCTGGGGTTCGAAATCCTGACCGGCGCGGTGCTGTTCTATCTGATGTTCATGGCGCATTGGCAGTTTGCCACCGGCGTGGCGATCACGTTCCGCGCGGCCATCTTCGCTTATATCTTTGCGGCCATTCTGGGCTTGATCTGGGTTGGGCTGCAATCATTCAAACCCAAAGCACGCACGACCGTCACTTATGGTTGCATCAGCTTGGCCTTGCTGGCCATTTCAGCGTTCTTCTTCATGCAGCCCAAGGTTCAATATGAACTCATTGGTACGCTGGACGCCCGCATTGCCATCGTACGGGGAACACCACAAGCGCAGGCGGACATGATCCGTTTTGGTGAGTTTCAGGAGGAGGGAGAAAGCCAGCAATACCGCATCCGCAGCGCGCCCGATGCCGCCACCGCAGTGGAACAGATCGAAACCATAGACAGTGTCTCGGCTGCCTTTGTTCCGGTCGGAACGAACAACAAGGGCTATCCAGTGATCTGGCAAACCAGTTTCTTGCCGGACAAATACCGCAACCCGGCGCTGGCCTTCGCGGTGTTTGGCTTTCTGCTGCTGACGCTGACCGTTGGCGGCGCCCAGCACAAGCTGCACCCGCTGGCCGTGGGTGCCGAATTCTTTGTCGACACGATCCGCGGCATTCCGATGCTGGTGATCATCCTTTATATCGGCCTGCCGCTGGCGGGGGCGGTCAAGGATGCCACCGGCGGCGGTATCGACATGACCAACATGACGCGCGGGATCATCGCGATTTCCGTAGGATACTCTGCCTATATGGCCGAAATATTCCGATCTGGCATCGAAGCCATCCCGAGGGGCCAGATCGAGGCTGGGGGCTCGTTGGGCCTGTCGCGCTGGCAAACTGCGCGGCTGATCATCCTGCCGCAGGCTTTGCGCATCGTGACGCCGCCTTTGGGCAACGAATTCATCGCAATGATCAAGGACACTTCATTGCTGTCGATCCTCTCCGTACGCGACATGACCCAGCGCATGCGCGAGTTTCAGGCGGCCAGTTTCCTACCCTTCGCTCCATTTAACACTGCTGCAATCCTCTACGTTGTGATTACGCTGGGCTGCGCCAGCTTCCTGAAGTGGATTGAACGCCGCACCGCAAGAGAAGACCGATGAGCAAACTGGAACTGGGGGTTTGCTATTACCCCGAACAATGGGATCGGTCGCTGTGGCGCGAGGATGCCAAACGGATGGTCGAGATGGGCCTCGATTGGGTGCGCATTGCCGAATTCACCTGGGGCCTGATTGAACCCGAGCGTGGGCAATTCCAGTGGGACTGGCTGGACGAAGTGATAGACATTCTGGGGGGTGCCGGGCTGCGGGTGATGATGTCCACGCCGACGGCTGCGCCGCCGAAATGGCTGATTGATGAGCATCCCGAAATCCTGCCGGTTGGCCCGGATGGGCGCGTCAGGGGGTTTGGATCCCGCCGGCACTATTGCTTTTCCAGCGAGGTCTATCTGGCCGAGTCCTGCCGGATCGCCACCGAATACGCGCGCCGCTATGGTGAGAACCCGCAGGTTCACGCCTGGCAGATCGACAATGAGTATAATGATCACGACACGGTGCTCAGCTATTCCGATGCGGCCCGCGACGGGTTTCGGTGCTGGTTGGCGCAGCGCTATGGAACGATCGACAATCTGAACCGGACATGGGGCACGGTGTTCTGGTCATCTGCCTATTCCAGCTTTGACCGGATTGAGCTGCCCAACGGGCTAGTGGCCAACCCCAACCCGACTCACGCGCTGGATTTCGCGCGCTATTCCTCGGACCGGGTGCGGCTGTTCAACAAGGCGCAGGTGGATATTTTGCGGCAGTATTCTCCGGGTCGGGATATCACCCACAACTTCATGGCTGGCAGTTTCGAGTTTGACCACCACGCCGTGGCGGCCGATCTGGATATCGTCGGGTTCGACAGCTATCCGCTGGGCAACCTGCTGGGATCGACCCTGTCTGACGAGGACAAACACCGATACCTGCGCACGGGCGCGCCGGACTATCAGGGGTTTCACTGCGATCTCTACCGGTCACAGGGCAGGGGCCGGATATGGGTGCTGGAACAGCAACCCGGCCCGGTGGACTGGGCGGAAAAGAACCCATCCCCTGCGGACGGCATGGTCCGGCTGTGGACTTGGGCCGCTTATGCCCACGGGGCGCAGGCGGTGATGTTTTTCCGCTGGCGTCAGGCCAAGTTCGCGCAAGAGCAGTTTCACACCGCCCTGTTGCGCTCGGACGGCAGCCCGGATCAGGCCGCGTTGGAACTGGTGCAGGTGGTTCAGGAGCGGGCGGCATTGCCTCCGGCGGCGCGCCAGCGGGCATCAGTGGCGATCCTGCTGGATTACACGTCCATCTGGGCTGCGGATATCCTGCCCCATGACGACGCGTTCCCGAATGCTCAGATTGTTCGCGAATGGTATGCGGGATTGCGGTCCCTTGGTGTCGATCTGGATTTTGTCGGGCCAGAGGATGACCTGACCGGCTATGAGCTGATCGTATTACCGCAAAGCATGATCGTGTCGCCGGAGCTTGCGAAACGATTGCGGGACCGTCAGGCAAAGCTGCTGATCGGGGCTCGCGCGGGCAGCAAGACCGCTGACATGCACACGCCGCATAACCTCGCCCCCGGAGAGTTGGCCGATCTGGCCGGTGTCCGGGTGTTGAGGGTCGAATCACTGCCCGATCTGGCCCGGGAATCGGTGCGGCTGCAGGACAGAACCCAGCACGAATTTACCGGTTGGCGCGAAATCATCGAGACTAAACATTCGGTAACATCCCGTTTTTCCAGCGTTTACCGCGACGGCAGCCCGGCGATTGTGCAGTCGGATCGGGCGATGTACCTGGCGATGATTCCGCGCGGACCTTTGTTGCAAGCCGTTTTGGCACAGGTCTTGAACTGGGCAGGCATTCCGGTGACGGAAAACAACCGGGATGTGCGCATCACACGCCGAGGCGCGCTGGTCTTTGCCTTCAATTTCGGCGCAGAACCGCACATCCTGCCCGGCCCAAAGGATCGTCAATATATTGTTGGTACTTCAGAAATCCCGCCCTATGGTGTCTCTGTCTGGGTGGAGCCGTGACCTGTTCCCGGTTCTGGCGGATGAGATTGTAAACTGGACCTATGAAAACTGACAACTGTCACTTTTGGACTGACAGCGCTGCGGCAAAGGTCTAGCCTGCACTGACAAAACAAAAAAACTACAAAGTCCAACAACGGGAGAAACGAAAATGGCTGAACGGAAAACGCTTTCCAGACGCTCTGTCCTGAAAGGCGCAGGTGCTGCTGCGCTGGCGGCACCGCTTTATAGCAAAAGCGCGCTGGCGTCCTCGGGTGAGATCAACATTCTGATGTGGTCGGATTACCT
>NZ_JBQFRE010000011.1:0-110661 GCF_056537245.1 Ruegeria sp. CG11
TTTCGGCTTGGTGCGCCATCTGATGTTGAGCGTTCGCCCTGTCCTGGTCGCACTATGACGGTTGGGTCAGGTTCGTGTGACGTTCATCAGGTGTGGAATGCCGCTGATTCCTGACTCTCGATGCGAAAATTCCTGAATCTTATCAGCGAGTGGCGTCACGCATTTTCGGCCTAAACAGCAAGCATTTCTGGCCCAGGATCTGGCTGAACCGTGTGAATAGGGGGCAGCTATGCGGACAAACCGGTTGCCCGCAACAACGGATGAACAAGCGGTCGGGATTTCCGCGCTTGATCGCAAACTACCGGCATTACTGGCCATGCCGCCGGTCCATCCCTAGTATGAACTTACTAAGGAGTTGGGCCCGTGGAAAGATGCCTCGCCATTATCATGGTCGCCGATCTTGTCGGCTATACCCGCCTGATGAGCGAGGACGAAGATTCTGCACTTTCCGCCATTCGTGCACTCCGCGAGGACTATTTGGAACCCCGTGTCGCAGCGCATCAGGGAGAAGTTTTGAAACGGATGGGCGATGGGTGGATTCTCGCGTTCGCGGATAGCCGAACGGGCATAGCCTGTGCGCTGGAAACCCAGAAAGCGTTGGTTGACAATCCTGAAATCAAACTTCGCATTGGCGCCCATATTGGAGAGATCATCGCTGACGAAGCAGACATTTACGGTGCTGGCATCAATCTTGCTGAGCGCTTGCAGAATGAGGCCCCACCAGGAGGAGTCATGATATCGGAAGACTTGTATCGCCAACTCTCTGGCGCACAGGCTAGCGCCTTCGACGACGCAGGGACCTTCCGCCTAAAGAACATCCCGCACCCGGTAGTTGCTTGGCAGTGGCGCACGCTCGGCGAAACGATGACCTCACGCGAAGTCCCGACTATTTTGATCGAACCTTTCGAATCCGCTCCCGACAACACCGAAACCCAAGCGACGGTGGCGGATATTCGCGACGAACTGATCCTCCGCCTTTCGCATCGTACTGGTGTCCGTGTGGTGGAGGGGCAAGCCGCCAGCGTCAGACGCGCAACTTATACTCTCCGTGGGCGGCTACGCATGTTTGGCGACAAAGGGCAACTTCGATTGATGCTATCGGTAATTGAGGATGGTCGAGCACTTTTTGCTCAGACATACAAAGGTGATGCTCATGATATCTTTGCGTTCAGTGAAGATATTGCCGGCCGCGCGGACGCAGACTTACGCGTCCAAATCAACGCTTTCGACGCTGACCGGCTGGCGCAGATTTCCGATGACAGACTAAGCATCTCAGAATTGCGGGCCCGCGCGGCAAAGTCGATCTACAGCGGAACGATGATTGGGCTGGATCGCGCAATAGAACTTCTGGAAAGAGCGCTCAGTCTGGATCCCTCTGACCCAATGTCTTTGGCAATGAGGGCCAACACCGTCGTCTTACGGACCTCGATACTAAGCGAAGCAATGCCGCCTGACAGGGCCCGGGCTTTCGCCGCCGATCTCGATACCGCAATCGAAGCCATGCCAAACAGCGATTTCATCTTCTATGCCCGCGCCGCCTTGCACGCTCTGATATTTCGCGATCCGGATGCCGCACTGCGCGACGGTCAGCGGGCTTTGGAACTTAACCCTTCTTACGCGCTTGGGCATCTTGCGATAGGTTGGAGTCATTGTCTCGCCGGAAGGTTTAATGAAGCCGTAGAGACTTTCCGAACTCTCGTGCGACTCAGCGAGGCAGATCCCTATTTGCAGATGCGACTGTTCTCCCTAGCCATCGTGGAAACCTGTGCGGGGCACCATAACGAGGCTCTGGCATCAATAGATCGGGCGTTGCTCATCTCGCCAAAGCAAGCCACCTATCACCGAATCCGGTCGCATATCCTCCAAAGACTTGGCAAAGAAAAGGCGGCCAAATGCGCGGAGAAAACCGCTGCCAACTTGCCCGATTCTCCCTCCTTCATCTCCAGACCGCCGCCGCTTCCAGAGGAGCAGACCAAAGCTCTACTTTCCAAAAAAACCAACAATAGCCACGGCAGTTCCGGGCGCAGGTGAGGGCTTCAAGCCAAGGTGAGCGAGTACCTATCTGTAGGGTCCGTTTCGGGCTCATAGCCGACATTTTCTGCAGCGCGTCATCGTGCGGATCTGCAGCTTGTTGCCAATTTCATTGCAAAAGTAGTTTTCGGCTTGGTGCGCCATCTGATGTTGAGCGTTCGCCCTGTCCTGGTCGCACTATGACGGTTGGGTCAGGTTCGTGTGACGTTCATCAGGAAACCAGTGGCGGACCGAGGAGGATTCGAACCCCCGACCCCTTGATTCGTAGTCAAGTACTCTATCCAGCTGAGCTATCGGTCCGCGTTGGTGAGGCGCTATGTAGACCTACGTTTGGGGACGTGCAAGCCGATTCTTCAAAAATATTTTAAAAAGTCACGCCGCCCCGCGGCAGGAGGATTTCAAAGGTCGTTCCCTCGGGTCCGGTCTCGGCCAGAACAAGGTCTCCGCCATGTCCGCGCACCAGTTCTTGCGAGATCGCAAGCCCAAGCCCCGAGCCGCCCTTGCGCACCCCACCCTGAAACGGCGTGAACAGGTTTTCGCGCGCTTTGGGCGGAAGGCCGGGGCCGTTATCCCTTATTTCAATGCACCAGTCATCTTCATGTTCGCACCCGGCGATCGTGATCCTGCCCGGCTTGCCCGACGCCACCAGCGCCTGTCGCGCGTTGCGAACGAGGTTCATCATGACGCGGAACATCTGCTCGGGGTCCGCGCGGGCGATCAAGTCCTCGGGCACTTCGTTGATGATTTCGACGCATGCATCGGCAACAGCCAGCCTTTCGCTGGCCACAACGTCTTCGGCTACGTCGCGCAGAGGCACCATTGTCAGGGTCGGTGCGGGCTCTTCCGCGCGGCCAAAGGCCAACGTGCTTTCGCACAAGGACACCGCCCGGGTGATGGAGTTCACCAGCTTTGGCGCCATGCGCCGTACCAGAGGGTCATCGCTGCCCTCGATCCGGTCGGTGAACAGCTGTGCCGAGGTCAGGATGTTGCGCAGATCGTGGCTGACCTTGGCCACCGCCCCGCCGAGCTGGGCCAGTCGTTCGCGCTGTTTCAGCGCCTGCGTCAGTTCGGTCTGCAGCTTTTGCAAGGCCTCTTCCGCCTCGCGCAGCTCGGTCACCTTTGAATTAGGAGAGATGATTCCCCGCGCGTCCTCAGGGGCGCCCGCATAGCGTTGCATGTACCCCACAACGCCCTTGATGGGCTTCACCAGAACAACCCGCACGGCAAGAAACAGGAAGAAGGCGGTGATGATCGAGATCACAAAAGACAGGCCCAGAATGCGCAGACCATAGTCGGTCATGGCCATACGCAGGGGTTCGCTGTCCGTAGTAACTTCGATCAGCAGCCCAGCCCCCTTGACCGGCTCACCGATTACGCGAATGACCTCGTTTTCCGGCGTGAACAGGCGCGCCACGGCATCCCGGATCAATATCCAAGGCCCCGCATCGCGCAGATCGTAGGTTTTGGTGATCGGCTCGGGAATCGGGGAAGATAGCATCAACTGCCGCACCTCGTCCCGCCGCAGCACCACGTTATAGACCCCGGCATTGGCCAGCAGCTCGGCCTCCAGATCTTCGGCAAGCATGTCATCGGCCAGCAACGCCAGCGAGGCAATCTGGGCGCGCTCAAGCCGGTTAAGCAGGAAGTCTTCGCGAAATCGTGCAATCGATGGGACAAAGATCAGAACTTCGGCCAACATCACGAAGACCGTCGTCAGGATCAGAAATCGGCCCGACAGCGAGTTCACTATGCGCTCCCTTCCCGGTCAGGGCATCCAGCGCTGGACGAATCTGACCACTCGTTTAACCGTTTGATTCTCAAACAGCCTTGGCGAGAAATAGGCACCCGCCACCCGTTTGTTAAGCTCTCCGATCGTCGGATAGGGCGAAACCATCGCGGCGATCTGCCCCATCTTCAGGTTATTAGCGAGTGCCAGCGACCACAAGTTGATCAATTCGCCCGCCTGATGACCCACGATTGTAGCGCCCACGGGTCGGCCTTTTACGACAATGACCTTAATGAAGCCTTTCGTCTTGCGCTCAGTTATCGCGCGATCGTTGCGGTGGTAGTCAAAGCGCGCGATCTCGACCTTGTCGCCATGTTGCGCGCGCGCCTGCGCCTCGGTCAGGCCGACCTGCGCCAATTCGGGGTCGGTATAGGTGGCCCATGGGATGTGGGCTGTCTTTGCCTTTGATGGCAGGCCAAATAGGGCAGAACGAATGATGATTCCGGCATGATAACCCGCCACATGGGTAAACTGCATCCCGCCGGCCACGTCACCGATGGCATAGACCTTTCGGTTTGTGGTGCGTAGTGAGTCGTCCACTTTGATCCCGGTGCGGGTCGGCTCGATCCCCGCGGCCTTTAGGTTCAGGCGTTCGGTATTGGCCTTGCGTCCGGCAGCCAGCAACAGGTGCGAGCCGATGTAAATGTCACCGTTCTCGGTCACGACCTCGACCAGGCCCTTGTTGTTGCGAATCTGGGCAACCATGGCCTGTTCGTGGATCGCCACGCCTTCGGCACGCAGCGTATCCAGCACGATTTCTGCCGCTTCGGAGTCATCCTTGCCCAGCGCCTGCAAGCCCTCGATCAACGTCACCTCGCAGCCCAGGCGGATATGGGCCTGCGCCATCTCCATGCCGATGGGGCCACCGCCGATGATCAGCAGATGTTCGGGCTTGTCGCGCAGGTCAAAAATGGTTTCGTTGGTATAGTACGGCACCTGATCCAGCCCGGGGATCGGCGGCACCAGAGGCGACGACCCGGTCGCAATCACCACCCGCCGCGCGGTGATCAGATGATCACCTGCCTGCACCTGTGTCGGAGAGACAAAGCTGCCGTATTCGCGGATCACCTTGACCCCGAAGCCCTCAAACCGGTCTTGACTGTCCATAGGCTCGATCTGAGCGATCACGTCATGCACATGATCCTTTGCGGCGGCATAATCCACTTGCGGCACCACATCGGCCACGCCCAGTGCGGCGGAATGGGCGTGCCCATAGGCCGCCTTACCGCTTGCGATCAGCGCCTTGGAGGGCACACAGCCGAAATTCAGGCAATCGCCGCCCATCTTGTGGCCTTCCAGCAGGATGACATCCGCCCCCATCTGGCTGGCCCCGGCGGCCACGGACAGGCCGCCCGACCCGGCCCCGATCACCAGGATATCGGTTTTCAACTCTTGCATGAGATCAGCTGTCCTTTCGGCCACGCAGGGCTTTGATGACTATCGGCAGAGCCGCCAACACACACAAGCCGATGATCGGGCCGATGACGAAGGGCTCCCACAGCAACGAGACGTCAGGCGTTTCGCCCCGATCAAACACGCCACCCAACCCGACGCCGATCCAGGTATAGACAATGCCGCCCGGAATGATGCCCAGCGCTGTGGTGATCAGAAAGTTGCGGAATTTCACGCCGACCAGAGCAGGCACCAGATTGGCGACAAAGAACGGCACGACAGGCACAAGGCGCAACAGGAACAGCACCGAGATTTCATTTTCGCGCAACCCGTCCTTGAGCTTTTTGATGGTGCCTTCCGAGGATTCCAATCGCGCGGTCAGGGATTCGCCCAACCCCCAACGCGCCGCCAGAAAGATGGCCGAAGCGCCGATGGTGGCGGCAAAGACGTTAAAGACCGTGCCTGCGAACAAACCGAACAGGAACCCTCCGGTCATCGAGGCCACGGCAGCACCCGGCAGCGAAAAGGCGACGATGACGATGTATATCGCAACAAAAGCCGCCGCCATGGACCAGTAATTGGCATCCCGCCACGCCAGAAGGGCCTCGCGGTTGTCGCGCAGCGTCTCGAAGGTCAGGTAATCGCCCAGCGTAAAGAACCCCACCGCAGCCACGGCGAGAATCACCAGCAAGGGGATATGGCGCGCAAGCCCATTGCGCGGCGCCTGAGTTGTATCGCTCATGAGGCTATCCGGTTTCGTACGTTTCATTCTGCCCCCAACATGCGCCGCCAAAGGGCTGCACAA
This sequence comes from Ruegeria sp. CG11, assembly GCF_056537245.1. Classification (NCBI taxonomy): domain Bacteria; kingdom Pseudomonadati; phylum Pseudomonadota; class Alphaproteobacteria; order Rhodobacterales; family Roseobacteraceae; genus Ruegeria; species Ruegeria sp. CG11. The sequence continues at coordinate 6,015 of NZ_JBQFRE010000011.1, forward strand.
CAGGGACTTCACGCGGCCTTGATGTTTTCCGCAGGGAATGTGAGGGTTTGGGGTGTCAAAACCGCGATTTTGAAACCTTTTGCCTGCTGCGGTTACAGAATTGTTGCAAAAGGGGATAAAACCCCCACCTAGGGGTTTGACTTACCCCCCGCTTCCCAGTAGAGGACGGGCTTCGAACACTAGGGCCAGGCGAATCCGCGCCGCACCCCACCGCTATTGATTGGAGACGGAGCGATGAAACGCACCTATCAGCCTTCGAACCTGGTTCGCAAACGCCGCCACGGTTTCCGCGCGCGCATGGCCACCAAGGCCGGCCGCAAGATCCTGAACGCACGCCGCGCACGTGGCCGCAAATCGCTGAGCGCGTAAACCGCTCACCGATCAGGTTATGAACATGACGCCGCCGGAGGCCCCTGAGGATGGTAAGAACCACCCCGGGGATATGCCCCCGGCGGCGTCCGTTTGCGCGTCTGAAACTATGGCCGTGCTCAAGAAACGGTCGGATTTCCTGAAAGCCGCGCGCGCGCGCCGGCAGGGCACGTCATCGATGATGGTCCAGGCCCGCAAACGCGCCCCGGACGAAGCGCCGGGGATTCGCGTTGGTTTCACCTGCTCCAAGAAGGTCGGCAACGCTGTGGCCCGCAACCGCGCCAAGCGACGCTTGCGCGAGGCCGCCCGCACAGTGCTGCCCGTTCAGGGGCAGGACGGGTGGGACTACGTCCTGATCGGCCGTGCCGAAGTAACCGCCGCACGCCCGTTCGAGGCGCTGCTGGATGACCTGCGCTATGCCCTGCGCAAAGTACACGGGCCGCGGAAGTGACGCTGTTGGCGCATATCCTTGCCCTGCCCGTCCGGGCCTATCGGCTGGTGTTCAGCCCCTGGGTCGGGTTCAATTGCCGCTATCAACCCACATGCTCGGCCTATGCGCTGGAGGCGCTGGAAAAACACGGCGCCATCAAAGGCGCCTGGCTGGCAGCCCGACGGATCGGGCGCTGCCACCCGTGGGGCGGCGACGGGTACGATCCGGTGCCCGAATGCAAATGCGACGATTCCGCGTGACCCCCAGTCAGACTTGACCCATCACATTCTGCGCTGAACACTTGGATCCACACAGCCCGAGGTCCAGATGGCATCCGACGCGCGCCAAACGCTGCCCACGCATGAGGTCATGAACCAACCGCCCGCGCGCGGGGATTGCGACCTTTGGACATCGGATCCGGTTCTGCGCACCGCTGTTGGCTTCGCCGAAGGGCGATCCGCGCCTCTGGCGGCATATGGCGCGAAACTGGGACGCGCTGAAACCCGCGAGTTGGGGCGAGAAGCGAACCGGCACCCGCCGGATCTGAAGTTGTTCGACTCGGGCGGTCGACGCTTGGACGAGGTTCGCTTTCACCCCGCCTACCATCAGATGATGCAGATCAGCCAATCTGCCGGATACGCTGCCCTGCCATGGGACAGGCAGTCGGGCGGCCATGTAACCCATGCCGCGATGCTCTATATGGCCAGTCAGATCGAACCCGGCCATTGCTGCCCGTTGACCATGACCTACGCCGCCTATCCGGTCCTGACTGCCAATGCAGACATCGCCGCCGTCTGGCAACCAAAGCTAACAGCACGCATATACGATCCGGCGACAAGGCCGGTCGCCGAGAAAACCAGCGCCACCTTAGGCATGGCGATGACCGAGAAACAGGGCGGCTCGGATCTGCGCGCCAACACCACCACGGCCACGCTAGACGGCGACCACTGGCGGTTGCGCGGGCATAAATGGTTCTGCTCGGCCCCGATGTCGGATGGCTTTCTGACGCTGACGCAGGCTCCGGGCGGGCTGACCTGTTTCCTTGTCCCCCGCTGGTTGGAGGGTGAGCGCAACGCCATCCACCTGATGCGGCTGAAGGACAAGCTGGGTAACAGGTCCAACGCCTCGGCCGAGATCGAATACCACGACGCGCTGGCCTTTCAGCTGAGCGACGAAGGTGAAGGCGTGCACACGATCATCGAAATGGTGCACCACACGCGGCTGGACACAGCCATGGCCCCCGCTGGCCTGATGCGCGCAGCTTTGGCAGAAGCACACCACTGGGTCACCCATCGCAGCGCCTTTCAGCGCCGGTTGATCGACCAGCCGCTGATGCGTGCGGTTGTGGCCGACTTGGTATTGGACTGGGAAGGCGCCCTGACATTGGGCATGCGCGTGGCACAGGCGTTCGACGGGCAAACCGCCGAGGACAAGGCCTTTGCCCGGATCAGTGTCGCCCTGGCCAAATTCCTGAACAACAAACGCTGCCCCGTGGTTGTGGCCGAAGCGATGGAGGTGTTGGGCGGCATGGGCTATGTCGAGGACACCCCTCTGCCCCTGCTCTACCGCGAGGCCCCGCTGAACGGCATCTGGGAGGGGTCAGGCAACGTCATCTGCCTGGATATCCTGCGCACCCTTGCCCGTGAGCCGCTGGCCGCGGACGTGCTGCAGGCAGAACTGGCTGCCGCAACGGGCGTAGATCGCGCCTTTGACGCGGCCCTAAAGGAGCATCGCGACCGCTGGCCCAACCTGCCACCCGAGGCCGAGGCGCGCTGGTTTGCCGAACGCACGGCGCTGCTGCTCACAGCCTCGCAGCTGTTGCGCCATGCCCCCGGCGCGGTTGCCGATGGGTTCATCGCAACGCGTCTTTCGGGCGACAGTGGGCGCATCCCCGGGTCGGTGGCCGGGCTGGACACGGATGCCCTGCTAGCCCGCCTCGGCTGACCCGTCCCCTTGCCCGGTTGCGTCAACTGCTGTAGGGGCTGCGCATGTTTGACGAAGCTGACGATATCCACCCGCTCTTTGCTGGCGCGCCCTCGACCACCGAGTTCAAGAAGCTGCGCAAACGCATCGTGCGTCAGACCCGCGAGGCCATTGAGCAGTACGGGATGGTGGACCCATCCGCCCATGACAAGGACGGCAAGCCGCCCCGCTGGCTGGTCTGCCTGTCCGGCGGCAAGGACAGCTATACCCTGCTGGCGGTGCTTTATGAGCTGAAATGGCGCGGGCTTCTGCCTGTCGACCTGCTGGCTTGCAATCTGGATCAGGGTCAGCCCGGCTTTCCCGCCACCGTCCTGCCCGAGTTTCTGGAGCGGATGGGCGTGCCCCATCGCATCGAATATCAGGACACCTATTCCGTCGTGATGGACAAGGTTCCGCAGGGCCGCACCTATTGCGCCCTGTGTTCGCGCCTGCGCCGGGGCAACCTGTACCGGATCGCGCGCGAGGAAGGCTGCAGCGCCGTGATTCTGGGCCATCACCGGGACGATATCCTCGAGACGTTCTTCATGAACCTGTTCCACGGCGGTCGCCTGGCGACAATGCCTCCAAAATTGGTGAACGAAGAAGGCGATCTGTTCGTCTTTCGCCCGCTGGCACATGTGGCCGAGGCCGATTGCGAGAAATTCGCTCACGCGATGAATTATCCCATCATCCCCTGCGACCTGTGCGGCAGTCAGGACGGGCTGCAGCGCCAGCAGGTGAAACAGATTCTGGACCAGTGGGAAAAGAACAGCCCCGGTCGGCGTCAGGTGATGTTCCGGGCCCTGACCAACGCGCGGCCCTCGCACCTGCTGGACCCGAAATTGTTCGATTTCCAGGGACTCGCGCTAAACCCCGGCAAAAAAGACGAAAATTCGGATGAAATTCCACGGTTGCGTTAACGTCTGACTCAGATTGGTTTTCTACGGTTGCCCAATACGTGCTATGCCTAAACGTAGAGGCCCAGAAAACCGATGTGGAAACATATCTCAGTTGAACGCGTTCTCGATGCTCTTACTTCGGTTCTGAGCGGCCCTGCCGCTTTGGCCTTTGTCCCGGCGATCAGTCTTGCCGCATTCTGGATTGGCGGGGAGCGGGCGCTGGTGGTCGCCGCTTTTTGTCTGCCGCTGATATACTTAGGCGCCGCCACGTTTGACGCCCGGTCCGATCAGCAGCGCCAGCGACTCAACCCGCCCGGTGGCATAATGGCCATCGACGCCTTTGCCACGGAACTGGAGGGGATTTTCAAGGCATTCACGCCCGGCGGGGCGGATTCTGCCTGCATCCTCGCTGCACTGGATGACTACCCGGATTTTCTGGACCTTCACGGCAACGCCGCTGCCGATCATTTGGCCGAACAATTCGGCCGCCGTATCCTTTCGGTCGTCCGTACGCAGGACATCGTGACCCGGCTGGATCAGAATAAGATCGCAATCGGCCTGCAACCTTCACACCAGCTGGATCTTGAGGCCTGCATTCAGATGGCTGGACGTATTCAGTCCGTCGTGGAAGAACCTTTTACGCTCAACGGTACGAGCGTGTATGTGTCCTGCTCGATCGGGTTCAGCCAACTGTCCAGCGCGGCAGATGGCCGATACGAGGACTGGATCGATGCCGCCTCGGCCGCATTGAGCGAAGCGCAAAGGAACGGTCCATCGACCATTCGCGCCTTTTCCTGCGAAACACAGCGCCGTTCACGCATCCGGGCCAATCTGCGCAAAGAGTTCGAGGCAGCGCTGGACAATGGTGAAATCCGTCCTTGGTACCAACCTCAGATTTCGACCGATACCGGGCGTGTCACCGGGTTCGAGGCGCTGGCTCGCTGGGAGCATCCACAGAAGGGAGTGTTGAGCCCGCAGGTCTTCCTGCCCTTCGCCGAACAGGCCGAACTGATGGAGAGGCTTGGTCAGGCGATGCGGCACCATGCCTTTGCGGCCATGCGCGATTGGGATCGCGCCGGGATCGTGGTGCCACGGATCGGCGTGAACTTCTCCTCGGATGAGCTGCGCGACCCGGCCTTGATCGACCGGCTGAAATGGGAGCTGGACCAGAATGACCTGACACCCGACCGGCTGGCGGTCGAAATTCTGGAAACCGTTTTTTCGCGCCGGCCCGATGATGTGATCACCCGCAACGTGACCAGCATGTCCAAACTGGGATGCTGCATTGATCTGGATGACTTCGGCACCGGACATGCCTCGATTGCGTCGATCAAGCGCTTCAATGTCTCGCGGATCAAAATCGACCGGTCCTTTGTCGCCAAGGCGGATCGTGACGCTGGTCAGCAACAGCTGGTCAGCGCCATCCTGACCATGGCCGAACGCCTGAACGTCGAAACGCTGGCCGAAGGGGTCGAGACCCCCGGTGAACACGCCCTGATGGCGCAATTGGGATGCAACCATGTTCAGGGCTTCGGGATTGGCAAACCGATGCCGTTTGAAAAGACGCTGGACTGGGTCGCGGCACATCAGAACAAGGTCGACGGAATGCCGAAGATCGGGCGCAAGACCGGCCCGTAATCGCAAATTTACGCCACAGAAACGGAATCCGTGACGAATTGACAGGCGATTCCGCTTGACCTTTGGGCCTGCACTCTGTTGAACCCACCGGGTGTGTTTCACTGCTTAAGGTGGCTGTCCCCGATGGACGATCAGAACAAGAATCTCATCCTTGCAACCGCGCTCAGCTTTGTCGTGATCCTTGTTTGGTTCGTGCTGTTCCCTCCACCGGAACAAGTACCCACACCGGATCAGGCCGAGATTACCGCCATCGAGGGCGATGAGGTTCAAACCCCAAGCGCCGCGGGCACTAGCACCGTTGGTGAAGCGACAACCGCCGCTGAGGAAACTCTACCCGAAGAAAAGGCCCCGCGGGTCGAGATCGACACGCCTCGTCTGAAGGGTAGCCTGTCGCTGTCGGGTGGCCGCATCGACGAGCTGTTCCTGAAGGATTACAAGGTCTCGATCGAGGAAGGCGCGCCGATTGTTGAACTGCTGTCCCCGGTCGGTTCGGATTCAGCCTATTATGCCCTTTATGGCTGGGCTCCGGGTGCCGGAGTTGCTGGCGCCGATGTGCCCGGCCCGAACACGCTGTGGACGGTAGAACAGGGTGAGACGCTGGGTGTCGACACACCGATCACCCTGAAGTGGGACAATGGCAAGGGCCTGACCTTCCGCCGTACGGTCTCGGTTGACCAGGATTATATGTTCACGGTCAACCAATCCGTCGAAAACAACACCCAGGCCGCGGTTGGAATGGCCCCCTACGGCATTCTGGCCCGCCACGGCATTGGCGAAGATGGTGACCTGCCCGACCTGAAGAACTTCTTCATCCTGCACGAAGGCGTGATCGGCATGGCCGACGGCACGCTGGCCGAGATCGACTATGGCGACGTCCGCGATTTCGACATCGACCCGAATGAACGGGCGCAGGCCGAGGTCTATCAGGTCAAAGAAGACGGCTGGATCGGCTTTACCGACCACTATTGGATGACCACGCTGATCCCCGAACCGGGAACCGCGTTCAAGGCCGCCGCGAAATATGACTCGCGCCGCAAAATTTATCAGACCGAAACGGTTCTGCCGACCCTGACCGTCGCCCCCGGCGCAACGGAAGAGGTCACCACGCAGCTGTTCGCTGGTGCCAAGGAATGGGAAACCATCCGTGAGTACCAGAAGGAAGGTGTGCAGAAATTCATCGACAGCATCGACTGGGGCTGGTTCTTTTTCCTGACCAAGCCGATCTTCTGGCTGCTGCACAACATCAACGCCCTGATCGGCAATATGGGTTGGTCCATCATCGGCCTGACCCTGATCATCAAGGCAATCCTGTTCCCGCTGGCGTTCAAATCCTACGTCTCGATGGCGAAGATGAAGGAGCTGCAGCCGCAGATGGAGGCCCTGAAAGAGGCCGCTGGCGACGACCGCCAGAAGATGCAGCAGGGCATGATGGAGCTGTACAAGAAGGAAAAGGTGAACCCCGCTGCGGGCTGTCTGCCGATCCTGATGCAGATTCCGATCTTCTTCTCACTGTACAAGGTGATCTTCGTCACAATCGAACTGCGTCAGGCCGCGTGGTTCGGCCCGTTCCAGGACCTGAGCGCGCCGGACCCGACCTCGATCATGAACCTGTTTGGCCTGCTGCCCTTTGCCGGCCCACAGCCTGACAGCCTCATGGCACTGATCTTCATCGGAATCCTGCCGCTGCTGCTGGGTATCTCGATGTGGCTGCAGCAGAAATTGAACCCGGCACCAACCGATCCGACGCAGGCGATGATCTTTGCCTGGATGCCGTGGGTGTTCATGTTCATGCTTGGCAGCTTTGCCAGCGGGCTGGTGGTCTACTGGATCGCGAACAACACGATCACGTTCACCCAGCAGTACCTGATCATGCGTAGCCAAGGCTATACGCCGGACGTGTTCGGCAACATCAAATCCGGCTTCAAGCGCACACCGAAAACGGATGATAAATGACAGCTGAAGTAACCCAGCTTTGCCGGCACCCGATCAAAAGTCATGGTCGGGAAGCCGTCGAAACCGTAACCGTGATCCCCGGGCAAACCATGCCCGGGGATCGCGTTTGGGCGGTTGCGCATGAGGCGTCCAAGGCGGATGGCTCGGAATGGGTACCGTGCGCCAATTTCAGCCGGGGCGCGAAAGCGCCGCAACTGATGGCAATCTCGGCGCTGTACAACGGTGAGACCCTGACAATGTCCCACCCGGACCGTCCGGATCTGACCTTTGCCCCCGACAGGGAAGAGCAAGTGTTTCTGGACTGGGTCAAACCTCTGATGCCCGCAGACCGGGCCGCCTCGGCGCGGATCATCCGGGTGCCGGGGCGCGGCATGACCGACAGCGATTTCCCCTCGATCAGCCTGTGCAACATGGCGTCTCACCGCGCGGTTGGGCAAAAACTGGGGCAGGACCTGTCGATCCACCGCTGGCGCGGCAATATCTGGTTCGACGGAATGCCTCTGTGGGAAGAATTCGAGTGGCTGGGCCGCGAGGTTCAAATCGGCGAGGCCGTGTTCCGTGTTCGTGAACGCATCACACGCTGTCTGGCAACAACGGCCAACCCGGACACGGGCGTCCGCGATGCAGACACTTTGGGCGCGCTGGAAACCTGGGGGCACACGGATTTTGGTGTCTATGTCGAGGTTCTCAAAGGCGGCGCAATCTCGGTTGGCGATAAGGTAGAATTGCTATGAGCACCCTCCCCTTCCCTCTGGCTGAAGACCCCGATGAGTTCGCGCAGGAGCGTGGCCGCAAGCTGTTCGCAGGCGAGTCCGAATTCGTCAAAGGTGTGGTCGCCATGAACGGCCTGCCCGCGCCCGATCGGCTGGAGGTCTGCTTTGCCGGTCGCTCGAACGTGGGCAAGTCCAGCCTGATCAACGCACTGACCGGCACCAAGGGGCTGGCGCGCGCGTCAAACACGCCGGGCCGCACGCAAGAGATCAACTTTTTCACCCAGGGCCCCGAGCTCTATCTGGTCGACCTGCCCGGCTATGGCTATGCCAACGCTCCGGTGAAGGTGGTGGAAAAGTGGCAGCGGCTGCTGAAACAGTACCTGAGCGGGCGCCAGACCCTGCGCCGGGCCTTTGTGCTGATCGACTCGCGCCATGGGGTGAAACCGGTGGATGCCGAGATCATGAAGCTGCTGGACACCAGCGCCGTGACCTTTCAGTGCGTGATGACCAAGGCCGACAAGGTCAAAGCCAAGGATCGGGAAAAGGTACTGGAACAGGTACGTGGAGCGCTGTCGAAACACCCTGCGGCCTTTCCGGAAATCGTGCTGACCTCGTCCGAAAAGGGTGACGGTATCCCCACTCTGCGTTCGATCATCGCACATCTGGAATAGCTTGCCTCTTGGCAGCACCGCGCAAAGGCCCTAACACGGAACGTCAAAGGGACCTAAGCCATGAAGACAAGAGATATGAACCGGGATTGGATCGCCACCGCCGCCACTTTGAACAGCGCCTTGCCCTATCTGCAGCGCTACGACGGCGCGATTGTCGTTATCAAACTGGGCGGTCACGCCATGGGCAGCGACGAGGCGATGGAGAGCTTTGCCCGCGACGTCGTGCTGATGCGTCAGGTCGGTGTGAACCCGGTGATCGTGCATGGCGGCGGTCCTATGATCAACGCAATGCTGGATCAGCTGAATATCCAGTCCGAATTCGTTAACGGCAAGCGGGTGACCGACAAAGCCACCGTTGAGGTGGTTGAGATGGTCTTGTCCGGCCTTGTGAACAAGCGCATCGTACAGGCGATCAATGGTCAGGGCGGTACGGCCGTGGGCCTGTCGGGCAAGGATGCAAACCTGATGGTCTGTGATCAGGCCGATCCGGCGCTGGGATTTGTCGGTTCTCCGTCCAAAATGGACCCGAAAATTCTGCACGACCTGTTCGCGCATGATGTGATCCCTGTGATTGCCCCTCTGGGCGCAGGCAAGAACGGTGAGACGTTCAACATCAATGGGGATACGGCGGCGGGCGCCATCGCATCCGCGCTCAAGGCAGACCGGCTGCTGCTGTTGACCGATGTCTCGGGCGTCAAGAACGCCGCCGGAGAAGTCGTGACCGAGCTTAAAGCCGGTCAGATCCGCGAAATGACGATGGAAGGCACAATCGCGGGCGGTATGATACCCAAGACAGAAACGGCACTGGACGCGCTGCACAGCGGTGTGCGGGCGGTTGTCATTCTGGACGGTCGCGCGCCCAATGCGGTTCTGCTGGAACTGTTTACCGAGCACGGCGCCGGGTCACTGATCCGCCCCGATTGACGTAACCAGCGGAGGAGAGATGAACGGCCCCCCCCCACCCTCCTCTTACGCGGCAGCAATCAGCTACGGTTGGGTGATGCGGGCTGCGTACCAAGCGGGCCTGATCGTCATGGGTGCGACACATCCAAGACGAAGCGGTGCCAAGGGGCTGGATGGGGGAACCCTGGTTCTTTTAGGCGCGGGTTCGGCCTTCTGGCCTGTCTTGAAGGCGTCCCCGGAATGGTCGGGGCCCAACCCGGTGGACCGCTGGTCCAGCCGCGTCATTGGACAGATGGCGCAGGATTTGGGCGCGCAGGCACATTTTCCGTTTGGCGGACCACCCTATGCGCCCTTTATCGACTGGGCGCTGAAATCCGGGCGCACTTTCAGCAGCCCGGTTGGCGCTTTGGTACATGACACCGTAGGTATGATGATCTCCTACCGCGGGGCGCTGCATTTCGCACGGGAATTCGACATCCCCGAAGGCAGCGGCACGTCGCCCTGCACGGATTGCCCCGCCCCATGTGCAACCTCCTGCCCGGTCGATGCACTGAACACCCGGGACTTTTATGACGTGCCCGCCTGTCACGCACATCTATCCACCCCCGAGGGGCAGACCTGCATGACCGGTGGCTGCCTTGCGCGGCTGTCCTGCCCGCTCAGCGCGGGCGCAGGGCGCGACCCGGAGCAATCCGCCCACCATATGAGAGCGTTTCACCCGTCATGACCCGCACCCTGATCCTGACCCGCCACGCGAAATCCAGTTGGGGCAGCCCGGCTCTTACTGATCACGACCGTCCCCTGAACAAGCGCGGGCGCAAATCGGCCTCGGTGATCGCTGGCTGGCTCCGCGAAAACGGCTGGCTACCGGATGAGGTGCTGAGCTCGACCTCGACCCGCACGCGCGAGACCTGGGATCGGATGGGCCTGCAAGCAGACAAGGTCTGCTTTCACCGCACGCTCTATCATGCGGCCCCCGAGGACATGCTGATCGAGCTGTCAGGCGCCACCGAACCCACGGTGCTGATGCTGGGCCACAACCCCGGCATTGCCGCCTTTGCCAGCCGTATCGTCCGGCAAGCCCCTGACCATGCGCGGTTCCACGATTACCCGACCTGCGCCACGACCGTGATCCGGTTCGACATCGATGATTGGGCCCATGTTCAGTGGCACAGCGGCAGCGTGCAGGGATTTGTCATTCCGCGCGAATTGCTGGAATGAAAAAAGGCGGGGCAAAACCCCGCCTTTTCTTTCGTTTCGCTGGGATCAGTGACCCAGAATCTGACTCAGGAACAGCTTGGTCCGTTCGCTCTGCGGGTTGTTAAAGAACTCTTCCGGTTCGTTCTGCTCCACGATCTGACCGGCATCCATAAAGATCACGCGGTTGGCGACCTGACGGGCAAAACCCATCTCGTGGGTCACGCACAGCATGGTCATGCCTTCCTCGGCCAGCTCGATCATGGTGTCGAGCACCTCTTTGATCATTTCGGGGTCCAGCGCCGAGGTCGGTTCGTCGAACAACATGATCCGCGGCATCATACAGAGCGAGCGGGCAATCGCCACACGCTGCTGCTGACCACCTGAAAGCTGACCGGGGTATTTATCGGCCTGCTCGGGGATCTTCACCTTTTCCAGGAAATGCATCGCGCGCTCTTCGGCCTCTTTCTTCGGCGTCTTGCGCACCCAGATTGGGGCCAGCGTGCAGTTTTCCAGAATGGTCAGGTGCGGGAAAAGGTTGAAGTGCTGGAACACCATGCCAACCTCGGACCGGATCTTGTCGATGTTCTTCAGGTCATTCGACAGTTCTGTCCCGTCCACGATGATCGTGCCCTGCTGGTGTTCCTCCAGCGCGTTCAGGCAGCGGATCAAAGTGGATTTGCCCGACCCCGACGGCCCCGCGATCACGATCCGCTCGCCCTGGTTGACGGTCAGATTGATGTCGCGCAGCACGTGGAAGGACCCGTACCACTTGTTCATGTTGGTGATTTCGATGGCGACCTCGTCGCTCACCTGCATTTTGGAGCGGTCGATTTCGCGTTCAATTGCAAGTTCAGACATGTGTTGAACTCCTTAACGGTGGCCAGTCTGAAGCTTGCGCTCCAGATACATGGAATAACGGGACATGGAGAAGCAGACGACGAAGAACAGAACGCCGATAAAGGCAAACAGTTCCCAGTAGACGCCGTTCCAAGCGGTATCAGCGCGGATGCCGTTGGTCAGGCCGATAACGTCGAAAAGACCGATGATCGAGACCAGAGTCGTATCCTTGAAGATACCGATGAACGTGCTCACGATGCCCGGGATCGAGATTTTCAGAGCCTGCGGCATGATGATCAGCCGCTGCGCCTGCCAGTAGTTCAGGCCCAGACTGTCGGCCCCTTCGTACTGACCGCGTGGCAGAGCTGCCAAACCACCCCGGATCACTTCGGCCATATAGGCGGCCGAGAACAGGGTCATCATGATCATCACCCGCAGGATGATGTCAAAATTGGTGCCCGGCGGCAGGAACAGGTTCAACAGCAGCGAGGCCACGAACAGCAGGGTGATCAGCGGCACGCCGCGGATGAACTCGATAAAGCCCACGCACAGGTATTTGACGATCATCAGATCCGACTGACGGCCGAGCGCCAGAACGATGCCGATGGGCAACGAGACACCGATGGCCACAACGCCCAACAGGATCGCCAGCATGAAGCCGCCAAAGTCACGGCTTTCCACCGGAGCGATGCCGATCGGAATGACTGAGTTGATCGCGTCGGCAACCGAACCGGAAGCAAACAACCACCAAAGAATTGGCACCGCCACTGCAAGGATCATCGCTGTCAATGAACCCGCGACGGGGAGCACAAACTTGTATGCAAAATACCCAATGGCAAACCCCGCAGCGACCATCAACGGCCCCCAGATGCTGCCGCCCCACATTAGCCAAGGCAGAAGGAACGGGTAGACCGCCGTCACGAAAAGAAGTTTGCGCGGTACGTTGGTGAAAAGCACCGGCGCAATCGCGACCAGCAACAGGATGAAGGTCAGGTTCGGACGGAAATAGGCCGGCCATGCCCCTGTCTCAGGCGGGTTTGACCACGTTGCATCCGGATGCGCCGGGTAAGGCGGATAAAAACCGTACAGCAACTGCAGCCACCGGTCCTTGATCACGCCCCAGCATGCATGACCGTGAGTATCGCCCCATGTCGCCATCATGATCTCGCGACATTCCGACAGGGAATTGGCGTTCCAAACAGATTCGAACGTCCATGCCAGGATGTTGGACAGCACATAGTAGATGAAGAACAGCGAGATGATGGTCAGGATGGCGTTCAGCCAGCTTGAGAACAGGTTATGCCTGATCCAGCCCAGCACACCCACTTCGGATGCGGGCGGAGCCTTTTCCGGCAACATTTCCGTGCGGACAAATGAAACATCACTCATATTACCGCTCCACCAGTTTGACACGGTTGTTGTACCAGTTCATCACCGCCGAAATGCTCAGCGAGATGGTCAGATAGACCAGCATCAGCAGCAGAACGCATTCCAGTTCACGCCCGGTCTGGTTCATGGTGATACCGCCCAGGGTCCCCGTGATGTCCATATATCCGACCGCAATCGCCAGTGACGAGTTCTTGGTCAGGTTCAGATAGTTCGAGATCATCGGCGGGATGATCACCCGCAACGCCTGCGGCAAGATCACCAGACGCATCGTGCGGCCCGGGCGCAGGCCCAGAGCGGATGCGGCCTCGGTCTGGCCTTTCGAAATGGCAAGAATACCGGCACGGACGATCTCGGCGATGAAGGCTGCGGTGTACAGCGACAAGGCCAGCCACAGGGCGATCAGCGAGTTCCTCAGATGGGTACCGCCGGTGAAGTTAAAGCCCTTCAGCTCGGGGTAGCCCAGATGGAAACCCAACGCGCCCAGCAGAATGGCCGACGGAACAAAGAACAGGCCAAGCTGGATGTGCCAGATGGTCGGACGGTCACCGGTCTTTTCCTGCGTCGCATTGGCCCAAGCCATCACCTTGCGCATGGCAAAGATGCTGCCGCCAAAAACGATCAGGAAGGCGATCAGGTCCAGCGAGACATCAAAGCGCAGGCTCGACGTGCCGAACAGGTGGATGTCGCCCAAGCCGCGCGAGAACAGAAACTCGGGGATATAGACCCCGCGATTGGTCACCGCAACCGTGCCAAAAAGATCCATCGTGGCTTCTGGATTTTCACCCCGGAAGGCGCGTGGCGCAGGCAGGCTTTCAATCAGGATCGCCATAGCGAACACGATCCAAAGCAGAACCGGAACGTTGCGGAACATCTCAACGTAGACGGTCATGATGCGGGCGATCAGCCAGTTGTTCGACAGGCGCAGAACACCAACCATGACGCCGATGATTGTTGCCGTGATGCAGCCCAGAACTGCGACAACCAGCGTGTTCAGCAGACCTATAAAGGCCGCACGCAGATGGGTATCGCGCGAGTCGTATTCCAGCAGACGTTGGTTGATGTCATAACTCGAAGGTTCGCTGAAAAAGCCGAACCCAACTGTTCGGCCCAGCGTTTCGAGGTTCTGAATGGTGTTGCTAATAATCCAGGCTGCCAGAAGCATGAAACCAATCAATGCAATGACCTGGATGGTCGCAGATCGATACCGCGTATCGTAAAGGAGCATGGACAGCCGGAAGTGCTCCTTCGGCGGGTCAGTGAGTGTCGTCATGACCTATGTTTTTCCCCGTGCATCCCGGTTTTTCAGTGGCAGAGTTGACCTCTGCTCAGAACGACCCGGGCGTGTTTCTTATGGATGGAAAAAGGGCGCGGGATGTCCCGCGCCCTTTTCCGTGGATTTTAGCGGAACGGCGGTGCGTACATCAGACCGCCATCGGTCCACTGTGCGTTCAAGCCGCGCGCCAGACCGATCGGAGTTTCCTCACCGATGTTCTTGGCGAAGACTTCGCCATAGTTACCACCAACTTTGATCGCGCGCTGTGCCCAGGTTGCGTCCAGGCCCAGCATCTCACCCAGAGTGCCTTCGCTGCCCAGCAGACGATTCACTTCAGGGTTGTCGGTGCCAGCGGCCATCTCGTCGATGTTGGCCGAGGTCACGCCCAGCTCTTCGGCTGCGATCAGCGCGTTCAGGGTCCAGCGGACCACATCGCCCCACTCGTGATCGCCGTGACGGACCAGCGGGCCCAGCGGCTCTTTCGAGATGATTTCGGGCAGGATCACGTGGTCACCGGCGTTTTCAAAGGTGGCGCGGGTAGCCGCCAGGCCCGATGCGTCCGTGGTGTAGACGTCACAGGCACCAGCCAGATACTGCTGCTGCGCTTCGGCGTTGGTTTCGATCGGAACCGGCTCATAGCTCATGTTGTTGATGCGGAAGAAATCCGCCAGGTTGAGCTCGGTCGTGGTGCCGGTCTGGATGCAGACGGTTGCGCCGTCCAGTTCCTTGGCCGAGCTGACGCCCAGAGCCTTGGGAACCATGAAACCCTGACCATCATAGTAGTTGATGCCGACAAATTCGAACTTCAGGTCGACGTCGCGGCTGAAGGTCCATGTGGTGTTGCGGGCCAGCATGTCGATCTCGCCCGATGCCAGAGCGGTGAAACGCGTTTTACCGGTGGTCGGGATGAATTCAACTGCGGACGGATCGTCCAGAACGGCGGCTGCGACTGCACGACATACAGCCACGTCAAAGCCCTGCCACTCACCGTTGGCATCCGGGCTGGCAAAGCCGGGAACACCGGTCGCCACGCCGCAGTTCAGCTTGCCGCGTGCTTTTACATCGTCAGCAGTCCCTGCTGCCGCTACACCAGCAGCCAGGCCGGCGATGGTTGCCACGCCCAAGAGTACGGATTTTTTCATTTTTACCTCTTCCTGATTTTCCGCCCCATTCCCAGGGACGGTTCTGTCCGGCACCTCTGGCACCAGAAAGGTTTCCCAAAGGTGTCTCCCCTTTAGTGGGCATGAGTTTGGGCGCATTCATAAACAAACGTCAAGGGTCGGATCAGGGAAAACGATGAGTCAATCCAGAGATGACTCGCCCAACGTTCTAAAAAATGGCCATAAGGGATCAAATCGAGAGGTCAAAGAACCGTTTGGCGTGCAAAAAAGCCGCCTTCTTGATCTCGGCAACGGCGTGGGCCTCGTCATCATGGCCCCATTGGTCGATCTGCCACTGCTCATCCAGCCTTGAAATCTGCCAGATTTCTTCCGCATCGGCTCGGTTTTGCGCCGCGGCAAATCCAAGGATGAGAGAGCCCGACAAGCTGACAAGATCGTGAAAGGCTGCCAGTTGGAAGTCATTCAGCCCGTGGACACGCTGCCTGAGGGTTTCCAGCGCCTCAGCCGACTGAGGTTGGTGTAGCACACCAGCCACAGGCAATAGCCGCGCCGACAGCGTTTCGGCCGCCCAATCCAGCACCGGGTCCCACTGTTCGGCCTGACGCTGCTGCAACTCCTGCGGGTGAACCGCACGATAGCACAGCAGATCCGAATCGCCGTAGTCGGCCAGCATGTCTGCAACCTCGGCGTGTTGATGGTGGACCTTATCGATGGCGGCGTTTGCCGAACGGGTGAAAGGCATCACCGTCGGGTCGATCACTTTTTCCTGTGCGTCCCATTCCGCGGCAACTTCTTCAGCCATGGCACGGGTCGGCAGGACCAAAGCGGCCTTGGCCGGGGTTTTCACGCGGCGGCCATCAAGTTCGACGGTATAGCCGTCCTCGGCTTCGACCACCGCGCTCTCGTTCCAAAATCGCTTGGGTTTCCAGTCGCTCATGTTGTCAGGTCCAGATGTCGTCCAGTGCGCGGGGCAGCTGGTCAAAAGTTTCAATTACACATGTCGCGCCGTCCAGAACGGATCGGTCGTGATACCCCCAGGCCACGCCAATGCCCGCCACCCCGGCGGCTCGGGCCATATCCATGTCGAATTTTGTGTCGCCGATCATGACCGTATTGACCGCATCCACCCCGGTTTCGCCGCGTGCCGTGTCGATCATCGACGGGTGTGGCTTGGATGGGTGGTGATCCGCCACCTGACGGGTCACGAAGTAGCGCTCCAGCCCGTGGGCCTCAATCAGCGCATCCAGACCGCGCTGAGATTTCCCGGTGGCGACGCCCAGCAGAACCTCGGGCACCGCGTGCAGGGCTTCGATGGCATCGCGTGCCCCGGGATACAGCGGAGAGCCTGCTGCCCCCTGCTCCAGCCGTTGCGCGTGATAGGCTTCCTTATACCCTTCGACCAAGCGATGCTGCACGCTGTCGGGATGCTCGGAGGCCAGCTGCGCCATCGCATTGGGCAGAGACAGCCCCACGATGGACAGGATCGCCTCACGCTCCGGCACCGGCAGGGATTGGGCCGCGAAACAGGCGGTCATTGCTCCAATTATGGCGCCCTGACTGTCGACAAGCGTGCCGTCCACGTCGAACAGCACCAGACGCAGCGGTGCGCTCATTGCAGTTCCTCGAACGGGTCGTCTGTGGCCAGATCCTCGGTCCAGCCGAAGGTGTCCCAGCTGTGTTGCATATGATCCGGCAGCGGCGCGGTGACGGTGATGGTCTTGCGCGTCATCGGATGCTGGAACGTTACCTGACGGGCGTGCAGGTGCAGCTTTTTGCTGATGATCCCGCCCAGTTGAGCGCCCCAGCCATCGCCCAGATTTTCCTGCCCAGAACCGCCGTATTTGCCGTCGCCGATGATCGGATGCCCAATCGCGGCCATATGCGCCCGCAGTTGGTGCGTGCGGCCGGTGATCGGCTCCATCGCTACCCATGCGGCGCGGCCAGCCACGCGATAGAGCGTTGCATAGAGCGTATGCGCCCGCTTCGCACCCGGCGTGTCGTTAATTTCGTTCAGGTGGACGGGGATCATCTTCTCACCTTCGCCCTGCTTGCCATGACCCGGGGCCTTAACCAGCCCGGTCTTGATCTCGCCCAGATAGGGGGTCGGCACCCCGGCGACCAATGCCCAGTAGATCTTGCGGGTATCGCGATGACGGAAGGCGGCCGTCAGCCCTTTGGCAGCCTCGCGGGTGCGGGCCAGCAACAGAACGCCCGAGGTATCTTTGTCCAACCGGTGAACAAGGCGGGGGTTCTCGTCATAGCCAAAGCGCAGCGCCTCGGACAAGCTGTCCACGTGGCGGGTCTGGCCGCTGCCACCCTGCACGGGCAGACCATGCGGCTTGTTCAGTGCCAGAACGTGATCGTCACGATAGATCACGCAGGATTGGATCATCTTGGCATCCGCGTCCGAAATGCGCCGCTTGACCTCGGCAGGCTTATGATCCGCATCGGGCAGCGGTGGCACACGCACGACCTGCCCAACCTCAAGCCGGGTCGAGGCCTTCACCCGGCCACCCTCAACCCGCAACTCACCCTTGCGGCACATCTTCTCGATGCGGCCCTGGCTGACATGCGGGAACAGACGGCGCAGCCACCGGTCGATCCGTTGGTCGCCATCCCCCTCTGCCACGGTGATCATTTGTACGCCGCTCATGCCGATATCCCCTTCACGCGGCGGTTCCGCGTGGATTGTGTGTCCATAGGTGCCTTAGAAAACATGCGCGTCTGTGGCGCGCCGCACCGCAAGAGTCAAGCCAGCGCTAGGGCCTGCTCCGCTGCGTCCGCAGTTTCGCGAAGTAATCCAGCCGCTTTTTCAGTTCCCGCTCGAAACCGCGCTCAACCGGCTGATACAGCTCGGGCCGCTCCATCCCGTCCGGAAAGTAGTTCTGCCCCGAAAACCCGTCTTCGGCATCGTGATCATAAGCATAGCCCGCTCCATAGCCCTGATCCTTCATCAACGAGGTCGGCGCGTTCAGGATATGTTTGGGCGGCGGTTCGCTGCCCGATTGCTTGGCCAGCCGCATAGCCGCTTTGTACCCAACATAAGCCCCGTTCGATTTCGGCGCCAGCGCCAGATAGACCAACGCCTGCGCCAGAGCCAGTTCACCCTCGGGGCTGCCCAGCCGTTCATAGGTCTGCCAGGATTGCAGGCAAATCGCCTGCGCCTGCGGGTCGGCCAGACCGATATCTTCGACCGCCATCCGCGTAATCCGCCGCGCCAGATAGCGCGGGTCCTCGCCCCCCGTCAGCATCCGCGCAAACCAGTAAAGCGCTGCGTCCGGATCAGACCCGCGCACTGATTTATGTAGGGCCGAGATCAGGTTGTAGTGCTCATCGCCCGACTTGTCGTATTTCGCCGCCCTGCGCATAAGCCGTGTCGACAGCGCATCGGGGTCCAGCGGTGCATCAACTTTCCACGCCGCAATCTGTTCGATCAGGTTCAACAGCGCCCGGCCATCGCCGTCGGCCATCTCTTGCAACGCCTCGCGCGCCGGGCCGGTCAGAGGCAGCGCGCGATCCAGCTCCTTCTCGGCCCTTTGGGTCAGGCGTTCCAGATCGACAAGGCTGAGACGCTCCAGCACCAGCACCTGCGCCCGGCTTAGCACAGCGGCGTTCAGCTCGAACGACGGATTCTCGGTTGTCGCCCCTACCAGCAGAATGGTCCCGTCTTCCATATGCGGCAGGAACCCGTCCTGTTGAGCTTTGTTGAAACGGTGAATCTCGTCCACGAATAACAGCGTACCCTGCCCATTCTGGCGACGGATTTTCGCAGCCTCGAACACCTTTTTCAGGTCTGGCACACCGGTGAAAATCGCGCTGATCTGAACGAAGTGCAGATCGGTTTCCTGCGCCAGAAGCCGCGCGATGGTCGTTTTGCCGACGCCCGGAGGCCCCCAGAACACCAGACTGGACAGGCTGCCCGAGGCCAGCATGACCCCAAGCGGCGCATCCGGGCCCAACACCTGTTCCTGCCCGATCACCTCGGCCAGAGTCAGCGGCCGCAGCCGATCGGCCAGCGGGCGGTGCGCAGGCGGTGCGGGCTGGGCGGCCCCTGTATCGAACAGATCACTCACGTTACAACCGGAACCGGAGAGAGACCGAACGCCCCCCCCTGAGAACATCCAGATTGATCCGGCGACCCGGATCGGTCAGCGCCTCCACCATGTCGTCGGGGGTTTCAATCCGTATGCCATTGATGCTGTCGACCACATCACCCGGGCGCAGCCCCGACCGGCCACCATAGGGGCCTGCATCCACCACGACTACTCCGGTCTGAGACAGCACGAGCCCCATCTTGGCGATCACCGCCGGATTGACCCGCGAGACCGTCAGACCCGGCATTACGGTTTGGTCGTCCAGCGTGGTTTTTTCGGCCGCTGGGGTATCGGGGGCCTTGATCAGCGCGATTTCCACCTCGGCGCGCTCTTCCCCCCGCAGCCGCGTGACCATGGACGTGCCGCCCACACCTGCGACCGCCATACGGAATTTCATCTCGGCGGGCGAATTCACCTCATCCCCATCCACATGGGTGACCACATCGCCCACGCGCAGACCGGCCTCGGCCAAGGGGCTCAGAGGGTGCAGGTCGGAAATTACCACGCCCAGCGGGATCACCAGACCCAGAGATTCGGCGATATCCGCGCTCATGTGCTGGCCTGCCATTCCGGCCCAGGGACTGACGAAACTGTCATTGCCGCCCTGCGCCTGGCGCAGAAATTCGGCCACCAAGTTGGCGGGAATCGCAAAGCCGATGCCGTTTGAGCCGCCCGAGCGGGTCAGGATCGCGGTGTTGATCCCGATCAGGTCGCCATTCACATCAATCAGCGCCCCGCCGGAATTGCCCGGGTTGATCGCCGCATCGGTCTGAATGAAATAACCCCGCGCGTTGCCCGTGGCCGCCCCGGTTCGCGCCAACCCCGAGATGATGCCCGACGACACCGTCTGCCCCACGCCAAACGGGTTGCCGATGGCCAGCGCCAGCTCGCCCACCTCGACATGGTCCGAGTCGCGCATCTGCAGGTATGGCAGGTCCTCGGCCTCTTCCAGCCGCAGGATGGCGATATCACTTTCCTTGTCGCCCAGAACCACCTGCGCCGAAAACTCGCGCCGGTCCGTGGTCACCACCCGGATTTCCGTGGCCGTCCCGACCACGTGATAGTTCGACACCACGTACCCATCTTCCGACAGGATCACGCCCGACCCCAGTGAATTCTGCACCCGCGGGCGGGGCTCTCCGAACCCACGACCAAAAAAATCCTGAAAGAACGGGTCCGAGAAAAACGGGTTCGCCCGCCCCTGCTGCACGATCTTGGCATAGATGTTTACAACCGCCGGAGAAGCCTGCTTGACCACGGGCGCAAAGCCGATCGAAATCTCGGCCTGCGATTGCGGTACTTTCGTTTGGGCCATCACCGGTGCGTTCAAGAGTGCAAGCGGCAGACAAAGCAAAAGCGTGCGGAACATGAGACCCTCTTATACGTTCAAGGATTGATATGTCCGCAAGCAACACCGTTTGCAAGATCGCTATTCGTTTGCAGGCCGCCCATACCCGGGGCGCCCTGTTCGGCTCTGGGCGACGTCGAAATTCCAGACAATTGCCATATTGGTGATCACGGCGCCAAGAAACGAATAGAACAATTGCGCGGGGCTGAGCACAAAGGCCGAGGCGAGGAAGACCATGGCGTCAACAGACAACTGAAACCACCCTGCTTTGAACCCGGTTTTATGTTCCAGAATAATTCCGAGAATGGTCATCCCGCCAGCCGAAGCGTTGTGTCGGAAGATGGCGATCAACCCCATTCCGCTGCAGGCTCCGCCCAGAACCGCAGCGACCAGCGGGTCCAGCCGGTTGAACAACACGATTTCGCTTAGAAGTTGGGACAAAACCGAAATCCCCACCACAACGACAATTGTACGAATTGCAAATACCGGCCCGCGTTTGACCCATGCCAAAACCAGAAACGGAATTCCGATCAGAAAAAACAGCGGACCGAACCCAAGCGGCAAGACATAAGACAGCAGCAGCGCAATTCCTGCGGTTTGCCCCGTCACCAGACCGGCGGCTTTCAGAAATACGACGCTCAAGCTTGTCATGACGATGCCGAAGGCAAGGCCCTGAACATCAAAAACGGACATGCGGATGGTCAATGGGATCTCCGGCGGCTTCATTGGATCGTTTCCGTCCCATACATTGAACAGTCGGCAAAGAAAAACCCCCGCTCATCCGAGCGGGGGTCCCTGATCAGATATCGCTGATCATTTATTCTTCGTCTGCAGCCTCTTCGGCGGCAACGCGGGCTTTATCAGCCGCGCCTTTGGCGTCGACGTCACGATCAACGAATTCGATGATCGCCATCGGTGCCATGTCGCCATAGCGGAAGCCCGCTTTCAGGATGCGGACGTAACCACCCTGACGCTCGGCGTAGCGGGGGCCCAGAACTTCGAACAGCTTTGCGACGTCTTTGTCTTCTTTCAGCTGTGCTGCGGCCTGACGGCGGGCGTGCAGATCGCCGCGCTTTCCCAGAGTGACCAGCTTTTCGATGATCGGGCGCAGTTCTTTTGCCTTGGGCAGAGTTGTCTTGATTTGCTCATGTTCGATGAGCGAGCCAGCCATGTTCGCAAACAGCGCCTTGCGGTGCTCATGAGTACGGTTCAGGCGGCGATAACCACGTGCGTGACGCATTTTCTAGTTCCTTCTTTCGCGTTTTGCTTTGTCTGGCCGGCGATGCGTGTCACCGGCTCTCCTTGGGGCGGAAGTGCCCATATGGTCCCCGGCAGCCCGGGCATTGGTGAAGACGCGCTTAGAACGCGTCTTCGAATTTCTTCGCCAGATCTTCGATGTTGTCGGGCGGCCAATCCTCGACATCCATGCCAAGGTGCAGACCCATACCGGACAGCACTTCCTTGATCTCGTTCAGCGACTTGCGGCCGAAGTTCGGTGTACGCAGCATCTCGGCTTCGGTTTTCTGGATCAGATCGCCGATGTAAACGATGTTGTCGTTCTTCAGGCAGTTTGCCGAACGGACCGACAGTTCCAGCTCGTCCACTTTCTTCAGCAGCAGCGGGTTGAACTCCAGACCATCGTCTTCGTCCTGGCGGCCAGCCGATTCCGGCTCGTCGAAGTTGACGAAGATCGACAGCTGGTCCTGCAGGATACGTGCGGCAAAGGCCAGCGCGTCTTCCGGCGTGATCGAACCGTCGGTTTCGATCTTCAGGGTCAGCTTGTCATAGTCCAGAACCTGACCTTCACGGGTCGGCTGAACATCATAGGCAACCTTTTTGACCGGCGAATAGATCGCGTCGATCGGGATCAGACCGATGGGTGCGTCTTCCGGCTTGTTCTTCTCAGCCGAAACATAGCCCTTACCGGTGTTGACGGTCAGTTCCATGAACAGGTCGGCGCCATCGTCCAGGTGGCAGATGACGTGATCGCGGTTCAGAACCTCGATGCCAGCGCTTTCGCTGATGTCACCAGCAGTGACAACTGCGGGGCCTTTGGCATTGATCGACAGGCGCTTGGGGCCTTCGACTTCCATGCGCAGGGCAACCTGCTTGAGGTTCAGGATGATGTCGGTGACGTCTTCACGCACGCCCGCAACCGAGGAGAACTCGTGCAGGACGTTGTCGATCTGGACGCTGGTGATGGCCGCACCTTGCAGCGAGCTCATCAGAACGCGGCGCAGGGCGTTGCCCAGAGTCAGACCAAAGCCACGTTCCAGCGGTTCGGCAACCAGGGTCGCCTGACGTGCGGGATCGTTGCCCGGCTTGCCTTCCAGCTGGGTCGGCTTGATCAATTCTGCCCAATTCTTATGGATCATGTAATCCCTCCATTCCTGTCCGCGCCCCATGACCAACAAGGTGCAGACGCCCGAGGTTCAAAATGACGTGCTGGGGCCGTGCGAAAACACAGCCCCAGCTCAATTCAAAATCGCTTAGACGCGGCGACGCTTCGGCGGGCGGCAGCCGTTGTGAGCGATCGGAGTCACGTCGCGGATCGACGTGATGTTGAAGCCCACTGCAGCCAGCGCGCGCAGAGCCGATTCACGACCCGAACCGGGGCCCTGAACTTCGACTTCCAGCGTCTTGACGCCATGTTCCTGCGCCTTCTTGCCTGCGTCTTCTGCAGCCATCT
This sequence comes from Ruegeria sp. CG11, assembly GCF_056537245.1. Lineage (NCBI taxonomy): Bacteria > Pseudomonadati > Pseudomonadota > Alphaproteobacteria > Rhodobacterales > Roseobacteraceae > Ruegeria > Ruegeria sp. CG11. The sequence continues at coordinate 29,504 of NZ_JBQFRE010000011.1, forward strand.
GAGCGGCGTAGGGTGTCGATTTCCGCGATCCTTTGAAGCCCATGGTACCGGCAGACGACCACGAGATGGCGTTGCCCTGTACGTCCGAGATCAGGATCTTGGTGTTGTTGAAGGTCGAGTTCACATGGGCGACGCCCGATGCGATGTTCTTACGCTCTTTGCGCTTAACGCGAGTCTTATCACGTGCCATCAGTCAGACCCTCCCTTATTTCTTCTTACCAGCGATGGCCTTTGCGGGGCCTTTGCGGGTACGAGCGTTGGTGTGGGTGCGCTGACCGCGAACCGGCAGGTTGCGGCGGTGACGCAGACCGCGATAGCAGCCCAGGTCCATCAGGCGCTTGACGTTCATCTGAACTTCACGACGCAGGTCACCTTCGACGGTGTAGTTGGCGTCGATATGTTCGCGGATGGCCAGAACTTCGGCGTCGGACAGTTCGTTGACGCGACGGGTCGCTTCAATGCCCACGGCTTCGCAGATCGCTTTGGCCGAGGTGTTGCCGATACCGGTGATATATGTGAGGGCGATAGGTACCCGCTTTGCAGTCGGGATGTTTACGCCGGCAATACGTGCCACGTGTCACTTTCCTTTTCGTTGCGGTTCCGTAACTCCAGAACCTTTTTTCACAACGCCTAACCGTGGCAGTGTCGCCAGAGGGTTCAGCATTATTCGAGGTGGTCGGGGCAGTTGGGACGAATCCCGCCTGCGGTCTTGATTCCCCAAGGGGATGGGGGTCGATATGGGGTTTTGGTGGGGCCGTCAAGCCCCAACCTGAAGTCAGCCCAGAATCGCCTCGATCGAGGCGGTGACTTCCTTGATCTCGGCCAAGCCATTGACCGGACGCAGATCGCCTTTGGCGTAGTAATACCCAATCAGCGGCGAGGTCTTTTTGTAGTATTCCATCAGGCGTGTGCGCAGGCTGTCTTCGTTGTCATCCGCGCGACGCTGGAAGTCATTTTCCTTGCCGCAGTTGGTGCATTTGCCATCGGCCGGGATCGGCTTGGTAATGTCGTTATAGACCTCACCGCAGCCGCCGCAGGTCGAACGTGCGGTGATCCGCTGAACCAGCGCTTCGTCATCCACACGCATTTCGATCACGGTGTGCAGCGACTGACCCAGCTTGGCCAACAACGCGGCCAGCGCATCAGCTTGTGCCAGCGTCCGCGGGAAACCGTCAAAGATGAAGCCGGCACCAGTTTCCGTGGTCAGCTTTTCTTCGATCAGGCCGATCACGATCTCATCGGTAACCAGCTTGCCCGCGTCCATGATCGCAGCAACCTTCTGGCCCATCTCGGTGCCCGAGGTCTTGGCCTCGCGAAGCATGTCGCCGGTGCTCAACTGAACCATGCCCCGAGTTTCGACCAGGTGACGCGCCTGCGTCCCTTTACCGGCCCCCGGGGGCCCAAGAAGAATGATGTTCATCGACGAGCGGGTCCCTTCCTGCTGCGTTTCTTACCTTTGCCGCGCAGCTGGGACTTTTCGATCAGCCCTTCGTATTGATGCGCCAGCAGGTGGCTCTGAACCTGTTGGATCGTGTCCATGGTCACAGAGACGATAATCAGAACCGAGGTGCCGCCGAAGTAGAACGGGATGGCGAACTGGTTCCGCAGAATTTCAGGCAACAGACAAACCGCCGCCAGATAGGCCGAACCCAGAACCAGCACGCGGTTGACCACGTATTCCAGATACTCGGCGGTTTTCTTGCCCGGACGGATACCCGGCACAAAACCGTTTTGCTTTTTCAGGTTGTCCGCAACATCGTCCGGCTTGAACGACACGTTGAACGTGTAGAAATAGGCAAAGAACACGATCATGGCCGCGAAGAACAGCAGATACAGCGGCTGTCCGGGACCAAAGTTGGCCAGCAGCCACGACATGATCGGTCCGCTGGTCGCGCCCGACGAGAAAGTCGAGATCGTCACCGGCAGTAGCAGCAGCGAGCTTGCAAAGATCGCCGGGATCACGCCCGCCGGGTTCACTTTGACCGGCAGGTGGCTCGAGCCGCCCTCATAGATCTTCATACCGGCTTGACGGCGTGGATACTGGATATGGATCTTGCGCAGGGCGCGCTCCATGAACACCACAAAGGTAATCACTGCGATCACCATCACGATCACACCAACGATCACGGCGGGGCTGATCGCTCCCGAGCGGCCTGAGGCAAAGAACTGCGCCAGAGCGGCCGGAACCTCGGCGATGATGCCGACGAAGATGATCAGAGAGATGCCGTTGCCGATGCCGCGTGCGGTGATCTGTTCACCCAACCACATCAGGAACATGGTGCCACCAACCAGAGTGATCATGGTCGACAGACGGAAGAACATGCCCGGATCGGTCGCCAGATCGCCCGATTCCAGCGAAACGGCCAGACCATAGGCCTGAACGGTGGCCAGCGCCACAGTGCCAAAACGGGTGTATTGGTTGATCTTCTTGCGGCCCTGCTCGCCCTCTTTCTTGAGCTGTTCGAGCGCGGGAACCATCGATGTCAGCAGCTGCACGATGATCGAGGCCGAGATATAGGGCATGATGCCGAGGGCAAAGATACCCATCCGCCCAAGCGCCCCACCGGTGAACATCGAAACCATGCCGCCGATGCCCTGCCCCGCCTGTTCCATGAACTCGCGCAGAGCCTGACCGTCGATCCCCGGCACCGGAATAAAGGTGCCCAGACGATAAACGATCAACAAACCCAGCGTGAACAGGATGCGGTTGCGCAGATCGGTGGCTTTGCCAAGGGCAGCCCAGCTTGTGTTGGCCGCCATTTGTTCTGCTGCTGATACCATAAATCGGTCTCTCTTATGAAAACGCCGCCCGGAACCGTTTTCCGGCTCGGACGGCGTCTTGGAAAACTCTGAGGTCTATGTAAGCGGGTCTGCGCCCGCTCACAAGCGCTTACTCTGCCGCAGCGGCTTTTGTGACCGTCAGTGAACCGCCCGCTTTTTCAACTGCCTCAACAGCAGCTTTCGAAGCACCGGTTACTTCCAGGTTCACTTTGGCGCTGATTTCGCCTTTGGCCAGAACGCGGATACCGTCCAGCTTGCGACGCACCAGGCCGGATGCAACCAGTGCGTCCTCGGTGATCGCAGCTTTGGCGTCCAGCTTGCCGGCGTCGACGAATTTCTGGATCAGGCCCAGGTTGATGACGGCGAATTCCTTGCGGTTCGGCTTGTTGAAGCCACGCTTGGGCAGGCGCTGGTACAGGGGCATCTGGCCGCCTTCGTAGCCATTGATGGCCACACCCGAACGGGATTTCTGGCCTTTGATACCACGGCCACCCATTTTACCTTTGCCGGAACCGGGACCACGGCCAACGCGGGTGCGTTTCGGGCTGGCGCCGGGATTGTCGCGCAATTCGTTCAGTTTCATTTCGCTTCTCCTAAGCCGGATGTGACCCCCGAAGCGTGATGGGCCAAACACGGCATTTCTTGGTTTTGATTCTCATGGGCAGAAACCCACCGGAGGCGTATAGGCCCGTTACCCCCGCTTGGCAAGCCCGTGGATCGGTGCAAGGTCAGCCGTCGACCTGCGGTACCTCGGCTTCATCCTCATCATGTTTGATAATGGGCGCTGCAAGCGGATCGATGCCGTGTTTCTCGACGAGCCTGCCGACCAAACTGTCAGGGTCGGGTTTGCCGTCATACTTGTTCCGCATGATCGCCCGCATCCGTCGACCGTACAGGTGGATGGAAACCGTATCGTCCTTGAAGAAATGGTCGATTTTGGCCCCCGGCCGGGCCAGCGCCCGCCGACGCGTATAATTGAGCGGGTAGAACACATGCTCGGGCAGTGCGTATTTTATCTCACCCGTTTGTCGCAACGCCCAGGTGAATGCACTCGGCCCCCAAACGCCCCAAAGCGTTTCGGGCACGTTCACCGGCTCTCCGTTCTGCTGCGCCTCTTCCAGCGGCCTGCGATGACGAGGGGGCAGCCAAGGCGGGATGAGGTACGGATCATTGGTGAATTCGATCAGCTTGCCCAGCGTTTCGCTGTCCCGAGGCAGGGCAAGCACGCCGATGGCCACATCGCCTTGGAGATAGCCGTAATAATGGCCGTTTTCGGTTGTGAACGGCTTGAGGCAATAGGCATCCGTATCTGCCCAGATCAGGTCAGGTTCCTGCGCCAGCATCCGGTATCGGAACTTGTCCGAATGCGGCGCGGGGCTTCCGGTTCTGCCATGGGTGATAAACTCGGAATCGGGCAGAACCTCGCGTGCATCGCGCTGTTCCACGCCGTCGGGGATCCCTGTGACAGTCCCATAGGTGTAAAGACGCACATGTTGCCCGGCATCCAGATAGGACTTGATGCATAACTGCTCAAGAAAGCTCAGCGGTCCGTCGACCCACAGCATTCCGATCTGATATTCGCGCGCCATAAATATGTCTTTCCACACAATTTTACCGGCCTCAAACAGCCGCCTAATCCGCATTTGACGTATTAACGGCGCTGCCGCAATGCTTGGACCCAAAAATCTCTTGGCTGTGGCGCGATGGCCCCTGAAACCAAAAGAGGCGCCAAACGGCGCCTCTGTGTGAGTGGTGGTAGGCTTGCAATTACGAGCAGTAAACGTGTTCCTGAGCGATATCCTTGATATCGCAACGGCGCACGCCGATGTCATTCAGTTCGCGATCGGTCAGCCCCTGCAGTTCCGAATAGGTGCGATTGTACTCGGCGCGCAGGGTGTATGCCTCTTTCACCTTTGCGGCGAACTCTGCGATGCGTGCGAACAGGTTGATGCCGCCATGAGTGGTTGTTGCTGTGTAAGCCATATCTGAATTCCTTTCCTGACCGGGGCGCATTCCCCGATGATTTCTGTTCTGTTCCTGTTTGGGACAGCGTTCAGATAGGCGTCGCAGATATCGCTAACAACCGAAGTTTCGGTCTGGCCGGTATGCGTTTCGGGAATGGCCCAGCAATCTGGCCATTCGGCACTACTTACGACTTAGGTCCGCTTTGCGGACTTTACAGACATTCGCTGCATACACACCACTCTCTACTTCGCGCGGCGAAAAACTTGATGCCGAGAAGCGTAACACTCAATATTTGGAGCGATCTACTGGACATACGTCTCAGTTAGTTAGAAGAACTTGTTTGTCATGCTGCGCCAGAAGTAAATCGGATCGTTTTATGAATAGACTTACTATCGACGGGTGTCGCCACATCTTGATTGTTGCTCTTATTTGCCTTTCGAACTCATTGCCCGCGCATTCTCAAAGTGTTCAACTTCCGGATCTTGGATCAGATAATTTGTCTCACCAAAAGCTCTATGAGTTCATGAGAGAATACTATGAATTCGACGAGACTGGCAAACTCGTTGATGGGTTTAGAAACGCCAAAAGCGAACCAATTGACTTCTCTCCGCTCGTAGAAGACCACATACTGGCCGAAGACTTTATTGAAGCGTCACTTGGATGTACCGACTGCGAACCCAGACCGTTTTGGTGGAAAGATAAGAGGTTGTCATGGGGTGTTCTCAAGGAAAACGATCAGCACGCACTAAGATTCATTTTTGCTGCCGGCGCTGCTTTTTATGACGTGATCCGTCGAGCAAATATCTCATCCAAAAGCACACGTGACTTAAGTGAAGCAGACCTGGTCATTATTTTTGGAAACACAGACTTCTTGTTGTCTGAAGCTCGACGATTGGGAGACCAAACAACGGTTGAGTATTACGAAAAAGTTAGTCGGGGATTGGATTCTGAACCGACGTCAGATGACAAACTTGCGCGGCTCTTCAAAGGCACACATTGCCGGATGCTGGCTCCTACTCGAAATGCGCACCACAAGTTCTACGCCTACTTAACACCCGAGCACATAGACGACTGTTTTAATAAACAGCTACTTGTAGGTGCCGGATTGTTGCCGTTTGAAGGAGTCACCCCCAGTGCGCTCAATCTCGCTTACAACTATAAATACGCGACAGTTGCGGACACTTTGTTTCTCAGGCTCCTATATTTCATTGGCGATGATGAGATTGACACCTTTGATACCTATGAGGCGAGGGTGGCTTATCTAATTGGTCTGTATGACTATGAGCAACGACTCAAATAACAATCCATATCTTATGGTTTCAGACATTCAATGATGCGGCCATTTCTTCTGTGAATTTGCCGCGTGTGCAAAACAGGAGCGGCTGTAGAAGGTCAATTAGGGCTCAAAGCAGACAAACGCTACAAAAAAGAAAACGCCCCCGAGTATTCGGAGGCGTTTCTTTGTTCGTTGGAAGATGCGCTTAGCCGCGCTCTTCGACGATCTCTACCAGATGCGGGATCTTGTTGATCATGCCGCGAACCGAAGGAGTGTCCTCCAGCTCACGGGTACGGTGCATCTTGTTCAGGCCCAGGCCGATCAGGGTTGCGCGCTGTTCGGCGGGGCGGCGGATCGGGGAACCGATCTGCTTGACGACGATGGTTTTTGCCATGGGTCGCTCTCCTTACGCTTCGGCTTCAGCAGCCGGTGCTTCGTCCCGCTTGGGCAGGATGTCGGCAACTTTTTTACCACGACGTGCGGCAACCGAACGCGGGCTCTGCTCTTTCTGCAGGCCGTTGATGGTGGCGCGGATCATGTTGTACGGGTTCTGCGAGCCCAGCGACTTGGACACAACGTCCTTCACGCCCAGCATTTCGAACACGGCACGCATCGGACCACCGGCGATGATACCAGTACCTTCAGGTGCGGTGCGCATAACCACTTTACCGGCGCCGTGACGGCCCTCGATGTCGTGGTGCAGGGTACGACCTTCGCGCAGCTGCACGCGGATCATCTGACGCTTGGCTTGTTCTGTTGCCTTACGGATGGCTTCAGGTACTTCTTTCGCTTTACCTTTGCCAAAGCCGACGCGGCCTTTCTGATCGCCGACAACCACCAGAGCGGCGAAGCCAAAGCGCTTACCACCTTTTACGGTTTTCGACACGCGGTTGATTGCGACCAGACGATCTGCAAATTCCGGTGCTTCTTCACGGTCGCGGCCACGGCCCCGACGGTTTTCACGTTCTGCCATTTGGCATCCCTTTTCTCATGTGGCGCATACGGCGCCGTTTTCTTCAATCCAAGTGAGCCCCGACTGTCGCCAGGGCCCCCGGATCATCGGGGCAGCCGCGAAGCTGCCCGCAGGTCTTAGATCTTCAGACCACCTTCACGCGCAGCGTCGGCGACAGCCTTCACTTTGCCGTGGAACAGGAAGCCACCACGATCGAAATAGGCCTCTTCGACGCCTGCCTTCTTGGCACGCTCGGCGATGGCCGCGCCCACTTTGGTGGCCGCTTCGACGTTGTTCTTGCCAACAACACCCAGATCTTTTTCCAGGGTCGAGGCCGAAGCCAGGGTCACGCCACGAACGTCGTCGATCAGCTGAACGCTGATGTTCTTGTTCGAACGGTGAACCGACAGGCGTACACGGCCCGCGTTGACTTTGCGAAGTTTGTTCCGAACGCGCAGGCGGCGCTTCAGAAACAGGGTTCTTTTGCTGTTTGCCATTGTTTGCGTCCTTACTTCTTCTTGCCTTCCTTGCGGAAGATGAACTCGCCCTTGTAGCGGATGCCCTTGCCTTTGTAAGGCTCGGGACGGCGCCATTCGCGGATTTTGGCCGCAACTTCGCCCACCTGCTGCTGGTCGATACCTTCCACAACGATCTCGGTCTGCTTCGGCGCGGTGATGGTGACACCTTCCGGAGCAGTGAAATCAACGTCGTGGCTATAGCCCAGGTTCAGCTTCAGGGTGTTGCCCTGCATCTGAGCCCGGTAACCCACACCCTGGATTTCCAGCTCTTTCTTGAAGCCTTCGGTCACACCGGTCACCAGATTGGCAACCATGGTGCGGCTCATGCCCCACTGCTGACGTGCACGCTTGGACGTTCCACGCGGATCAATTTTGACCACGTTGTCTTCGACCGACAGGGTTACATCGTCAGTTGCGGTGAAGCTGCGGGTGCCTTTCGGACCTTTGACTTCGATGGTCTGACCCGACACAGAGGCGGAAACGCCGCTGGGCAGCTCGACCGGTTTTTTACCAATACGAGACATTGCAGACCTCCTTAGAAGACGGTGCAGAGCACTTCGCCGCCAACATTGTTGGAGCGAGCGTTTGCGTCCGACATCACACCTTTCGGAGTGCTGACAATCGACACGCCCAGACCCTGACGGACCTGCGGGATGTCATTGACGCCCATGTAGACGCGGCGACCGGGCTTGGAAACCCGCTTCAGTTCGCGAATGACAGGGGTGCCTTCGTAGTATTTCAGGCTGATTTCGATGGCCGGATGACCGTTTTCACCGGTCGTCTTTTCATAGCCACGGATGTAGCCTTCGTCCGCCAGCACGTCCAGAACCCAACCGCGCAGCTTGGAAGCCGGGGTGGAAACGGTGGACTTGCCGCGCATTTGCGCGTTGCGGATACGGGTGAGCATATCGCCGATAGGATCGTTCATATCTATGTCTCCCTTACCAGCTCGATTTCACCATGCCGGGGATCTGACCAGCAGAACCCAGCTCGCGCAGCGCGATACGGCTGACCTTCAGCTTACGGTAGTAAGCGTGGGGACGACCGGTCAGCTGACAACGGTTGTGCAGACGGGTAGCCGAGCTGTTGCGCGGCAGTTTCGCCAGTTTCAGACGCGCTTTGAAACGCTCTTCCATCGGGCGGCTCTCGTCATTCGCGATTTCTTTCAGCTCGGCACGCTTTGCGGCATATTTGGCCACCAGGCGTTCGCGCTTCTTCTCGCGTTCGATCATTGCTTTTTTAGCCATGTCTCAATCCTTCCGGCGCTTACGCGTTGAACGGCATGTTGAACGCTTTCAACAGTGCCTTTGCTTCAGCGTCGGTTTTCGCTGTGGTGGCAATTACGATGTCCATGCCCCAGACCTCATCGACTTTGTCGAAGTCGATTTCCGGGAACACGATGTGCTCTTTCATGCCCATGGCAAAGTTGCCCTGACCATCGAAAGACGGCTTAACACCGCGGAAGTCACGAACGCGCGGCATCGCGATGGTGATCAGACGATCCAGGAATTCGTACATCCGATCACCGCGCAGGGTCACTTTCGCGCCCAGCGGCATGTCTTCACGGACGCGGAAACCCGCGATCGACTTCTTCGCCTTGGTTGCAACGGCCTGTTGACCAGCAATTGCAGTCAGATCTTCGACAGCAGCTTTCGCTTTCTTCGAGTCTTTGACCGCCTCAGCACCACAACCGATGTTCAGAACGATTTTTTCCAGCTTGGGCAGCTGCATGTCGTTCTTGTAGCCGAACTCTTCTTTCAGAGCGGCACGGATGGTTTCAACGTACTGAGCTTTCAGACGCGGGGTGTAGGTTGCGGAATCAAGCATCGATCACGTCCCCTGTGGTCTTGGCGAAACGAACCTTCTTGTCACCTTCCATGCGGAAGCCAACGCGGGTTGCTTTGCCGTTTTTGTCCAGCAGTGCCAGGTTCGACAGCTCGATCGGGTTTGCCTGAGGCAGGCGACCACCTTGCGAGGTTTGCGACTGACGGGTGTGGCGGATGGCGATGTTGATGCCATCGACAACAGCTTTACCGGCTTTCGGGTCAACCGAGGTGATAGTTCCCTCTTTGCCCTTGTCCTTGCCGGCCAGCACGACGACCTTGTCGCCTTTGCGGAGTTTAGCAGCCATGATTACAGCACCTCCGGAGCCAGCGAGATGATTTTCATGAAGTTCTTGCCGCGCAGTTCACGAACAACGGGGCCAAAGATACGGGTACCTACGGGCTCGTTGTTGTTGTTCAGGATGACGGCGGCGTTGCGATCGAAGCGGATCGCGGTGCCGTCTTCGCGACGGACTTCCTTGGCGGTGCGTACGACGACGGCCTTGCGGACGTCACCTTTCTTTACGCGGCCGCGCGGGATGGCTTCCTTCACCGAGACGACAATGATGTCGCCGACGGAGGCGTATTTACGCTTGGAACCACCCAGGACCTTGATGCACTGAACTCGGCGTGCGCCGGAGTTGTCAGCGACATCCAGATTGGTCTGCATCTGGATCATGTGGTTTCTCCCGACCTGTGGGGGCTGGTCTGGTTAGATCCCCCAGGGTTTCGACAAATGGGAAAATCCCGGAAACTTACGCTTCCAGAACTTCCCAACGTTTCGTCTTCGATTTCGGCGCGCATTCGATGATGCGTACAGAGTCGCCGACCTTGAAGGCGTTCTTTTCGTCGTGAGCCCGGTATTTCTTGGACTTACGAACGGTTTTGTGCAGCAGCGGGTGTTTGAAACGGCGCTCGACCAGAACGGTTACGGTCTGTTCGTTTGCGTCGCTTGTTACGGTGCCGGACAGGATACGCTTGGGCATCTGATTACTCCTCGGATGCCGCAGCAGCGGCCTTTTCGTTCAGAATGGTTTTGACGCGGGCAGCGTTGCGGCGGGCCGCTTTGATGCCGGCAGTGTTTTCCAGCTGACCGGTGGCCTGTTGAAAGCGCAGGTTAAAGCTTTCTTTCTTCAGGTTGGCCAGTTCCTCGCGGAGCTGGTCCGGGGTCTTGTCACGCAGTTCTTGGGCGTTCATCGCCTTTTTCCTTTGCTCAAAACACCAGAAGGCCCCCTGACAGGGTCACCTTGGACCTGGTGGATGAATGATAGACATGCGAATCCCCCGACTCGGCCGGGGGACTTGCAGGATGCCGCCGTATAAGGGTTTAGGGGGTGGGTGGCAAGAGGAAGTTTGGCGTTTCTAGTGGATGCAAGAAGCGGTCAAGATTTTGCGCGTTCAGAGCATCCTGCTAATTTGCGCCCAAGCCTGTTTTCGCCATTTCCGCGGCAAGCCCAGGAATTGCATCAGCGTCACTTTGCTTAAAGCGCCTGAAAGCCCCAACCAACAAAGCCACGGAAATCGTCGTAATCGACGCCAGTGGTGCCACAATCAGCGCAATCGCATATGCGCTTGGAACAGTCAGGAGTGGGCCAAACATCACCTTGTACATGCCGTGAACGGCGATGTAAGCCATAAACAGCAGCACGAATACTCCAATTATTAAAACCAGCTGACGAATCTGAATTCTTTGCGCCGTTTCATTGATTTGGAGAGTGCGAAGGCGGTCCTCCAAATTCATCTCACCTGAAGAAACGCGTTCCTCAAGCTCGTACAACTTCTCTCGAAGTTGCTTTAGGTCGTCCTGACTAACAGAGTTTGGCGCGGGGGGTATTGGAGACAGTCCGCTCATTCAGCTGCTGCGGTCCTTTTCGCTTCATAGTGGCGTCGAATATCATCATCAAACATGGGGGCATAGTTTCCATAGCGTTTGGAAGCAGTTTCCCAAGGTCCGCCCGGCTCATGCGTCAGATCTGAAAGTGTAAACGGATCCAAATGACCATAGATTTTGTAAATTTGATCGAGGAATCCTTGATCATAGTCTCTCAGGTCCGCAGAGTATCCTGGTATCATATCATTTACGTGAACGCCTTGCCCTCGAAACGAACGGTATAGGTCCGGAACAACAGGGCCTCTTTGCCAGGCCTCTATTTTATTGCGATAAAGCGGAGACTTGTTCATCTCCAAATACCAACCATGCGCAATATAGGTGAGCTTTAGCAACGACATAATGGACAAGACGCGTCCGTCTTGCCGAGCGCGACGAATAAACCAATTTGCAATCTGACGTGCATCATACATGGCTTACTCCCTTCGCTAATATTGAGGATCGCACTTATCGTTCAATCACATAAATAATGTGTTCACATGATAATCTCAACTGTTGCTCAACAAACCGCTCACTCCCACTTATAGTTAAAGCTCACCGAAATCCGCTCATCCTCGGCCATGTTCATCGGCACCTCGTGGCGCAGCCAGCTTTCCCACAGCAGAACGTCGCCCACCTGTGGCTTCATGTAGATGAACGGCTGCAAATCTCGCCGCCCGCCTTTCAGGCGCGTCGGCGCCGCCATCATCCGGCCTGAGCGTGGGTCTTCCAGTTTCAGCGCGCTGGCCCCTTCGGGCATCGCCACGTAGGTCGTGCCCGAGATCACGCTGTGTGGGTGCAGGTGGCTGGAGTGCATTCCGCCCTCGGGCAGGATGTTGATCCACAGATCTTCGAGCTTCAACTCGCCCTCGCCCAGATCGAACTCAAGATCTTTGGCAAAAGCCGCCACGTGCTGATCCAACGCCGTGACCAGATCGGCAAAGATCGGGAAGCGCCAGGGCAGATCGGTCAGCGAAGCATAGCTGGTGTAGCCGGGATAGCCGTTCTCTTCACACCATTCCTGCCCGGCCTCATCATCTTCAGCGATGACCAGGCAGGAACTTTCCAGCTCTTCCTGGTCGATCTTGGGATCAAACTCGGACAAAGCTGCGCGATAAAGACGGGTAACGAAGAGTGATTCAATCTGTGCCATGGGGCGGGCATACCCCAGCCCCTTGGACAAGACCAGCCAATGTTGATCGGTTACGTCTTTAAGGGCCCTTTGCCACAGCGCGGTATCGGTCGACCGCCATCGGAATAGGCCAGACACAAAACGATTTCATCTGGTTTCGGTGCATCGGGAATGCTCAGCGTCATCGTATCGAAATGGTCGAACGACCACGGATTGTCCTTATGCCCAAGCGGCAGATCAATTGCACAGCCCGGTCCACCCAGCTTGGCATTCGAAGGGATTACAGCCTCACCGCCGCCAGCGGCGGTACGCATCGGAGCGCCAAGTTTAGGATGGATAATCGCCCCACCCTGCTCAAGATCGCCGTTCACGCCGACAATCGCCGCCTTCCCATAAGAGACCGGTGTTCCGTCCAGTTGCGAAATCGCCCCAGCTGCAAGTTCCGGGCCCAGAACAGCACCGATCTCAAACAACTCTGAAAGATCATCCGAGAACCGCCCGGCCAGAGGATTTTGTAGCACCGCCAGCGCAGCGACCCTACTGACCGGATCACAAGGTTGGCCTAACTGGTCGGTGGTTATGACTTCTTTGACGAACATCTTTTTGCGTAGCTGAACCATAGTACCCTCCCATTCCTGCAAGATAGCCTACGGGCATGGTGGAGGGGAGGTCGACATTTCTCACGACCTGCAGCTTCACAAGCCGTCGAACCAAAAGAAAACCCCCGCCGGTTTCCCGACGGGGGTAAATCTTGTCACGAACGGGGCGTACCCCAATCGCTTACCAGTCTTCGCGAACCACGACGCGAGTCTTGATCGGCAGCTTCATCGCGGCCAGGCGCAGGGCCTCGCGGGCGATGTCGTCATTGACGCCGTCGATCTCGAACATCACGCGGCCAGGCTTGACTTTGCATGCCCAGCGGTCGACCGAACCTTTACCTTTACCCATACGAACTTCGATCGGCTTAGCCGTGACCGGAGTGTCGGGGAAGATGCGGATCCAGACACGACCCTGACGCTTCATGTGACGCGTCATGGCACGACGTGCAGCTTCGATCTGGCGTGCAGTTACACGCTCAGGCTCAAGAGCTTTCAGGCCGTAGGTGCCAAAGTTCAGATCAGAGCCGCCCTTGGCTTCGCCCTTGATCCGGCCTTTGTGCATCTTGCGGAATTTAGTACGCTTTGGTTGAAGCATATCTTTCCCTCCTTAGCGACGACCGCCACCAGCACCACGAGGTGCAGGGCCGTCCTGGAGTTCCTGTGCTTTACGGTCACGTGCCTGCGGATCGTGCTCCATGATCTCACCTTTGAAGATCCAGACCTTGATCCCGATGATCCCGTAGGGGGTCATCGCTTCGGCATGTGCGTAATCGATGTCGGCACGCAGGGTGTGCAGAGGCACGCGGCCTTCGCGGTACCACTCGGTCCGTGCGATTTCGGCGCCGCCCAGACGACCCGCGACGTTCACCCGGATACCCAGGGCGCCCATACGCATGGCGTTCTGAACCGACCGCTTCATCGCGCGGCGGAACGAGACGCGGCGCTCCAGCTGCTGAGCGATGGACTCGGCAACCAGCTGCGCATCAAGCTCGGGCTTGCGCACTTCGACGATGTTCAGGTGCAGTTCGCTGTCGGTCATACGAGCAAGCTTTTTGCGCAGAACTTCGATGTCTGCACCTTTCTTGCCGATGATGACACCGGGACGTGCGGTGTGGATCGTGACGCGGCACTTCTTGTGCGGACGTTCGATGATCACACGGGCAACACCGGCCTGCTTGCACTCTTTGTTGATGAACTCACGGATCTTGAGGTCTTCCAGCAGAAGATCACCGTAGTCCTTGGTGTCGGCGTACCAGCGGCTGTCCCAGGTGCGGTTGACCTGCAGGCGCATGCCGATCGGATTTACTTTATGACCCATTAGGCTTGCTCCTCAACTTGACGCACCTTGATGGTGATCTCCGAGAACGGCTTCATGATCTTGCCGAAACGGCCACGGGCACGCGGACGACCGCGCTTCATGACCAGGTTCTTGCCAACCCATGCTTCGGCGACGATCAGCTCGTCAACGTCCAGGTTGTGGTTGTTTTCGGCATTCGCGATTGCGGACTGCAGGCACTTCTTGACGTCCTGCGCGACACGCTTGTTCGAGAAAGTCAGGTCGGTCAGAGCCTTCTCGACTTTCTTGCCGCGGATCATTTGCGCAACCAGGTTCAGTTTCTGCGGGCTGGTGCGAAGCATACGGGTTTTCGCCATTGCTTCGTTTTCAGCCACGCGGCGGGGGTTCTTTTCCTTGCCCATGACTTACTTCCGCTTCGCTTTTTTGTCTGCGGCGTGGCCATAATAGGTACGGGTCGGCGAGTATTCACCGAACTTCTGACCGATCATGTCTTCCGAGACGTTTACGGGGATATGCTTCTGGCCGTTGTACACACCAAAGGTCAGACCCACGAACTGGGGCAGAATGGTGGAACGACGCGACCAGATTTTGATGACTTCGTTGCGGCCCGACTCGCGCGCTGCTTCGGCTTTTTTCAGCACGTAAGCATCGACGAAAGGACCCTTCCAAACAGAGCGAGACATAAGATTAACGTCCCTTCTTCTTGGCGTGCCGCGAGCGGATGATCAGCTTCTGGGACGCTTTGTTCTTGTTGCGGGTACGCTTACCCTTGGTGTCCTTACCCCACGGCGTAACCGGCGTACGGCCACCCGAGGTACGACCTTCACCACCACCGTGCGGGTGATCGATCGGGTTCATTGCAACACCACGAACCGACGGACGCACGCCTTTGTGGCGCATACGACCGGCTTTACCGAGGTTCTGGTTCGAGTTGTCGGGGTTGGACACGGCACCAACGGTGGCCATGCATTCCTGACGGACCATGCGCAGCTCGCCCGAGCTCAGACGGATCTGAGCGTAGCCGCCATCGCGACCAACGAACTGAGCGTAAGTACCGGCCGCACGTGCGATCTGACCGCCTTTGCCAGGCTTCATCTCGATGTTATGGACGATGGTACCAATGGGCATGCCCGAGAACGGCATTGCGTTGCCCGGCTTGATGTCAGCTTTTGCCGACGCGATGACTTTGTCACCAACAGCCAGACGCTGCGGAGCCAGGATATATGCCTGCTCGCCGTCTTCGTATTTTACCAGTGCGATGAATGCGGTCCGGTTCGGGTCATATTCGATCCGCTCGACGGTTGCCGCGACATCAAATTTGTTCCGTTTGAAGTCAACGATCCGGTAGAGACGCTTTGCGCCACCGCCGCGGCGGCGTGAAGTGATCCGTCCGGTGTTGTTCCGGCCGCCCGACTTGGTCAAACCCTCAGTGAGAGACTTGACCGGACGTCCTTTCCAAAGCTCCGAACGGTCGATCAGCACCAGCCCGCGCTGGCCCGGCGTCGTCGGCTTGTACGACTTGAGTGCCATGCTTTCTGTCTTCCGTTTAGCAAGTGCAGGGGGTTTCCCTGCTATGTGATAGGCCCCCGTAGGTGCCAAGGGTATAGGGCCCCGAAGGTCCCCGGTTAAAAATATCAGAGGCCCCGGAACGAATCCGAGGCCGCAAGATTGGGAGCATGTAGCAGTGTTGGGGGTGGGTGTCTATAGCAAAGACAAGAACTGTCCCCACCAACTTTAATTGAGCAAATCGGCGGTCAATGCTTCTTTCTTTCGCTTACAAGCTTCTACGGCTCTTTCTATTGCTTCGTGCAAGGCTTGAGCCAAACCACTCCGGTATTTTGTCGAAGCGACCAACTTCTCAGACATCGGGCCGTGTAAAGAGAACTCCACAAACTCGTGTAGTTGCGAAGCTGTTTCGTGCAGCTGTTTTGGTGATGCATTCGACATTTCTCGATGAGCTTCAATTAGCACCTCCGCCATCCATGGCATCCGCCCTCTGATGTAACCCGCTGCCATAACAAGCGGATAATTCCCACCAGGACCAAAGTACTCTAACCCACGGTGAAGCAATTCGCTCAAGACGTCGGGATGAACACTGGAAAATCGCGGCATTGGTGTCCGAGACGCTCGCTCCGCCAACTCAGAATCAACCTCTCTCATACGGGAACCAAGCCCACGCACCTGCGAAACTAAATCTTCTAGAATCTCTGTTTGGGGTCGCATGTGTTTTTCTGCGGCACCTTTTTTGGGAATTTCGCTAAGCTTCCCTTTTAATTGCGGCCAAAGAGCAGGGACAAGTTGCTCGATAGTCGCTTCGGCGGCCTTATTCTCCGACACCTCATTTATTGATTTCGCAACGTCCAACATGCCCTGCTCATCGACTTTGATCGCTTGAAATTGCGATAGTGGACCGCTGAGATCGCTTAGCTCCAAACCAAATAGAAGGGGTATCACCTTAGCGTCTTGCATCGACTTTGATAGCGCGCCAGCCTCGAACAGTATCCACTCCGAGTTTAAATTCTCCGGAGTAATGCAAAGGATGCCAAAGTTGGAGCTTTCTAGTTCGCCAGCAATGGCCTGCGCCCAACGATCCCCCGCACCGATATCTTTGTCTGAGACCCAAGGCTGTGCGTATTGCAAGATCAGGGGCAACCACTCCTTCAAAGCGCCCGCCATAGCCTTGCTTCGTTGACCACTCCAACTTATGAAAACTTTCATTTTTCCCTCAAACCGGTAGCGCGAAAATTGCAGCACCGTTAAATCGCTCACGTATATGGAGAACTAGTGCTTTCATAGCGGTAACAACAAAAAACCGCTTTCGCCGGGGCCATTTTTCTGGCCATAGCCGGGTCCGATCAGAGACCGGTGGACACGTCGATGGTGTTGCCCTCTTCCAGGGTCACATATTCTTTCTTGATGTCTTCCCGCTTGCGCTCCAAAGCGCGGGACAAGGCCGAAGGCCGCCGCGCCAGCGACTGCCCGTCCCGGCGGGCTGGCGCTTTGGGGACGTTTGCGCCTCGGTATGAGGTTGGATGTATCTGGCACCATAAAGCGCGCTGATCAGCCGTCGCGGCGCCATCCCACGGGCAGTCTCTGTCACGGCTTGTGAAAAGTCCTAAACAAAAAAAACCCCCGCTTTCGCGGGGGCCTTTATCTCTCTCCAAAGACGGGTTCGATCAGAGACCGGTGGACACGTCGATAGTGTTACCCTCTTCCAGGGTCACATATGCTTTTTTGACGTCTTTCCGACGGCCCAGCTGACCGCGGAACCGCTTGACCTTGCCTTTGGTCACAGTGGTGTTCACCGCTTTGACCTTCACACCAAACAGCGCCTCAACGGCCTCTTTGATCTGCGGCTTGTTGCTGTCGATCGCCACTTCAAAGACAACCGCGCCGTTTTCGGACGCCATGGTCGACTTTTCGGTGATGATCGGCTTGCGGATCACGTCGTAGTGTTCTGCCTTCGCGCTCATTTCAGACGAGCCTCCAGTGCTTCGACAGCCGCTTTGGTGAGCACCAGAGTGTCACGCTTGAGGATGTCATAAACGTTTGCACCCATCGACGGCAGGATATCCAGACCTTCGATGTTGCGCGACGCCTTCAGGAAACCTTCGTTCACGGTCGCGCCGTCGATGACCAGAGCGCGTTTCCAGCCCAGGTTTGCAACCTGTTTGGCCAGAGCGGCGGTCTTGCCTTCGGCTTCGGCGTTCTCGATCACAACCAGTTCACCTGCCTTGGCTTTTGCCGACAGAGCGTGGCGCAGGCCAAGCTTGCGGAACTTTTTCGGCAGGTCGTGGCCGTGCGAACGAGGGGTCGGGCCCTTGTAGATACCACCCTTGCGGAAGATCGGCGCGTTACGGTCACCATGGCGAGCGCCACCGGTGCCCTTCTGGCGATAGATCTTCTTGGTCGAGTAGCTGGTTTCCGAGCGGGTCTTTACCTTGTGGGTGCCGGCCTGCGCGTTGTTGCGCTGCCAACGGACCACACGGTGCAGGATGTCCGCACGCGGCTCGAGACCGAACAGATCGGCGTTCAGCTCGATGTCGCCGGCTTTGCCGCCGTCCAGTTTGATTACATCAAGTTTCATGCTTCACCACCTTCCGCGGGAGCTTCTTCCGCAGGTGCTTCGGTTGCAGCCGATTTCACAGCAGCCGGGAAAGGCAGGCCTTCCGGAGCTTTCTTCTTCACAGCGTCCTTGACGGTGACCCAGCCCGATTTCGGTCCGGGAACGGCGCCTTTGATGAAGACCAGACCACGGTCGGCGTCGGTTTTGACAACCTCCAGGTTCTGGGTGGTAACACGGGCAGCACCCATGTGACCGGCCATTTTCTTGCCTTTGAACACCTTGCCCGGGTCCTGACACTGACCGGTCGAACCGTGCGAACGGTGGCTGATCGAAACACCGTGCGAGGCGCGCAGACCACCGAAGTTGTGGCGCTTCATCGCACCGGCAAAGCCTTTACCGATCGAGGTACCCGAAACGTCAACTTTCTGACCTTCCAGGAAGTGTTCTGCCGAAATCTCAGCACCTACTTCGATCAGGCCATCTTCAGAGACGCGGAACTCGGCCAGCTTACGCTTGGGCTCAACCTTGGCAGCGGCATAGTGACCGCGCATGGCTTTCGAGGTGCGTTTTGCCTTGGCAGCACCGGCGCCCAGCTGAACGGCGGTGTAGCCGTCTTTGTCAGCGGTACGCTGTGCAACAACCTGCAGGTTGTCCAGGTGAAGAACGGTCACAGGGATCTGCTTACCGTCTTCCATGAACAGGCGGGTCATGCCAACTTTTTTTGCGATAATACCAGAGCGCATAATCTATACCCTCCGATCTTACGACTGCAGCTTGATCTCGACGTCCACACCAGCAGCGAGGTCGAGCTTCATCAGCGCGTCAACGGTCTGGGGGGTCGGATCAACGATGTCGAGCAGACGCTTGTGCGTACGGATCTCGAACTGGTCGCGGGATTTCTTGTCAACGTGAGGGCCACGGAGAACCGTGAACTTCTCGATCTTGTTCGGCAGCGGGATCGGGCCGCGCACGTTCGCGCCGGTCCGCTTGGCAGTGTTGACGATCTCTTGCGTGCTGGCATCCAGAACGCGATAGTCAAATGCCTTCAGCCGAATACGGATGTTTTGGCTTTGCATATTAACAGCCTTTTTTAGGCGTTGAGGTTGAGAGGAGGACAGACGCGCATCGCCAACCCTCTTCGAACCCAAAAGGCGGGAATCACCCCGCCTTGACGTTCTTATCGAGAACTCGCGCGTATTAGTGGGGTTGGTGGGGTTTGGCAAGGGGGAAATGGGGGATCGCCCGTACAAGTGGGTGTAGAGAACAAACTAGATGGATCGACAACTTTAGACTAGCCAGACCACCATCTCTACGCCCTGTTGGTCAAAACTCTAACCTAGTGTATGGTCTTTGGTACTTTTTAAAAGCTATTGCATTGGAGGGTTATCATGGACTTCGCGGCATTCATCAAAGAAGCAGAAGAAAGAGAAAAGGAAATTCCGGGCGAGCAGCGTATTCTAAACGACATCAGCGATAAATTAGACTACTTGGTCTCCCTTGAAGACGCAAAACAAGAGTTGGAAGCGGATAATGCACGAAGTGTCTGCACCGTAACTCCCGGTTTTGAAATTGTTAAATCTCGCGACATTTACTCAGTGGCGTATCGAGGTAGCCTTGTTTGGTCAATTTCTGGATACGATTTAAAACATGGTGTGTTCGGTGGAAAAACTGTGCCCACAAATTGCGTTGACAATCGGCATACTAGCCAGTGGTTTGGACTCATTGTCGGGTGGAAAAAAGACATGCTGATAGCATTTGGTATAGTCAACAGCGGTGAGAAGTTTGGTCTGCAAGTTCTTCATTGGTACCCCCGAGACGGGAAGTTCCACGATTTTATCTTAAGAGGTGAGAACCAGATATTTGTTCGATATGGACGAAAAGGCGATTTGCGTACCCGTATTTGCTGGAACACAACTAGAAAATATGAATGGGCGTTCAGTCCCAACCAACGCACTGGCAAATACGACCCCTGCACAAAAACCGGAGGACCATACCAGCCGCGTCAGTATTTTGTTCCAATTGACTAGGCTATTCTCGCCTCGCCTTTTTTGTCTCAAAGCTTCCTTCGCGTTACCCTGACTAGGGCATTCATTGTACTTATGTTGCGTTATTCATATCAGGTGCATTTAGTGGACTCTGAAGACAATCGAAACACGAGTTCTTAGTTTCAATAACGCCTTCAATAGGACAACAGAAAAGGCCGCTCCCAAGGAACGGCCTTCTTAGTCTCATCGATGTGCCGGGCTGAAGCCCGGCCTACCGTGATTACTCGATGATTTTCGACACAACGCCGGCGCCGACGGTGCGGCCGCCTTCGCGGATCGCGAAGCGCAGACCGTCTTCCATCGCGATCGGTGCGATCAGCTCGACGGTGAAGCCAACGTTGTCGCCGGGCATAACCATCTCGGTGCCTTCGGCCAGGGTCACGGTGCCGGTCACGTCAGTTGTACGGAAGTAGAACTGCGGACGGTAGTTCGCGAAGAACGGAGTGTGACGGCCGCCTTCTTCCTTGGTCAGGATGTAGGCTTCGGCTTCGAACTTGGTGTGCGGTGTAACCGAACCCGGCTTACACAGAACCTGACCACGCTCAACGCCTTCACGGTCGATACCGCGCAGCAGGGCGCCGATGTTGTCGCCTGCTTCACCGCGATCCAGCAGCTTGCGGAACATTTCAACACCGGTGCAGGTGGTTTTCTGAGTGTCACGGATGCCGACGATTTCGATCTCGTCGCCAACGTTGATCACGCCACGCTCGACACGACCGGTCACAACGGTACCACGACCCGAGATCGAGAACACGTCTTCGACCGGCATCAGGAACGGCTTGTCTACTTCACGCTCAGGAGTGTCGATGTAGTCGTCAACAGCCGCCATCAGTTCGCGGATCTTCGCTTCGCCGATTTCCGGGTTGTTGCCTTCCATCGCCGCCAGAGCCGAACCTGCGATGATCGGAATATCGTCGCCGGGGTATTCGTAGCTGGACAGCAGTTCGCGAACTTCCATCTCAACCAGTTCCAGCAACTCTTCGTCGTCAACCTGGTCAACTTTGTTCATGAACACGACCATCTTCGGGATGCCAACCTGGCGGCCCAGCAGGATGTGCTCGCGGGTCTGCGGCATCGGGCCGTCAGCGGCGTTCACAACCAGGATCGCGCCGTCCATCTGAGCGGCACCGGTGATCATGTTCTTGACGTAGTCGGCGTGGCCGGGGCAGTCAACGTGCGCGTAGTGGCGGTTCTCGGTCTCGTATTCCACGTGGGCGGTCGAGATGGTGATGCCGCGCGCTTTTTCTTCCGGCGCACCGTCGATTTGGTCATACGCTTTGAAGTCACCGAAATACTTGGTGATCGCTGCGGTCAGCGTGGTCTTGCCGTGGTCAACGTGGCCAATCGTGCCGATGTTGACGTGCGGTTTTGTACGCTCAAACTTTTCCTTTGCCATGATGGCCTCCTTTGTCGGTAATGAAGGGAGCCCCAGGTCGGAGCTCCCTCAAATCTTCGCTTATGCGTATTTCGCCTGGATCTCGTCCGAGATGTTCTGCGGAACCGGATCGTAGTGGTCGAACTGCATGGTGAACTGGGCACGGCCCGACGACATCGAACGCAGAGTGTTGATGTAGCCGAACATGTTGGCCAGCGGAACGAACGCGTCGATCGCGATTGCGTTGCCGCGCGGCTCTTGTCCAGATACCTGGCCACGACGCGAGGTCAGGTCGCCGATGATACCGCCGGTGTATTCTTCCGGGGTGATCACTTCGACCTTCATGATCGGTTCCAGCAGCTTCGCGCCGGCTTTGCGCATGCCTTCACGCATACACATCCGCGATGCGATTTCGAACGCCAGAACGCTCGAGTCAACGTCGTGGAACTTACCGTCCAGCAGGGCAACCTTGAAGTCGATCACGGGGAAGCCAGCCAGCGGGCCGCTGTCCATGACCGAGTTGATGCCTTTTTCAACACCCGGGATATATTCCTTCGGAACGGCACCACCAACGATGCGGCTTTCGAACGAATAGCCTTCGCCCGCTTCGGTCGGCTGGATCTCCAGCTTGACTTCCGCGAACTGACCCGAACCACCCGACTGTTTCTTGTGGGTGTAGGTATGCTCAACCGGCATCGAGATGGTTTCACGATAGGCCACCTGCGGTGCACCGATGTTCGCTTCAACCTTGAACTCACGCTTCAGACGGTCAACCAGGATGTCCAGGTGAAGTTCGCCCATGCCCTTCATGATGGTCTGACCCGATTCCAGGTCGGTTTCCACGCGGAAGGACGGGTCTTCGGCGGCCAGACGGGCCAGACCCTGGGACATCTTCTCTTGGTCGCCCTTGGTTTTGGGCTCAACCGCGATCTCGATCACCGGATCGGGGAAGGTCATGGTTTCCAGAACCACCGGATCCTTCGCGTCACACAGGGTGTCACCGGTGGTGGTGTCTTTCAGACCCGCCAGCGCGATGATGTCGCCTGCAAACGCTTCTTCGATCTCTTCCCGGTTGTTCGAGTGCATCATCATCATACGACCGATGCGCTCTTTCTTACCTTTGGTCGAGTTCAGGATCGAGTCACCCTTGTTCATGGTGCCCGAGTAGATCCGGGTGAAGGTCAGCGAGCCAACGAAGGGGTCGTTCATGATTTTGAACGCCAGACCCGAGAAGGCCATGTCGTCGTCTGCACGACGGGCGATGTCACGAACTTCTTCCTCGTCGCCGGGCTTGAAGCCCATGTAGTCGACAACGTCCAGCGGGCTGGGCAGATAGTCGATCACAGCGTTGAGCAGCGGCTGAACGCCTTTGTTCTTGAACGCCGAACCACCCAGAACCGGAACGAACGCGATTTCCAGCGTACCTTTGCGCAGCAGGGCGCGTAGGGTCGGAACGTCGGGCTCATTGCCTTCCAGGTATTCCATCATCGCGTCGTCGTCCATTTCGACGGCCGCTTCGATCATCTTGCCGCGCCATTCGTCAGCCATGTCTTTCAGGCTGTCGCGGATCGGAGCTTTGATCCAGCTTGCGCCCAGATCTTCGCCCTGCCACAGCCACTCTTCCATGGTGACCAGGTCGATCAGACCTTCCAGCTCGGACTCGGCGCCGATCGGAATACCAACCGGAACAGCACGTGCGCCGGTGCGGTCTTCGATCATGTTGACGCAGTTGAAGAAGTCTGCGCCGATCTTGTCCATCTTGTTGACGAAAACCATACGCGGAACCTTGTAGCGGTCAGCCTGACGCCACACGGTTTCGGTCTGGGGCTCAACACCGGCGTTTGCGTCCAGAACGCAGACGGCACCGTCGAGAACCGCCAGCGAGCGTTCGACTTCGATGGTGAAGTCAACGTGGCCGGGGGTGTCGATGATGTTCAGGCGGTGCTTAGGAGTTTCTGCGGTCTGACCGTCCTCGGTGCGCTCCCAGAAAGTGGTGGTCGCAGCCGAAGTGATGGTGATGCCGCGTTCCTGCTCCTGCTCCATCCAGTCCATGGTGGCTGCACCATCGTGCACCTCACCGATGTTGTGGGATTTACCAGTGTAATACAGGATACGCTCCGAGCAGGTGGTCTTACCTGCGTCGATGTGCGCCATGATACCGAAGTTGCGGTACAGTTCGAGCGGATATTCGCGTGCCATTGGTCTAAGCCTCTCGGATTACCAACGATAATGGCTGAAGGCTTTGTTCGCCTCGGCCATCTTGTGGGTGTCTTCACGCTTCTTCACGGCGGTACCGCGGGACTGTACAGCGTCCAGCAGCTCACCGGCGAGGCGTTCTTCCATGGTGTTTTCGTTGCGGCCACGCGCAGCAGTGATCAGCCAGCGGATGGCCAGTGCTTCGCGGCGCTCGGGGCGCACTTCGACCGGAACCTGATAGGTTGCACCACCAACCCGGCGCGAGCGAACCTCGACCGACGGTTTGATGTTGTCGAGCGCTTCGTGGAACACTTCGACAGGAGCGCGCTTGATCTTGTTCTCAACGCGGTCAAATGCGTTGTAAACGATGCGCTCTGCGACCGACTTCTTGCCGTCGATCATCAGGTTGTTCATGAATTTGGTCAGTACCTTGTCGCCAAATTTGGCGTCAGGCAGGACTTCGCGTTTTTCGGCGGCGTGACGACGTGACATATCAGCCTCTCCTTCTTACTTGGGACGCTTCGCGCCGTATTTCGAACGACGTTGCTTACGATCTTTGACGCCCTGAGTATCCAGAACACCGCGCAGGATGTGGTAACGCACACCGGGAAGGTCTTTTACACGGCCGCCACGGATCAGAACAACCGAGTGTTCCTGCAGGTTGTGGCTTTCACCGGGGATGTACGAGATGACCTCGAACCCGTTGGTCAGGCGCACCTTGGCAACCTTACGCATAGCCGAGTTCGGCTTCTTCGGCGTGGTAGTGTAAACACGTGTGCAGACGCCGCGTTTCTGCGGGCACTGCTCCAGGTGCATGGACTTCGAGCGTTTTACTTTGGGCTGCCGCGGCTTGCGGATCAGCTGTTGAATAGTTGGCATTCCGGTTTCTTCCCCGTTTTGCAACACACATGACATGCACGCGCGTTGCGTGCGGTTAAACTTGCTGCACTTATGCGTCCACAAGCGCAAAACCCGCGAGCGTTCCCATTCCGAGGTGAACGTCGCGGTTGGTTATCAGAGGGCGCGAACTGCAAAATTGTCCGGGCCTTGACCAGTTCATTACTGGAATCGGTTATGGGGCGGCCCCCGGCACCGAGATGACGCGCGTAATAGGGGGAGTCGGCCCGAGTGTCAACAGTACGCCTAATTAGGGGATCAACTGGCCGCTCCGCCGGGATTTATCAGGGCTCGGCGGGGATTTCCAGCACGGCCGCCCGTTGCGGGTTCCTCGGTGCGCAGGCATAGTCTGCTCAACGGTCTGCACCACGGATGATTCATGCAAGTCATAGGCCTTTGCCGCTTTTCCTACCCCGCCCACGGCGGCTTTCAGGTCGAACATGATACGATCGAGGAACGCCGGCGGTACCTTTATAACCCAGCCCGTCTGGAAGAGCGGTTCCGGCTGTTCGAAACCACCACCCTGCCCTGTCTCAAGGAACAGACCGATGAGGATTTCCAGTTCCTGATTGTGATCGGGGATTGCCTGCCGAAACCCGCTTTTGACCGCCTGCACGATCTGACCTCTGGCATGAAACAGGTCCGGATCATCGCCCGTGCGCCCGCCCGACACCGCAAAGTGATGAAAGAGATCCTGAACGCCGCGCGCGACAATCCCAGCGCGCCTTGCCTGCAATTCCGCCACGACGATGACGATGCCGTGTCGGTGGATTTCGTCGAGCGTCTGCGCGACGCGACGGTCGAAGGCGAAGGGTTGATGGCCAACAACAAAACTGTCGCCATCGATTATAATCAGGGTTTTATTGCCCGTTTCGGGCCGGACGGCATTCGCGCCGCGCAGGTGTTTCGGCCTCTGTTAGGCGTTGGGTTCGCCATGCACGTGCGCGGCGGATGCGAGCAGACGATCATGAATTTCGCCCATCACCGCATTGGGAACTTCATGCCGGTGATCAGCTATCCGGACGCACCGATGTGGGTACGTACGCTGAATCAGTTCAACGATTCACCCCATGCCCGCAACAGCACCACAGAGTTGTCTCCGCTGACGCCCGAGCAGGAAGGTGAATTCATCGCCCGCTTTGCCATCGAAAAGGACTTGGTTCGGCAGGCTCACTCTTCGGCGTGAGAATGCCGTTCGCGGAACAGCGTGAACAAGCCGGCCCCCACAACCAATGCCGCCCCGAGCAGAGTGACCGAATCCGGCCAATCGCCAAACACCAGCCAACCCAGGGCCAGCGCCCAGATCAGGCTGGAATAGCGGAACGGCGCGACAAATCCGACGTCTCCGACGCGCATGACCATGACGCTGCACAAATAGCCGGTCAGCACGAACACCGCGGCGCAAGCCACCATCAACCCGGCCCCCGTCGGAACCGGCTGCCAGCCTGACGCGAGAGAGGCGCATCCGGCCGCGACAGTAATGGTGAACGAGGTCGCCAAAGTAACGGCCAACGAGGGCACATGGATCGACATCCGCCGCGTGATCAGATCGCGGATCGTGACCGACACTACCGCAATCAGCGCATAGATGGCATAGATGCTGAACCCCTCGGGGCCCGGTCGCACGATCAGCAGCATTCCGAGGAACCCCAGCGCGATGGCCAGAACCCGTCGCCAGCCGATCTGTTCACCGAAGAACACCACCGCGCCGAGGGTCACGGTCAGCGGCAAGGCCTGCAACACCGCCGTCACATTGGCCAGCGGCATATGCAGCAGCGCGGTCAGAAAGAAGAACGTAGCCGACAGCTCAGCCAAACACCGAGCCGCCACCAGCCATTTGTCGTGGCGCGGAAAGTTCAGATGCAGCGCACCAAGATTGCGCGCCAGCAGATACACCAGCACCGTCGCCAGAACCCCGCGCATCGCCACCATCTGGAACAGCGGCACCTGGGCCCCGGCGGCCTTGATCAACGCGTCATTGATCGTAAAGGCGGCCATGCTACCCATCATCAGCAGCGCACCTTTCACGTTTGGGGTCATAGTGGCGGCATCCAAAACTAACGACAGTTCAAACCATAGACAAAGTGCTCGGCAGCCTTGTCAACAGCCCTTCCCGTTGGACGCCATCAGAGGGAAAAAACAACCAGCGCACGGCCTAAACCCAACTGCACCATTCGTTTGAGGCTGAGCTGCTCTAGCATCAAAGAAGGTTGGCTTTTGCGGACTTAGTTGCCGTACACTAAAACTGTGTCAACGACGGCTGTCGGGCACGACAACCAAAGAAGGCCGTTTTCGCCGACGCTACGATTCCGCGCGGAAAACAAAGGTGCTTACCTAGTCGTTTTTGGCTTCCTTGCTCGCTTTGTAAGCCGCTAGGCGTTCCGACAGAGGTGCATTTTTTGCCTTCGTTTCGGAGGCCTTTGTATACAAGTCGAGCGCGGCATCTTCGAAAAAACTACGAAGCAGCGCTTCTTGGTTCGATTCAGTTCCAATTGTGATCGAAGCCTGAAACCTCTCGTTGTCGATCTCGAGGGTTAGACGAACTTTATCACCTACTTGGCCTGGAGGTTTCGACGTCTCCTTCTCTTTGAAAAGAAGGGCGTCGATAGATTGCCAAAGACTCTTCCCAAATCCTTTGAGAAATTCGGTTGCTACGATACCTCCCCCGATTGCCAACCCTGTAATTACAAGTTCGATTGTTGTGCCAGCAACTTGAGAATGCATGCAAAACTCACGTTTCATCGAGAAATCTGAGAAGTTTGCTTCAAAGGCACTTTTGACCACTTCGGGATCAGCTTCTAGCGCGTACCATGTTGAACCAACGTCAATAGAAACATTGAGCGATACAACACTTGTGTCGATCTGGCCGATGCCTTCGCCTGATGATTCCCTAATAATCTTACGTAGGTCGAATGAATCCATTGTTCGCTCCACTATCAATTCTCAAATTCTAATGTGTCGAAATCATACACAGTAACGCGGCAAATAGTAACTAGTCCAAAAAATGGTCGTCTTTGTATTCTGTCATGTGAACGACAAAATCACCGAAAACTCTTGTGCAAAAAAATCCCTTGGCAAGACTCGTTCCTGACTATGGCGCGTTTTGGCTGGGGTTGTGGAGGTTGGACATTCGTGCGACGTGCAGCATCGGTCAATTAGGGCTCAAAGCCGCCATTGGAGTTGGATAGAGCCTCCGCAACAATTCCCCTGCTGGTACTTTTTCACAAAAGAAAAGGCCCCGCGTTTCCGCAGGGCCTTTCCTGAATTTATGCTAAGGCGCTTACTCGCGGCTTTCCGGTGTTTCCACCAGAACGTCCAGTTCGTCGCCGACCATGTCGTCGTCCATCATCGGCGCAGCCAGGGCAGCGGCGGCTTCGGCCTCTTCCCGACGAGCTTCGATCACGACGTTGTCGCGCGACTGGGCAACCTGACGCACGGCCTGGGTCGCGCCACCGGTACCGGCAGGGATCAGGCGACCGACGATGACGTTCTCTTTCAGGCCAACCAGTTTGTCCTTCTTGCCCTGAACCGAGGCTTCGGTCAGCACGCGGGTGGTTTCCTGGAACGACGCCGCCGAGATGAACGAACGCGTCTGCAGCGAGGCCTTGGTGATCCCCAAGAGGATCGGCTCGCCCTGTGCCGGACGACCACCGCGGGCGATGGTCTTCTCGTTGGCCGCGTCGAACTCCTGCTTGTCGACATGCTCGCCTTTCAGCAGGGTGGTGTCGCCTGAATCCAGGACCTCCCACTTCTGCAGCATCTGGCGCACGATGACCTCGATGTGCTTGTCGTTGATCTTCACGCCCTGCAGACGATAAACGTCCTGCACCTCGTCGATCATGTAATCCGCCAGCGCTTCGACACCCATGATGGACAGGATGTCATGCGGAGCCGGGTTACCGTCCATCAGGTATTCACCCTTCT
The DNA here is from genome assembly GCF_056537245.1 of Ruegeria sp. CG11. Taxonomy (NCBI): domain Bacteria; kingdom Pseudomonadati; phylum Pseudomonadota; class Alphaproteobacteria; order Rhodobacterales; family Roseobacteraceae; genus Ruegeria; species Ruegeria sp. CG11. Next base: position 58,217 of record NZ_JBQFRE010000011.1, read on the forward strand.
GGATGAAGTCCCCTTCGGCGACCGGGATGTGCTTACCCTTGGGCACCATGTACTCGATGGTCTCCATGGACTCGTCAGCCGGTTCGATGCTGATGCGGCGCTTGTTCTTGTAGTCGCGGCCAAAGCGCACGTAACCATCGGCTTCTGCAATGATCGCGTGATCTTTCGGACGGCGGGCTTCGAACAGTTCGGCCACACGCGGCAGACCACCGGTGATGTCCTTGGTCTTGGCACCTTCACGCGGGATACGCGCAACAACGTCACCAGCTTCAACCTGCTGACCGTCTTCAACCGACAGGATCGCATCTACCGACATCGGATAATGAACCGGGTTGCCCGCATCGTTGCGGACCGGCTCGCCATCATCACCGACCAGAATGATCTCGGGCTTGAGGTCGCTGCCTTTGGGGGCGGCGCGCCAGTCGATCACGATCTTCTGGGTCATACCGGTTGCTTCGTCGGTCTCGTCGCGGACGGCAAGGCCCGAAACCAGGTCAACGTATTTCGCGGTACCGGCTTTCTCGGCGATGATCGGCAGGGTGTACGGGTCCCACTCAAACAGTTTGTCGCCACGGGCCACCTTAGTGCCGTCCTTGACAAACAGCTTGGAGCCGTAGCCCAGCTTGTGGCTGGCACGCTCTTCGCCATGCTCGTCCTTGATCACCAGCTTCATGTTCCGGCCCATGACCAAGCTTTCGCCTGCGGCATTGATCAGAATCTGCGGGTTCTCGAAGGATACGACACCTTCCTGGCTGGCTTCCTGGAACGACTGCTGACCACCTTGCGCAACACCACCAATGTGGAATGTACGCATGGTCAGCTGTGTACCGGGTTCACCGATCGACTGAGCGGCGATGATGCCGACAGCTTCACCTGTGTTCACCATGGTACCGCGTGCAAGGTCACGACCGTAGCAGGTTGCGCAGACGCCTTCCTCGGACTCACAGGTCAGAGGCGAGCGGATGCGCATGGACTGAACACCAGCTTCGTCGATGGTGTCGGCCATACGTTCGTCGATCAGCTGACCCGCAGCCACGATCACCTCATCGGTGCCCGGACGCAGAACATCGTCAGCTGCCACACGACCCAGCACACGTTCGGCCAGCGAGGCGACAACCTCACCGTCGTTCACGGCTGCTTCGGCAGTGATCGCACGCTCGGTGCCACAATCGATCTCACGAACGATGCAGTCCTGCGCCACGTCCACCAGACGACGGGTCAGGTAACCCGAGTTCGCCGTCTTCAGAGCGGTATCCGACAGACCCTTACGGGCACCGTGGGTCGAGTTGAAGTACTCGAGAACGGTCAGGCCTTCTTTAAAGTTCGAGATGATCGGCGTCTCGATGATGTCACCGTTCGGCTTGGCCATCAGGCCGCGCATTCCGCCCAGCTGTTTCATTTGAGTGACCGAGCCACGCGCACCCGAGTGGGCCATCATGTAGACCGAGTTCGGTTCCTGCTCGGATCCGTCCGCTGCCCGATCCGACGACGAGATCGTGCTCATCATCGCTTCGGTCACGCGGTCGTTACACTTCGACCAGGCATCGACAACTTTGTTGTACTTTTCGCCCTGAGTGATCAGGCCGTCCATGTACTGCTGTTCAAAGTCCTTAACCTGACCGCGGGTGTCATCAACGATGCCCCACTTGTCGTTCGGGATGACCATGTCGTCCTTACCGAACGAGATGCCCGCCTTGAACGCTTCTTTGAAGCCCATCGACATGATCTGGTCACAAAAGATAACCGACTCTTTCTGACCGCAGTAACGGTAGACGGTGTCGATCACCTGCTGCACTTCTTTCTTCCGCAGCAGGCGGTTGACCAGCTCGAACGGCGCTTTGTTGTTCATCGGCAGCAACGCACCCAGACGCAGTCGGCCCGGCGTGGTTTCATAACGCTTCTGAACTTCGTTGCCTTCGTCGTCGATCTGCGTGATCCGCGCGGTGATCTTGGTGTGCAGGTGCACTTCACCGGCGTCCAGCGCGTGCTGAACTTCTTCGATCGAACCAAAGACCTTGCCTTCGCCCGGCATGCCTTCGCGCTCCAGGGTCACATAGTAGAGACCTAGGATCATATCCTGCGACGGAACGATGATCGGTGCGCCGTTTGCAGGCGACAGAACGTTGTTCGTCGACATCATCAGAACACGGGCTTCCAGCTGGGCCTCAAGGCTCAGCGGGACGTGAACGGCCATCTGGTCACCGTCGAAGTCGGCGTTAAAGGCCGAACAGACCAGCGGGTGCAGCTGGATGGCTTTACCTTCGATCAGAACCGGCTCGAACGCCTGAATGCCAAGACGGTGCAGCGTCGGCGCACGGTTCAGCATGACAGGGTGTTCGCGGATCACCTCGTCGAGGATATCCCAAACTTCGGGGCGCTCTTTCTCGACCAGCTTCTTCGCTTGCTTAACGGTCGAAGACAGACCCTTCGCTTCAAGGCGCGAATAGATGAACGGCTTGAACAGCTCCAGCGCCATCTTCTTGGGCAGACCACACTGATGCAGTTTGAGTTCCGGACCGGTCACAATGACCGAACGGCCCGAGAAGTCGACGCGCTTACCCAGAAGGTTCTGACGGAAGCGACCCTGCTTACCTTTCAGCATGTCCGACAGCGATTTCAGCGGGCGCTTGTTGGCGCCGGTGATCACGCGGCCACGACGGCCGTTGTCAAACAGAGCATCCACGGATTCCTGCAGCATCCGCTTTTCGTTGCGGACGATGATGTCAGGTGCGCGCAGCTCGATCAGACGCTTCAGACGGTTGTTCCGGTTGATGACCCGGCGATACAGATCGTTCAGATCCGAGGTCGCGAAACGGCCACCATCCAGCGGAACCAGCGGACGCAGTTCCGGCGGAATGACCGGGATCACGGTCATCACCATCCATTCGGGCCGGTTGCCCGACTCGAGGAAGGATTCAACAACCTTCAGGCGCTTGATGATCTTCTTGGGCTTCAACTCGCCGGTTGCTTCGGCCAGATCAGCGCGCAGCTGCTCGGCTTCGGCTTCCAGATCGATCTGGGCCAGCATCTCACGGATGGCTTCGGCACCGATGTTCGCAGTGAACGCGTCCATGCCATAGGCATCCTGCGCGTCCATGTACTCTTCTTCGGTCAGCATCTGGCCATAGGTCAGGTCAGTCAGACCGGGCTCGATGACGACATAGTTTTCAAAGTACAGAACGCGTTCCAGATCGCGCAGCGTCATGTCCAGCATCAGACCGATGCGGGACGGCAGCGATTTCAGGAACCAGATATGCGCAACAGGCGCGGCCAGTTCGATGTGGCCCATACGCTCACGGCGGACTTTCTGCAGGGTGACTTCCACACCGCATTTCTCGCAGACAACGCCGCGATACTTCATCCGCTTATATTTGCCGCACAAACATTCGTAATCTTTGATCGGGCCAAAGATACGCGCGCAGAACAGACCGTCACGCTCGGGCTTGAACGTCCGGTAGTTGATGGTTTCGGGTTTCTTGATCTCACCATAGGACCAAGACAGGATCCGTTCAGGCGACGCCAGCGAGACCTTGATCTCGTCGAAAACCTTCGGGGGCGTCAGCGGGTTGAACGGGTTGTTGGTGATTTCCTGGTTCATTTTGATACCTCAAATTTTGCGGAAGGGGGGACGGGAGGAAGGGCCGAGCCCTTACTCCTCAACCTCCGCATCCAGGAGTTCCATATTCAGGCCGAGGCCACGGACTTCTTTAACCAGAACGTTGAACGATTCCGGTACGCCCGCTTCAAAGTTATCCTCGCCCTTGACGATCGACTCATAGACCTTGGTCCGGCCGGCGACGTCATCCGATTTCACGGTGAGCATCTCCTGCAGGGTGTAGGCGGCGCCGTAAGCTTCCAGAGCCCAGACCTCCATCTCACCAAAGCGCTGACCACCGAACTGCGCCTTACCACCCAGCGGCTGCTGGGTAACCAGGCTGTACGGCCCGGTCGAACGCGCGTGGATTTTATCGTCCACAAGGTGGTGCAGTTTCAGCAGATACTTGATGCCCACGGTCACCGGACGTGCAAATTGCTCACCGGTGCGACCATCGAACAGAACCGACTGACCGCTTTCCGAGAAGCCCGCACGCACCAGCGCGTCGTTGACGTCAGCCTCTTTGGCACCGTCGAAGACCGGGGTGGCGATCGGAACACCGCGGGTCACGTTGCCCGCAGCCTCGATCAGGCCATCCTCGTCCAGACCGGTGATGCCTTCTTCGTAGACATCTTCGCCATAGGCCAGCTTCATCGCTTCGCGCACCGGGGTCAGGTCGCCGGAGCGGCGGTATTCACCCAGAGCGTCGTCTATGTTCAGACCCAGACCGCGCGCGGCCCAACCCATGTGGGTTTCAAGGATCTGACCGACGTTCATACGCGAAGGCACACCCAGCGGGTTCAGACAGAAGTCAACCGGAGTACCATCGGCCAGGAACGGCATGTCTTCCATCGGAACAACCTTGGAGATCACACCCTTGTTCCCGTGACGACCGGCCATCTTGTCGCCCGGCTGCAGCTTGCGCTTCACGGCGATGAAGACTTTGACCATCTTCATCACACCCGGCGGCAGGTCGTCGCCACGGCGGACTTTCTCGACCTTGTCCTCGAAACGGGCGTCCAGAGCACGTTTTTGCACTTCGTATTGCTCGTTCAGAGCCTCAACGATCTGTGCGTCCTGCTCGCCTTCCAGCGCCAGCTGCCACCACTGACCACGGGTCAGGGTTTCCAGCAGCTCCTCGGTGATCACCGACCCTGCCTTGACGCCTTTCGGACCTTTGACAGCGGTTTTACCCAGGATCAGGCCTTGCAGGCGCGCATAGATGTTGCGGTCAAGGATCGCCAACTCGTCGTCCCGGTCACGGGCCAGACGTTCGACTTCCTCGCGCTCGATCTGCAGTGCACGTTCGTCTTTCTCGACGCCGTGACGGTTGAAGACGCGGACCTCAACGACCGTACCGTAATCGCCCGGTTTCACGCGCAGCGAGGTGTCGCGCACGTCAGATGCTTTTTCACCAAAGATGGCGCGCAGCAGCTTTTCTTCCGGGGTCATCGGGCTTTCGCCCTTCGGAGTGATCTTGCCGACCAGAATATCGCCAGGCTCAACATCCGCACCGATGTAAACGATGCCCGCCTCGTCGAGGTTGCGCAGCGCTTCTTCACCGACATTCGGGATGTCGCGGGTGATCTCTTCCGGGCCCAGCTTGGTATCACGGGCGGCGACTTCGAATTCCTCGATGTGAACCGAAGTAAAGACGTCATCACGTGCGATACGTTCCGAGATCAGGATCGAGTCTTCGTAGTTGTAACCGTTCCAAGGCATGAACGCGACGACCACGTTCTTACCCAGAGCCAGTTCGCCCATGTCGGTCGACGGACCGTCGGCAATGACTTCGCCCTTCTGGACGGTGTCACCCACCTTGATCAGCGGACGCTGGTTGATGCAGGTGTTCTGGTTCGAACGCTGGAACTTGCGCAGACGATAAATGTCAACGCCAGCGTCGCCCAGTTCCAGATCTTCGGTGGCGCGGATAACGATACGCTGGGCATCGACCTGGTCGATGATACCGGCGCGTTTCGCCTGAATCGCAGCACCCGAGTCGATTGCAACCTTTTCCTCGATCCCGGTACCGACCAGCGGTGCCTCGGCCCGCAGCAGCGGAACCGCCTGACGTTGCATGTTCGAGCCCATTAGAGCGCGGTTGGCGTCGTCATTTTCAAGGAACGGGATCAGCGATGCAGCAACCGAAACCAGCTGTTTCGGCGACACGTCGATCAGGTCCACATTCTCGCGCGGGGCGAGGGTGTAGTCACCGGCCTGACGGGTCGAAACCAGATCGTTGATGAACTTGCCATCAGCATCCAGCGTCGCGTTCGCCTGCGCCACAGTATGGCGCATTTCCTCGGTCGCGGACATGTAGTGAACCTCATCGGTCACCTCGGCGTCTTTAACGACACGGTACGGTGTTTCGATGAAGCCATACTTGTTCACGCGGGCAAAGGTAGCCAACGAGTTGATCAGACCGATGTTCGGACCTTCCGGCGTTTCAATCGGGCACATCCGGCCATAGTGGGTCGGGTGTACGTCGCGAACTTCAAAGCCCGCACGCTCACGAGTCAGACCACCCGGGCCAAGCGCCGAGAGGCGGCGTTTGTGGGTGACTTCCGACAGCGGGTTGGTCTGGTCCATAAACTGCGACAGCTGCGACGAGCCGAAGAATTCACGAACCGCAGCCGCAGCCGGTTTCGCGTTGATCAGGTCTTGCGGCATGACGGTGTCGATCTCGACCGACGACATACGCTCTTTGATCGCGCGCTCCATGCGCAGCAGACCGACGCGGTACTGGTTTTCCATCAGTTCGCCGACCGAACGGACACGACGATTGCCGAGGTGGTCGATATCGTCCACGTCGCCTTTGCCGTCACGCAGTTCCACCAGCGCCTTGATGCAGGCCACGATGTCTTCGCGGCGCAGGGTGCGCAGGGTATCCGGCGCGTCCAGAGCCAGGCGCATGTTCATCTTCACGCGGCCAACGGCGGACAGGTCATAACGCTCGCTGTCGAAGAACAGGGTGTCGAACAGAGCCGACGCAGCTTCGACGGTGGGCGGCTCACCCGGACGCATGACGCGGTAGATGTCCATCAGCGCGCTTTCACGGTTCAGGTTCTTGTCCTGAGCCATGGTGTTGCGCATGTAGGGGCCAACGTTGACGTTGTCGATGTCCAGAACCGGGATGTCGGTGATACCGGCATCGATCAGTTCCTTGACGGTGCCACCGATCAGGTCGCCGTCCTTGTCGTATTCCAGGGTCAGCTCATCACCGGCTTCGACATAGATCGCGCCGTTTTCTTCGTTGATGATGTCCTTGGCGACGTACTTGCCAACGATGTGATCGAACGGAACCAGCAGGTCAGTAACGACGCCTTCTTCGATCAGCTTCTTGACCGCGCGCGGGGTGACTTTCTTGCCGGCTTCGGCAATCACTTCACCGGATTTCGCGTCGATCAGATCATAGGTCGGACGGGTGCCGCGGACACGCTCGGGGAAGAACGGAGTGACCCAGCCCTTCTTCTTGTCCAGCTTGTAGGACACGGTGTTGTAATACGCGTCCATGATCGCTTCCTGATCCAGACCCAGCGCATACAGCAGGGTGGTCACAGGCAGTTTGCGGCGACGGTCGATACGGGCGAACACGATGTCCTTGGCGTCGAACTCAAAGTCCAGCCAGCTGCCGCGATACGGGATGATGCGGCAGGCAAACAGCAGTTTGCCCGAGGAATGGGTCTTGCCTTTGTCGTGGTCGAAGAACACACCGGGCGAGCGGTGCATCTGGGACACGATCACACGCTCGGTGCCGTTCACGATGAACGTACCGTTCGGCGTCATCAGGGGCATGTCGCCCATGAACACGTCCTGCTCTTTGATGTCTTTGACCGATTTGGCGCCGGTGTCCTCATCGACATCAAACACGATCAGACGCAGAGTGACCTTCAGCGGCGCGCTGTAGGTCATGTCGCGCTGCATGCACTCTTCGACGTCATATTTGGGTTTTTCCAGATCGTATTTCACAAACTCCAGAACGGAGGTTTCGTTGAAATCCTTGATCGGGAAAACCGACTGGAACACACCTTTGATGCCTTCGCCGTCAGTGGGCTGCTCTGCATCGCCGGAGCGCAGGAAAAGATCATAAGAAGATTTCTGGACCTCAATGAGGTTCGGCATCTCCAAAACTTCGCGGATTTTGCCGTAATATTTACGAAGACGTTTCTGGCCAAGGAACGTTTGAGCCATGTCAGATGTCACCTTTCGATGTTCTCAGCGGGCAAAGACACCGTCGGGCCCCGGCGCCTTGCACATTCGAGACGACACGTCCGGATCAATTCATGGCCACCGTCCCGAAGGCAGCCTCCCGATCCGCGAACCGCGTCTTAGAAAACGCCCCCTTGCATGAGGCCCTTTCTAAGACAGGTTCGGCTGGACCCGGATTTCTCCGGACCCAGCCAAATTCTGCGGCGCATCAGCGATGCACCTGTCGATCGGCTTAGGCCAGCTCGACTTCGGCGCCAGCTGCTTCCAACTTGCCTTTGACTTCTTCGGCTTCGTCTTTCGACACGCCTTCTTTGATCTTGCCGCCGGCTTCGACCAGTTCCTTGGCTTCTTTCAGGCCCAGACCGGTGATGCCGCGAACTTCTTTGATCACGTTGATTTTCGAAGCGCCGGCGTTCTTCAGAACGACGTCGAATTCGGTTTTCTCTTCCTCGGCTGCGCCACCGGCGTCGCCGCCAGCTGCCATGACTACGGCGCCGCCAGCTGCGGGCTCGATGCCGTACTCGTCTTTGAGGATGGTTTTCAGTTCTTGTGCTTCCAGCAGGGTCAGACCCACGATGCTTTCTGCGAGTGCTTTCAGATCAGCCATTTTATCAGCTCTTTCCGTTTACAGTGTGTGTTCCAACGTCAGGGCAAATGCCCCACGCAGATCATTCAGTGCCAACCGCTTACGCAGCTTCCGCCTTCTCTTCGATGGTGGAAAGGATGCTTGCGATGTTGCTTGCAGGTGCGCCAATCGCGCCGGCGATGTTCGAAGCAGGTGCGCCAATGCAGCCCACGATCGAAGCAATAAGCTCCTCGCGAGACGGCATTTTCGAAACTGTTTCAACGCCTTTGCGGTCCAGAGCGTTCTCACCCATTGCACCACCAAGAATTTCAAAATTCTTGTTATCCTTGGCGAAGTCCTCGGCCACCTTGGCTGCAGCCACGGGGTCCTCGGAATAGGTCAGAACGGTCATCCCTGTCAGCAGGTCGGCCATGCTTTCACACGGCTTACCCTCAAGGGCGATTTTGGCGAGCCTGTTCTTGGCAACACGCACGGCACCACCCGCGTCACGAGCACGTGCGCGAAGGTCCTGCATCTCGGCAACTGTCAGACCGGCGTAGTGAGCAACCACTACGACGCCAGAGCTTTCGAAGATTTGGCCGAGTTCCTCGACCACTTTCTCTTTCTGGGCTCTATCCACAGTTCTCTCCAAGTTAGGGGCGATATCTCACCCCGGCTCATATTTGCCGCGGCTTGCGCCCCGGCGTTCAGGTCCGTTGTTACGGGATTGGCCAAAATTCGCCCGAGGATCGTGACCCTCAGAATTCTTTGGTCTTACCCGTCTCAGGCAGGGAATTAAGGGGCCGAATGGACCCACCCACCGTCTTGGACGAAACGAAATAAAGCGCACGACGAATCGCACGCTTTACTCCGCAGCTCTCTTTAGGGCAGATGGCCGAAGTTTCCAAGGGGTAAATTGCCCGTTCAGGCGGTTTGGCGGGCCGTGCCGCTGCGCATCGTCCCATGTCAGCGATTGACATGGCCTGCACCCTAGGGTCCTGTCAACAAAACCCCTTGTTTCGCGTCCAGCTTTTGCCCCCTATGCCAACCCTCACAGCAGATGAACAAAGGCGCGCAACTGAGTTTGTCGCGGAATTCTCGCGCCATGCCGGATTGCATGGGCCGTTGCAGTTCGACTGCGTATACCGATCGCACGGCTTTCCCGACACCCGCCTTGTTCTGCATGTTCAGGGGCCAGCGCAGAACTATGCGATGAAGATCGACACCGCATCGCCCGAGTCCGGCCGGTTGCAGACAGAGTTCGACATTCTGACCCAGCTGGCACAGTATTTTAGCGGGCAGGAGACATCGCGTGTGGTGCGCCCCTATTACATTTCGCCGGGGGGCATGTTCTTCATTTCCGAGTTCATTGACCGGCCCACAGCCGTCGACGTGATCCACAACAGCGACGACGACGGTCAGGTCGCCCGAATCTACCGCCGCGCCGGGGCGTGGCTGCACGACCTGCATGGCTTTCAACCCGCCACCGAGTATGAATTCCGCCCACGCTGGATGACCGACACCATCAACGAGCTGCTGCCGTTTGTGCCGCCGCACATCCGGACGGCGGGCGGCCAGATGGCAGAAAACCTGGAAAACGCCGCGCTACATTTGAAGGGCATCCCGGATACGCGGGTATTTTCGCATGGCGACTTTCACGGGCAGAACCTGATCGTCGGCAAAGGCGAGATGATCGGGCTGGATTTCACCGAGGTTCGCAAGAAGCTCGCCGTTTACGATATCGTCGATTTTCTCAAGTCTGATATCTTCCGCGACGCGGACCCATCCGATGTGGACCGCAGCGGCATCCTGAAACTGAATAAGGACATGTTCTTTCGCCGCTATCGGCATCCGATCCACATGGGGATACTGGATTTCTGCATCCGCGGACGCCTGCTGAAAGACTGGCTGGCGTCATGGCACGTCGATCACAGCTGCAGCCCCTACGAGGAAGACAGGCGGCGGCGTCTGGGTGATCGGCTGCAGATCGCGTTTCAACAACGCTGAAACCACCCAATTCGCCTGCATGGCCAAAAAGAAAATCCCGGGCAGTTCGCACCACCCGGGACCAGATCTTTGCAACTTTGCGTTAAGGCTTATTCGCCCGCCGCAGCAGCCACGTCCAGAGTCACGCCTGGACCCATGGTCGAGCTCAGTGCGATTTTCTTCATGTAGGTGCCTTTGGCGCCCGACGGCTTGGCCTTGGCAACAGCCGAGACGAAAGCACGGACGTTTTCGGCCAGCTTGGCTTCGTCGAACGACGCTTTGCCAACGCCAGCGTGCACAACGCCGCCTTTTTCCGCCTTGAACTGAACTTCACCGCCCTTGGCTGCTTCCACGGCCGCTTTCACGTCCATGGTCACGGTGCCGACCTTGGGGTTCGGCATCAGGTTGCGGGGGCCCAGAACCTTACCCAGACGGCCGACGATCGGCATCATGTCCGGGGTGGCAATGCAGCGATCGAATTCGATGGTGCCGCCCTGAATGGTTTCCATCAGGTCCTCTGCGCCAACGATATCTGCGCCTGCTTCTTTCGCTTCGTCAGCCTTGGGGCCACGAGCAAAAACTGCAACGCGCATTGCTTTACCGGTGCCGTTCGGCAGACCGACAACGCCACGAACCATCTGGTCTGCGTGACGGGTGTCAACGCCCAGGTTCATCGCGATTTCGATGGTCTCGTCGAACTTCGAGGTTGCGTTGGCTTTGACCAGGGCAACTGCTTCTTCGACCGACAGGTTTTCCTTGCCGGCGACAGCTTCGCGCGCAGCGCGGGTACGTTTACCGAGTTTTGCCATCTTATTTCACCTCGATGCCCATGGAGCGGGCCGAGCCCAGGATGATCTGCATTGCGCCTTCGACGTCGTTGGCGTTCAGATCTTTCATTTTGGCTTCGGCGATTTCGCGAACCTGCTTCGAGGTCACGGTTGCCACGGTCTCACGACCGGGGTTTTCCGCGCCACGAGGACGGTTACGCTTACCAACCGGCTTCAGACCAGCTGCTTTTTTCAGGTAGTAAGACGCGGGCGGCGTCTTGATGTCCATGGTGAAGGACTTGTCCTGATAGTAGGTGATCACGGTCGGGCACGGAGCGCCGGGCTCCATGTCTGCGGTCTTGGCGTTGAACGCCTTGCAGAATTCCATGATGTTGATGCCGCGCTGACCCAGCGCCGGACCAACTGGCGGCGACGGGTTCGCCTGACCTGCAGGAACCTGCAGTTTCATTGTACCAGCAAGCTTCTTGGCCATTTGGTTTTCCTTTCAACGTAGGTGAAACGCGTCCCACCCGGTTTATGTTGCGTGGTCCGATCCGGGATCGCGATCCCTGCAACCTCCCACAAGAGAATCTCGCCCGAAGACGATAGAGGCGGCCTTTACAGAGGAATCCGGGGGTTGGCAAGCCCAGAGGCCACTCCATTCGGAGCAATCGAATCGATACTCCTGCAGGCCTTCAATTGCCCAATGAAGGTGGACCGCTACAGATGTGATACCGCACTCCACTAAGAACTTAATAGCACAGTAAAAAGACCGCATTAGCCTACTCTACGGGCAAGACTTTCCCTTAATATCACATTGATACTATCTGCCGTGCTATACTCCTGAAAATTGGTTTTTCAATGGAGGCTAATTATGATCATTCGTTTTGTAGTAGCGCTTGGCATCGCGGTTTCCTTTGCTGCGACCTCTCCTCAGAATGCACGGGCCGATGCAGGCGACTTCTTGGGCGGCGCTGTCGTCGGTGGGGTCGTCGGTTACGCAATTGGCAAGGACCAACAGAAGAAAAAGGCTCGGACGACGACAACGACGCGAACCTACCGGTCGGGTATACCGTCGACCACACAAGGTGCGCAGACTCAGACAGCGCTCAACTATTTCGGCTACAATGCCGGAAGGGTTGACGGACAGGTCGGCCGCGGCACCCGTGGAGCGATCGAACGCTATCAAGTCTCAATGGGTTACCCTGTGAATGGCTATGACTTCCAACCGTATCAGCGTGATTTCCTGATGCAGGCTTACTACTGGGCGACCAGCGGCGGACAGGCTACAACCCAGCTTTCGGGCCAGCCGCTGCTTATGGCCTACCGTCAACAACTCCATGGCGGGTCTGCTTTGGCGGCTGCGCCTCAGGCTCCGGTGACACCAGTACCTCTGGCTCCGGTAGCGGCTGCTCCTCAGGCCCAGGTAGCGCCCACGCCGGTTGTTACGCCTGAGGCGACCGAACCCCAGCCAGACGCGGCGGAGACCACGTCTGCAAGCCTGCCGAGCCTGTTTTCCGGCGGCACCGGAGGCCCTTCGCTCGCCAATCGCTGCAGCGCGGTTATGCTCCAAACGTCAACCAATGGCGGCTACACAACTCTGACAAACATGTCCGACCCTGATTTTGCGCTTAGCGAACAGTTCTGCCTCGCCCGCAGCTACGCAATGGGACGCGGTGAGGATTTGATGCAAGACATTCAGGGGCTGACACCAGATCAGGTGGCCGCTCAGTGCGACTCGTATGGTGAAATGCTGGCGCCGCAGGTTGTTGCGCTGTCTCTAAGCTCAAAAGTAGATGCGGAAACCCAGATGCGTAAGCTTGCGTTGGATTCCGGACACAGCCCCGAAGATCTGTCCGCGACCAGTAAGGTCTGTCTGGCAATCGGCTACCGTCAGGACAACATGGACGCTGCGATCGGCTCTGCCCTGATGTTGGTAGCAATGGGCGAGCCTGCCTACGGAGAGCTGATCGGGCACCATCTGCGCGAAGGTTTCGGAGTACCTCAACGCCGTGATCTTGCAATGCAGTGGTATGATGCGAGCCTTTCCGCATTGGACGCCGGGTCGGAAGCGGTCTTCTTGCCGTCTCAGTCCGACCGTCCGCAACTCTTGCGAGCGGCTATGGTTCAGGCGCAGTAAACCGGGGCGCTGAACAAGTTCCCCATCAACCAAAAAAAGCGCCGCGGTGCATATTGCATCGCGGCGTTCAAATTTCGTTTTAGGCCAGTTTAGCTTTGCTTGGTGACCTGCGTGAAATCCAGCTCGACCGGGGTTTCGCGACCAAAGATCGAAACCGAGACCTTCAGCTTCTGGTTCTCGTCGTCCACGCCTTCGACCATGCCGTCGAAATCCTCGAACGGGCCGTCGTTGACCTTGACCTTTTCGCCCACCTCGAAGGTGATCATCAGCTTGGGCGCTTCTTCACCTTCCTGAACGCGGTTGAGGATCTGGTTCACCTCGGCGTCGCGCATCGGCATCGGGCGGCCTTGGGGGCCCAGAAAACCGGTGACGCGGTTGATCGAGTTCACAAGGTGATAACCCTGATCCGACATCTCCATATGCACCAGCACATAACCGGGCATGAAGCGGCGTTCGGTCGTGACCTTCTTGCCCCGGCGCACTTCGATCACCTCTTCGGTGGGCACCAGAACCTCGTCGATATCGTCCTCAAGGCCCTGTTCGGCCACCGACGTGCGGATCTGCTCTGCGATCTTCTTTTCGAAATTCGAAAGAACGCTGACCGAGTACCACCGTTTCGCCATGAACCTGTCGTCCTTGTTTGTCTTCGGTGCACACGGGTTGCCGCAGCACCGTCATTGAAATTCTATCGCATCACCCGGAATAAAAAGCGGCGCGCAGCCCGAATCGCCGCACGCCCATTCCGAATAGTACCGCGTCACCTACTCTGACATCGCGCGCGGTGCAAGAGGGCAGTGGCGTTTCCGCCCGCCCGAGCCGGTTTAGCTGAACGCGCCCAGGATCGCCTGAAGCCCGCCGCGAATGCCCAGATCGACCAGCGCAAAGAACACGGCCGTCAGCGCCGCCATGATGAACACCATGACCGTGGTCAGCAGAACTTCGCGCCGGGTCGGCCAGACGACCTTTGCGACTTCGGCACGGACTTGCTGAATGAACTGGATCGGATTCATAGTTGCCATTTGGCTTGGTTCTCTCTGCTAGCGGATGGGCCGGACATAACCGGGCATTGCGGCAATTTCAAGGGCCGTCAGGGTCTGGGCTTGTCGTCCCATTCATCGCTGAGGATGCGGCGTGCATCGCCTTCGGGATCGTCATACTGGTTCGAGCGCACGGTGTAGATGAACGCCACAAGGCCAACCCCGCCCAGAAGCAGGGAAATTGGGATAAGATAGGCCAGAACTTCCATATCGGTTACCTCAGTCGCAGGGCGTTCAGCGACACGGTGATCGACGACGTCGACATCGCCAGCGCCGCGATCAGCGGTGTGGCAAGGCCAACGACGGCCAGCGGAACCGCGATGATATTATACACGGTTGCGATACGGAAGTTTTCACGAATCCGTTTGGTCGCCTTCACCGCCGTATCGCAGGCATCCGCGATCGGGGCAAGATCATTGCCCAGCAGCACGATATCCGACGCCACCCGCGCCGCATCCAGCGCCGAGGCCGGAGAGATCGACACATGCGCCGCAGCCAGCGCTGCTGTGTCATTCAGGCCATCGCCGACCATCAAAACGTGACGGCCCTGATCGCTCAACTCCTGCACGCGCGCCGCCTTATCCTGCGGCAGGGCCTGTGCAACCCAATTGTCGATCCCCAGTTTTGCAGCCAGCGCCTGAACCGCGCCCTGCGTGTCGCCGGAAATCAGGATGACGTCCTTGCCTGCGTCGCGAAGGGCCTGAACCGCCTCAGCCGCGCCGGGGCGCAGGCTGTCCGTGAACAGGAAGGTTGCGGGGGCTTGCCCGCCAACCGACAGCCAAGCCGCCGTCTGGTTGCCCTCTTCCGCACCAGTCCATGCGGCGCGACCCAGACGCACGCGCTGGCCGCGCCAGTTGCCTTCGGTGCCATAACCCGGCACCTCGGTGACGTCTTTGAGGGAGGCCGGCTTGATCCCGGCGTCCCGCGCCGCCTTGGTCAGAGCCACCGACAACGGATGCGAGGACGCCTCGGCCAATGCCAGCGCGATCTCGAGGTCCGCGCGGGAATGATCGCCCAGATTGGTCAGTTCGGGCGTACCCGAGGTCAGTGTACCGGTCTTGTCGAAGACGACTGTATCGACCTCGGCCAGACGCTCCAGCGCAGTGGCGTGCTTGATCAACATCCCCTTGCGGAACAGCCGCCCCGAGGCCGCCGTGGTCACCGCAGGCACGGCCAGACCCAACGCACAGGGGCAAGTGATGATCAGAACGGCGGCAGCGATGTTCAACGCGGTGCGGATATCGCCGGAATAGATATACCAGCCCAGAAAGCTGAGCGCCGACAGGATGTGCACACCGGGCGCATAAAGCTTGGCCGCCTTGTCCGCCAGCGAGGTATAGCGCGACCGCCCGGATTCAGCGATGGCGACCAGATCGGCCATACGATGCAGCGAAGTATCTTCGCCCACCGCCGTCGCGCGGATGGTCAGGGGGCCGGTCAGATTGACCTCACCGGCGCTGACGGTCAGGCCAGCTTCGGCAAAGACAGGCAGGGTTTCCCCGGTCAGCAGAGAGCGATCCAATTCGGATTGACCCGAGACGATTGCGCCATCCACCGGCATACGGCCACCTGGCCGGACAAGGATCAGGTCACCGACGGCCAGCGTGGCCACGGCGACCTCTTCTTCGGCCCCATCGACCAGCTTGATGGCACGGGGCACTTCAAGCGCCGTCAGTTCCTCGGCCGCAGACCGGGCGGCGGCGCGGGTACGGTAATCCAGATACCGGCCCGCCAGCAGGAAGAAGGTCAGCGTCAGCGCCGCGTCGAAGTAAGCGTGCTCACCGCTGAGCGCGGTTTCCCACAGCGACGTCACCAGCGCCAGCACAATGGCCAGCACAATCGGCACGTCCATGTTCAGGCGTTTTACACGCAGCGCGCTCCAGGCATTGGTAAAGAAGGGTTGCGCGGAAAAGGCAATCGCAGGCAGCGCAATCGCCGCCGAAATCCAGTGGAACATGTCGCGCGTGGCGTCCGAGGCCCCAGACCAGACCGAGACCGACAACAGCATCACGTTCATCGAGGCAAACCCGGCCACCGCCAGACGCATCAACAGATCGCGGCCCGCCTTGTCCGCCTGCGTGGCCGACAGGGCGCCGGGGTCCAGCTCATGCGCTTCGAAACCCGCGTTCTCCAGCACCGGGATCAGGTCGGCGGCGCGTAGATCGGGTGCCGCTTTGACCATCGCGCGTTTCAGGGTCAGGTTTACCCGCGCATCTTCCACGCCGGGATGGGCGTTCAGCTCACGCTCGACCGTGGCGATACAGGCCGAGCAATGAATGCCCGGCAGCGACAGCGCGATCTGCACATCCTGCGGAATCGGACGCGCCGGTTCCGCAGGGCTGGCAATGCATCCCGGACAGGCCGCCGTGCCGGATGTAAGCTGCGCCGTCATCCGATCACCCCTTCACATACAGCGGCACGCGCTGCGCGAACTCGGCGCCCGAGCTGTCCTTGGCCACCAGACGGATGTTCCAGTTGCCTTTGCCCAAGGTCGCCGGGGTTGCGTAGGCCTGCCCGTCAAAGGTGAAATCGGGCGAAAAGTCCTCTTTCACATGGGTGGCACGGCCAACCACCGCCTGCAATTCCGTCACTTCGACCGGGGTGCCGGTCTTGTCGGTAATGTGCAGGATCAGCAGGCCGCCCGACACCTCGGCGCGGATGTTCCAACCCAGCGCCTGCTGTTCCTGCAGACGCTCGTTGAACTCCTGACTGGCGACATACGAGTTTTTGACCTCGAGCCCCGGAAAGGTTTTCACCGCACTATAGGCCAACACGAGGTTGACGGCGATGATCACACCAAAGGCGGCGACGAACACCGCCAGGGCGTGCTTTCCGGTAAACTGACGCTCGGCCATCTTAGTTCCCTCGTCCGTTGAACGTGGTGTCCTTATAGGCGCGCTCACCACTTTCCACATCTTCGACCCAGATACGTACCGGAGTGGACGCCGCAGCCGCAGGTCCGGTGCCTTTCGCCGAAACGATGTAAACGCGGGTCAATTGTGCCGTATCCGCGGTGACATTAACAGTGCTGCCCTCGATCCCTTCGATTTGCAGCTGCAGCGCCGGATCACCGGCCAGCGTCAGCTCGAACGGCCGGTCCTTACCATGTTTGTTGCGCAGGCGCACGTCATAGGTGTTGCGGATGGTACCGTCGGACAGGGTCACGAAGGTCGGGTTGCGCACCGGTGCCACGGTCAGATCGATATCCGAGCGGATGAACAGCGCGAACAGCAGGCCAAAGCCGACCAGAGACCACATCGCCGTATACATGATCGTCCGCGGCCGCAGGATGTGTTTCCAGACATTCTTGGGCGGATCGCCTGCGCGTTCGCGGGTCTCATCGCTGAGCGCCATGTAATCGATCAGGCCGCGCGGCTTGCCGATCTTGGCCATCATGTCATCGCAAGCGTCGATGCACAGGGCGCAGGTGATGCATTCCAGCTGCTGACCGTCGCGGATGTCGATGCCAACCGGGCAGACATTCACGCAGGCCATGCAGTCGATGCAATCGCCCAATTCGGAATCCGCAGTCCGCTTGCCCTTACCGCGCGGCTCACCGCGCCATTCGCGGTAGCCAACGACCAGAGTGTCCTCGTCCATCATCGCAGCCTGAATACGCGGCCACGGGCAGGCATAGATACAAATCTGCTCGCGGGCGAAGCCACCGAACAGAAACGTCGTGCCGGTCAGAATCAAAATGGTGGTGTAAGCAATCGGATGGGCGTTGCCGGTGACCAGATCGCGCAACAGCGTCGGCGCATCGGCAAAGTAAAACACCCAGGCGCCGCCAGTAGCCACGCCGATCAACAGCCACACGGTCCACTTTGTCAGACGCAGCCGCGCCTTGCGAAAGTCCAGTTTTTCCTGCCGGTGCAAACGCAGACGGGCGTTTCTGTCCCCCTCGATCCAGCGTTCTACCAGAATGTAAAGGTCGGTCCAAACGGTTTGCGGGCAGGCATAGCCGCACCACACGCGCCCCAACGCCGAGGTGAACAGGAACAGCCCGAGACCCGCCATGATCAGCAGGCCCGCGACAAAGTAGAATTCATGCGGCCAGATTTCGATCCAGAAGAAATAGAACCGCCGGTTCGCCAGATCCAGCAGTACCGCCTGATCCGGCAAGCTGGGGCCGCGATCCCACCTGATCCAAGGCGTTAGATAGTAAATCCCCAATGTGACCGCGAGGATGATCCATTTCAGGTTTCGAAAAGGACCGGACACGCGCCGGGGAAAAATGGGCTCCCTAGCAGCATAAAGGCTGGGGGCGGGGTCGGAATCGCTCACGAGCTGGCTCCAGATGTGGCTGTTTTTTAGGCGTCTTGTCCCAAATCACAACGGGTCCCACTTTGACATGGGTCAAAAGCGCATCGCACAGACACCTTTTGTCACATGCGACCAGATTGCCGCCTGAGCCAAGCCACAAAAACCTTGACGGCAGGCCGCAGCGGTGCATCGCCGGTTACAATATGATAGCCCCGTTCGCCCGGTTCGCAAAACAGTTCGACAAGGCGGCCCGCCTTTATGTCCGGTTCAACGAAATGCCGCGCCGTGACGGTCACCCCCTGCCCGGCCCGCAGCCCTTCAAGCACCAGATTGCCCGGCAACATGATGCGCCCGGCACGAGGGCCACGTTCAACACCATGTTGGGCGAGCCACGAGGTCGCCTCGGTGGTTCCAAGCTCTTCAAGCCAGGGCAGCTGGCTCAGTTCGTCAGGTGTCATCGACGTCCTGCCCTGCAGCAGGGAGGGCGCAGCGACGATCACGATCGGGCTTTGCAGCAATAGTTCCGATTCCAGGCCAGGCCAATTCCCGTCGCCGTACCGGATCGCCACATCCACTCCACCCGGGCGCAGGCTGACCAGATCCGGCGAGGGATCCAGCACCAGAGGGATATCGGGATGGTCGAGTTGAAAGGCAGGCAGGCGCGGCATCAGCCACGAGGCCGCAAAAGACGCGGTCAGCGAAATGTGAACCGGACGGTCCTCGGCCAGGTGCATCAGGTCGGCCACCGCATCACCGATGGCCCCAAATCCAAGATGCAGGGCACGAGCCAGTTTCTCGCCTTCGGGGGTCAGGGTCATGGACTTTCCGCTTCGGTCCAGCAACGCGGCGCCCAGGTACCTCTCCAACGCACGCAATTGCTGGCTGATGGCAGCGTGGCTGACATTCAGCATTGTACCCGCCTGCACCACATTTCCGGTTTCCGCAAAAGCATTGAAGGCCTTCAACGACGCAAGCGGCGGCATTTTCAACCAATCCATATGTAAGCCCACCTTACACTTTCACATATCAATTGAGTCGCATTTCCGCGCCCGCAGATCAATCTTGAATTCAGTTGGACCCACATTCAGGAGAGATCAGATGCTGTCTATTCTTGCCAGAACTTTCATGGTCGCCACCCAAACCGACTCGCGTGACGAACCGCCAAAGCCAAAGTGGCTTTCTGATGATCACTGGTGGAAGAAAAGCTTGCGCGTCACAGGTTCGTGCTCCAAGTAAAAGGTGCACTGGACCGGTACATTTTGGACTACTAGTCTGGATATGTAGCACCGGCTGTTCAGGAAACGCGCGAACAGATGGAACAGCCGGTGCCTCAACCTTCGGGCGGCGAGCCGTCCGAAGGTATTCCTTAAACCTTACTGGCCACCACCAAGCTGGTGGACATAGGCGGTGACGGCGCGGATTTGCGCGTCGGTCAGGCGGTTTTCCCAAGCGGGCATCACACCAAAGCGGCTGTAGGTCACCGTTTCGGTCAGAGCCTCTTCGCTACCGCCATAGAGCCAGATGGCATCGGTCAGGTTCGGCGCGCCCTGGAAGACATCGCCTTTGCCGTCTTCGCCGTGACAGGCCGCACAGTTGTCTTCAAAAACAACCTTGCCCGCCTGCGCCGCCGTATCGTCGGTCTGCGCATTGGTCAGCGACATGACGTACTGAACCACCTGAGTGATCTCTTCACCTTCGAGAATTTCGCCAAAGGCCGGCATCTCGGAATAGCGCGCATCGTCGCTTTCCTCGTTCCGGATACCGTGGGCAATTGTGTACTCGATATCTTCGAGCGTACCGCCCCACAGCCAGGCGTCATCCAACAGGTTCGGGAAGCCGGTGGCACCCTGCGCACCCGAGCCGTGACACTGCGCACACCAGGTGCGGAACACAGCACCGCCCGCATTCACTGCATATTGCTGCAGCTCTGCATCAGCCGAGATTTGCTCCAGCGGTGTTTCAACCAGCTTGGCGTTCCAAGGCGCGTTGGCCTCTTCGAAACTCACCATTTCCTGCTGCACGTCCTCACGCGTGGACCAGCCCAGAACACCGGCTGTCGCAGAATGAACCAATGGCCACGCGGGATACATGATCGTGTAGATCACACCCCAGATGATGGTGACGTAGAAAGTCCACAGCCACCAGCGGGGCATCGGGTTGTCGAATTCTTCGATGCCGTCCCAGGTATGTCCGGTTGTGTTTGGATCGCCCGGCAGTTTTTCAGATGGTTTGCTCATTGCCGCGCCTCCTCGGATGTGGCGGGTTTGTCTTGATGCCGGAACGGGATGTTGGCGGTGTCCTTGTATTCCTTGCTGGCACCGGGGCGGAAAACCCAGATCACGATACCCACAAAGAAGGCAAACAACAGCAGCAGCATCCAGCTATCCGCGAATTGCCTCAGGAGTGTATATTCTTCCATCACACCCTCCTTAGCGGCTCGCGTCCGGGGTGAAGGTCGAGAAATCGACCAGCGTTCCCAGCATCTGCAAGTAAGCAACCAGCGCGTCCGCTTCGGTCAGTTCGGGCTGACCGTCGAAGTTGCGCACGCTGACCTTGTCGCCATAGCGCTCCAGCAGCCCGTCATAGTCGCTGTCCGGATCAGCCTGCGCACGGAAGTCCGCCTGCGCGTTGGCCAGCATCTCTTCGGTATAGGGCGTGCCCACCAGAGCGTTCGCCGCCATGATGTCGCCGATATACTTGCCATCGATTTTGCGGTGCTCGAGGAAGCCGTATTTCGGCATCACCGATTCCGGCACAACCGACTGCGGATCACGCAGGTGGTCCACATGCCACTGGTCCGAGTACCGGCCGCCCACACGTGCCAGGTCAGGCCCGGTACGCTTGGAGCCCCACTGGAACGGGTGGTCATACATCGACTCAGCCGCCAGCGAGTAGTGGCCATAGCGTTCGACCTCGTCCCGCATCGGGCGGATCATCTGGCTGTGGCAGACATAGCAGCCTTCGCGGATGTAAATCTCACGGCCCGCCATTTCGAGAGGGGTGTAAGGGCGCATGCCCTCCACCTTCTCGATTGTGTTCTCAAGGTAGAACAGCGGGGTGATCTGAACCAGGCCACCGATAGTCACGACCAGAAAGCTGAAGATCAGCAGGAGGGTCGCGTTGGTCTCGAGGATCTTATGTTTGTCGAGAATTGCCATTGCTCCGGCCCTCCTTATTCAGCCGGGACCGCGACGGTCAGGCTGGCCTCTTTGGCCGGTGCCTTCCGCACAGTCATCCACAGGTTGTAGCACATGATCACAGCGCCAGCGACGAACAGGACGCCACCCAGAGCACGCACCACATACATCGGGAACTTGGCCGCCACGGTGTCAGCGAACGAGTTCACCAGGAAACCGTTGGCATCCACTTCACGCCACATCAGGCCTTCCATGATACCGGTCACCCACATCGACGCAGCGTAGAGCACGATGCCGATGGTGGCGAGCCAGAAGTGCCAGCTGACCATCTGCAGCGAGTACAGACGCTCACGCTTCCACAGGACAGGTACCAGGAAGTACAGAGCACCAAAGGTGATCATGCCGTTCCAACCCAGCGCGCCCGAGTGCACGTGACCAATGGTCCAGTCGGTGTAGTGGCTGAGCGAGTTCACAGCGCGGATCGACATCATCGGGCCTTCAAAGGTGGACATGCCGTAGAAGCCGACCGAGATCACCATCATACGGATCACCGGGTCTGTGCGCAGCTTGTCCCAAGCGCCCGACAGGGTCATCAGACCGTTGATCATACCACCCCAGGACGGCATCCACAGGATCACCGAGAACACCATGCCCAGTGTCGAGGCCCAGTCAGGCAACGCGGTATAGTGCAGGTGGTGCGGACCGGCCCAGATGTACAGGAAGATCAGCGCCCAGAAGTGGATGATCGACAGCTTGTACGAGAACACCGGACGGTCGGCCTGTTTCGGGATGAAATAGTACATCATGCCCAGGAAGCCCGCGGTCAGGAAGAAGCCCACAGCGTTGTGGCCGTACCACCACTGGATCATGGCGTCCTGTACGCCCGACCAGACGATAACCGATTTCGAACCCCAGACGCTGACCGGGATGGTCATGTTGTTGACCAGGTGCAGCATCGCAACGGTGACGATGAAGGCCAGATAGAACCAGTTGGCCACGTAGATGTGGGGTTCTTTCCGTTTGATGACTGTACCCAGGTAAACGGCCAGATAGGCGACCCAAACAATGGTCAGCCACAGGTCAACATACCATTCGGGCTCGGCGTATTCTTTGGATTGGGTTCCGCCCAGCACGTAGCCGGTCGCGGCCAACACGATGAACAGCTGGTAGCCCCAGAACACGAACCACGCCAGGTTGCCGCCCCACAAACGTGCGGCGCTGGTACGCTGCACGACATAGAACGAGGTCGCGATCAGCGCGTTGCCACCAAATGCAAAAATCACCGCCGAGGTGTGCAGCGGGCGCAAGCGGCCAAAGTTCAGATAACCCTGCGCCCATTCGAAGTTCAGCGCCGGAAAGGCCAGCTGGAACGCAATAAAGGTTCCCGCCAGGAACCCGACCACGCCCCAAAGGGCGGTTGCGATCACGCCGTAACGGATGACGCCGTCCATGTATTCGCCCGAGCGATCCACGAGAATATCTGGCTCATCGGTATTTCTAAGCGTCCAGATGAACAAACCAACGGCGATCACCATCACCAGAATTGCGTGCACCTGATACGCCAAATCGCGTGCATAATTGGTTCCGATCGCCGCGAATATCGCGATCAGACCAAGCACGATCAGCTTGATGTAATTTGACATATTGCGTCCCTTTGCCATGCCCCGCGCGATTCTTTATGTGTCACAGGGCTTATTTGACTGGCTGCTGTTTTGTCGGACAGAGGCCAGAACTGCTTTGATCTGTGTCAAGACAATAGCCTGTTTTCTGTGACAATCGTAATATTGCAGCTGGGTCATCAGGCCGCAGCAAGGCGCTCTGCAGGCATGAGGTCAAAATGGCTTACAAATCACTTCTCACCGTCATGACGGACACAAGCCAGAGCGATCCGGCTCTGGCCCAAATGGCTGCGCTGGCATCAGCGCAGGATGCGCATATCGAGGCGCTCTGTCTTGGCGTCGACCGCAGCCAGACCGGGTATTATTATGCCGGTGCCAACGCCCTGATTCTTCAGGAAACGCTGAACCGCGCCAACGCCGAAGCCGAAGAAATCCTGACCTACGCCAAAACCTATCTGGGCAAGACCGACACCCGCTGGTCTGCCGAAAGCGGAGTGGCGCAGATCTCGGACATCGGCCGCCATGTCGCCCATCGCGCGCGGTTCTCCGATCTGGTCATCCTACCGCAACCCTATGGAGAGGATCGCGGCGCCGAGGCCGAACCCATCGTCGAAGCCGCGATGTTCGAGGGTCACGCGCCGGTTCTGATCACGCCGCAGAACTCCGCACCATTCGCACGGCCAGGCACGATCCTGATCGGCTGGAACGAAAGCGTCGAGGCCATGCGCGCCATTCGCCGCGCCCTGCCCTTCCTGATCGCGGCCGACCTGGTACGCATCGTCGTCATCGACCCGCCGCGCCACGGGCCTGACCGGTCGGACCCCGGCGGACTGCTGTCGCAAATGCTGGCCCGCCACGGCGTCAAATGCGAGATTGACGTATTGAGCAAGACCATGACCCGTGTGTCGGACATCCTGAACCGGCACGCCGCAGATACCGAAGCGGACATGATCGTGATGGGGGCCTATGGCCATTCGCGGTTCCGCGAAGCCATTCTGGGTGGTGCGACCCGAAACATGCTGGAACAAGCTTCTGTTCCGGTGTTTCTGGCCCACTAAGGCAACAATGATTGCAAAAGCCGCCCCTCGGGGCGGCTTTTCTATCGTTTCACCAGTCCGATCAGGAACAGCAGGATCACTGCGCCGACCGTGGCGAAGAAGATGGAGGAGAATATACCGCCTCCGACAGCGAAACCCAGCGCGGGAAAGATCGTACCCGCCAGAAACGCACCCACGACGCCGACAATGACATTGCCGATCAGGCCAAAGCCGCGGCCTTCCATGATCTTGCCCGCCAGCCATCCGGCGACAGCGCCGATGAACAGCATCGCCAGAATGCTACTGAATTCCATGATTTTCTCCCGAGGATTGCTTCCTGCGGGCCAAGTTAAACACGGCGCGCGACCTCAGTCACGCCGCAAGCGCGTCAGACCAGAAACCCGCCGTCCGAGTCGTCACCCGCCTCTTCCATGAGACGCCCCATATCCGGGATCGTGACGTGGCGCTTGCCTTCCAGCAGAATGACCTGTTCCTTTTTCAGGGCCGAGATCTGACGGCTGACCGTTTCCAGCGTCAGGCCAAGGTAGTCCGCCATCGCCTCGCGGGTCAGGGGCAGGTCGAACACAATCGGGCCGGAATTGCCCTTCTTGTGGATCGAGGCGTCGCGGCGGGCAATGATCGACAGCAGGCTGGCAATCTTCTCACGTGCGGTTTTGCGCCCCAGCACCAGCATCCACTCGCGCGCTGCATCCAGCTCGTCCAGCGTCATCTGCAGCAGACGATGCGCGATATGCGGTGTAGAGTTCATCAGGTCTTCGAACGGCTTTTTGCGAAAGCAGCACATGACCAGATCGGTTGTCGCCTGCACGTCATAGGGCGCAGAATCACGCCCCGGCCGACCGACAAAGTCACTGGGCAGCAAAAGGCCAACCATTTGCGTGCGCCCGTCCTCCATCGTCTGTGTCAGTGATGCGATACCGGACACGACAGAGCCGACAAAGTTCATCTGATCTCCGGACCAGATGATCGTCTGACCTGCTTCGAAACTGCGATAATATTTAATACCTTCAAGCTCTTCCAGCTCGTTCGCGTCACAATGCGCGCACACTGCGCGATGCCGGATAGGGCAGTCTCCACAGTTCGTATGGTCGATCTTGAATATCGGTGTCATGCGCGTTTCCACTTGATCTCGGTCAAAGCATATGGCCGGGTCGTCCCTTAAACGTATCGCCATGATAGTGAAACCACAATTGGCAAAGCTTGGACTTTTTGACGCGAAAGTACCGCGTTATACAAGCTACCCCACCGCTCCCCACTTCAGCAATGACGTGGGGTCAAGTCTTTATAGCGACTGGATTTCCGGCCTCAAGTCCGGAAGTTCCGTATCGCTGTATATCCATGTCCCCTTCTGCCGCAGGCTGTGCTGGTTCTGTGCCTGCCGGACGCAGGGCACGCAGACGGACAATCCGGTCATCGCCTATGTCGACGTGCTGAAGGCCGAGCTGGACCTGCTGGCCGAGCGTCTGCCCGACGGGATCACCCTGTCGCGCCTGCACTGGGGGGGCGGCACGCCGACCCTGCTGAACCCGGATCTGATGCGCGATCTGGCGGCCCGGATTCTGGACGTGGTACCGCTGGGACCGAATGCCGAGTTTTCCGTTGAGATCGACCCGAACGAGATCGACGAAGGCCGTCTGGATGCACTGGCTGAGGCTGGTATGAACCGCGCCTCAATCGGGGTGCAGGATTTCGACGACGAGATTCAAAAGACCATCGGGCGTATCCAGAGCTATGATACCACCCGCGCAGCCGTGGACATGATCCGCGCGCGAGGGATCAACAGCCTGAACGCCGACATCCTGTATGGCCTGCCGCATCAGACCAAGACCCGGATGACGGAAAGCGTGCAGAAACTGCTGTCGCTCAGCCCGGACCGGGTGGCACTCTACGGCTATGCGCACGTACCCTGGATGGCCAAGCGGCAACAGCTGATTCCCTCGGACGCTCTGCCCACCCCCGAAGAGCGGCTGGACCTGTTCGATACCGCCCGCCGTCTGTTCATGTGGGACAACTACGCAGAAATCGGCATCGACCACTTTGCAACGCAGGACGACGGCCTGACCCATGCGCTGAATGCCGGGCGGCTCAAGAGGAACTTCCAGGGCTATACCGACGATCAGGCCGAGGTTCTGATTGGCGTTGGCGCTAGCTCGATCTCGCGCTTCCCGCAGGGCTATGCTCAGAACGCGCCCGCGACGTCCGCCCATACCAAGGCGATCCGCGAAGGGCGATTCTCGACCTCGCGCGGGCACCTGTTCAAAGGGCAGGACATCCTGCGCGCCCGACTGATCGAAGCGCTGATGTGCGATTTCCAGATCGACAGCGCCG
Source organism: Ruegeria sp. CG11 (assembly GCF_056537245.1). Taxonomy (NCBI): domain Bacteria; kingdom Pseudomonadati; phylum Pseudomonadota; class Alphaproteobacteria; order Rhodobacterales; family Roseobacteraceae; genus Ruegeria; species Ruegeria sp. CG11. Next base: position 84,921 of record NZ_JBQFRE010000011.1, read on the forward strand.
AGATTCTGCGCGACCACGACATCACCGCCGACGAACTGCAACGTATGTATCACGAGGCCGACAACGCCTTTGACGGGTTGCTGCGCGTCACCAAGGACGGGTTGTTCATCCCGCCCGAGGCGCGCCCACTGACCCGCATGATCGCCGGCAGTTTCGACGCCTATGATCTAAGCAAAGCCGGCCACAGCTCAGCAATCTGACCCGACAAGAGGTCAGGACTTGACGCGACGGGTCGGTTTTTCACACACTTGCAGGGCGGGCGAACGTCTCGCCCGCACCTGAGGCAGGCCGAGTAACAGACAATTGCGCCGACGCATCCGCGTGAGGCTACCTTTTTCGTGCAGTCGATCTGCAATTTGAAAGAGGGACAGCACCTATGCGCGTTTTCACCGTCCTCGGCCCCAGCCAATCGGGCAAAACCACTCTGGTCGAGGCCATCAGCCGCCTCGACGACCGGCCCACAACATTCGACGTATCCGGAACCGTGCATTTGCACGGTTTTTCTTACTTGGACGAGCCCTGGTGCGCGATCGACGTGGATGGCGGCGGCGACAATCTGGCCTATGTCGGCCCGGCCATGGCCATCTCGGATGCCGCTGTGGTCGTCGTTCCGCCCGACCCGAACGCGGCGGTCCTGTGCGCCCCCTACCTGCGGCTTGTCGAAGAGGCAGGCATTCCCTGTTTCCTGTTCATCAACCGTATGGACAATCCCAATGGCCGCATCCGTGACATCATCGCGGCGCTTCAGACCTATTGCTCCCACCACATCGCCCTGCGGCAGGTGCCGATCCGTGAAGGCGACACGATCATCGGCGCGGTCGATCTGATCTCGGAACGGGCATGGAAGTATCAGGAGGGGCAGCCCTCGGCCCTGATCGAACTGCCACAATCGGTCGAAGACCGCGAACAGGAGGCCCGCACCGAGTTGCTGGAAACCCTGTCGGATTTCGACGACCACCTGCTGGAACAACTGATCGAGGATAAGCAACCGCCCAGCGACGAGGTCTATGATCTGGCCGCGCAGGTGCTGCAGAACCACCAGCTGATCCCGGCCTGTCTGGGTGCGGCCAGCCATGGCAACGGCCTGACCCGCCTGATGAAGGCGCTGCGGCATGAGGCACCCGAGTTCAGCATTGCGGCGGATCGTGACGAGGCGGCTGAGAATGCCCGCGCCATTGCCGGATTTGCGGATGTGAAGAAGCATATCGGCAAGATCGTCGTTTTGCGCGGTTTGGGTGATGGCGTGAAAGCGCATGAGAATCTGGGCGGCGAAACCGTCGGCAATCTGACCACGCTGGATGCCAAGACACAGATCGCGGATCTGCCAGCCGGACAGATCGGGCTGGCGGTGAAATCCGACCATCTGAACCCCGGCAACCTCTATGACAGCACCGAGGCGACACCGCTGCCGGAATGGGCTTCATCTCATCCCATCGCCTTCCGCCAAATCGTGTCCCCCGCGCATGAACGCGACGATGTACGTCTGTCGAACGCGCTGTCCCGTCTGGTCGAGATCGACCCCGGCCTGCATCTGGAGCAGGATGAATTGAGCGGCCACGCGGTTCTGGGCTCGCAAGGGCCGCAGCACATGCGGCGCGTCACCGCCAAGCTGGCCGAGGATTTCGGCATCGAGATCGCAACCGAGCAGGTTGAAACCGCCTATCGAGAGACCATCCGCGCACCCGTCGAACATCGCCACCGTCACCGCAAGCAATCCGGTGGCGCAGGGCAGTTTGCGGATGTGGTGATCTCGGTCGCGCCAATGCCGCGTGGAGCGGGTTTCCAGTTCGAGGAAATCGTCAAGGGGGGCGCAGTGCCCAAGAACTATATCCCGTCGGTCGAGCACGGCGCAAAGGATGCTCTGGCGCAAGGCCCCGAGGGCTTCCCGGTGGTCGATGTGAAGGTCACGCTGAGCGATGGCAAGCATCACAATGTCGACAGCTCGGACTATGCCTTCCGCACCGCTGGTAAGAACGCCGTGCGCGAAGCCCTGCCGCAGGCCAAACCCGTGGTCCTGCAACCAATCCTGAATGCCGAGATCCACCTGCCCTCGGATTTCGTGGGCGATCTGGTTCCGACCATCAGTTCTCTGCAGGGTCAGGTACTGGGCTTTGAAGGCAACCCCAACGCCTCGGGATGGGAGATTTTCAACGCCCAGCTTCCCGCCGTGGCCGAGGATGAGTTGCACCGCACCCTTGCCAGCGCCACACGCGGCACCGGCTGGGTCAAGCTGAGCTTCGATCACTATGAAGAGTTGCGTGGGCCGGTGCCGAAATCGGCATCACGCGAAACGGCCAGCGCCTGATAAACCGTGGCGGGCTGTATTCAGCCCGCCGCCGCGATCAGTTCGCGGGTATAGTCTGTCTGGGCGTTCTCGAACAGATCCTCGGCCGTGCCCATTTCAACAACGTCACCGTTCCGCATGACGATCACCTTGTGCGACATGGCACGCACGACCTTCAGATCATGGCTGATGAACAGATAGGCCAGCCCGTATTTCCGCTGCAGGTCACGCAGCAGGTCGACAATCTGTACCTGTACCGTCATGTCCAGCGCGCTGGTCGGTTCGTCCAGCACCAGCAGTTTGGGCCGCAGCACCATGGCGCGTGCAATCGCGATCCGCTGGCGCTGCCCGCCTGAGAATTCATGCGGGTAACGGTCCATCGCCGCCGGGTCGAGGCCCACTTCGGTCATCACCTCAGCCACCAGTTCGCGCGGCGCGCGGTGGGGGTCGACCTTGTGGATAGCCAACCCCTCGGCAATGATCTGCTGGCAGGTCATCCGCGGGCTGAGGCTGCCGAACGGGTCCTGAAACACGATCTGCATGTCCTTGCGCAGCCGCCGTAGCTGTCGCGTGGACCAGCGGCGCACATCCTGATCACGGTAGGTGATCCCGCCCTCGGACGCGATCAACCGCATGATCGCCAAAGCCAGCGTGGTCTTGCCCGAGCCGCTTTCGCCGACAATCCCCAAGGTTTCACCCGCACGGACGTTCAACGTGGCGTCGTTGACGGCCTTCACATAACCCACGGTCCGCTTCAGAAATCCGCGCTGGATCGGGAACCAGACCTTCAGGTTGTTCGTCCGGGCGACCTCTTCGGCGTCGGGCGCGACCGGGTCCGGATGGCCCGAGGGCTCGGCCCCCAGCAGTTTGCGCGTATAGGGGTGCTGCGGGTTGTCGAAAATCTCGGAGGTCACGCCGGTTTCGACGATCTCACCATCCTTCATCACGCAAACCCGGTCAGCGATGCGCCGCACGATCCCAAGATCGTGGGTGATGAACAGCATCCCCATGTTTTCAGATTTCTGCAGCTCGGCCAGCAGTTCGAGAATCTGCGCTTGAATGGTCACGTCCAGTGCAGTCGTCGGTTCGTCCGCGATCAGAATGTCCGGTTTGTTGGCCAGCGCCATGGCGATCATCACACGCTGCCGCTGCCCGCCCGACAGCTGGTGCGGGTAGCTGTCCAGCCGCTCGCGCGGATCGCGGATGCCCACCTTGGTCAGCAACTCGACAATACGTTCCCGCGCCGCATCACCCTTCAGTCCCTGGTGCAGAGCCAACGACTCGGCCATCTGCTTCTGGATCGTGTGCAGCGGGTTCAGCGAGGTCATCGGCTCCTGAAAGATAAAGCTGATGTCGTTGCCGCGCACATCCATCAGCTTATCCTGCGAGGCGCCGATCATCTCATCGCCATCGTATTTGACCGAGCCCTCGACAATGGCGCTGTCGCCCAGCAACGATACGGTGGACAGGGCGGTGACGGACTTGCCCGAACCGGACTCGCCCACCAAAGCCACGGTTTCGCCCCGATCCACGGTGAAGGACACCCCCTTGACCGCGGCGCTCACCTGCCCGTCCTGCTGGAACGAGACCTTGAGGTTGTTCACATCCAACAGGCTCATGAGAAGGTCTTTCTGGGATCAAACGCGTCGCGCACGCCCTCAAAGATGAAGACCAGCAGTGACAGCATGATGGCAAAAGTGAAAAACGCGGTGAAGGCCAGCCACGGCGCCTGCAGGTTTTGTTTCGCCTGCAAGGTCAGTTCGCCCAGCGACGGGGCCGAGGATGGCAGGCCGAAGCCCAGAAAATCCAATGAGGCCAGACCCGCGATGGTGCCTGTAACGATGAACGGCATGAAAGTCAGCGTGGCCACCATCGCGTTGGGCAGCATGTGGCGGAACATGATGGTCATGTTGCCCACGCCCAGCGCGCGCGCGGCCCGCACATATTCAAGGTTCCGCGCCCGCAGGAACTCGGCCCGTACAACGCCGACCAATCCGGTCCAGCTGAACAGGATCATCAACGCCACAAGCAGCCAGAAACTTCGTCCCAGAATGGCGAACATGATGATGATCACGTAAAGCGACGGCGTGGCGGACCAGATTTCGATGATGCGCTGGAACACGAGGTCCAGCCAGCCTCCGAAAAAGCCCTGAATGGCCCCAGCGAAGATACCGACGATACTGGCGGCACCGGTGACCATCAGCGTGAACAATATCGACAGGCGGAAACCGTAGATAACCCGCGCCAGCACATCGCGTTTGGTGTCATCCGTGCCCAACAGGTTCTGCCCGTTGGGCGGCAAAGGTGCGGCCCCCGGTCGATCCACGCTGGTGTTGAAGGAATATGGGATCAGCGGCCAGATGGCCCAGCCGCGTTCAAACCCGTCAGCCTGATAAGTCCCGGCCTTGATCTCATCAATGATGCCTTCGGGGTCGTCGAAACAGTCTTCGATCCCGCCGCTGTCGATCAGGCATTGCACCTCGGGGTCGCGATAGATCGCTTCGGTCTGGAAATCGCCGCCGAACTCGGTTTCCGGGTAGAAGTTGAAAATCGGCGTGTAGAATTCACCCCGGTATTTCACCAGAATTGGTTTGTCATTGGCGATGAACTCGGCAAACAACGAAAGGCCGAACAGCACCGAGAAGATGATCAGCGACCAGAACGCCCGCCCATTGCGGCGGAAGTTGCGCCAGCGGCGCTGGTTGAGTGGGGACAGTGCCATTTACCCCTCCCGCTTTTCGAAATCGATGCGCGGGTCGACCAGCACATACATCAGGTCGCTGATGATACCGACGACAAGGCTCATCAGGCCGAAGATAAACAGCGTCCCGAAAATCACCGGGTAATCCCGCGCCACGGCGGCCTCAAACCCCAGACGGCCCAGACCGTCCAGCGAGAAGATGGTTTCGATGATGATCGAGCCGCTGAAGAACACCCCGATGAACACAGCCGGAAAGCCCGCAATCACAATCAGCATGGCGTTGCGGAAGACATGCCCATACAGCACCTTACCCTCACTCAGGCCCTTGGCGCGGGCGGTCATGACGTATTGCTTTTTGATCTCATCCAGAAACGAGTTCTTGGTCAGCAGGGTCAGCGTCGCAAAGGCGGAAATCGTCAGGGCAATCACCGGCAGGGTAATGTGCCAGAAATAGTCGGCGATCTTGCCAAACAGGCTGAGACTGTCCCAATTGTCCGAGGTCAGCCCCCGCAGCGGGAAGATCTGCCAGTAGGAGCCACCTGCGAACAACACCAGCAACAGGATCGCGAACAGGAAACCGGGGATGGCATAGGCCACGATAATCATACCGCTGGTCCAGGTATCGAAGCGCGACCCGTCCTTGACGGCCTTGCGTATACCCAGCGGAATCGACACCAGATAAGCAATCAATGTCGACCACAGGCCCAGCGAAATTGAGACCGGCATCTTTTCCAGCACCAGATCAATCACACTGATCGAGCGGAAATAGCTCTCACCGAAATCCAGCGTCAGGTAATTGCCCATCATGTCGAGGAACCGCTCAAGCGGCGGTTTGTCGAACCCGAACTCTTTCTCAAGCTCTTCAATGAATTCCGGTGGCAGGCCACGCGCACCAACATAGCGGTCATTCGCGCCACCGGTCTGTTGCTCGATATCGCTGCCGCCACCGGCGATGCCTTCGAACACGTCGCCACCGCCTTCCATCTGGGCGATGATCTGTTCAATCGGGCCGCCGGGGACGAACTGAACCAGTGTAAAGTTGACGATCATGATCCCAAGCAGGGTTGGGATGACCAGCAACAGGCGTCTTAGAATATATGCTCCCATGGGGGCGGATTACCTCAACGCGCCCGAGGACTTCAACTCGGCTTCTTTCTCGGCATTGATCCACCACAGGTCCTGAATGCCCAAGTCATAGGGCGGCAGGTTTTCCGGGTATTCGTACATATCCCAATACGCGACCCAGTATTTGCCCAGATACCATGTCGGAACCATGATCCGCTTGGCGCGCAACACGCGGTCCAGCGCGCGGACATTGGCGAAAAGCTCCTCGCTTTCCGTGGCGGCAACGATGTTGTCGATCAGTGGCTCAATATCTGGGCCATGCGCACCCGATGGGTTGAATACGGAATACGAGGCCGCCTCGGTCCCGAATTGCTGATACAGGCCGGTCGAAGGCTGCAGTGACGTGGGATATCCGCCAACGATCATGTCAAAATCCCGGTCCCTGCGGCGCAGAGTGAACTGGGCGTTGTCGACGCGGTTGTATTTCGCATCCACGCCCATGGCGCGCAGGTTGTCAACGAAAGGCTGGATGATCCGGTCCAGGGTCGGCTGATCCGACAGGAATTCAATCGACAGCACCTCGCCATTCGCGTTGCGGCGGATGCCGTCGTCGCCGACCAGCCAACCGGCTTCGTCCAACAGTTTCATCGCCGCGCGTAGGTTGCGCCGGTCATTCTGACGCGCCGGGCGGGATTCATGCGCTGTGACCGGTTCTTCGGTCAGAACCGCCGGGTCCACTGCGTCACCAAGGGCCTGCAACACCTCAAGCTCGCGCCCCTCGGGCAGGCCGGTGGCTTCCAGATGCGTGCCTTCCCAGAACGAGCTGCGCTGCTGAAACAGGCCGTATTGCAGGCTTTCATTGGTCCATTCGAAGTTATAGGCAAGCTGAACCGCCTCGCGCACACGGGGGTCCTGAAACTGCGGACGGTCGAGGTTCATGACAAAGCCCGAGGCCGTCGGCACGTTACCATCCTCAAGTTCGGCCCGAACCACAGAGCCATTTGCGATCGCGGGAAAGTCGTAAGCGGTCGCCCAGCTTTTCGAGTTGTTCTCCTGCCGCAGTGTGAACGTGCCGGCCTTGAACCCCTCCATCGCGGCAATCGAGTCACTGAAATACTCGATACGGATGCTGTCGTAATTGTTGCGGCCTATGTTTACGTTCACATCATCGCCCCAATAGTCGGGGTTGCGCTTGTAAACGATACGCCGGTTGATGTCGTAACTGTCCAGAAGATACGGAGCCGAACCAATGCCCGGTACCAGACGGGATTTGTCCAGGCGGCGGTTTTCCGGGTCCGCTTCGAACCAAGCTTTGGAAAATACCGGCGTACCGCCCACCTGCGAAATCAACGCCCGACGTGGGATATCCGGCGCGAAATAGAATTTGACCCGGTGTTCATCCAATGCCTCGGCGCGTGGAATGCGCTTGCGAACCGCATCCGCGTAGGACTTCAACCCCTGGTCCAGCAGCAGGTTATGGGAGAAGACGACATCTTCGGCGGTCACGGGCGTGCCATCGGAAAACCGCGCCTCGGGGCGCATGTTGAAGATCACCCAATCCTGACTTTCCGGGTACTCCAGACTTTCCGCAAGAAGGCCGTAGTAGGACGCGGGCTCATCATAAGACGGATACAACAGGGATTCGTACTGATCCGCCGACCGTGCTCCGGCGCGACCCTGCCGCGTGAACGGGTTGAAACTGTCGAACGTACCCTGCGCGGCATAGGACAGCTCTCCACCCCGCGGCGCGTTCGGGTTCACATAGTCGAAATGAGCAAAGCCTTCGGGGTATTTCAGATCGCCAAATTCCGAAAAACCGTGGCTTTTGATGATCTTTTCTTCGGCAAACAGCTGCGTCGCTGCCAGCAGGACCAGAAACAGCCCCAGCATTGACGTATATGCCCAGCCCCTGAAATCCAATGCGCGCGCCTGTACGGTAGTTTTGCCGGATCTCATATTGCTCATCCCCTGCTTGGCCTCTGCCTATAATCTTTTGCATGCCAGCTAAATGACCAGCACTGTCAGGTTCAAGTTTAGAATGCGTGAACGCTTTGTGAAGATGTTGTTAGGCAAAAATAAAGCCGCTGCACGGGGCAGCGGCTTTGAAATTCAGTGCGGTTGATCACGGGATCAGTTGCCGATGGTCTGCAGATAAGCAATCAGATCGGCGCGCTCCTGCGGCTTTTTCAAACCGGCAAAGCTCATGGAAGTGCCCGAGATATAGGCGCTGGGGCGGGTCAGGAAGGCATCCAGCGCTTCGGGTGTCCAGTTGCCGCCATGGGCCTGCATTGATGCCGAGTAGCCTGTGAAGCCTTTGGCCGAAGCGACCGGACGGTCCACAATGCCGTACAGATACGGGCCGGTACCATTCGCGCCATCTTCCAGCTTGTGACAGGCGGTGCATTTACGGAAGACGCGCGCGCCCTTGTCCGGATCGGCGGCGGCCAGCATGTCTTCGAAGACCACTTCTTCACCGTCTGCGCTTTCACCAGAGCTTTCGGTTTCGATAATGTAAGAGGCCGTCTCACCATGCCCATCGGCATGGTACAGTGCCTCAGCGCCCCATTTGGCCAGAAGCAGCACCAAGAAGGTGCCAAACAGGCCTGCGGCGGCCTTGGTAACTGTCATCGTGTCGAACATTGATCGCGAGTCCATTTCAGCTGTCTGCGGGGTGTCTAAGGCTTCCCCTCGCAAGAGGCAAGGTATAGACACCGCGACTAAACGCCCAATTCTAGAACTTGTTGCACGGAATCGATCAAATGACCAATCGTATCGCATTTCAGGGGGAACCCGGTGCCTATAGCCACGAGGCCTGCCGCAATGCGCGCCCCGATATGGAGGCCCTGCCCTGCCGCACATTCGAGGACGTGATCGAATCGGTTCGCTCGGGCGAGGCCGATCTGGCGATGCTACCGGTCGAAAACACGACCTATGGCCGGGTGGCCGATATTCACCGGCTGCTGCCGCACAGCGGGCTGCATATCATCGACGAGGCTTTCGTGCGCGTGCATATCAACCTGCTGGCCGTGCCCGGGGCGACTTTGGCCGATATCACCGAGGCGCATTCGCATCTGGTCCTGCTGCCGCAATGCGCCGGGTTCCTGAACGAACACAACATCCGCGGTCGGGTCAGCCCCGACAACGCGCGCGCCGCGCGTGAGGTGTCAGAGCAGGGCGATCTGCACTCGGCAGCGCTGGCCAGCGAACTGGCCGGCGAAATCTATGGGTTGAACGTACTGGCGCGCCATATCGAGGATCAGGACAACAACACCACCCGCTTTCTTGTCATGTCCCGGCAGGCGGACCTGTCCCGGCGCGGACCCTATGGTATGATCACCAGCTTCGTCTTTCAAGTGCGCAACATTCCGGCGGCGCTGTACAAGGCGATGGGCGGCTTTGCCACAAACGGGATCAACATGACCAAGCTGGAAAGCTACATGGTCGATGGATCGTTCACTGCAACGCAGTTCTATGCCGATATCGTCGGTCACCCTGACGACCACAATGTACAACTGGCCATGGATGAGCTGGAGCACTTCACAACCAATGTCGAAGTGCTGGGCGTTTATCCCGCAGCCCACCCGCGCGGCTGATCACCCGGGTCGTTACAAGGTGTATTTCTTGGAAACACTGCCCGCAGACTGCCGGTAGTCGACAAATCCCATCGCTTGATAATAGCCTAGTCCCTCAGCGTTCTCGGCCCCGATGGTCGCATCGATATACTTGATTCCAGCCGCCCGTGCCGCCGACAGCGATTCCTGAAAGATGGCGCGCCCGATCCCCAAACGCGCTGCTGTGGGGCGAATATGCGTTCCTATGATGCCCCAACCTTCGGGCACGTCGTAGGCATTTCCCTTAATCGCCCTTTTCAGCGACTGAAGCCCAAGCAAGCGTCCATCCAGCACGGCCACGGTGCACTGAATTCCACATGGATCGGCAATGTAGTTCGCCCTGACAAAGTCAGCATTGCTTGGCCGAGATCGTTTTCCGGCGGCTGTCAGCTCTTCCAGCAACTTCGACAGGCCTTCGGCATCGTCCAAAACGGCCTTTCGAAAAACCAGATTATTCATCCCGAACCACCGCCCTTTGTTCCTTGCCCTTTTCAGCCGCCGTGCAAATGGCGCTCTTCCATCTCTCGGGCGAATTCGCTGAGCCGAAACTGAAACTGCCGCCGGAACCGCGCCTGACCCAGCCGCAGCGATTGCAGCAACAGCCGCGCGGGTAAGGATCTGGCGGCAAGCGACATGTCGACGCTTAGCCGGGTGCGGCGCTGCGACAGGGCCAGGAATTCAATGATCGTCACCCCGTTCATGCCCTTGCTGACCGCATCGAACCGCAAAAGGGATGGCGGATCGCATTCTGCCATTTCAATCGCGACTTGCCGGGGCTTGCCGCGCAGCTTGAACTCGGTTTCCCACTGAGTACCAGGCAACACGCCCATATGGCCCGACAGACGCCGCACTTCGATCCCGCGGCGCATTGCCATACGTTCGAAGCGCTCAAAATCAGCAACCATTTCGAACACCGCATTGATCGGGGCTTCGATATCTTCGCGCGCTGTAAATTGCATGACGGTTTCGTGGTTCTCTTGGCTGTAGACTCTGTATCTGTCAGTCCAGCGTATCCGCAAGCCAGTTTTGCAGCAGGAAATGCGCAATGGCCCCCTTGCGGGCTGGCAGCAGCTGCGGATGCTCGCCGGCGAAGGCCTGCATCATCTCGGGCTTGCTGACCCACATCGCGTCCTCGATTTCCACCGGATCGATGGTGATCTCGCGCGACAGCGCCTCACCTGCACAGCCAAACATCAATGAGGCCGGAAACGGCCAGGGCTGGCTGGACAGATAGCTGACTGCCCCGACAGGCACACCCGCCTCTTCCATCACCTCGCGCCGGACCGCGGCCTCGAGCGTTTCGCCGGGCTCAACGAAACCGGCCAGCAGAGAATACATCCCCTCGGGCCACCCCGGAGACCGCCCCATCAGCACCGAATCCCCGTGCGTGATCAACATGATGACCACCGGGTCGGTGCGCGGAAAGTGTTGCCCGCCGCAGGACGGGCAACTGCGCTGCCATCCGGCTTGTGATATTTCGCTGGCGGCACCGCAGCGGGCGCAGAACCGATGAGTTTCATGCCATCCAATCACCGCCTTGGCCGCCGCGGCCAGCTCCGCATCGCGGGCCGACAGGCGGGTCATGATCCGGCGCAGCTCGGCAAAGACATGGCCACGGGGCAGGTCCGGATGCTGCTGTTCGGTCCGATCGACAAACGCCCCCAACTGGGACATGTCCAGCCCCTCGGGGGACCAGTTCGAGATATCGAGGGCAAAAACCGGCGACCCGTCCGAGAGACCCAGAAACACAGGTTCCTCCACTCTGCCGCCCGGTCCGGTCTGCACCAACTCGTGCGTCACGGGGATCAGACCCAGCCGATCCAGCGCCTCGCCCTCAACCAGTGGCTTTCCCCGCCACAGCAGCAGGCAGGACGCCTGCGGATGGGCGCGCATCCGCGCAAGCTGGTCCGCATCCCCCCGGATATGCGCCGCACGCTCCAGGCCTGAACCGCCAAACGTCACAAGTTCCGCATGCTTCATGAGTGTTCCTTTGGATCTTCGGCACAGGGCTGCCACGGCAGCAGCAGCGTTGCAATGGCAATTCCAAACACCCGGAAGCCAGACGTCGTCAAAAGATCGCAGGCACGCCTTGCAAATTGCATGTACTATACTTTTTAGGGAATATGCTTAACAACCAACTGCCAGAAGTAGAAACTTGACACGTTCCGCTCATCCGCCCTGTTCCGAAATAAAAATACGGATTTTGGCAACCTCCGATCTGCATATGAACCTGAGTGGCTTCGATTATTACTCGGACGCCCCAGAGCCCTCAATCGGGTTCACGCGGACCGCCAGCCTGATCCGGGCCGCGCGGGCCGAAGCGGTGACGGCTGGCGCGCTGGTTCTGCTGTTCGACAACGGAGATTCGCTGCAGGGAACTCCGATCGGGGACTGGGCTGCGGAACCGGCCAATACACCGCATATCCTGATGCAGGCCTTTGGAGATCTGGGCTACGACGCCATTGGGCTGGGCAACCATGATTTCGGCTTTGGGCTGAGTGTTCTGGACCGTATTCTGACTGACGCCCCCTGTCCGGTGGTGTGCAGCAACGCTCACCGTCAGGACGCAGATCCCCCGTGGCAAAGTGATGCGATCCTGACGCGCATGGCCCTGTACCAGGGCCAGCAGGTTGCGCTGAAGATCGGTGTGATTTCGGTTCTCCCCCCGCAGACTGCAAAGTGGGAGGCGCACCGGCTACAGGACCGGGTCGTCATGGGCGATATTCTGACCTGCGCCCGCAACAAGGTGCGGGACTTGCAGGCGAAGGGCTGTGATCTGATCATTACGCTGGCGCATACGGGGTTGGGATCGCCCATTGCGGAACCCGATATGGAAAACGCTGTTATCCCGCTGGCCGCCATTGACGGCATTAATGCCGTTATCGCCGGGCATTCCCACCTGACACTCCCCGGTCCAGCGCATGAGGGGCTGGACCGTGTCGATGCCGCCCGAGGCCGGGTGCACGGGAAGCCGGTGGTCATGCCAGGCCCCGCAGGATCGAATCTGGGGCTGATTGACCTGACACTGCACAGGGCAGATGACGGGACGTGGGCAATTCAGGACCACAGTACCGAATTGCGCTCAGTTTGCCCGGTCGGCACTGACGGCGTGGGCCATCCGGTTGCAGAAAACCCGAATTTGCTGCGCCTTTTCGACGAGGGACATAAGGAAACACGTCGTCACACGGCGCAGCCGGTGGGCCGAACCGACCGGCATTTGCACAGCTATTTCAGCTTTTGCGCCCCGGACAGGGGGCTTGCATTGGCCGCAGCGGCGCAGGCAGCGGCCCTGCGCCCGCATTTGCAGGGGACACCATTTGCAAAGCTGCCTGTTCTGTCCGCAGTGACACCTTCTAAATTCGGCGGGCGCGCCGGACCTCGGTTTTATACCGATGTACCGCCGGGGCAGGTTTTCCTGCGCCACATTAACGACCTGTATGTCTTTCCCAACGAGTTGCAGGCCGTTGTCGTCAATGGCGCGCAGATTGGCGACTGGCTGGAAATGTCGGCGGGCGTGTTCAATCAGATCGAACCGGGCTGTGAATCCGATCTGGTCGATCCCAGCCGAGCCGGGCACAATTTCGACGTTCTGCTGGGGTTGAGCTATAAAATCGATCTCTCGCACCCGCCGCGCTTTGCTGCCTCCGGTCATCTGATCGACCCGGCGCATCGCCGTATTCACGACATCCGATTCGAGGGGCGCCCTGTAGCCAACGACCAGCGCTTTGTCGTCGCGCTTAACAATTACCGCGCCAACGGGGGCGGCCATTTCCCCTTTGTAGAACAAGCCGAGCCGATCCCGATGCCCGCGCGACCGGTCCAACACATCCTGCAGGATTACTTCTCGGGTGCCCTGCCGCGTGATCCGCTGGAACACGCGCCCCGAGCTTTTCGGTTTGCGCCAATACCCGCTGCGACGACCTTGCTCAGGACCGGCCCGAAAGCCCGCGATCACATTGCCGAGCTTGAGGAATACGCCCCCGAGCTGGTTGGAGAAGACGATGAGGGCTTTTTGCTGATCCGTTTGACGCTCTGACGGGTTGTCTTTTCCGCGCCTGTTGCCTATATCGAGCGTCGAGAGGTTGGCGCGGGCGAGCGCCTCGCCAACCTGGTCAGGTCCGGAAGGAAGCAGCCACAACGAGCCCCGCTTGGGTCGATGTCCAACCTCTCACTTCTTCCTCATAGCGAATACAGAACGCCGGAAGCGGCAGTGTCATGCAATCAGTCGCGGCCAAACGGCAGCGTTGCGGCGCGCGAAGGCACCGATATGGCCAACGCCGGGCAGGCCGAATTCACCGGGTGACAACAGATGACGCCGCGCGAGCGACCCATACAAATCAGCCAGCCGCCAGACTGCCGCTGGTGGCACAAGATCGTCATCCTCGAAGGTGAACAGATCCACAGGCGTCTCTGACTGCGCCCAGCGCGCTTCAGGCAGAGTGACCCCGATCTCGGGCAGATAGTTGCGCGGCGCAGTACACCACCGTCGCCACTGCCAATAGACCGATGCAGGCAGATCTGCCCCGAACCCCAGCGCCTTGCCCGGAAGATACCCCAAGGCTTTTACCGCCAAGGGCGCATGGCCGTACCAGAACAGCAAAGCCAGCGCCCGATAGGGCCAGGGGTGATCCGACACCGTCACGGGCCCGGAACAGACGCAGATCATACGGTCGATCTGATCGATGTCAGGTTGTATTGGCCCAAGCATCCCGCCGACGGAATGACCGATGCTCCACTGCTGCGCATCGGGAAACCTGCGCCGCATCTCGGCCCGCGCGGCGGGCATGTCGATCAAAGCCCAGTCGGCCATCTTGACCCGCGATGCCCGCAACGGCCCGCGCAAAGAATGACCAAAATCGCTGTAGTCATAGGTCAGACAGACCATCCCCTGTACCTCAGCCAGCCAGCGGGCAAAATGCTGATAGTAATCCCGCGGCACGCCAGTTGCGCCGTGAATGACCACGACCACTCTAGGAGCCACCGTCGGCAGATACAGGCGTGCGGACAGGGTTCCAGCGCCTGACGGAAACCGGAAATCCTCGGTCGATACAGTCTGTGCAGCGTCCAGCATGGGGCGGCCTCCGGGTTTTTGAACCGATCAGTTCACTTCCTCCAGTCCGCCGTGATTCTCGCCACAAGTCAACAGCGCCCGAACATGACCACACGTCCACTTGGCCGCGCAAATTGCCCGCTTGACTCGGGCCGCCCGCACCAGCTAGCGATGCGGTGATGGTTCTCGTCCCCGGTCCCGGGGCGGGATGAAAAGGGAACACGGTGCGGTTCTGCCCGGTTATGCCGGAACGAACCAAGGCCGCGACTGCCCCCGCAACTGTAAGCGGTGAGCAATGCCGAAACACCACTGGCCGCAAGGCTGGGAAGGTCGGCAAAGCGATGACCCGCAAGTCAGGAGACCTGCCATCGAAGCAAAACCGAAACTCGGGCGGGGTGTCCGGGCAGGTCGTCAGCACGCTGTCACACCTGTTCTACGCCCCCGTCCTGCGCGCGGAGGGCGCACCATGATCTGGAAGACGAAGACACATCAATTCACCGCAACCGTTTGCCAGAAAACCGGCAAAACCTGCCCTGCTCTGGCACAGATGGCCCGCGCAGTCGTGCAGGCGATGGAGGCCGCCGCACCTGCGACCACCCCGGATTTCGAAGTTGAGGGCAGCAGCGAACTGACCCATTGCGCGCAGGGCTGTTTTGCACGGTTTCGCGCGCAGGCGGATCAGATTCGCGTGTTTTGCGGAACCGATGTCGATACCGCGATCGAAACGCTGGACGATTATGCGGATATGATGTTCGGCCTTGAATTCACGACCCGCCCGGCCAAGCTACTGCCGACACCGCCCTGCGCGATGCTCGAAGCCTCGGTGATTGCGCAAAGCCCCGTTGCGCAGCCGGAACGGCACGCGGCGCTATGAACTAGTTGTATGGCCGGGTGCCGGACGCCTGTGCGGCCCACTCCAACTGGCCGTCGGTCTCAACGGCGCAGGGCCGCACGGCGCGCAGGCGTTTCAGCGCTGCCTCGGGGCGTTCGCCGTGTTCGACCATAAGGCGCAGGGCAATCATCCCGGACCGCCCGCAACCGCCCCGGCAATGTACCAACACCCGCCCTCCGCGGGCCAGAACCTGTGCCGCCACCGCGCTGACCTCGGGCCATGCGGCCTGCACCTCAGGCGGCGGCGCACCAAAATCCATGACCGGCAGATGCGCCCAGCCGATTGCCGCGGCGCGCAGATCGTCGCCGAATCCGGCGGCACCCTCCTGCAGCATCTCACCTTCAGTGGTCATGGAAATCACCAGATCGGGCTGCCAGTCTCGAACGACGCCAAGATCTTGCAGGTAATTGCCCGCACGCCCCGGCAGCGGCGAGAGGGCAACCGTACCGTTCCCCACCTGCACGGGATGAATTGCAAACAGTCTCAAGCGATAGCCCTCCTACCTACGCGTCTATGGTACATAAACTGCGACGCAAACGGAAATTCGCCAAGCGGGATGTGGACGCGGGCGGCGGGGGTCTCTACGCTGGATCGGAACCCGAATCCGACAGAGCAGACATGAACGACACGCCCAGCCCCGCCTATCAGGTTCTTGCCCGCAAATACCGCCCGGAAACCTTTGCTGACCTCGTTGGCCAGGACGCCATGGTGCGCACGCTGAAAAATGCGTTCGAGGCCGACCGGATCGCGCAGGCCTTCATCATGACCGGCATTCGCGGCACCGGCAAAACCACTACGGCGCGGATCATCGCCAAAGGCATGAACTGCATCGGTCCAGATGGCGAGGGCAAGCCGACCACCGAACCCTGCGGCCAGTGCGAACATTGCGTGGCCATCATGGAGGGCCGCCACGTCGACGTCATGGAGATGGACGCCGCCAGCCGCACCGGCGTAAACGATATTCGCGAGATCATCGACAGCGTCCGATATCGCGCTGCCTCTGCCCGCTACAAGATCTACATCATCGACGAGGTCCACATGCTCTCGACCAGTGCGTTCAACGCGCTACTCAAGACGCTTGAGGAACCGCCCGAACATGTGAAGTTCATCTTCGCCACAACCGAGATTCGCAAAGTCCCGGTAACGGTGTTGTCCCGCTGTCAGCGGTTCGACCTGCGCCGGATTGAACCTGAGGACATGATCGGCCTGCTCAGCAAGATCGCAGCGGCCGAGAACGCCCAGATCGCGGATGACGCGCTGGCGCTGATCACCCGCGCGGCCGAGGGGTCGGCGCGGGATGCAACTTCTCTGCTGGACCAGGCAATCTCGCACGGGGCCGGGGAAACCAGCGCCGACCAAGTGCGCGCAATGCTGGGCCTGGCCGATCGCGGGCGGGTGCTGGACCTGATGGACATGATCCTGCGCGGCGACGCGGCGGGCGCCCTGACCGAACTGAGCGCACAATATGCCGAGGGCGCCGACCCGCTGGCAGTGCTGCGCGATCTGGCTGAAATCACTCACTGGGTGTCGGTTGTTAAAATCACGCCGGATGCAGCCGAGGACCCGACAGTTTCACCGGATGAACGTGCCCGTGGTGTGCAAATGGCCGAAGCCCTGCCAATGCGGGTGCTGACCCGGATGTGGCAAATGCTGCTGAAAGCGCTGGAAGAGGTCTCAGCCGCACCAAACGCCATGATGGCCGCCGAAATGGCGGTGATCCGCCTGACACATGTGGCCGACCTGCCCAGCCCAGAGGAACTGATCAAACGGCTGCAAGATACACCGCCGCCCCCACCTAACGGCGGCCCCGGCGGCGGCATGGCCATACCGTCCCATGCGCCTGCTCAGCCTGCTCCCGCAACGTATACCCCGACTGCGCGTGGGCCAGCTGGCGCACCCACCGCCGCGCTGGCGCAGGACACTCAGTCAGCCCTTGCGCGCTATCCCAGCTTTGACCATGTCGTCGAACTGATCCGGACGAACCGCGACGTGAAATTACTGGTCGAGGTCGAAAACGGCGTCCGCCTCGTGTCCTACCAACCCGGCCGGATCGAGTTCACACCTACAGACAACGCCCCTACCGATCTGGCCGCCCGGATCGGCTCGGCATTACAGCGGTGGACCGGAAACCGCTGGGCGGTGTCAATCGTTGCCGACGGGGATGCTGCAACCATCGCCGAGGTTCGCGACGCAGCCGATCTGGCATTGAAAGCACAGGCCGAGCAGCACCCTTTGGTTCAGGCCGTCCTGATGCAGTTTCCCAAAGCGCGCATCAAACGGATCGAGACACCGGAAGAACGCGCCGCCAAGGTCGAAACCGAAGCCTTGCCCGAGGTCGAAGACGAATGGGACCCCTTCGAGGAAGACTAACGTAGACCATCCCCGGAATTCTCCCGCGCTGCCGGGCCCAACCGGAGGAAAGGTCTTGCCAAAGACCTTGACGACGGGCGGGAGCACGCTCGCCCCTTGTGCCGCGCCGATGGCATCCGTATTTAGGCGGCAAACCGATACACAGGAGAAATACAATGCTCAAAGGACTCGGCGGTCTGGGTGATATGGCCAAGATGATGAAATCCGCGCAGGATTTGCAGACCAAGATGACCGAAATGCAGGAAGCGCTGAACAACCTGATGGTTGTGGGCGAATCCGGCGCAGGTCTGGTCAAGGCAACCGCCACCGCCAAAGGGGAACTCAAAGGTCTGGACATCGACCCGTCGATCTTTAATGGCGATGACAAGGAAGTGGTCGAGGACCTGATCCTGGCCGCCATCAAGGACGCGCAGACCAAAGCGACCGAACGCTCGCAGGCCGAGATGGCAAAACTGACCGAAAGCATGGGTCTGCCCGCAGACATCAAACTGCCGTTCTGATACACACTCCTGACGGAATACCGGCCGGGCACCCCAGCCCGGCCCTTTTGCAGGAGCATCCGCGGTGAGTTCGAACAGCGATATCGACAACCTGATTGACCTGATGGCCAAGCTGCCGGGCCTCGGCCCCCGCTCGGCCCGCCGCGCGGTACTGCACCTGATCCGCAAACGCGCCCTGCTGCTGACGCCGCTATCGGACGCCATGCAGCAGGTGGCCGTAACCGCCCGCGAATGCCTGAACTGCGGCAACGTCGGCACCACCGATATCTGCGACATCTGCGACAGCGAGGCCCGCGCGACCGGAGAGCTGTGCGTGGTCGAGGACGTCGCCGACCTCTGGGCGATGGAGCGCGCCGGGGTTTTCAAAGGCCGCTATCACGTTCTGGGCGGCACGTTGTCCGCACTGGACGGCGTCGGCCCGGACGAACTGCGCATTCCCCGTCTGAAAGACCGAGTGATGGCCGAGGGGATCACCGAAGTCATCCTTGCCCTGAACGCCACCGTCGATGGCCAGACCACTGCCCATTACATCGCCGATCAACTGGAGGGGCAAGTCCGCCTGACCTCACTTGCGCAGGGCGTGCCGATCGGCGGTGAGCTGGATTATCTGGATGACGGGACGATTACGGCGGCGTTGCAGGCGCGTAAGGAGTTGTAAGCCTTTACTAATTTATTTTTTTTCAATTAGCCCCGCCCTGATTTAATACCACCAAGAACTAAGGCACTATCTTTGTACAAACTAGCATTCCACGTCTTTCGTATGTACTGGCTGCCAGTATTGTTTGCGTCAGTAATCTTGTTTTTGTTGGATATTTGGGGGCAAGGAAGTGTCGGTCGATCTCTTGTGCCAACACTAATGGTATATGGCTACTTAGCGTTCGCATTTCATTACACACTGCTCACCGGAGCCACTACTTCGGTGTTTAAAACATCGAGCCAAACTCCTTCTCCGAATTGGAGCTTCTGGGTCGCATTTACTCTTCCGATTTTTATCTTGCTTTTGGCGATGGGAATCGCCTTTTTCATCGTCAAAGCCAAACTGCCAGCTGAGGCGCTTCCTGGAGACGCGGCACTGGGGTTTGCCATGCTCGTTTCACTTCCGTTGTTTGGCCTGTTACTCGCCGCAATCGGAACAATGATACCAGCTGCAGCGATCCAGGCTTCCACGGGTGTTCGCCCTGCATTGAAGCGAGCGCGGCGAAGCTTCTGGTTTATTCTTTGGAGGCTAATTACTGGCCCCACGGTTTTTACTTTGGTTTTTGTGGGCGTTGCCTTTACGATGACTCAAAATGGCCTTGACTCAACTGTTCCAGAAACATTCACAGGGATCACATTTTCAAATGCCACTTACCATACGGTGGCTGGGTTTCTAGGAATCTTCAACACTGCCCTTACTGCCTCCATCTTTTCAATGGCGTATACGTGGGTAGAAGAAGGTAAAAAACTGCAGCTATCAGCTAGAACCTAAGTTAAAATCTGCGAAATTGTTTTTTGCCAACTCTGGAAGCTAGGTGAAAGCCAACCGGAATTACAGATTACTATTTTCAGGAAATGACCATGACCCGCCTCCTCGCCCTCACCTTCGCCGCCTTCACCGCAACCGCTGCCCTGTCTCAGGAACTCATCGACAAGGGCTTTGTCGAGGGCTGGAACATCATGATGGACCCGGCGCTCGGCAACGGGTGCCTGATCCAGACGGTGTATCAGGACCTCTCGGTGGTGCGCATCGGTTATGACGCGCTGGACAATCGCGGGTATTTCGCCGTCTACAACAAGGCGTGGGGCGACATTAAACAAGGCGAAAGCTATCCGATCCGCTTCGAGTTGGACGGCAAAAGCTTTGACGCCACCGCCATCGGCTTCAATCAAGGCCGCGTTCCGGGGGCGACAGTCTTCTTCACCGACCGGAACTTCGTCAACGCCATTGCTCAGAACAAGACGATGACCGTTTACAACACGGCGGGCGAAGTGGTGATGGCCATTGATCTCAATGGCACCGCCAAGGCGTTGGAATACGCCCGCGAATGCCAGAACCGAGAGCTTTAACGAATCGGATCGAACAGCGCATCCTTGGCCGTACAGTCGCGGATCACGTCGCGGCCACAGGGCACCGGTTCAAGATCGCGGGACAAACAGAGGCGGACCTCTTCGATATAGCCTTGTTTGCAGGTGATGGTGATCATGTCCCGCTCCAGCGCCGGATTGGCTTTCAAAAAGGCCTCTTCCACCACCGAAGCGGGCAGTTTGACCGTCGAGTCCAACTTGCGGAACACAGGCGGCCGCCGAACGCCCTCAAAAGCCCGCCGTGACAGTGCAAAATAGTCAGGCGCGCTGAGGCCGGAACAGGTGCCGTGTTTCTTCCACTGGTGCCATGCGAGGCCCGGTGAGCCCTGAATATCAGCCATGTCGCGGGTCATGGCGCGCGACGGTGGTGCCTCGGGGGTGCGGCAATAGGCAGGCCAGCCCTGATGGTATTGCGGCCAAAGCCCGTGCAGAACCCAACCGTGGTCATGCCGCGCATCGCATTGGTCCGACCCGCGTGCATCGCCTTCACGGGCGCACCAGTTCGGTGACCAGCTGAGCGACAGGACGTAATAGTCGAACTCCCCCGCCTTTTCGCCATCGGCCAGTGCCGCCATCGCGCTGAACACCCACAAAACCAGCCCTAAAATGCCCTGGCGCATTCGCCTCTTCCCTTCTTGCCTTGGCGCGACTATATACGGGCCAAGTTCCCCGACAACGGAAACCTGCCCCAAGACCAAGGGGCCGCCGAATTCCGGCGACGGGACAGATGTATTTATAGGAGACGGGCTGATGGCAAAACCGCTTATGGCCAAGGCAACAGCCGTATGGCTGGTGGACAACACCACGATCAGCTTCAAGCAGATCGCGGATTTCGTAGGTATGCACGAGCTTGAGGTGCAAGGCATCGCCGATGGCGATGTGGCCGCTGGCGTCAAAGGGTTCGATCCCATCGCCAACAACCAGCTGACTCAGGAAGAGATCGACTCGGCGCAGAACAACCCGCTGCACAAGCTGAAGCTCAAGTTCAACGCCGCGGCCGCTGGTGAAGAAAAACGCCGTGGCCCGCGCTATACCCCGCTGTCCAAACGCCAGGACCGTCCGAACTCGATCCTGTGGCTGGTCAAGTTCCACCCCGAGCTCAGCGATGGTCAGATCGCCAAGCTGGTTGGCACCACCAAACCCACCATCCAGTCGATCCGCGAGCGTACCCACTGGAACATCGCCAACATGCAGCCGATCGATCCGGTCGCGCTGGGTCTGTGCAAACAGTCAGAACTGGATGCGATTGTTCAGAAAGCCGCCGCCAAGAAAGCCGCCGAAGGTGGTGTCATGAGCGATGATGAACGCCGCAAGCTGGTTTCCACCGAGCAATCGCTGGAAATGGACGCCGCGCCGAAGATCCCGACCGCCATCGAAGGGCTCGAGACTTTCTCGCTGTCCGACGAACCGGAAGCCGAGAAAGACGACGAGCCGATCATCGACGCCGACAGCTTCTTCAACCTGCCCAAAGGCGGGGCCGAGGATGAAGACGAAGACGATCTGCGCCCGTAACGCACAGACAGCCCCGGTTCAATCAGACCGGGGCTTTTTTGCAGGCAAACCATGCTGACCATTCTGTCCAATCTCTTCGGCCCGCACCGCGCCGTGTCGATCTATGCTTTCCTGAAAACCTGGGGCCTGCTTGTGGTGGGTATCGTCGGCATCATCACGGTCGCCA
The DNA here is from genome assembly GCF_056537245.1 of Ruegeria sp. CG11. Lineage (NCBI taxonomy): Bacteria > Pseudomonadati > Pseudomonadota > Alphaproteobacteria > Rhodobacterales > Roseobacteraceae > Ruegeria > Ruegeria sp. CG11. The sequence goes on from NZ_JBQFRE010000011.1 coordinate 107,136, forward strand.
CTGCGCTGCTGGTGTTCAATGACGATGGCACGCACGAACATGACTCGTATCTGACCGTTTCAGTTCTGACGGCAACCCCTGTGAATGGGGATCTGAAATACGGCGTCGTTGCCTCGGTCCGGCTACCCGATGGCTCGGCCACCTCCATAAACGAACCCAAAGAGCATATTGCCCGTACTGTCGGCACAACAGCCTGCGTGGAAAAACGTGTCTACGTGGAAAGTGGCGAACCCCGATACAGGTTCAAACTGCCGAGCCTGTGCGAGGCCAACCAATAAGCAAAACCGCCCGGTGGCAACACCGGGCGGTTTTTCCTTCAGATCATCTGAAAGATGATCCCCGCGATGATCGCGCCTGTGATCCCCAGCCCCAGATAGGTTGCAAAGACACGTGGCTTGACCAGCGACCAGACTGCCGCCATCGCCGGGATCGAGCTGACCGCACCTGCGACCATGAACGACATCGCCGCCCCCGCGCTCATCCCCTGTTCCGTCAGCCCCGCCAACAAAGGCGGTGCAACGTAGGAGTTCAGATAGGCAGGCATCCCAACAAGCGCAGCGATCACGATGGGCACGATGCCTTCACCGCCAACCACGCGGGCGATCAGGTCCGCAGGTACATAGCTGACCAGCAGCGCCTCGAGCACATAGGCCAGTGCCAGCCATTTCAGCAGGAACAACCCGTTGTGAACGAACTCAGAGCGAAACCGCTGACGGCGCTCGGGTTCTTGCCAGAACCGCCAGACCGGTTTGTCATCCTGTTTCGGACCACACCCGCAGCACCCGGCCGGTTTGTATTCACGCAGAGGCTGCGCGAATGCCCCCGAACGCATCAGGCCACGCACGACGAACCCTCCGAACAGACCCAACGCGACGGCTGCGACGGCTTTACCGATGGCAAACGGCCACCCCAATGCACCTGCCGTAATCAGCAAAGTCGGCGGATCAATCAGCGGCGAGCTGAGCCAGAAGGCCATTACTGCCGACAGAGGCGCGCCCAGTGCCAGCAAACCGGCGATGAACGGAATGACTTCACAGGAACAGAACGGAGCCAACCCACCGAACACCGCGGCAAGGAAGATCATCCGCGTCTCGCGGCCTTCAAACGCCCGCGCGACCATCACCTCGGCCCCGGTCGCCTTGAGATAAGACAGCAGCAGAACAGCGAACAGGATATATTGACCGGTATGGGCCAGCGCCTTGCCGGCAAAGGTGACGACCTCAACCCAGTTGCCGGGGTCCAGAACGGCGACAGCCGCCAGGATCGCCACGACCAACGCCCATGGGGTCTTGATCAGATCAAGGGCGGCCTTGGCCGGGACCTTGGGGTTTTGTGTCAGATCAGCCATCGTTCGCAGCCTTTCCCACTTCGTCGGCGCAACATTCAGCAAGGATGAACTGCGCCAGATTTCTCAATTCGTCATAGCAGGCGCGGTTGATCGTGCTGCGCCCGACTTTCTCTTGCTCGACCACACCGCCGGCGGCCAGAAACCGCAGGTGATGTGCCAGGGTCGATGGCGCGATCCCGGTCCGCTCCTGTATTTCGCCAACCGTCAGACCGGCCTGCCCGGCCCGAACCAAAGTCTTCAGAACCTTCAGCCGGGCCTCGGACCCCATGGCCGAAAATCCTGCTGCAGCGGTTTCCCACATCTCGCTTACTCCATTAAACTAGATTTCTGGTTATTTAGTTTAATGACGATCTCCAGTCAACCACCCGCATCACGAAATCTCGAGAAATGCTTAAGTCCAGATTGCTCACCCCATAAGTCCAATCTATAAGACCCTATGGTAATATCGGTCGACACATTCTTTCTTGAGCTGAACGGGCAAGGTACGCTGCAGGCGCAAATCCAGCAGATGATTGCCGAAGGCATTCTATCCGGCAGGTTCCATGTCGGGGAAAAGCTGCCCTCGTCCCGCAAACTGGCCGCGCATCTGGGCGTCAGCCGGATCACGGTGACGCTGGCCTATACCGAGCTGCTGGCCAATGACTACCTCACCGCCAAAGGTCGGTCAGGTTATTATGTCTCGCAAAACGCGCCGGTGCCGCCGAAATACACGCCCGTTCAGCGCGGCACCGAGATCGTGGATTGGGACGCGGCACTGGCTCGGCGATTTTCGGGGCGTGATGTGTTGTCGAAACCGGCCGACTGGCGCGACTATCGCTATCCGTTCATCTATGGGCAGGCCGACCGAACCCTGTTCGACCACGCCAACTGGCGCCTGTGCGCCGTGCGGGCGTTAGGCCACAAGGATTTCGATTCCCTGACCGCCGACTACGTCGATCAGGACGATCCGTTGCTGGTCGAGTTCATCGCCCGCCACACCCTGCCCCGCCGCGGTATCGCCGCGCGGCCCGAAGAGATTCTGATCACCATGGGTGCGCAGAACGCGCTGTGGCTGGCCTCGCGCATCTTGCTGACCCACAACCGGACGGCGGTGATCGAGGACCCCTGCTATTACGCTCTGCGCAGCCTGTTGGAGCATTGGGATTGCGACATCACCCCGCTGCCGGTTGATCGCGACGGCTTGCCACCAGATGCGCTGCCCGACGAGACCGACGTCATCTTCACCACACCCAGCCACCAAAGCCCCACAACCTCGACCATGCCGGTGGATCGCCGAACCAAACTGCTGGAGCGCGCGCGGGAACTGGACGCGATGGTGGTCGAGGACGACTATGAATTTGAAATGGCCTTTCTGGGCGCACCCTCCCCGGCGCTGAAGTCGATGGACCGGGATGGGCGGGTGATCTATGTGGGCAGCTTCTCGAAATCTCTGTTTCCGGGGTTGCGGCTTGGCTACATGGTCGGGTCCGAGCCGTTCATCCGCGAAGCACGAGCGCTGCGGTCGCTGGTGCTGCGTCATCCGCCGGGTCATATTCAGCGCACGGCGGCCTATTTCCTGTCGCTGGGCCATTACGACGCGCAGATCAGGCGCATGTCCAAGGTTCTGGCACAGCGGCGCGAAGCGCTGGACAAAGCTGTCGAGGAACACGGGCTGACCGTGGCCGGGCGCGGCATTCTGGGCGGGTCTTCTTTGTGGATGTCGGCCCCCGAACATGTCGACACAACCCGACTGGCCCGCACGTTGCAGGACCAGAGCGTCCACATCGAGCCCGGCGCGCCATTCTTTTCGGGGCCGGATCGGCCGCAGAATTTCTATCGTCTCGGCTATTCATCGATCCGGCAGGACCGCATCGCGCCGGGTGTGAAACTGATCGCTGATGCTATTCGCGCCGTCTGACGCGCCTCTGGACCTATTCCGCCGCATATTCTGGCCCTAACGCCGCCCGGTCCCTTGCGCCTAAACCGTATTCAAAGGCTGGGCTGAGCCCGGTTCCACCCACCTATGCGCGGAGAACACTCAGATGAAAATGACCACGGAAGAGGCCTTTGTTAAGGTTCTGCAGCTTCACGGTATTGAACATGCTTTCGGCATCATCGGTTCGGCGATGATGCCGATCTCGGATATTTTTGGGAAAGCCGGCATCACCTTCTGGGATTGCGCGCATGAAGGCTCGGGCG